>NZ_LN868938.1:1824381-2432508 GCF_001182745.1 Nocardia farcinica | reverse complement strand
CCGCCTCGTGTCTATCGCCGTGTCCGCGTCCATCGCGACCGACCACCTCATGCGCTTTCCCGGACGGTTCGCCGATGTGCTGCTGGCCGACCAGCTCGACCATGTCTCGCTGAGCTTCCTCGTCGACGATCTGCAGATCCGCCGTGGCGGCGTCGCGGGCAACATCGCCTTCGCGATGGGCGTGCTCAATCGCTCGCCGCTGCTCGTGGGCGCGGTCGGCGCCGATTTCGGCGAGTACCGGGCGTGGCTGGAGAAGCACGGCGTGGACTGCTCCACCGTGCACGTCTCCGACCGGGCACACACCGCCCGGTTCGTGTGCACCACAGACGACGACATGGCCCAGATCGCCTCGTTCTACCCGGGTGCGATGAGCGAGGCCCGCGACATCTCCATCGCCGAACTGGCCGGGAGCAAGCAACTCGATCTGGTGCTGATCGGCGCCAACGACCCCGAGGCGATGCTGCGCCACACCGACGAGTGCCGGGAACTGGGCATTCCGTTCGCGGCCGACCCGTCCCAGCAGCTGGCCCGCCTCGACGGCGACCAGGCCGTGCGGCTCATCGACGGCGCCGCCTATCTGTTCACCAACAAGTACGAGTGGGGCCTGCTGCTGCAGAAGACCGGCCTGAGCGAGGCCGAGGTCGCCGCCCGGGTCGGCATCCGGGTGACCACCCTCGGCGCCGAGGGCGTGCTCGTGGTCGACGCCGACGGCAGCGAAGTGCGCGTCGGTGTGGTGCCCGAGCGCGAGAAGGTCGAACCGACGGGTGTCGGCGACGCCTTCCGCGCCGGCTTCCTCACCGGCCACACCGCGGGCCTGAGCCTCGAGCGTGCCGCCCAGCTCGGCTCGCTGGTCGCCGTGCTCGTCCTGGAGACGATGGGCACCCAGGAATGGACGCTCAACAAGGACGACGCCCTCGACCGGCTCACCCAGGCGTACGGCCCCGACGCCGCCGCCGACATCAAGCCCCTGCTCTGAGCGCGAAACGCCGACGCCCCGATCCGGCACGGACCGGGGCGTCGGCGTTTCGCGGCCGTGGTCAGAGGGTGACCGGGTAGACCGGTTCCTGGATGTCCGGCTTGATGCGGTCCTCGACGAAGATGCCGTGCCAGACCATGAAGACCAGCAGCGTCCACAGGCGTCGGCTGTGGTCGGCGCGGCCCGCGCGGTGCTCGACGAGCATCGCGGTGATCGCGGCCTTGTCCAGCAGGTGGTCGGTCTGCGACTCGGCGATCTGGGTGTGCGCCCAGTCGTAGAGTTCGGTGCCGCGCAGCCAGTGCCGCAGCGGCACCGGGAAGCCGAGCTTGGCCCGGTGCAGCACATGCGCGGGCACGATGCCCTCGAGCGCCTGGCGCAGCGCGTACTTGGTGGTGTGCTTGGTGATCTTCTGGTCGAAGGGCAGCTGCTCGGCGACCCGGCGCACCTCGGTGTCGAGGAACGGCACCCGCAGCTCCAGCGAGTTGGCCATCGTCATCTTGTCGGCCTTGACCAGGATGTCGCCGCGCAACCAGGTGAACAGGTCCAGGTGCTGCATCCGGGCCACCGGATCCCAGCCGCGCGACTGCGCGTAGATCGGGGCGGTGACGTCCTGGTGGGTCCACTCCGGCCGGAACTCGCGCAGCACCGCCCGCAGCTGGGCGTCGTTGAAGCTGCGCGCGTTGCCGTAGTAGCGCTCCTCGAGGGTGAGCGAACCACGATGCAGCAGGCTCTTGCCCCGGGTACCGTCCGGGATGCGCTCCGACAGCCGCCCGGCCAGTCGGCGCAGCCCCTTGGGCAGGTACTCGAACGGCCGGAGCGACAACGGCTCCCGATAGATGGTGTAGCCGCCGAACAGCTCGTCGGCGCCCTCGCCGGACAGCACCACCTTGACGTGCTTGCGTGCCTCCTTGGCCACGAAGTACAGCGGCACCAGCGCGGGATCGGCCACCGGGTCGTCGAGGTACCACACGATCTCGGGGATGGCGGCGGCGAACTCGGCGGGGGAGACCACCTTGACGATGTGGCGCGCCCCGATCGCCGCGGCGCTCTCGGCGGCCACGTCCACCTCGGAGTAGCCCTCGCGCTCGAACCCGGTGGTGAAGGCGATCAGGTTCGGGTTGTGCCGCATGGCCAGCGCCGCCACCGCGGTGGAGTCGATGCCGCCGGACAGGAACGAGCCGACGGTCACGTCGGCGCGCATGTGCTTGGCGACGGAGTCCTCTAGCGCGGCCGCGATCTCGTTGTAGCGGGTCTGCGCCGAGCCGGGAGCGAACGGGCGCACCGGGAAGCGCGGGGTGAAGTAGCGGGTCACCTGCGGCGCCGCGCCCGGCCGCACCACCGCGTAGGTGCCCGACTCGAGCCTGCGGATGCCCTTGTGCAGGGTTTCCGGCTCGGGCACGTACTGCAGCACCGTGTAGTGCTCGAGCGCGCGGGGGTCCAGGTCGTCGGACAGGCGCAGCGCGGGCAGCAGGTCGAGCAGGCTCTTCTTCTCGCTGCCGAACGCCGTGCCGCCGGGGCCGGTGGCCAGGAACAGCGGCTTGATACCGAACGGATCGCGGGCCAGGAACAGCTCGCGGGTCTGGGTGTCCCAGATGGCGAAGCCGAACATGCCGCGCAGCTTGGCCACCGCCTCGGCGCCCCAGTAGTGGTAGGCGGCGACGATCGCCTCGCTGTCGCCCTCGGTGCGGAACATGGGTGCGTCGCCGAATTTGGCCGCGTGCGCGGCCGCGAGTTCCTCGCGCAGCTCCAGGTAGTTGTAGATCTCGCCGTTGAAGGTCAGCGCGTAGCGCTCCGGGTTCTCCGGCGGACCCCAGCGCAGCGGCTGGTGGGAGTGCTCGATGTCGATGATCGACAGGCGGTTGAACCCGAAGACGAGGTGGTCGTCGTGCCAGGTGCCACGTTCGTCCGGTCCACGGTGGCGCATGCAGTGCAGCGCGTTGTAGACCTGGTCCACCACCTCGGATGTCGCCGCGTCAGCTGTCAGGAATCCGAGCAGTCCGCACACGTGTCGGCAACCTCGTTTCTCCGGTCGTGGGGATGCCGCGGGCAGCGCGGCCGAAATACTGTGTCCGAGTATGCCGCACGCGCGGTCCGCGCGCGCCGCGCCCACCCTGTCCTGCGGCGATACCCTGGTGACGGCCGCAGCGACGGCCCCGAGCCGGCGGTGGGCGAGTGTCGAACCCGACCCGGCGACATACCGGACGCGAGTTTGGTCTACGCTGCGTAGTACTCAGGTCGTTCTCAGGCGCCGCGTGTCCGTCGTGGCCGCCGCCCGGGGAGGGTCTGAAACGTGCTTGGAACGTGTCGTCAGGGCGGATCGCGGCCCCGGCGGCGCACTGTCGGAATGTGTGGCGACCAGGAAGGCGTGAGCGTGGCGCACAAGGCGAGCGAAGAGATCGGGGCACGACCCGTTCGGGGTCGGCAGGGCCGCATCCTTCGGCGGGCCGGGCTGGCGGTGTCCTTGGGGATCACCGCGATGCTCGTCTCGGGCTGCTCGATCGACAATGTTTGGCTGCGGTTCGGCTGGCCCTCGGGCGTCACGCCGCAGGCGACCCGGATGCGGGAGCTGTGGACCTGGTCGATCATCGCCGCGCTGGCGATGGGCGTGCTGGTCTGGGGTCTGACCTTCTGGACCGTCGTCTTCCACCGCAAGAAGAAGGACTCGCCGGAGTTCCCGCGCCAGACCGGCTACAACGTGCCGCTGGAGCTGACCTACACGGCGATCCCGTTCGTCATCATCGCGGTGCTGTTCTACTTCACCGTCGTCGTGCAGAACTACGTGCACGAGAAGGTGGCCGACCCGGACGTCACCGTCGACGTGACCGCCTTCCAGTGGAACTGGAAGTTCGGTTACCGCGAGGTCGACTTCAAGGACGGCGGCTACCAGTTCAACGGCATCGACACCGCCCGTGAGGAAGCCGCGCAGGCGCAGCTGAAGGAGTACGAGGAGCGGGTCGACACCGAGCACGGCCACCCGCAGCCCGGCCCGGTGCACGGCAAGCCGGAGAACGACATCCTCTCCTACCTGCACTACGACACCGTCGAGACCGTGGGCACCAGCACCGAGATCCCCGTCCTGGTGCTGCCGACCGGCAAGGTCATCGAGTTCCAGCTCGCCGCCGCCGACGTCATCCACGCCTTCTGGGTGCCGGAGTTCCTGTTCAAGCGCGACGTGATGCCGAACCCGAAGGAGAACCACTCCGACAACGTCTTCCAGATCACCGAGATCGAGAAGGAAGGCGCCTTCGTCGGCCGCTGCGCGGAGATGTGCGGCACCTACCACTCGATGATGAACTTCGAGGTCCGGGCGGTCTCGCCGGAGAAGTTCACCCGCTACCTGGACGAGCGTCGCGCGGGCAAGACCAACGCCGAGGCGCTGCAGGCGATCGGCGAGTCCCCGGTGGCGACCTCCACCCGCCCGTTCAACACCGACCGGACTGTCAAGAGCGCGGCCGCGCCCGAGGCCGAGTGAGGATTGATCTGACATGAGGATCGAAGCGCGCATCTTCGAACTGCTGACGGTGTTCTTCATCATCGTCGGCGTCGTCTACGGCTTCTTCACCGCCCAGTCGCGTACCGGCGTCGAATGGGCGGGCACCACCGCCATCGTGCTGACCGCGGGTCTGTCGCTGATCATCGGCACCTACTTCCGGTTCGTCGCCCGACGTCTGGACCTGCGCCCGGAGGACTACGAGGACGCCGAGATCGTGGACGGCGCGGGCGACTTGGGCTTCTTCTCGCCCGGCAGCTTCTGGCCCATCCTGCTGGCCGGCGCCGGTTCGGTGGCCGCCCTCGGCCTGGCCTTCTTCGAGCCGTGGCTGATCGCCGTCGGCGTGATCTGCGTGATCGCGGCCGCCGCGGGCCTGGTCTTCGAGTACCACCTCGGACCCGAGAAGCACTGAGCTGGTTCACACTCCGACATACAGCGCCCCATCGGAAACGGTGGGGCGCTGTGCGTTGTCGGGGGGCACGCGCAGAGCACGGCGAACGGCCGGTCCGGAATGCCCGGACCGGCCGCTGTGACGTCCGGCTGCCCTACTGGGCCGATTCGTAGCGCATGGCGTGCTCGGAGGCGCAGATCTCGTCGATACCCGCCACGATGTCGCGCAGCAGCTCCGACGGCAGCGCCGAGGGCCGCAGGCGGCAGGTGAAGGTGATCAGGCCGTGGTCCTCCACCGGCAGGTTGCGCGCCGAGGCCTCCGCGCGCAGGTACTTCGACCGCACACCGTAGGTCATCGCGGAGATGACGGTGAAGCAGCCGGTGCGCTCACGATGCCCGGCGAACAGATCGTGCAGTCGGTAGAACACCGAGGCGTAGGTCGACATCGGCGCGAACACGCCGACCCGGTAGGCGGGGCCGCGCTCGGAGGAACTGATGACGGTGTCGGCCAGGTACTCCGCGTCGCGCAGGGTGAGCACCTTCGGCGCGAACATCAGCGCACCCGCGGCGGCGTTGCGCACCGGCATGCCCGCCCGCCCGCCCGCGTGCGAGGCGATCGCGCCCAGCGATTTGCGGGTGCGGGTGCCGACCTCGCGCCGGGCCCGCAGCGACCGGGTCGGGGTGGTGGGGTAGAGGCTCGACCACTGCCCGAAGCGGACGGTGCCCAGCTGCACGTGCCCGGTGCCGACCGGCCGCGCGACCTTCAGCGGCGCGGTGTCGACCCAGCGGCCCACCTGGAGCACCGCGTTGCCCGGCCGCACGATCTCGGCATGGGCGTGCTCGACGAAGGAGTCGAAGTCCAGGAACCGGTCGGCGTCGGTGGTGAGCCAGGTGTGGTCCTTGTCGACCTCGACGGTGTCGAGGGTGAGCGCGGTGATGATGCCCGCGCGCCCGCCCGCGCCGAGGATGCGATGGAAGCGCTCGGTGTGGTGGTTGCGGCCGCAGGTGCCGATCCGCCCGTCCGGGTCCACGTACTCCAGATCGACGATCTGGTCGATGAACAGACCGTAGCGGTGCGAGGCGCTGCTGACGCCGCCGACCGAGGCGAACCCGCCCGCGGTGATGTCGCGGTGGTCGCCGACGATCGGCAGGCCGAGCCCGTGCGCGCCGAGTCGGCGATCGATGTCGGACAGCTTGGCGCCCGCCTGGACCCGGACCGTGCGCCTGCCCAGGTTGATGTCGAGCACCGCGTTCATCCGGCGCAGCGAGACCACCGCGCGGTGGTCGGGCACCAGCAGGCTGTCCTCGAACGCCTCACCGCCACGGACGGTGAGACGCTCGGCGCGCACTCGCGAATCCCGCACAGTGCGAACGACATCCGCGGTGTCACGGGGGAGATATTCTTCGGCGGAGACAGTCTGCGGCGTGCTCATGGCAGGAAACTTAACCACAGCCGAGCCACTTGTGCGCACTCGAAGCCGAGCCCGATCCGAGCGCCCCCGGACGACCCGGGACGACCTGCATCGATGCGGGATCCGGCGCCAGTCCCCTCGACCGGCTCAGCCGGCCAGCCGGGCGATGCGGTGGTGCAGTTCGCCCGCCCAGTCGATGCCGTCGAGGCGATGGTGTTCCACCCACAGCCCGTCGAAGACGTCGCGGCCCTCGCCGAGCCAGCCGCCGCGCTTGTCCGCCTCGAGCACGACGCTCATCCCGCTCTCGGTGGGCACGAAGGTGACCTCGAGCTGGTTCAGTCGCGGGTAGTGCGGGCAGGGACCGAATTCGATCTCCTGATAGAAGGGCAGGGTCTGCGGAGTGTTGTGCACCCGGCCGGATTCCACGTCCGCGCTGCGCAGCGGGAAACCCAGCCGCTCCACCGCCGCCAGGATCACGTGCTGGGCCGGCAGCGCGCCGACCCCGATCGGGTCGGTGTCGGCGGCGTCGGTCGCGCCGCGGATCTCCACGATCGTGCGCAGCGCGACCGTGGTGCCCGGCAGGTGCCTGCCGTTGTAGAAGGTGATCGGCGTTTCCATCGGCGCCCGTGCGCCGAACCGGAATTCGAGCACCGCCCCGGCGGGCAGGTGCAGCGGGCCGGTGACGCCGACCCGGCCGAAACCGATCTCGCGCACGCCCTCGTGGTCGTCGTACTCGACTTCGGCCCGGGTGACGAACTCGACGGCGATCTGCGAGATGTCCTGGGCCACCTGGCCACCGCGCAACCGGATCACTCCGTCGACCACCCCGCCCGGCTGCACGCCGGGAGTGAACAGCTGGGTCTCGACCTCGGCGCCGCCGACCCCGGCCGCGGCAAGCAACTTCTTGAACATGCCGGGAAGTCTGGCGGCCGCGGCTGAAGAAGATCTTGCCGACGGCTTGGCTTGTGAGCAACGTCATCTCGTCTGGGCACGAAAAAGGCCCCGGGAAACGGGTTCTCGGGGCCGGTCGCGGGTCGGTCGGTGCTCAGCTCGCCGCGGTGTCGGGGATGCGGGGTGCCTCCGGCTTGGAGCCCGAGGGCACGCCCTTGAGGCTGTGCGCGTACACGTCGACGTACTCCTGGCCGCTCAGGCGCATCAGCTCGTACATGACCTCGTCGGTGACGGCGCGTTCGACGAAGCGGTTGCCGCCCATGCCCTCGTACCGGGAGAAGTCGATGGGGGCGCCGAACTTCACGGTCACCTTGTGGCGGCGCCACCGGAACGGTCCGGGCGGGGCGACCTTGTCGGTGCCGATCACCGCCACCGGGATGACCGGGACGCCGGTCTCGAGCGCCAGGCGCGCCATGCCGGTCTTGCCCTTGTAGAGCCTGCCGTCGGGGGAGCGGGTGCCCTCCGGGTAGAGGCCGACGAGCTTGCCCTGGTCGAGCAGCTTGCGGGCGGCGTTGAGGGCGTCCTCGGCCGCGTCGGCGCCGCTGCGGTCGATGGGGTACTGGCCGGTGCCGCTGAAGAAGAACTTCTGCAGGCGGCCCTTGATGCCCGGGGTGGTGAAGTACTCGGCCTTGGCGAGGTAGTTGATCCGGCGCGGGCTCAGCAGCGGGGCGAAGAGCCAGTCGGCGATGGACAGATGGTTACCCGCCAGGATCGCCGGGCCGTCGGACGGAATGTTCTCCACGCCTTCGACGGTCGGGCGGTTGTAGACACGGATGAAGGGCCCCACGAGCACGAATTTGAGCAGCCAGTAGAACATGACGTCCTTCCCCCAGGGGGACCGGGATAGAGGTGAGCAACCTGCGACACGTGCGACTTTACCGCTGGTCGGAGATCACATCCAACCACGACGGGGCCCTCGGCCACATTCGCCGCGCCGGGTGGCGTGGGTCGTGTCACAGCCGCCCCGAGATCGAACGTGTGTGCGAATCTCAGCGGCCCGTGCCGACCCGGCGCGACGGCGGTGCGGCAGGTTCGGACAGCACCGCCCTGGCCAGTTCGGCGGCGCCGATCATGCCCGCGGCCTCGCCCAGCTGGGTGGTGCGGATGCGGGCGAGCGGGCGGTGCCCGGCCCCGGTCACCGCGCGGGCGTACTCCTCGCGCGCGTCGTCGAGGAACAGCGGAGCCGAGCTGCTCACCCCACCGGCCACCACGATGAGATCGGGGTCGAAGATGTCGCTGACGAAGGCCAGGCCGAGGCCGAGCCAGCGGCCGAAGTCGGCGACCGCGGCCAGCGCCACCGGATCGCCGTCCTGCGCCGCCCCGGCGACGCGGCGACCGGTGAGCGCGCCAGGATCGCTGAACACCTCCCTGGCCAGCACCGTCGACTCGGACGGATCGGTGGCCAGCAGCTCGATCGCGGTGTCGGCCAGGGCGGTGCCGCTGCAATAGCGTTCCCAGCAGCCACGTTTGCCGCACGGGCAGGCGCGGCCGTTCGGGACCACCTGCAGGTGCCCCAGTTCCGGGGCGACACCGTGCGTGCCGCGATACAGCGCGCCGCCGACCAGCAGCGCCGCGCCGATGCCGGTGCCGATGGCGACCAGGACGACGTTGTGCCCGCCCGCCGCGGCCCCGAACCGGTATTCGGCCCAGGCCGCCGCGTTGGCGTCGTGCTCGAGGATCACCGGGAGGCCGAGGCGCTCGGTGAGCTGGCGGGCCACCGGCGCATCCCGCCAGGGCAGATGCGGGGCGAAGCGGACCGCCGCGCGGTGCTCGTCGACGAACCCCGCGACGGCCAGTCCCACCGCGGCGATGCGGTGCCGCGCGCACAGTTCGCGCACCGCACGGTCGAGAGCGTCCTCGAGCGCGCGGGCGCTGTGCGGGGTGGGGGCCTGGACGGTGTCGAGCACCTCGCCCGCGGCATCCACCACGGAGGCCCGAATGTTGGTGCCGCCGACATCGATGCCGACGGTGAGGGGCGCCGCGGCGGTCACGTCACGACCTGACGGTGACGGGGATGTCGACATAACCCGGTCGCGTCCCGGCTGCGCCGCTCCGCGCGGACTCGCCGGTGCGCGGGGCATGTTCGTGCCGCGCACCGGTTTCCGGGTCGGTCTCGGTGGGCAGCACCGGCTCGACCGGCGTGCCGGCCAGCGCCTCGCGCAGCACGGTGACGATGGCGGTGCCGTGGTCGGCGATGGCGGCGAGCACGTCGTGGTGTTCTCCGCGCACGAGCGCCGCGGCCGCGCACACCGGGCACCAGCTGCAACTGGACCACTCCGGCTGTCCCTCGGCGGCGCTGCGCCGCAGCACCGGCTCGACGCGCTCGAGCACGGTCTCGGCGAGCAGGCGCAGTTCCTCGGCGAACTCGGCGAACGAATCGGGCTGTCCCCCGGAACGGGCGTCGCGCCCGTGCGATTCGGAGCTCATCTCACCGGCCCTCCGCCGGCCACAGCGCCGGGTCGGGCCGGAACCGCACGGTCAGGTGGCCCGCGTCCAGCTCGGCGCCCTCGACCGTGCACCGCCGCAACACCGGCGCCAGGCGCACCCGGCGCCGCACCCCGTCCGCTCCCACGATCAAATCGTCCTCCACTCGTCCCAGTCGCAGCGTCGCCGCGTCGACGACGGGCAGGCGCATCCGCAGCGCGTACACCGCGTCGACGCCCGTGCCCGACTCCCATCGAACCACCGGCTCGCCCGAACGCGCGCCGACACGCGTCGACTCGGCGCGGGTGTCCGGCTCACCGTCCGGTATTCCCCGTTTCCGGGCGTTCTCCCGTGCGGTGTGTTCCGGCGGTGGGGCGTCCAGCGGCTCGTAGGACAGCAGCGACAGGGCCTCGGCGCCGACCGGCTCGGGGCCGCTGTGCTGGGCCAGCAGCACCGGGACGTCGTCGAGCTCGGCGCGCAGCCGGTCGACGACGGCCTGCTGTTCGGCGCGGCGGTTGCGGTACCAGTGCACGGCGGGATGAGCCGCCTCCAGCGGGCCCGCGGGCGCGGGGGTGGCGGGCAGCATCTTGTTGACGACCACCGCGTCCAGCCGCAGCCCGAGCAGCGCGGCCGCCGAACGCACCCGCCGGGTCTCGGCCACCGCCACCCGTTCGGCGACGGTCACCAGCCGCAGCCCGGTGCGGTCGTGGTCGGCGAGCAGATCGCGCACCCGCGTGACGGCCGCGACGATCCGCGCGACGGTGGCGGCCAGGATCGCGCGCCGCGGGTCCGGGCCGGCGGCGCTCATCGCGCGCGCGTGCGGCGGCCAGAGCCGGTCGAGATAGTCCAGCAGCGTCTGCGGTGCGGAGACGATGCGCAGCAGGTCCGCCGAGGGCGGGCAGTCCACCACCAGCACGTCCCAGTCGTCCTCGTCGGCGAAGGCGGCCAGTTCGGTCAGTGCGAGCAACTCCTGGACGCCCGGCAATCCGGTGAGTTCGGCGGGCTCCAGCGCGCCGGGGTCGAGACCGAGGTCGTGGGTGTGCGTGCCGCCCGCCGAGAGCATCCGGACCACCTCGCGGTATCGATCCTCCAGCAGCGCGAGCGAATCCAGCTCGATCACGTCGAGCCCCGGTGCCACCCGGACGATCCCGGCCACGGCGCCCGGGTCGTGCGGGAAGCGGAAACCGAACGCGTCGCCCACCGAATGCGCCTGGTCCAGCGAGGCCAGCAGCACGTCCTGACCGGCGCGGGCATAGGCGAGCGCGCTCGCGCAGGCCAGGGTGGTCTTGCCGACACCGCCCTTGCCGACGAACAATTCGAGCCGGGTGCGCCGCGGCGCCGGCCCGTGCTCCGGCGCGATCAGCCTTCGACCCGTTTCTTCAGTTCCTTGAGGGCCGTGTCGGTGATGACCTTCTCGGCCTTGCGCTTGAACATGCCGATCATCGGGATGTTCAGATCGACGGTGAGTTCGTAGGTCACCTCGGTGACCCCGCCGGGTTTCTCGGCGAGCACGTAGCTGCCGTCCTGCGCCTTCTGCAACTCGCCGCTGACCAGTTTCCAGCTCACCGCGAGATCGTCGGGGCGCCAGGTGTAGGACAACACGTAGGTGTCCTTCACCACGCCCGCGTCCAGGACGAACCGGGCGGTGCGGGCGCGGCCGTCGGTGCCGGTCTCGAGCACCTCGACGGACTTGGCCGCCGCCACCCACTCCGGGTAGGACGCGAGGTCGGCGATGACGGCCATCACCTCGCGTGCGGGGGCCTCGATGAGGATCGACCTCTGCGTGCGGTCGGCCATCTGGTCAACGGTTCCTTTCCAGCGACGTTGCGGGAGGCCGAGCCGGGCACGGACGCGGCCTGCGGCGGTACCGAATCATGCCGCGGGCGTGACGCCCGCCGGACGCCCGGCCTCGAGCAGTGCCTTGACCTCGAACGACATCACCTTGCCCGCCACCCGGCGCGCGCGGTTCAGCGCGGCGAGCTTGCGCGGTGGCAGTGCCGGTGCGCCCTCGGGCTCGCAGTGCAGGAAGTAGTGCAGGATCACCCCGTCCAGCGAGGGTTCCAGCCACACCTCCATGGTGCCGGTGAGCGGACCGCGCACCAGCCAGCGAATGCCCTTGTCGCCCCGGTCCTCTCGGACCTCGAGCATGAGGTCCGGCCACCACCGGCGCCACCGGCCCCGGTCGGCCAGCACCTCGGCGACGGCAGCGCCGGGGGCGGCGATGAACGTCTGGTCCGCGACCTGAATACTGCTCACTCCGCTGAGCGTAGTAGATGGGCCCGCCGCCGTGGTCGGCGCAGGAGCTGCCGCCGTGGTCAGCGCAGCAGGTGCCGCAGCCGGGCGCCGATGGTGTCCCAGTGCCAGCGCTCGCGCACCCAGGCCCGGCCCGCCGCGCCCATCGCGGCCGCGGCGTCGGGATCGGACAGGATGGCGGTGACGGCGTCGGCGATCTCGGTGACCCGGCGGCCGTCGACCACGCGGCCGGTCTCGCCCTCGCGCACGGTTTCCGGTGCGCCGCCGGAGCGTCCGGCGATCACCGGCACACCCGTGGCGGAGGCCTCCAGGTAGACGATGCCGAGGCCCTCCACGTCCAGGCCCGCGCCGCGGGTGCGCGAGGGCATGGCGAACACGTCGGCGAGGGTGTGGTGGGCGGCCAGTTCCGCCGAGGGCACCCGGCCGGTGAACACGACGTCGCGCTCGAGGTCGAGGGCCTGGGCGAGCGCGCGCAGCTTCTGCTCGTAGGGGCCGCTGCCCGCGATCACCAGCACCGCGCCGTCGACGCGGGTGCGGATCTCGCGCATGGCGACGATCAGCGCGTCCTGCCCCTTGCGCGGCACCAGCCGGGACAGGCACAGGATGGTCGGGCGTTCGCCCAGGCCGTAGCGGGCGCGCAGCTCCGCGCGGGCGGCGGGATCCGGGCGGAAGACCTCGGGGTCCACGCCGGGGGGTAGGTACTCCAGTGCGGCGTTCGGGCCGAAGGCGGCGGCGAACCGGCCGCGGGTGTACTTGCTGACGTAGGTCACCACGTCGGTGGTCTCGCCGATCGCGCGCAGGGCCTGACGGGCCACCGGCAGCATGGACCAGCCGACCTCGTGGCCGTGCGTGCTGGCCAGCACCCGCTGTGCGCCCGCGCGGCGCAGGCCGGGGGCCAGCAGGGCCAGCGGGGCTGCGGCGCCGAACCAGACAGTGTCGCAGCGCTCCGCGCGAACCAGCCGGGCGGCGCGCCGCAGCACGGCGGGGGTGGGCAGCATGAGCGTGGTGGGATGCCGGACCACCCGGAACTTCTGCTCGGCGTCGAACTTCACGTGCGAGTCACCGCGCCAGCGCGGCGCGTAGACGACCAGTTCGTCGGAGGGCACCTGTCCGGCCAGTGCCTGCAGATACGACTGGATACCGCCCGGCCGCGGCGGGAAATCATTGGTAACCAGCAGAGTTCGGGCCATACCGACCAACCTACTTGGTGCCGTGCCCACCGCCCCCGGCCCGCCCCGCGCCGCCGCGGTGGTCGAGCTCAGCGGGCACGATCGGCGACCCACTCCCGCCAGCGCGCGACGAACGCGGTCCGGTCGGTGCCGAGCACCTCGCGCAGCACCCGGTCCTCGCCCGCGGTGTCCAACCGGCCCGCGGCCACGGCCCGGTACAGCCGGACCAGCCGGTCCTCGCCGTAGCGGTCGGCGACGAACGCCGACACCGTCCATGCCTGCTCATAGGCGAGTACCGCACCGGCGCCGGTGAAGGCCGCGTCGGCGGGCAGATCGGCGGGCAGGTCGCCGCGCTGGGCCGCGGCCAGGACGGTCGGCGCGATCGCCGCGAACGACGAGCCGAGGCCGCGGTGTGCGGCGTACTCGGCGAAGCCCTCGAGCATCCACTGCGGCGCGCCGTCGACGGTCTGTGCGCGGGCGGCCACGTGGGTGAGCTCGTGCCGCAGCAGGGTGCGCAGCTCGGCGGGGGACAGGCGCGTGCCCGCGTCCGGGGCGAACACCACGCGCTGCCCGGTGGGGCGGGTGCCGGGGCGGAACGGGTCGGCCACCGAGGCCGCGGCGACCTCGGCGGGCAGCAGATCGGGGGCGCGCAGCAGCGCGGCGAACTCCGACGGGTTGGCCGCGGCCACGACGACGGCCTCGCGCGACCAGTCCGGGCCCCACAGGTCGGTGACGGCGGCGGTGGCGGCGGGCAGTTCGGCGGCCAGCGTCGCCGCCGCCTCCGCCTGCCCGGGATGGGCCAGCACCAGCCCGCCGCCCGCGGCGGTGCGTACCTCCACGGCACCGAACGGCGCCATGATCCGCTCGACTTCGGCGACCCGCGGGTCGGTGCTCCGGCTGCCGACGACCTCGCCCGCCACCGGGCGCGCGGTGTCCGCGCCCGCCCCGCGGGGCAGCAGGACCAGCGCGCAACAGGCGCCCGTCAACAGCGCGACCGTGAGCACGGTGAGCAGGAAATGGGCGCGCCCACGGGCCGAACACCACGACAGCGCCCGCCGCCAATCGTTCACGGAGTTCAGTATCGCCGGGCCGAGTGATACGGCGTGGAATCCATCGGCGCGACCGCGACCGGCACCCCGAAGGTGGAGGCGTGCAGCATCAGGCCGTTGCCCGCGTAGATACCCACATGGGAGATGTCCGGGTAGAAGAACACCACGTCGCCGGGTTGCAGATCCTCCTTGGCGACCGGCGTGCCGTAGCTCGCCTGCGCGGAGCTGGTGCGCGGCACATCCTTGCCGACCTGCTTGAACGCCCACTGCACCAGCCCGGAGCAGTCGAACTGGTGCGGCCCGGTCGCGCCCCACACGTACGGATCGCCGACGCGGGTGAGCCCGGCGGCCAGCGCACTGGTGCCGCTGCCGGGGACCAGGCCCTGCAGCAGGGTGTCGCGGTCGAAGCCGGGCGGGAACGGCGAACCCGCGAGCGCGGACTTGTCCCGGGTGGACAGCGCGCCCCACGCCTGGACCACCTGCGCGATCGCGCCGCCGAGTTCGCTGCGCTTGCGTTCGAGATCGGCGCGCACGCGCTCGGCCTCGGCGGCCGCGGCGCGCGCGGTGTCGGCGGCGGCTCTGGCCGCGGATTCGGCCGCGACGGCCGCGTCGTCGGCCTTCTTGAAGCGGCGCAGTTCCTCGCTGGTCTGCGCGGAGAGCACGTCCAGGGTGGACATCTGGTCGAGCAGCTGCTGCGGTGAGTCGCTCACCAGGACCGCGAACATGCGGTTGGTGCGGGCGCCCTGATAGGCGGCGATGGCGGTGCGGTCGATCACCGGCTGGAAGCGGCGGACCTCCGCGCGAGCTGCCTCCACCGCGGCGGTGCGGGTGGCCAGTTCGGCCTCGGCGGCCTGCTGGGCGGCGAGCTTGGCGTCGAGATCGGCCTGGGCGCCGAGCGCCTGCTGATTGAGCTGTTCGGACTGGCGGGACAGCTCGATCATCCGCTGCACCGCCTCGCTCGCCGTGGCGGGCAGCGCCACCGGATCGGCGATCGCGGGGCCGCTCGCGCAGACTCCCGTGGCCAGCACACCCGCGGCGAGGATGCCGCCGAGCAGCCGCCTGGTGCGGTGCGGTCGGTGATCAGCTACCACGGCCTGCCGTTCTCCTTCTGCTCCGCATCCACTTTTGGTCTCGATCAGGTTACGAAACGGTCGCGACCGGTGTCCAGGGGGTCGCGAGCCGGTCACGACGCACCGCCCGCGCGACGGTACCCGAGCGGGTGCCCTCGCGCGGGCGGCGCGTGCCGATCAGAAGCGGCGCGCGCCCGCGACCGGCATCGAGGAGATCGAGGCGATGTGCACGGGGCTGCCGGAGGTGGCGGCGTGCACGACGTTGCCGTCACCGGCGTACAGGCCGGAGTGGCCGCCGCCGTAGAAGGAGACCAGGTCGCCGGGGCGCAGGTCGTCCAGCGACACCGGGCTGCCCGCGGACAGCTGGGCGCCGCTGGTGCGCGGTAGCTCGAGGCCGGCCTGGCGGTAGGACCACTGCACGAGGCCGGAGCAGTCGAAGGCGTTCGGGCCCGCGGCGCCGTAGACGTAGGGCGAGCCGATCTTGCTCAGCGCCGCGTCCAGGGCGAGCTCGCCGACGGTCTTCTGCGGCGCGACGAACGGCGGCGGGCCGGGCTGGCCGAGCTGGATGCCGGGGATCTCGGCCGGGATCGGGATCTCGTTGGGCACCTCGAAGGTGCCGACGCCGGGAATGGTGACCGGCTGAGCCGAAGCGGGCGCGGCGGGGAGGAGGAACGCGCCGATGGTGGCAGCGCCGACGGCTCCGGCAGCAACGACACGCTGCGCCTGTCGCTTGACGGTGTTGTTCGCCATGATGCGGTTACTTCCTATCTGCCCCACGACGCCACACCCGGTGGTGCGGCGGACTGCGTGGTGTCGCACCGGTTCGGGGCGACGGACTCCGTGAGGTCTCGAAAAGGTTACGAAAGCATCACGGCGGTTTGTAAAGCCGCGAACTCGGGAATCGGGCGCTGCCACTGGCCGGCCGCGCGCATATCTGCGAGAGATCTCACAACGATCACGAAACGATAAATCACCGGTTTCCCCGGCGCCCCACCGACGTCGCCGGCTGCGCTCGTGTGGATGGGAAGTATCCGTCCGTCCGGTCGGTTCTTCGACATTTCCCCAGGTCACGAGCATCGCGGCGCCGGGTTGCGGAGTGTCGTTCTGGACAAGCGTACAAGTCCGGGATCCCACGGCGGTCGGCGGCGCAAGAGTGCCGCCCGGCCGTGGCCGACACGCCCGGATACCGATAGTTCGGCGGAAAAAATATGAACCGGATCACTTTTTGGTTTTTCTAGATCATCCGCGCGAATACGGCGGAAATGTCACCGTGGTGATTCCGGACAAACCTCGCCGGCTGCGGCCGGCACGGACCTGTCGGACCGTCGGCCTACGCTGCCGACCGTGCCCGCCCCCGAGCCCTCCCGCGCCGCGCGGCAGCTCGCCTTCGACGAGTTGGACACTCCGCTCTACGACACCACCTTCGTCGTCGTCGACCTGGAGACCACCGGCACCAGCCCCGAGGGCGACGCCATCACCGAGATCGGCGCGGTCAAGGTGCGCGGGGGAGAGGTGCTCGGCGAGTTCGCCACCCTCGTCAATCCGGGCCGGGCGATCCCGCCCGCGGTCGTGCAGGTCACCGGCATCACCACGGCCCTGGTCTACGCGGCTCCCCGGATCGAGGCGGTGCTGCCCGGATTCCTCGAGTTCGCCGCAGGCGCGGTGCTGGTCGCGCACAACGCCCGCTTCGACACCGCGTTCCTGCGGGCCGCCGCCGCCCGCTGCGCACTGCCCTGGCCGGACGCGCCGGTGCTGTGCACGGTGAAGCTGGCGCGCCGGGTACTGGGCCGCGACGAGGCGCCCTCGGTGCGGCTGGCGTCGCTGGCCCGGCTGCTCGGCGCGAGCACGCAACCGACCCACCGCGCCCTCGACGACGCCCGCGCCACCGTCGACGTGTTGCACGCGCTCATCGCCCGGGTGGGCAACCAGGGCGTGCACAGTCTCACCGAGCTGATGGACTACCTGCCCGACGTGAGCGCCGGGCAGCGCGCCAAACGATCCTTCGCGGCAGGGCTGCCGACCGCCCCCGGCGTCTACCTGTTCCGTGGACCGTCCGACGAAGTCCTCTATATAGGGACGGCGGTGAACCTGCGCCGCCGCGTGCGCACCTACTTCACCGGCTCCGAGACCCGCGGGCGGATGAAGGAGATGGTCGCGCTCGCCACCCGGGTCGACCACGTGGTGTGCGCGCACGGCCTGGAGGCGGGCGTGCGCGAGCTGCGCCTGCTCGTCGCGCACGCGCCGCCCTACAACCGGCGCTCGAAATTTCCCAAGCGCGTCTGGTGGATCACCCTGACCGACGAAGCCTTCCCGCGCCTCGCGGTGGTGCGCACGCCCACCCCGGATGCGCTGGGTCCCTTCACCTCTCGCCAGGACACCGTCGACGTGGCCGCGACGCTGGCCGAGCACGCCGGGCTGCGCACCTGCACCACCAGGCTGGCGCGGTCGGCGGTGCACGACTGTCCGCCCGCGGTGGTCGGCGGCTGCCCGGCGGCCCGCGAAACACCGTGCAGCGCGGCCGAATACGCGCCCGCGCCCGCGGCTGTGCGGGATCTGGTGGCGGGTCGTTGCGACGCCGTGCTGCACACCATGCGCGCGCGCATCGACAGTGCCGCCGCCGCGGAGCATTTCGAGGCCGCCGCCCGGCTGCGCGACCGCATGGTCGCGGTGGTGCGGGCGCTGCGCCGCACCCAGCGGCTGGCCGCGCTGGCCCGCATCGCCGAACTGATCGCCGCCCACCCCGACGGCGCGGGCGGGTGGGAGTTCGCCGTCGTCCGGTACGGCAGGCTGGCCGGCGCGGGGGTGGCCGCGCGCGGCACCCCGCCGATGCCGGTGGTCGAGCAGATCGTCGCCGCCGCCGAGACGGTGGTGCCCGACGGCGTGGCCGGTGTCGGCGTGCCGGATGACGAGGTGGCCGGTCTCCCGGAGATGGTGGGCCCGCCGCTGCTCGGCGCGCCACCGGAGGAGGTCGGCCTCATCGCCCGGTGGCTGGAGCGGCCCGGCGTGCGCATCGTGCGTACCAGCCACGGCTATCACGAACCGCGCTGCGGGGCGGGCCGCTGGTCCGGCTGGGTCGCCGCCGCCGAGGCGGCGGCGCGCGCCCGACCCGACGGGGCGGACTACGCCGAACGCTTAGGCTGATCCCCATGATTACCGCGATCGTGCTGATCCACGCCGACAACGCCCGCATCCCGGAAACCGCGCAGGCCGTGGCCGACACCGAGGGCGTGGCCGAGGTCTACTCCTGCGCCGGCGACGTCGATCTGATCGCGATCGTGCGGGTGCGCGACCACGAGCAGATCGCCGAGGTGGTCACCGGCCGGATCGACAAGACCCCCGGTGTGCAGCGCACCACCACGCACATCGCGTTCAAGTCCTATTCGCGCGCCGACGTCGAGGCCGGCTTCTCGCTCGGGGAGTGAACACCGGGCAATGAGCACCGGCGGGTGAGCGACCGCTAGCGGTCGCCGAGGGTGTTGGACAGTTTCGCCCAGCGCTCCAGCAGCGCCGCGGCCTGGCCGCCGTCGATGGCGGCCGCGGCGCGCGCCATGCCGGCGGCGAGGGCGTCGTGCACGTCGGCGTCGGGATCGCCCACCCCGCGCGACAGGTCGTAGGCGACGATCGCGGCCGCCGAGTTCACCAGCACCGCGTCGCGGACCGCGCCCGCGGTACCGGCGAACACCGACCGCGCCACCCCGGCGTTGACCTCGGCGTCGCCGCCGCGCAGCGCGTCCAGGTCCACGCGGGCGATGCCGAGCCTGGTCGGGTCGATGGTGGTGCGGCGCATCCGCCCGCCGGAGACCACCCAGGTGTCGGTGACGTCGGAGGTGGTGATCTCGTCGAGCCCGTCGGCGCCGCGCACCACCAGGGCGCTGGCCCCGCGCTCGGCGAACACGCCCGCCACCACCTCGAGCAGTTCGGGGAAGGCGCAGCCGACGAGCCCCGCGCGCGGGCGCGCGGGGTTGGTGAGCGGACCGAGGATGTTGAACACGGTCGGGATGCCGATCTCGCGCCGCGCCGCGCCGGCGAACCGCAGCGCCGGATGGAAGACGGGCGCGAAACAGAAACCGATCCCGACCTCGCGCACGCACCGCGCCACGGCCTCGGGCCCGAGGTTGAGGCGCACGCCCAGCGCTTCGAGCACATCGGCGCCGCCGCTCTTGGACGAGGCGGCCCGGTTGCCGTGTTTGACCACCGGCACCCCCGCCGCCGCGACCACGATCGACGACATCGTGGAGATGTTCACCGACCCGGAGCGGTCCCCGCCGGTGCCGACGATGTCGACCGCGTCGCCGTCGATGCTCACCAGCCGCGCGTGCTCGAACATGCCGGTGGCCAGGCCGCCGAGCTCCTCGGGCGTCGGGCCCTTGATCTTGATCGCGACGCCGAAGGCCGCGATCTGGGCCGAGGTCGCGTTGTCGGACATGATCTCGTTCATCGCCCACGCGGTGTCGGCGGCGGACAGGTCGCGGCCGTCGGCGAGGGCGCCGAGCACCTGCGGCCAGCTGCGCGCGCGACCTTCGTGATCGGCAGTGGCGTGCGCTTCCGGTCGCTGACCGCTCATCTCTCCAGATCCTTCCGGCATGCCCGCCCGCGCGTCACGGGAATCGCATGCGCCTCGACGTCGGGTCTCCACCGGCGCCGCGCGCCGGTCCCGTGCAGCAGCCTAGTGGGCGCGCCCCCGCGCGGTCGTGGGATATCCGCCGCTCCGGCTCACCCCGGCGGCGCGGGCGCCAGCACCTGCCAGCCGTCGGCGTGCCCGTCGTGGCGCTGGGCCAGCCCGGCCATCCGCGACCGTTCCTGCGAACAGTGCAGCGCGTCGATCGGCTGCACGCGGTGCAGCCGCAGCGGCACCAGGCCGTCGGGGCCGGGTCCGGCGGGCGCGGCGGCGGGGGAGTAGCCGTCCTGGGCGGCGATCGCGCACACCCGCTCGACCTGTCCGGCGGGCACCCGCAGGTGATGGCGCAGCACCGCCGGTGTCGCCGCGTCCAGCCCGGTCGCCCGCGCCAGCGCGGCCGAGCACGCCTCGGCGTCGTCGAAGCTCTCGGTGAGCACCACCAGGTCCGTCCGGTCCGGGTCGAGCGGGGCCGGTCCGCCGCGCCCGAACAGCCGTCGCCACATCCGCCCAGCCACGTCTTCTCCTCGTCTCAGGTTCTCCTCATCCTGGCCTGTCATGCTGGCGTCGCCGCAGCTGGGGCGCGTCGTCGAGAGCCGGTCGCCGCCCGCCGATTCCGACACGGGCGGGCAAGTTTCGTACCCGGGTACTCGCGTCGTACTACGACGAGTCATACTTACCCCTGTGACGACCGCAGTAGGGACCCCAGGATCGGCCATTACCCAGCGTGTGCACTCGCTGAACCGGCCCAACATGGTCAGCGTCGGTACCATCATCTGGCTGTCGAGCGAGCTGATGTTCTTCGCCGGCCTGTTCGCGATGTACTTCGTGGCGCGTGCCCAGGCCAACGGGAACTGGCCGCCGGAACCGACCGAGCTGAACCTCAAGCTCGCCGTGCCGGTCACGGCCGTGCTGGTGGCTTCGTCGTTCACCTGCCAGATGGGCGTGTTCGCGGCGGAGAAGGGCGACGTGTTCGGGCTGCGCCGCTGGTACTTCATCACTCTCCTGATGGGCGCGTTCTTCGTCGCCGGCCAGGGCTACGAGTACTACCACCTGGTGCACGAGGGCACGTCGATCTCGAGCAGCGCGTACGGCTCGGTGTTCTACATCACCACCGGCTTCCACGGCCTGCACGTCATCGGCGGCCTGATCGCGTTCGTCTTCCTGCTGATCCGCACCAAGGTCAGCAAGTTCACGCCCGCGCAGGCCACCGCCGCGATCGTCGTCTCGTACTACTGGCACTTCGTCGACATCGTCTGGATCGGGTTGTTCGCCACGATCTACTTCGTTCGCTGAGTCGCCGGGCCGAGCGTCCTCGCGGGACGGTCAGCTCCAACTCTTTCGCACAAGTCGGTTCCGTCTACTCCAAAGGGACACAGATGAGTTCATCTCCCCCGTCAGCGCCAGAGCCCGCCAGCCCCGGGAACGGCCAGGCCAGCAAGACCCGCAAGCAGCGCCGCGCTCGCCGTCGCGTCGCGGGCGGGCTCGCGCTCCTGGTGGGCCTGGTCGGAGCCGGCTTCCTCGCCACCGCGTTGACCCCCGAACCCCAGGTCGCCACAGCCAACCAGGACCAGTCGGCGCTGATCCGCGAGGGTAAGCAGCTCTACGAGACCTCCTGCATCACCTGCCACGGTGCCAACCTGCAGGGTGTGCCGGACCGCGGCCCCAGCCTCATCGGCGTCGGTGAGGCCGCGGTCTACTTCCAGGTGTCCTCCGGCCGCATGCCGCTGGCCGCCAACCAGGCGCAGGCCACCCGCAAGCCGCCGAAGTTCGACGCCCAGCAGATCGACGCGCTCGGCGCCTACATCGCGGCCAACGGCGGCGGCCCCACGGTCGTCCGCAACCCCGACGGTTCGATCGCCCAGGAGTCCCTGCGCGGCGACGACATCGGCCGCGGTTCGGAACTGTTCCGGATGAACTGCGCGTCGTGCCACAACTTCACCGGCCGGGGCGGCGCACTGTCGTCGGGCAAGTACGCCCCGCCGCTGGATCCGGCGAGTGAGCAGCAGATCTACACGGCCATGCTGACCGGCCCGGAGAACATGCCCAAGTTCTCCGACCGCCAGCTGACCCCCGAAGAGAAGCGCGACATCATCGCCTACATCAAGAACGCCGCCGAGGAGAACACCCCCGGTGGGTACGGGCTCGGCGGCTTCGGTCCCGCCACCGAGGGCCTGGCCATCTGGGTCGTCGGCATCGTGCTGACCGTCGGTGCGGCGATGTGGATCGGATCCCGATCATGAGCGAACAGGAGCGAGACGTGAGTCGGCCGGACGAGGGGCCAGAATTGTCGAAGAAGCCGGTGAACCCGCCGGTGGATCCGACCGAGGACGAACTGGACGCGATGACGCGCGACGAGCTCGTCGAGCTCGGTACCGCCCGCGACGGCGTCGAGGTCGTCTACCGCGGTGAGCGCTTCCCGGTCCCGGGCACCCGGGCCGAGAAGCGGGCCGAACGCCAGGTCACCTTCTGGTTCGCGGTGTCCGGTCTGGCGGCCGCCGCGCTGATCGGCGTGTTCCTGTTCTGGCCGTGGGAGTTCAAGGGCAACAAGGAGGACGGCCACGCCGCCTACTCCCTGTTCACCCCGCTGGTCGGCCTGACCTTCGGCATCTCGGTGCTGGTCATCGGCATCGCGGTGGTGCTGATCCGCAAGAAGTTCATCCCGGCCGAGATCTCCATCCAGGAACGGCACGACGGACCCTCGCCCGAGGTGGAGCGGCGCACCCTGGCCGCCGAGCTGCAGGACGCGTTGGACACCTCCACGCTGGGTCGTCGCAAGATGATCACCCGCACCGCGGGCGCCGGTGTCGGCGTGCTCGGCATCGGCGCGCTGCTGGTCTTCGTCGGCGGCATGGTCAAGAACCCGTGGGCCAAGCGCGAGAAGTCGCCGCTGTGGGTCTCGGGCTGGACCCCCGACTTCGAAGGCGAGACCGTCTACCTGCGCCGCGACACCGGTCGCCCCGAGGACATCGTGCTGGTGCGCCCCGAGGACCTGGACGCCGGCGCCATGGAGACCGTCTTCCCGTGGAAGGAGAAGTGGCGCGGGGACTCGCACGCGACCCTGCAGTCGCTGCGCGGTATCCGCAACGCCGTGATGCTCATCCGGCTGCGCACCGAGGACGCCGAGAAGGCGATCAAGCGCAAGGGCCAGGAGAGCTTCAACTTCGGCGACTACTTCGCCTACTCGAAGATCTGCACCCACCTCGGTTGCCCGACCTCGCTGTACGAGCAGCAGACCAACCGGATCCTGTGCCCCTGCCACCAGTCGCAGTTCTCGGCGACCGAATGGGGTAAGCCGATCTTCGGTCCCGCCGCTCGCGCGCTGCCGCAGCTGCCGATCACCGTCAACTCCGAGGGCTTCCTGGTCGCCAACGGCGACTTCATCGAGCCGCTCGGACCGGCCTTCTGGGAGCGTCGTTCATGAGCCCTTCAGTCGCAGCCCAAGCCAACGAGATGGACGAGCGGTATCGCGCCGCCGCGTTCGTCAAACGGTCGATCAACAAGGTCTTCCCGACCCACTGGTCGTTCCTGCTCGGTGAGATCGCGCTCTACAGCTTCATCATCCTGCTGCTGTCGGGTGTGTACCTCACGCTGTACTTCGACCCGTCGATGGCGCACGTCGTCTACGACGGCGCCTACCAGCCGCTGCGCGGCGTCGGCATGTCGCGTGCCTACGAGACGGCGCTGCAGATCTCCTTCGAGGTCCGCGGTGGCCTGTTCGTGCGCCAGGTCCACCACTGGGCCGCGCTGCTGTTCGCGGCGTCGATCATCGTCCACCTGTTCCGCATCTTCTTCACCGGCGCGTTCCGCAAGCCGCGTGAGGCGAACTGGGTCATCGGCTCGCTGCTGCTGATCCTGGCGATGTTCGAGGGCTTCTTCGGCTACTCGCTGCCCGACGATCTGCTCTCCGGTACCGGTCTGCGCGCCGCGTTCTCCGGCATCACCATCGGCATCCCGGTGATCGGCACCTGGATCCACTGGCTGATCTTCGGCGGCGACTTCCCGGGCGAGATCATCATCCCGCGCCTGTACATCGCGCACGTGCTGCTGTTCCCCGGCATCATGCTCGCGCTGATCGCCGCGCACATCGCGCTGGTCTGGTACCAGAAGCACACCCAGTTCCCCGGCCCCGGCCGCACCGAGAACAACGTGGTCGGCGCGCGCATCGTGCCGGTGTTCGCCGCCGACCAGGGTGCGTTCTTCGCCTTCACCCTCGGCATCGTGGGTCTGATGGGCGGCCTGTTCCAGATCAACCCGATCTGGAACCTCGGTCCGTACAACCCGTCGCAGGTCTCGGCCGGCTCGCAGCCCGACTTCTACATGATGTGGACCGACGGCATGGCGCGCCTGATGCCGCCGTGGGAGCTGTACCTGGGCCGCTACACCATCCCGGCCGTGTTCTGGGTCGCGCTGGTGATGGGCCTGGTGTTCACCGTGCTGATCGCCTACCCGTGGATCGAGAAGCGGCTCACCGGCGACGACGTGCACCACAACCTGCTGCAGCGTCCGCGTGACGCTCCGGTCCGCACCGCGATCGGCGCCATGGCGATCGCCTTCTACGTGGTGCTCACCCTGTCGTGCGTCAACGACATCATCGCGTTGAAGTTCGACATCTCGCTGAACGCGACCACCTGGATCGGCCGCATCGGCATGCTGGTCGCCCCGCCGCTGGCGTACTTCTTCACCTACCGGTTCTGCATCGGTCTGCAGCGCAGCGACCGGCAGGTGCTCGAGCACGGCATCGAGACCGGTGTGATCAAGCGCCTGCCGCACGGCGAGTACATCGAGGTGCACCAGCCGCTGGGCCCGGTCGACGACCACGGCCACCCGATCCCGCTGGAGTACCAGGGCGCCCCGGTGCCCAAGAAGATGAACAAGCTCGGTTCGGCGGGCAAGCCCGGCACCGGTTCGTTCCTGTTCCCCGACCCGCCGCAGGAGTCGGAGCGCAACTTCGAACTCGAGCACGCCGCCGAGCAGAAGCAGCTCGAGGCGCTGGCCAAGGCGCAGGAGAAGGCCGCGCAGGAGGTCAGGGGCGGCAGCGGCGGGCACTGATCGCCCACCGCACCGGCCTCGAAGGCCCCGAGTCGGATTCCGGCTCGGGGCCTTCCCGTGTTCCGGGGGCGATATCGCGATGTGATAGCGAAACCGCATGTCCGGGCGCCGGCCCGCGTAGGGTTCACCCCGAAGGGCGCGGTGCACCGCGCGAGCCGAGAACACCAGGAGGAGCGGATGTCGATTATCGATAAGCTCAAGGAGTTGGTCGGCAAGAACCCCGACCGCGTCAAGGGCGGCATCGACAAGGCCGGCGACATGTTCGACCAGCGCACCGGCGGCAAGTACGCCGACCACGTGGACAAGGGCCAGCAGAAGGCCAAGGACTACCTCGACCGGCCGAATCAGCAGCCGTAGCGCACCCGCCGTCGGCCCCGGATCGCATCCCGATCCGGGGCCGCCGCGTGCGTCGGGTCAGCGCCGGCGCGCCGCCTCGATGGCCTCGAACTTGGCGAGGTTGTGGCGGGCGTCGGCGAGCGCGTCGTGGGCGTCCGGTGGGACCGGCGGCAGTTCCGGGCGGCCGTGGGCCTCCCAGTGCTGGCGCAGCTCGTTGGTGTAGCGCGGCAGCAGGCTGGGCAGGTCGGTCATCGAGCCCCACAGCTGGCACAGCGCCACGTGGTCGTAGGCGCCCACCCAGGCCCACAGTTCCGGCTGCACCGAGGAACGCGGGATGAGGAATTTGTAGAGCTCGTCGCGGATCTGCGCCCGACTGCGCCAGCGCGGTGAGGCGGGCGGCGGCAGCTGCGGCAGCACGTGCTTGCGCACCCACGGCCCGGCCCGCTCGGGATCGAATTCGGTGGACACCGCGTAGTATTCGCGTCCGTCCTCGCAGACGACCCCGATGGAGACCAGGTCGATGACCCGGCCGTCCTCGATGAATTCGCAGTCGTAGAAGTAGCGCAGCGAGATCGACCTCTCCTCGTCGTCGGGTCCGGGTTGTCCGGTGCGGGGACGGTTCCCCCGGACGGTCACCCTATGCGCACCGGTTGCCCCCGCCCGCGCAAGGGCCTCCACGGGTGGGTGGGGATGCACCCTCGGTGGAGGTATCTCACCCCTCCCGAGGGGTGTCGGCCGAGGCGGCGGTACGTATTCTGAACTGGTGAACTGGACCGTCGACGTACCCATCGATCGCTTGCCGGAGCTGCCGCCGCTGCCGGCCGAGCTGCGCAGGCGCCTGGACGACGCGCTGGCGCGTCCCGCGCTGCAGCAGCCGTCGTGGGACCCGGAACAGGCGGCGAAGATGCGCACCGTGCTGGAGAGTGTGCCGCCGATCTGCGTGCCCGCCGAGGTCGAGGAGCTGCGCGAGCGGCTGGCCGAGGTCGCCAGGGGCGAGGCGTTCCTGATGCAGGGCGGCGATTGCGCCGAGACGTTCGCCGACAACACCGAGCCGCACATCCGCGGCAACATCCGCACGCTGTTGCAGATGGCGGTGGTGCTCACCTACGGGGCGAGCCTGCCGGTGGTGAAGGTGGCCCGTATCGCGGGCCAGTACGCCAAGCCGCGCTCGTCCGACACCGACGCGCTCGGCCTGAAGTCCTACCGCGGCGACATGGTGAACTCGCTGGTCGCCGACGCCGCGCTGCGCGAGCACGACCCGTCGCGGCTGGTCCGCGCCTACGCCAACGCCAGCGCCGCGATGAACCTGGTGCGGGCGCTGACCAACGCGGGCATGGCCGACCTGCACAAGGTGCACGACTGGAACCGCGATTTCGTGGCGCAGTCGCCCGCGGGCGCGCGCTACGAGGCGCTGGCCGAGGAGATCGATCGCGGCCTGGCCTTCATGACCGCCTGCCGGGTGAACGACCCGAGCCTGCAGTCGGCCCGGATCTACGCCAGCCACGAGGCACTGGTGCTCGACTACGAGCGCGCCATGCTGCGGCTGAGCGACCACCCGGTGACCGGTGAGCCGCTGCTCTACGACCTGTCCGCGCACTTCCTGTGGATCGGCGAGCGCACCCGCCAGCTCGACGGCGCGCACATCGCGTTCGCCGAGCTGCTGGCCAACCCGATCGGTCTCAAGATCGGCCCGAGCACCACCCCGGAGCAGGCGGTCGAGTACGTCGAGCGGCTGGACCCGAAGAACGAACCGGGCCGGCTGACGATCGTCTCGCGCATGGGCAACACCAAGGTGCGCGACGCGCTGCCGCCGATCATCGAGAAGGTGCAGGCCACCGGCCACCAGGTGATCTGGCAGTGCGACCCGATGCACGGCAACACCCACGAGGCCTCCACCGGGTTCAAGACCCGCCACTTCGACCGGATCGTCGACGAGGTGCAGGGCTTCTTCGAGGTGCACCACGCGCTGGGCACCCATCCGGGCGGCCTGCACATCGAGCTGACCGGCGAGGACGTCACCGAATGCCTCGGTGGCGCCCAGGACATCTCCGATCTGGATCTGAGCGGCCGCTACGAGACCGCCTGCGACCCGCGCCTGAACACCCAGCAGTCGCTGGAGCTGGCGTTCCTGGTCGCGGAGATGCTGCGCTGAGACGCCCCCGCGCGGGCCGCGGGCCGCGGAGCGCCGGCCCGCGCTCGGGGATCAGGGCAGGGCGACCAGGGTGACGGTGGTGCCCGGCTCGACCTTGCTCGACGCCGACGGACTCTGTGAGATGACCACCGAACTGTCACGCGGGGTGAGCTGGCGGACCTGCACGTGCAGGCCGAGTCCCTCCAGCTTCGCCCGCGCCTCGGCCACGTTCTGCCCGAGCACGCCGGGGATCTTCACCGCGTTGGACACCAACAGTGTGATCGCCTGGCCGGAATCGACCGTGGTGCCGATGGCCGGCTCGGTGCCGATCACGCTGCCGGATTCGATCGCGCGGTCGTAGCGGGTGACGGTCTCACCCACACCGAGCCCGGCCGCGGTGAGCGCGGCGATGGCCTCCTCGGTGGTCTTGCCGCGCACGTCCGGCACCGGCACCGGTTGGGCGCCGTTGCTGCGGAAGATCTTGACCTGCGCGTTCATCGGCAGCACGGTGCCGGGCGCCGGGTCGACCTTCGCCAGGGTGCCCTCCGGTGCACTGCTGCCCGCCTCCCCGGCCTGCACCGGGGTGAGTCCTGCTTCGCGGATCAGGTCGACGACCGTGTCGATCGCATCGCCCGGCTGCACCTGCGGCACCCGGGGTTTGCCGTTGGACACCAGCACCGCGACCGTGGAGCCCTTGGTGACCTTGGATCCGGCGGGCGGATCGCTGCCGACCACCCCGCCCACCGGAACGGTGTCGGAGGCCTTGGGCCTGGTCTCGGCGTCGAACCCGGCGGCGGCCATGGCCTGGGTGGCCTCGTCGGTGGTGAGCCCGGCCACCGGCGGCACGGCGGCGTAGCGGCCGACGCCGAGCCACCAGCCGCCGAGGCCGACCAGCAGGGTGAGCACCGCGACGATCGCGACCCAGATCAGGGTGGTGCGCCGGGACCGCTGCCGGTCGGGGGTGTAGGGCGGATACGGCGGGGGCTGGCGGTGGGCCACCGGGCGCGGGTCGGCCGGGCCCGGATACGGCGCCGGATCGTCGCGCCGCGGATGCGGGCTCGTGACCACCTTGGTGTGCTGGGTGTGCGGCGGCGCCGGAGCCGGGGCGACCGCGACCGGGGCCGGTGTGCGCGGCCCGTCCGGGCTCGGCACGGCGCGGTAGCGGGCGCTGAGATGTTCGGCGGAGTCCTGCGGGGCGGGGACGCGATACGGCGGCAGGTTCAGCACGGCCGCGATCCGGCGGAGCTCGGCGACCATCTCGTTGGCGTCGGCGAACCGGTGCGCGGGTTCGCGCGCGGTGGCGCGGGCGACCAGCTCGTCGAATTCCGGTGGCACACCGGCGATGAACTGTCCCGGGCTCGGCACGTCCTTCTCCACCCGCTGGTAGGCCACCGAGAGGGAGTTGTCGCCGGTGAACGGCACCCGGCCGGTGAGCAGCTCGAAGATCAGGATGCCGAAGGCGTAGACGTCGCTGCGCGCATCGGCGCTGCCCGCGGTGACCTGTTCGGGGGAGAGGTAGGCGGCGGTGCCCAGGATGACGCTGGCGGAGGTGGTGTTGGCGGCGGCGACCGCGCGGACCAGGCCGAAGTCGGCGATCTTCACCTCGCCGGAATCGGAGATGAGCACGTTCTCCGGCTTGATGTCGCGGTGCACCAGGCCGTCGGCGTGGGCGACGCCGATCGCGGCCAGCACCGGTTCGGCCACCGCGCGCACCGCGTGCGGCGGCATCGGGCCGCGTTCGCGCAGCAGCTCGCGCAGTGTGCCGCCCTCCACCAATTCCATGATGAGGAACGGATGTTCGCCGTCCACGCCCTGGTCGTAGACGGCCACCAGCGAGGGGTGCTTGAGCCGGGCGACGGTGCGCGCCTCCAGCTCGAAGCGGGTGAGGAACTGCGGGTCGCCCGCGAACTTGGGGTCCATCACCTTGATGGCGACGGGGCGGTCGAGTCGGGTGTCGACGCCGCGGAAGACCATGGACATGCCGCCCCGCGCGATCGGCGCGTCAATCCGGTAGCGCCCGTCCAGCATCTGCCCGATCACGTGATGGTCCTCCGCATTCCTCGGCCGCGCTCTGCGACCCCCTGATCGTAACCATCCGCCCCGGCGGCGCCCGGTCCGTCGTCGCGCAGGGCGTGTGCCTGCGGGTTCCCGGGTGACGGGCGACGCGGCGCACCGGCTACCGTTGGGGGAGTGAGTGCATTCCCTTGCAGCGAAGACGTGCTTCCGGCGTCGGTGACCTTGTTGCCACTGCCCGAGGTGGCCGATCGGCTCGGGATCGTGGTGACCCGGGTGCATCAGATGCTGCGCGATCATCAGCTGATCGCGGTGCGCCGTGACGGCGTGGCCGGTGTGCCGGAGGTCTTCTTCGACGACAGCGGCGCGGTGGTCAAGTCGCTGCCCGGCCTGATCACGGTCATGAAGGACGCCAAGTACACCGACGAGGAGATCCTGGAGTGGATCTTCACCGACGACGAGACGCTGCCCGGTAAGCCCGTCGAGGCGTTGCACGGGCCGCTGGCGCGCGAGGTGCTGCGCCGCGCCGCCGCCGAACCGTTCTGAGCGTCGGCGCCGATCCGCGATGTCCGGCTGAGGTGCCCCGCTCACCGATGGGCGGGTGGCCTGCTCCGCACAGCCCCTATCCGAGGTGGCTGAGCGGCCGGTCAGCGGCCGAGACCGAGTATTCCCGCCGCGAGTTCGCGCGCCGCGACCGCCGCGCGTCGGCGGCGCGGCACCACGGCGCGGGCGGTGAACACCGCGTAGCCGGAGTCCTCGATGCGGTCGAGGATCGCGGCGTAGAGGGCACTGGCGGTGCGGATGGCGGGGCGCACGCGCGGCGTGAGCAGGTCGACGCCCGGGGCCGCGCGACGGTAGAGGTCGCGATTCACCGCGATCAGATGCGCCAGCGCGCGACGGACCCGCGGGTCGGTGTGGCCGGTGGCGCGGCAGTGCCCGAGCAGTTCGTCGGTGACACCGAACGCGGCCAGCTCCGCGGCGGGCAGGTAGACGCGGCCGCGATCGAGATCCTCGGCGACATCGCGCAGGAAGTTGGTGAGCTGGAAGGCTTCGCCCAGCGCGGCGGCCGCGGGCTCGGCCGCGGCGCGCGGCCCCACCGTGCCCAGCACCGGCACCATCTGCAAGCCGATCGCCGCCGCCGAACCACGCATGTACTCGCGCAGCTCGGCCATGTCGGCGTAGCGCGCCCGGAACGTGGACGAGCCGGGCACGTCCATCCGCATCGAGTCGAGAAACGTCCAGAAGTGCTGCGGGGCAATCTCGTAGCGCGCGACGGTGTCGGCGAGCGCGGCCAGGACGTGCGGCCACTCGGCGGGCAACCGCGGGTCGAGCGCCGCGCGCGCCGGCCGATCGGCCTGCGTGCGGCCGTGCTCGGCTGCTGCCGGGCACGGTGCGCCCGGCGTCGTGGAGCCGTCGGCCGGCCGTGGCACATCGGTGCCGGCCGGGGCGAGGGGTGCCGCCCCCGCGCGTCCGGCGGCGTTCGAGGACCGCCGGCCGGGCGCGTCGGCGGAGGTGATCGGTGCGGCGGGCGCGCCGGGTGCTGCCGTGGCGCGGGGTACGTCCGGGCGGGCGGGCGCGGCGAGGGCGGCGCGGAGCCGGTCCTCGACGACGTCCAGCGCGGCGACCGGGTCACCGCCGCCCGCCGGACCCGGCACGTCGACGATGTCGTCCACCAGGCGGGCGAAGGCGTACAGCGCGTGCACGGCGGGCCGCTGCGCCGGGGTCAGCAGGCGGGTGGCCAGGAAGTAGGTGCGGCCGTGGTCGGCGGCGATCCGGCGGCAGGTGCGATAGGCGGGCGCGAGGTCCGCCGGTGCCGGGTCGACCGGGCGGGTGCCGCTCACGCTCGGGAGACGCGGGCCGCCGCCGGCGCGGGCGGCGGGTTGGCGCGCAGTCGCAGCGGGTCGACCTGGCGCAGCGAGAGCGCGGCCACCACCGCGACGAAGGTCGCCGCCGCGACATGCCAGAAGTTGTACAGGCCGATCGAGCCGTCCGGCTGGAACACCAGCATCAGCCAGGTACACACGCCCACCAACGCCATCAATGTCGTCGTCGACAGCGCGAAACCGGCGGCCAGCGCCAGCGGCCACGAGTAGTACCAGGGCAGCGCGGCGGGGGAGAGGATCACGATCGCCACGAACGCGATGAGGATGCCGAACACGGCCTCGCGCTCGCTGTGCCGGAACCGCCACCAGGTCGCCACCAGCACCACCACCAGCGCCAGCGCGCACAGCGCCCGGGTCACGGTGAGTACCGACTCCAGCCGCAACGGGGTGATCCACGTGGTCGCGTGCGCCATCACGGTGGGCAGCGAGAGCCAGTTGATGATCTTCTTCGACCCCGACAGCGCGGTCAGCCAGCCGATGCCGACACCGGCGATGGCCGAGGCCGCCACGAACACCAACGCGAACACGCTCAAGCCGAGCCCGGCGATCTTGGCGAAGGTCAGCACGGGATGCGGCATGTCCGGGGTGGCCTTGGCGGCGTCGTCGGCGGTGCCCGCGGTCGCGTCGAGGTCCCGGCCCGCGCGTTCGGCGGCGCGGCGCTCCCGTTCGTGCAGCATCCAGATCCACACCAGGAACGGCAGCGCGACGCCCGCGGTGGCCTTGATGGCGACGCCGATCGCGACCACGACGATGCCCGCGACGTGGTGGCGTTCGAGCACCAGCGCGATGCCCGCGCACATCAGCCCCACCATCAGCATCTCGTTGTGCACGCCGCCGATCAGGTGGATCAGCACCAGCGGGTTGAGCACCGCCAGCCACAGCGCCACCGTCGGCTTGCCGCCGAGATGTTTGGTCAGGTACGGCACCGCCCACATCATCAGCGCCAGGCCGGGCAGCATCACCAGCCGCAGCGCGATGGTGCCCGCGACCACGTTGTCGCCGGTGATCGCGGTGATCGCGCGGCCGAGCAGCAGGAAGACCGGACCGTAGGGCGCGGTGGTGGTGGTCCACACCGGGCTCACGTTGTCCAGCAGCACACCGGGATTGGCGACCGGGCCCACCTGGTAGGGGTCGAATCCGTCGCGCAGCAGCGCGCCCTGCGCCAGGTAGGAGTAGGCGTCGCGGCTGAACATCGGCACCGCGAACAGCAGCGGGAAGATCCAGATGCCGACGATCGCGCGCAACTCGTTGAGCGTCACGTGGCCGGGCCGCTCGCCGAAGCCGATCGTGGTGCGGCCCAGTCGCACCCAGGCGGTGATCATCAGCAACACGCCGATCCAGATCACGATCGTCGACAGCGCGTACCCGTGCCCGAACCGCAACCACGACAGGTGCAGCGCCTCGAGTAGCGGATCGCGTTTGCGGACGCTGCCCGCGCCGAAGCCGCCGAAGGTGATCATCAGCGCGCCGAGGAAGCCGAGCAGGGCCGCGTGGCCTTCGGGGCTGCGCGCGAAGTCGGCGTAGGTCTGCATCCGCGAGCGCAGGCCGGGCCGGGCGTCGAGACCGCCGGGCCCGGGACGGGAGGTCCCGGTGGAACCGCTGGTCACGGTCTCGGCGGAGGTCGCTGCGCTCGTCTCGGGGGGATGCATGTCGTGTCGGTCCCCCCGGCAAGGTCGGCGGCCGCAACCGCGAGCGAATAGGTCGGCAGACAGTTTAATGGGTGGCTGTGGACGTCAGCGGGCTGGTACGGGCCGTTTCGCCGACGAGGTGCCCGCGGGCGCCGGTGATCCGGTTTGCCGCGAGTTTCCCCGACAGCACGACGGTCGGCACGCCCACCCCCGGCGTGGTGCCGCAACCGGCCAGCACCACGTTGTCGGCGAAGGCCGGGAAGTTGCGGGTGCGGAACGGCCCGGTCTGGCGGAACAGGTGCGCCGCGGAGAACGGGCTCCCGTCCAGCATCCCCTGATCGCGCCAGGTGGCCGGGGTGTCGAGGTGGTCGACGGTGAAGTGCTCGGCGATCCCGCGGTAGCCGCGTCCCTCCAGCACCGTCAGCAGTTCGCGCAGATAGGGGCGGCCCAGCCGGTCCCAGTCCAGCGGCGCGGCGGCCAGATTCGGGCAGGGCGCCAGCAGCGAGAACGGCTCGTGCCTGCCGTCGGCGCGGTCGACGATCAGCGCGGGGTCGGTGAGCGCGGGCCGCGTCAGCAGCAGCGAGGGGTCGCTCATCAGCCGTCCGCCGCGGCGCGCGGCGATCTCGCGGAAGGTCTGCTCCCAGGCCGCGCCGAACTCGATGGTGTGGTGCGCCTGCACCGGCCAGCGCGCGGCGACCGCGGCGGGCACGGTGCCGTGCGCGACCACCGCCGACGGCGAGGCGCGCAGTCCCCGCCTGCGCCTGCCGCCGAAGCGCTCGAGCGAGCCGAGATCGGCGGTGAGCACCACCGCGTCGCACGGCACCGAGCCGCCGTCGGCCAACCGCACCCGCTGGGCCCGCCTGCCGCGGTAGTCGATGCCGTCCGCCTCGGTGCCCAACCGCAGCGTGCCGCCCGCGGCGGTGAACGCCGAGGCCATCGTCTCGGCGATGGCCCGCATTCCGCCGCGCGGGAAGTACACGCCGAGCGCGGTGTCCATGTGCGGGATGGCGCCGTAGACCGCGAGCGCGTCGGCGGGCGACATGCCCGCGTAGAGGGCCTGGAAGGTGAACAGCCGGGCCAGGCGCGCGTCGGTGAGCAGCGTGCCGACCTTCGGCCCGAGCTTGCCGAAGCCGCCGAGGCGGATCAGGTCCAGCAGCGCCGCGCGTTTGGCGGGGAGTCGCACCATGTCCAGCGGGGAATCGAAGTTGGTGTCCATGAACTCGCCGAACTCGGCCCGGTAGATGCGGGCCAGCCAGCGGCGCAGCTCCCGGTAGCGGCTGGCCTCGGCGGGACCGCAGGTGCGCGCCACCTCCGCGGCCATCCGGTCGGGGTCGGCGAAGACGCGGATGTCGGAGCCGTCGGCGAAGCGGGCGTGGTAGCTCGGCGCCATCGCCAGGATGTCGAGCGGCACCGGAGCGGAGTCGACGGTGTGGCCGACCGCGGCGAGCGCGTCGGCCACCACCTCGGGCAGCGTCAGCACGGTGGCGCCGGAATCGATCTCGTAATCCGGCCCGCGGTAGCGGCCGACCCGCCCGCCGGGGTGATCGGCGCGCTCCAGCAGCGTCACCTGCCTGCCCGCCCCGGTCAGATACAGCGCCGCGGCGAGACCGGCCAGGCCCGCGCCGATCACGACGACTCGATCGGTCGGCCCCGCAACGGTTTTCATCTGTCGACGTCCTCGCTTCCTACACCCCGCGGATACCTGCCCCGCGCGCCCGCACCGGCGCGCTCGGTCCGCCGTCCCGTGCCTGCCGGTCGGTCGGCGGTCCACTCGCGCGACGGTACCCGCGATGCCCGGGTGACCCCGGACACGGGTGCGCCGCGGGTCAGTCCTCGGCGGACTCGTCCTCCGGCAGCGCGGAGCAGGACCGGGGCACCCGGATACCCCGCCGCGTCGGCAGCGAGGCGCCGAGGATCACCCGGCGTTCGGTGATGGCGGCCACGGCCTTGCCGCGGCGCTTGGCGGTGCTGCGCGGGGCGGGCCCGGCGCCGACAGCTATCACCCGATGGGCGGGCGCCACAACGGCTTTCATGCGGTCCTCCTGGTAGCGGCCAACGCCATCCCGCGCAGGGTCTGCTTCGCGGCGGGCGCGGCCGAACTGGTTTCCAATGCGGCAAGGCCGCGGTCGGTGAGATCGGCGATGCGGCGTTCCACATCGTCGACGGCGCCGAGATCGATGAGCACGGCGCGTAAGCGTTCCACTTCCTCGGCAGCCAGATCGGTGCCGATGCTGGTCCGCAGCAAGGATGCCGCGGCGGGATCGGTGGCGTCGGCGCGGCGCAGCGCCTCGGCGAGCAACACGGTGCGCTTGCCCTCGCGCAGGTCGTCACCGGAGGGCTTGCCGGTGACCTCGGGATCCCCGAACACCCCGAGCAGGTCGTCGCGCAGCTGGAAGGCGACGCCGATGTCGGTGCCGAAGGTCCGGTAGGCCGCGACCAGCTCGGTGTCGGCGTCGGCGATCGCGGCACCCAGGTGCAGCGGCCGTTCGACGGTGTAGGCGGCGGTCTTGTAGCGGTTGATCCGCAGCGCGGCCTCCACCGAATCGTCGCGGCCCGCCTCGCCGTTGATGTCGAGCAGCTGCCCGCCGAGCACCTCGGTGCGCATCAGCGCCCAGACCGGGGCGAAGCGGCCGATCGCGGCCGCGTCGAGGCCCGAGGCGTGCACCATGTCGTCGGCCCAGGCCAACGCGAGATCGCCGATCAGGATGGCGACGCTGACGCCGAAGTGCGCGGGGTCGCCGGTCCAGCCGCGCTCGCGGTGGCGCTGCTCGAAGTCGACGTGCACGGTCGGGAAGCGGCGGCGGGTGCGCGAGGAATCGATGATGTCGTCGTGCACCAGCGCGCAGGCCTGCACGAGTTCGAGCGCGGCACAGGCGGTGAGCACCGCGTCCGCCTCGGGAGCCGTCGGGCTGCCACCCGCACCGAGCCACCCCGTCCACGCGAACGCGGGCCGGGTGCGCTTGCCGCCGCGCAGCACGAACGCCTCCAGCGCGTCGGCGGCCTCCTCGAACACCGGGCCGAGTGCGCGGACCGCGGGACGGCGGCTGGTGAAGAAGTCGCTCAGCACCGCCTGCACGGAGGCGACGAATTCCGCGGACCCCAGGGTCGGCGCGGGCGCCCCGGCGACCGGGGTTCGTGTCGGAGTACCGGGTCCGGCGGACAGGGGAACCTCCAGGGTCACGGGTGTGGGAGCGCTGTGCGGGGCCGGGTGAGAGTGCCGCCGTAACGAAGAATACGCGCCCGCGCGCGGGGTGCGGATGTCAACCTCCCTACTCTCAGGAAAGGCGCGCTACCAGGCATTCCGCGTCCGAACGTATGAGCGGACGGACCCGCGGGCCGCCCCCACTACACTGGACCGGTGACTTTCGATCCCGCGCCGCCGCACGCCGCAGGCACCCCCTCGGTGGTGCAGAGCTTGCGCGCCCACGCCGGCCGGTCGGTGCCGTTCTCCGTCGAGTTCAACCCCCCGCGCGACGCGGCAGGCGAGGCCAGGCTCTGGCGCGCGGTGCGCGAGTTCGAGCGGATGCACCCGGCGTTCGTCTCGATGACCTACGGCGCGGGCGGCTCCACCAAGGATCGCACCGTGCGGGTCACCGGCCAGCTGGCGCAGGAGACCACCCTGCTGCCGGTGGCCCACCTGACCGCCGTCGGGCACAGCGTGGCCGAGCTGCGCTCGCTGGTCGGCGCCTACGCCGACTCCGGGATCCGCAACATCCTGGTGCTGCGCGGCGACCCGCCGGGCGACCCGCTGGGCGAATGGCACAAGCACCCCGAGGGCGTGGAGTACGCCGAGGAACTGGTGCGGATCGTGCGTGACCTCGGCGATTTCCACGTCGGCGTCGCCTCGTTCCCCCAGGGGCACCACCGATCGCCGGACCTGGCCACCGACACCGCTTTCCTGGCCGCGAAACTGCGTGCGGGCGCGGAATATTCGATCACCCAGATGTTCTTCGAGGTCGAGCACTACCTGCGGCTGCGCGACCGGTTGGCGGCGCTCGACCCGGCCGAGGGCGCCAAACCGATCATCCCCGAGCTGATGCCGATCACCTCGCTGCGCACCGTCACCCGCGCCGAGGAGCTGTGCGGGCGCCCGCTGCCCGCCGCCGTGCTGGACCGGCTGCGGCGCGCCGCGGGCGACGGCCCGGAGGAGGATCGCGCCGCGGTGCGTGAGGTCGGCATCGAGATCGCCACCGAGATGGCGCAGCGGCTCATCGACGAGGGCGCGCCCTGCCTGCACTTCATCACCCTGAACTTCGCCAAGGCGACCAGCGAGGTCCTCACCAACCTCGGCTACGGAGTCACCGCCGCCCCCGTCCGGGCGTGACCGTCGCGGGCGGCGGGTGGTAGTCCCCACGCCTCGGCGAGCAGCCGGTGCGAGGCCAGGCGGGCGGCGTGGTCGTGGGTGACGCTGGTGACGAGCAGTTCGTTCGCGCCGGTGGCCCGCTGCAACGCGCCGAGCCGTTCCACCACCGTGGCCGGGCTGCCGACGAACTGGGTGGCCAGCCGGTCCTCGACCAGCCTGCGCTGATCGGGCGTGAGCGGCGCGGCGGTGTCGGGATCGAGGATCTCGGCCGCGCCGCCGCCCGCGCGGATGCTGTGCACCCAGTGGCCGTACGTCGAGGCCAGATGCCGGGCGGTGGCGTCGTCCTCGGCGACCACGACATCGGCCGAGACCACCACGTACGGCTCGGCCAGCTGCACCGACGGGCGGAAGGCGGCCCGATAGGCGGCCACCGCCTCCAGCGCCGTGCCGGGTGCGGTGTGGTAGGCCGCCGCGAACGGCAGGCCGAGCCTGCCCGCGAGTTCCGCGCTCTCGCCACCGCTGCTGCCGAACAGCCACAGTTGCACCCGCGCGCCCTCGCCGGGCACCGCGTGCAGCGGCACACCGTCGGCGCTGACGTAGGTGCCGTCCAGCAACGCCCGGATCTCGGCGATCTGCGCGGCGAAATCGAGCGGTTCGGCGCCGGGCAGGTGCAGGGCGGCCAGCCCGGCCAGGTAGCGGCGGCGGTCGCCGAGCCCGCGTGGATCGAAGGCCGGCGGCACCACCACGCCGTCGCGGACCGTGGTGCGGCCGGTGGCGGCGTCGTCGACCGGGTGCGCGCCCTCGGGCGCGCCCGCCTCCGCGCCGAATTGGGCGCGCCGGTGCCCGGACCGGCCGATGCCCAGGTCCAGCCGCCCCGGGTGCAGCGCGTCGACGGTGCCGAAGCCCTCCACGATCGACGCCGAGGTGTGGTGTCCCAGCTGCACCGCTCCCGATCCCACCCGGATGCGGGAGGTGGCCGCGGCCACCAGCGCGATCAGCGTGATCGGGCTGGCGCTGGCCACGGCGACGAAATGGTGTTCGGCCAGCCAGTACCGGTGATAACCCCACTCCTCGGCCTTGCGCGCCAACTCGACGGTGTTGCGCAACGCCTGACGCGGGGAGGAGCCCGCGCTCACCGGAGCGAGGTCGAGAACCGACAGCGGCACGGTCATCGCGGCGCCCCGCCCAGCCGCGGATCCTGTTCGCCCGCTTCGATCGCCACCCGCAGCCGGTTCTGTTCCGGCGCCACCGGGCAGGTCGCGAAATCGGTGAAGGCGCACGGCAGGTTCACCGCCCGGTTGAAGTCGAGCACGACCGCGCCCTCGGCGTCGGGGGCGGGCAGCGTCAGCGACCGCGCCGCCGGATAGGTGGTCACGCCGCTGGTCGCGTCGGTGAACAGGATGCGCAGATCGGCGCCGGTGCGGAAGACGACGACCTGTTCGGTCACCGCGCCCACGGCGAACTCCACCACGCCGACGGCCTGGTGCTGGTGTTCGAGCCCGTCGATGACCGCGCCGGTGGTGACCGTCCGTGGCGCGGCGAAGGCGGTGAAGCGTCCGGGCAGCACCCAGCGCGGGTCGGGCGCATAGGCCGGGACGCCGGTGAACCGCGCCAGCGCGGGCGCGGCCGGATCGTGCACCCGCACGGCGTGGCGGCCGGTGCGGCGGATGACCTCGAGGATGCGGCGCTCGTGGCGCACCGGTACGCCGGGTCCGCCCTCGACGGGCGTCAGGATCCGCACTCCCGCGATGTCGCTGCCCTCGGCGATCAGCCGGTCGCCCGGTTGCGCGGTGATGAACACCTTGTCGTCGGTGACCCACCAGGTGCCGGGCAGACCGTCGAAGTGCTCGGGGCGATCGGACAGCCAGTGCAGGGCGGTCAGGCTCAGGAAGCCGAGCGGGTCGCGCAGCTGGTCTTCGCGGGCACGGTGCCAGTGCGCCCAGTCGGTCTCGAAACCGGTCGCGGTGCTTGTGGTCATGACGCTCGGGCTCCTTCGGGTGCGGTGCGGTGACGGTGGGGGTGGGGCAGACCGAGGTGGTCGCGCAGCGTGGCGCCGCGGTACTCGGTGCGGAAACTGCCGCGGTCCTGCAGTTCCGGGACGACCCGGTCGACGAACTCGTCGAGGCCCGCGGGCGTGAGGTGGGGGACGAGGATGAACCCGTCGGCGGCGTCGGTCTGCACGTATTCGTCGATCTCGGCGGCCACCTGGGCGGGGGTGCCGACGAACTGCTGGCGGGCGGTGACCTCGATGACGAGTTCGCGGATGCTCAGCCCCTCGGCCGCGGCCTTCTCCCGCCAGGCCGCCGCGACGGCGCGCGGGTCCTTGGCGTGCCGCACCCGGCCGCGGGTGATCTCCACGTCGCCGGTGGGTTCCAGGTCGGGCAGCGGACCGTCCGGGTCGTAGCCGGACAGGTCCCGGCCCCACACCTGTTCCAGGAACGCCAGCGCGGTCTGCGGCCCCACCTGCTGGAGCCGGATGTGGCGGGCACGCTCCTGGGCCTCCTCGGCGGTGTCGCCGAGGACGAAGGTGGCGGCCGGGAAGATCTTCAGGTGTTCGGGCCTGCGGCCGTACTTGGCCAGCCTGCCCTTGACGTCGGCGTAGAAGGCGCGGCCCGCGGCCGGCGTGCCGTGCGCGGTGAAGATGGCATCGGCGGCGGCCGCACCGAATTCGCGGCCCTCGTCGGAGTCGCCCGCCTGCAACAGCACGGGATGCCCTTGCGGGCTCGGCGGCACCACGAACGGCGCCGCGATGTCGAACTGGCTGCCCCGGTACCGGGTTTCGGGGATCGCGTGCGCGAACACGCCCGCCGCGCGATCGACCACCAGCGCGTCGGCGGGCCAGCTGTCCCACAGCGCCCGGCTGAGTTCGACGACCTCGGCGGCGCGCCGGTAGCGGTCGGCGTGCTCGAGATATCCGCCGCGGCGGAAGTTCTCGCCGGTGAACGCGTCGGAGGAGGTGACAACGTTCCAGGCCGCCCGGCCGCCGGAGAGGTGGTCCAGCGAGGCGAACTGTTTGGCCAGCTCGAAGGGCTCGTTGTAGGTGGAGTTGATGGTTCCCGCCAGGCCGAGCCGCTCGGTGACCCCGGCCAGGGCGTTGAGCACGGTGAAGGTGTCCGGCCTGCCGACGACGTCCAGGTCGTGGATGCGGCCGCGGTGCTCGCGCAGCCGCAGTCCCTCGGCGAGGAAGAAGAAGTCGAACAGGCCGCGTTCGGCGGTGCGGGCGAGATGCTCGAAGGAGGCGAAATCGATCTGGCTGCCCGAGTCCGGGTCGCTCCAGACGGTGGTGTTGTTGACGCCGGGGAAGTGCGCGGCCAGGTGCACCTGTTTACGGGGCCGGGTCATGACGGCGTTCCTTCCGTGCGTGCCGCGGCGTAGCGGCTGGGTGGGCGGGGCAGGCCGATCCGCTCGCGCAGCGAACCCGCCGCGCCGGTGGGGTCCGGCGGGTCCGAGGCGAGCAGGCGCAGTGCCGCGGGCACCGCCAGCGGGCGCAGCACCACGCCGTCGGCGGCGCCGGACCCGGCCAGGTCGGCCAGCAGCTGCCGCAGCGAGCCGGGGGTGCCGATGTGGCGCAGGCCGGTGGCGGCGGGACGAATCGACGGCGCGGCCCAGCGGTCGAGCTGCTCGAGGTCGGCGTGCGCGTCCTCGGCGCGCTCGGCCAAGTGCACGTCGAGGTCCAGGAGCACGGTGAGGGTGTCGGGGTCGCGGCCCGCGCCGAGCGCGGCCTGGCGCAGCGCGGTCCGGCGGGCGTGCGCGGCGTCCAGATCCGGTGGGGCGATGCGGAGCAGGTCGGCGCGGCGCACCGCCACGCCGATGGCGGCGCCGTCGTCGGCGCGGACGGCCACGACCGGTTGCCCCTGCGGCGAACGCGGGGTGATCGAGGGCCCCTTCACCGAGAAGTACTCGCCGACGAAGTCGATGTAGTGCAGTTTGGCGCGGTCGATGAAGCGCCCGGTCGCGACGTCGCGGATCTCGGCGTCGTCCTCCCAGGAATCCCACAGCCGGGTGACCACCTCGATCGCGTCGTCGGCCTCGCGCCACAGCTGCGCCGCCTGCTGCGGCCCCTTGCGCCCGAACGCCTTGGCCTGCGCGGCGCCGGGCGAGACGGCGACCTCCCAGCCCGCGCGGCCCCGCGTCGCGAAATCCAGTGCGGCAACGGCTTTGGACACGTGGAAGGGCTCGGTGTGGGTGACGGTGACCTGCGGCACCAGACCGATGCGGCCGGTGGCGGCCGCGGCGCGCGCGGCGACGGCGACCGCGTCCAGCCTGCCCCGCACCACCGCGGGGCCGCCGGGTTGCAGGCCGAAGGAATCGGGCAGGAAGACCGCGTCGAGCCCGGCGCGTTCGGCCGCGGTGATCGCCGACACCCAGTACGGCGCGCCGAACAGGTCCTCGGCGCGTGAGTCGGCCCGTCGCCAGGAGGCGGGGTGGGCGCCGGTGCCGACGAGTTCGATCCCGTGGAAGAACGCGGGGCGGTGCTGCGGTTGCGCCATCAGGACGGTCCTTTCCGGGACAGCTGGGGGTGGGGGATCGCCGCGAGCAGCTCGGCGGTGTACTCGTGGCGCGGCGCGTCGAATATCGCCGCCGTCGGCCCGGATTCGACGACCTTCCCGTGCCGCATCACCGCCACGTGGTCGCTGATGCGCCGGACCACCGCGAGGTCGTGGGAGATGAACAGGTAGCTCACATCCAGCTCGGATTGCAGGCGTTCGAGCAGGTCGAGGATCTGGGCCTGCACCGAGGCGTCCAACGCCGAGACCGGTTCGTCGAGGACCAGCAGGTCGGGGTGCAGCGCCAGCGCGCGGGCGATCGCGACGCGTTGACGTTGGCCGCCGGAGAGTTCGGCCGGGCGGCGGACGGCGTAGTGCTCGGGCAACGCGACCTGTCCGAGCAGTTCCCGCACCCGGGCCCGGCGGGCGGCCCGGTCGCCGATGCCGAAGGCGCGCAACGGCTCGGCGATGATCGTGGCCAGCGACTGGCGTGGATCCAGCGAGCCGTAGGGATTCTGGTACACCACCTGGAAGCGCCTGCGCAGCGCACGCAACCGTGCGCCGCGCACGGCGGTGATGTCGTGCCCGTCGAAGGTCACGCTGCCACGGTCGGCGCCGGTCAGCCGCAACGCGATCCGCGCCGTGGTGGACTTGCCCGACCCGGATTCGCCGACCAGCGCCAGCGTTTCCCCACGGCGCAGTTCGAAGCCGACCCCGTCCACCGCGGTGACCGTGCCCGCGGGCGTGCGGTAGCGCTTGTGCACCTCGCGCAGCACCAGCAGCGGCGCACCGGTCGCCGGGCGGGCCGGGCGCGCGGGCGCGGGGCGCAGGCTCGGCGAGGCGGCCAGCAACCGCGCGGTGTAGGGATGCCGTGGCGCGGTGAGCAGGTCGGCGGGACGGCCGGACTCCACGATCTCCCCGTCGGCCAGCACTACGAGCCGGTCGGCCCGCTCGGCGGCCATCGCCAGGTCGTGGGTGATCAGCAGCACGGCGGTGCCGCGCGCGCCGATCCGCTCGGCCAGCCGGTCGAGCACCCGGCGTGCCACCGTCGCGTCCAGGGCACTGGTGGGTTCGTCGGCGATGATCAGCTCCGGTCCGCAGGCCAGCGCGATGGCGATGAGCACCCGCTGGCGTTGCCCCCCGGACAGCTCGTGCGGATAGCGCCGCTCCCAGCGCTGCGACCGCTCCAAGCCCACCTCGTCGAGCAGGTCGAGGACGCGGGCGCGGGCGGTGCGCGGATCGGCCAGGCCGTGCACGCGCAGCGCTTCGGCGATCTGATCGCCCACCCGCCGCACCGGGTTCAGCGACAGCCCGGGATCCTGGGGGACGAAGCCGATCCTGGCCCCCCGCAGCCGCCGCAGCGTGCGCTCGTCGGCGGTGTCGACGCGCAGCCCGGCGAACTCGATGTGGCCGCCGCCGACTCGCGCGGCCCGCGGCAGCAGGCCGATCACCGCGTGCGCGAGCGTCGATTTGCCCGAACCGGATTCGCCGACCAACGCCACCACCTCGCCGGGAGCGACCGTCAGCGAGGCGCCGGCCAGCGCGGTCACCGCGCCGCCGCCGCTGCGATAGGTCACCCGCAGCTGGTCGATCCGCAGCAGTTCGCTCATACTGTGCCCGATTCCGCCTGAGTGGGGCGGCCTGCGTGGTGATGCTGCGCTGCCGCCTCCGGCCGCTGACCCACTCATGCGGTCCGGCTCCGCTCCACGGCGCGGCCCAGGTGCTGGGCCGCGAGCACGACCACGACGATCACCAGACCGGGCAGGGTGGTCAGCCACCAGGCACCGGCCAGGTAGTTGCGGCCCTCCGAGATCAACGAACCCCACTCCGGGGTCGGCGGTTTCGCGCCGTAGCCGAGGAAGCTCAGCGCCGAGACCGCCAGGACCGCCATGCCGAACTCCACCGCCGCCAGCGCGAGCACCGGACGGTAGGCGTTGGGCAGGATGTGGCGGGCGAGCACGACATACCAGCGCACCCCGCTCGCGCGCGCCGCTTCCACGTAGGTCGCGGTGCGCACCCGCAGCACCTCCGAGCGCATCACCCGGGCGAAGTTCGCCACCAGCGAGACGCCCACGGCGATCGCCACATTCGCGGTGCCGAAGCCGAGCGCGGTCACCAGGGCGAGCGAGAGCAGCAGCGCCGGAATGGACAGCAGCACGTCGACCACGCGCATCGTCACCGCGTCCACCACGCCACCCAGCGCGCCGGCCAGCAGACCGAGCAGCGCACCGGCCACCAGGGCGATCGCCACCGCCGAGACCGTGGCGGTGAGCGAGAGCCCCGCGCCGTGCACCACCCGGGTGTAGAGGTCGCGGCCGAGGTTGTCGGTGCCGAACCAGTGGTCCGGACTCGGCGGGCGCAGCTTCTCGGCGGGTACCCCGGTCAACGGGTCACCACCGGCGAACACCGACGGGAACAGCGCCCATCCGAGCACCAGCACCGTCACCGCCGCCGACACCACCAGCCCGGCATTGGCCCGCACCGACTGCGGGGCCGGGCGCGCGCCGCGCCACCACGCGGCCACCGCGCCCAGCGCCGCCGCCGGTCCCGCGCCCGAGACGATCCTGCGGTCAGACACCGGCAGGCACCTCCTCCCGCCCGGCGGCGCTCGGCACGCGCCCCACGCCCGTCGTGGTGATGCGCGGATCCAGCAGCGGATACACCAGATCGACGACGAGGTTGACGCTGACGAACACCAGCGCGGTGACCATCACGATGCCCTGTACCACCGGAATGTCCTGGGCCAGCACCGAAGTCTGGGTGAGGCGGCCAAGCCCCTCGCGGGCGAACACCGTCTCCACCACCACCGACCCGGCCAGCAGGTTGCCCACCAGCACGCCACCGATGGTCAGCGTCGGTATCGCGGCCGGCCGGGCCACATGCCTGCGCTGCACCCACCACCGGGACGCGCCCTTGGCCAGCGCCACCTCCGTGAACGGTTGCCGCCAGGTCGATTCCAGGCCCGCGGTGAGCACCTGGGCGAGCACGGCGCCGATCGGCACCGCCAGCGTGATCGCGGGCAGCAGGGTGCCGCGCAGCCCGTCACCGCCGAACGCCGGCGCCAGCCGCCAGTGGAAGGAGAACAGCTGCAACAGGATCAGGCCCGTCCAGAACGTCGGAACCGACACACCCATCGGCGGCAGCGCGGTGAGCACACCGCGCAGCCACGGCCTGCGGGTATAGGTCGCCGCGAACGCCACGATCACCCCGCCCGCCACGGCCAGCGCCAGCGCCAGCGACGCCAGCGCCAGCGTGGCGGGCAGCACCGCGCCGATCGCCGTCGTCACCGGGCGGCCGGAGGCGATGGAGTAGCCGAGATCGCCCCGCACGGCGTGGGTCAGCGCGGTGCCGTACTGCTCCCACAGCGGCCGGTCCAGCCCGTAGCGTGCCTGGAGTTCGGCGATGGCGGCCTGGTCGACCGGCGTGCCGGTCCCGCCCGCGTCCGCGGCGATCGCGACCGGATCGGCGGGCAGCAGGTAGAGCACCACGAACGACAGCGTGAACGCCGCCCACAGCACCCACAACGCTTGCAGCACCCGCGAGATCAGATAGCGCGCCATCGTCACCGCCCGCCCAGCCAGGCGTCGAAGAACTGCAACCGCGCCGAGGCGTCGAAGGCCACCCCGTGCGTCGCCGGACCGACGCCGATCGCCTGGGACAGCTCGATGGTGGGAATCCACAGGCCCGCGTCGAGCACCTGCTCCTGGGCGGTGCCGATCAGCGCCGCCCGCGCGGCCGGGTCGGCGGTGCGCAGCTGCCCGTCCAAGGCCTCGTCGAGTGCCGGGATCGCCGCGCGCAGATTGAGGTTGCGCCCGGTGATTCCGAAGACGTTGCGCAGGATGTCGCCGTCGGCGCGGGTGGTGTTGTAGTACAGCGCGTCGTAGTCCTTGGCGTTCTGCCTGGCCGTGTACTCCGGCGTGGCGGCGGGTTCGAGACGCAACTCCACACCCACCCGGCGCAGTTGCTGCTGGCTCAACTCCAGCACCGCCTGGTTCCCGGCGAACGCGCCGCTGAACAGCACCGCGAACGACAGCCGCTGCCCGTCCTTGGCCCGGATACCGTCGCCACCGGGCACCCAGCCCGCCCGGTCCAGGATCTCGCCCGACCTCGCCGGATCGTGCGTCAGCCGCGCCGACAGGTCGCGGTACCCGGGGGTGGACGCGGCCAGCGGGCCGGTGGCGGCGTGGAACTGCGGGCCGAGCACGGTGTCGACCAGTTCGCGGCGGTCCAGCGCCGTCAGCAGGGCTCGGCGCACCGCGGGATCGCGCAGCGGGCCGCGGGACACGTTGGGCTGCAACCCGAACGGCACGCCGGGATTGGACGCGGTGAGCACCTGCCCGCCCGCCGCTTCGATCTGGGGCAGGTCCTGGGGCAGGGCGTCGCTCACCGCGTCCAGCTGTCCGGAGGCCAGACTGCCGGTGCGCACGCCCGATTCGGGCACCACGGTGAACTCGAGGCGATCCAGGTAGGCCTCGCCGCTGTGCCCGAACACCGCCGAACCCCAGTGGTACCCGGCGCGTTTGACCAGGGTGGCCGACTGGTCCTGCCGCCACTCGGCATAGGTGAACGGGCCGCTGCCCACCACGCCCGCGCAGCGTTGCTCGGCGGTCGCGGCGGTGCTCGCATCGGCCAGGATGCCCAGCTGGGTGGTCGAGGACGCCTGCAGGAACTGGGCATTCGGCCGCTGGAAGGTCACCCGCGCGGTCAGCCGGTCCACCACGGTGGTGCCGGTGTACTCGCTGAGGTAGCTCGCGCCCAGCGGGGACTTGACCGTGCCGAGCCGGGCGACCGCGTCGAAGGTGTTGCGCACCGACTCGGCGGTCAGCGGCGTGCCGTCACTGAAGGTGACGCCGTCGGCGAGGTGGAAGGTGAAGGTGGTGGCGTCCGGGCTCACCTCCCAGCTGCGGGCCAGCCACGGCCGCAGCTCGCCGGTGCGCGGATCCTGATCGGTGAGCGAATCGACCACCTGGCGGGTCACATACAACGTCTGGTTGGTACCCGACTGCGCCGGGTCCGCGCAGGTGGGCGCCTGGGACAGCCCGTAGCGCAGGGTGCCGCCCGGCTGCGGCGGGCCCGCGTCCGCGCCCGGTGCGGCCGTGCCACCGCCACACCCGGTCACGCCGACGGCGGCGGCGAGCGCTCCCGCGAGGGCGAGGATTCGGTGACGGCGACGGATCACGGTGCTACTCCAGTGCTTCGGATCTGCTTCGAATTCAAGGGACGTCACAGCATGCGAACGGCGCGGGCGGGCCGACAAGGGTAGGAATCAGGCTGAGCACAGCCCTGGCCGCACGGCGGCCGGGCGCGCATGATGGCCCGGTCGAGCCACTCCACCGCGACGCGCCGAGCGTTCGCCCGGCCGGGAAACCGCTGGTGCGGGCGGTTGCCGGGGTACCGTCAGCTCAGCTCGTGCCGTCGAGGAGGTCTGTGGTGTCCCTGTCGCGTCGTCTGTCCACCTGCTGTGCCGCCGCGATCGCCGCGGTGGCGTTGTCGTCCGGCGTGCCTGCCCACGCCGCACCGGCCGCCCCGGCGGCGGTCGAGAACCCGCTGCTGCGCGGGGCCGCCGCGCCGGGTGACCTGCTCGGCGCCTACCAGTCCGCGGTGGAGGTGCTGCGCGGCCTCGGCATCGACCCGTTCTTCTACCCGACCGCGGCCGCGTTCTGCGGTGACGGCCCGCTCGGGCTGCTGCCCGCCGCCGCGGGCGCGGTGCCGGGGCCCTGGCCGAAGACCGGCCTGAATCTGCCGGGGCTCGACCTGAGCGCGGTGAAATCCGGTCAGACCCTGTTCGCCTTCGTGCCCTACGGCATGGGCCCCGACAGCGGTGCGACCGCGGGCCTGCAGGTGGCCTGGTTGAACGTCAGCACCGGGCGTGCGGGCATGGCCGCGATGGGGCCGCTGGCCGACGTGATCGGCGCGATGATCCCGCCGGAGGTGCCCGCGCAGTGGCGCCCGATCGCCGAGCAGGCCCTGCGCAACCTGTTCGCGGCCGCGCTGCCCGTCGGCGGTATCCGGGCCGTGCCCGTCGACACCGGCAAGGGCACCGTGCTGGCCGCGGTGTTCGGCAGCGTGCGCAACGGCGACCGGGACTGCTTCTTCCTGCCGACCGTCGGCCTCACCACGGTCGGATAGCGGCGCGCGGGCTCAGCCGCGAACGCCCGTCAGCGCCCGCCCCTTCCAGCGCAGCCTGCCCCGTCGCCGCGCCCGGTGCGACCGCACGACCAGCACCTGGTAGGCGGCGACGGCCACCGGATGCGCGGCCGCGGCGAGCAGGTCGGCGGCCCGCGGCGCGGCCCCGGTCTCCACGCGGCGGGCCAGCAGACGGCTCACCACCGCCGCCGCGTACCCCACCGCCCCGACCCGGCGCACCCCGCCCCGGCCCAGCAGCGCGGCCGCCGGGGGGACCCAGAACGCCAGGGCCGCAGCGATTCCCACGGCCGCGGCGGCCGCCGGCGACCCGCCGTAGGCCGACCAGAGCCAGCGGGTGTATCCGGCCGCCAGTTCCGCGCCGCCCCGGTACATCCGTGTGCTCGCCAGCGCGCCCGCGGCCACCACGCGGGTGCGGTACCCCGCCCGGCGCAGCGTTCTGGCGAGGTCGAGGTCCTCGGTGGCACTGCCCGCCACCGCCGCGTGCCCGCCGATCGCGCCGTACGCGGCGGCGTCGAACGCGAGGAACTGACCGCACGCCACCGCGGTGCTCGGCCTGCGTGACCGGTTGCCCAGCACCACCGGCAGGGTCGCCGCCCACGACCAGCACAGCAGCGGCTGCACCAGCGCCTCCGCCGGAGTCCCGGCCCGCTGCCACGGCCACGGTGAGACCAATGCCGCGCCGCCGCGCCGCACCTGCGCCACCGCGGCCGCCACGGCCTCGGGCGCCAGCCGTACGTCGGCGTCGAGGAAGATCAGCGTCGCCGCGCCCCCGCCGGTGTCCTCGTCGGAATCGTCGACCGGGTCCCGCCCCGCCCGGTCCTGTGCCGCGACGGCGCGCGCCAGCGCCGCGCAGGCCGCGGCCTTGCCGGTCCAGCCCGGCGGGGGCGGGGTCGTCGACCGCAGCACCGTGATGCGGGGGTCGCCGCCGGCCGCGGCGCGGGCGACGGCGGCGGTGTCGTCGGTGGAGGCGTCGTCGAGGATCAGCACCCGCAGGCGCGGCACGCCCACCTGGGCGCGCAGGTCCGCGATCAACGCGGGCAGCCGGTCCGCCTCGTCGCGGGCGGGCACGCAGACCGTGACCGGTTCCAGCACCGGCACCCCGGGGGACAACCGCGGCATGGTCACGCGGTTGACCGTCGCCACCGCCGCACCGGCCAGCGCGAGGCCGGTGCCCAGCCGGACCACGGCCACCGCGCGCCGCCGGGTCAGCGGAACTGCTTGACCGACTGCCACCAGCGACGCCAGGAGAACTGGTGCTCGGGCACGGGCGGGGTGGGGTTGCGGTTCATGTACGCCATCGCCGCGACGATCGCCGCCACCGCGAGCGTGATACCGCCGACGATGCCCGCCCAGCCCGCGAACGAGCGGGTGTTCGGGTCCGCGTAGCCCACCTCGGCCCGCAAGGTGGACACCTCACCGGGCGGCAGCTTCCACGACACCGTGTTGTCGCCCTCGCGGGTGCCGTTGGTCTTGGCCACCCGGGAGGGGAACGCGATGGTGAACTGCACGTCCGAGCCGTGCGGCGGCACCGACTTGAGATCGACGCGGCCGTTGAGGCTCACCAGGTCGCCGGTGCGCTGGAACTGCAACTGCAGCATCCCCTGGGCCTGCTCGTTGAGCTGGCTCAACTGCTGCACGTCACCGAAGGACAGATCCTCGAAGAAGACCTTGCTGCCCACATAGCCGTCCTGGTTGTACGGCTCCACCCGCACCTTGGCCGCCAGCGAGTCCGGCGCCTTCAGCTGCGGGCCCTTGTCGTCGGGGGAGGCGGGCACGACGGCCGCCACGATCCGCCCGGACACCCGGTCGTTCGACGACACACCCATCGACACCTGCACCCGCAGGCACCCGGCCAGCATCGGCACCAACAACGCCGCCAGCAGGACGGCCGACGCTACTCGGACCCGGGTACGCCTGGGTGCCCCGGCACCGGGCGTAGTGGCTGCACTCGATCGCACGGCACACATCGTGCCAGGCGCGCGCCCTCCGGCGCCAAAGGGCAGGCGCCGACACGGCGGTTCGCCGCGCGGCTACCGACGCGGGCGGTCCGCCGTGGCGGTGCGACGGTCCCGGACGAGCAGGACGAGCAACGGAACACCGAGCACGCCCATCCCCAGGAAGCCGTACCCCGCCGAGGCGGGCAGGCCGAGGAAGGCGGCGTGCGCCAGCGTCGAGCCGAGCCAGGTCCAGCAGAACACCGCGACCGGCACGACCACGGTGGCCGGTTCGTCGCGCGGCTGCGAGGGTGCCGGCGCCGCGTGCTCCCAGACGGCCAGCAACGCGGCCATCACCGTGGCGACCACGAGCCAACCCAGGTAGTTGGTGAGCGGGATCTCGGGGACGCCGGGCAGGCCGGAATCGGTGTCGCACCACGTCCATTGACCGTCGGCCACCATCTGCGGGTCCAGGAACAGATCCCAGCCCACCGCGCCGATCGCCGTCAGCGCGATCCGCGCCGGTGTGCGCAGCCGCCCGGCGCGCGCGGTCAGCAGGCCCGCCACGATCCAGACCGGGTACACCCCGCCCGTCCAGGCCAGCGGCACCAGCACGGGCACACCCGCCAGGCCGGGACCGATCCGGTCCACGGCGTACTCGTAACAGCCGTAGGGCACACCGAGCGCCACACCGACGACCTCCGACAGCAGCCCGAGCCCGGACACGATCACCAGAAACCCGGCGGCGTACCGGAATCCGCGGGTCACCGCGGCGTGGGCGAGCGCGGTGCCCGCGGCCAACAGCACCACCAGGACCGTCACCCGGTCACGGGCGGGGCCCGCGGTGAGCGGGTAGGCGATCTGGGCGAGCACGAGCGCCACCGCGAGCACCAGCGGCAGGAACCGGGCGCGCGCCGCCGACCGGTTTCGGTCGCTCATCGGCGCAGGAAGGGAATCCGGGACCGGCGGCGGTCGGCCAGCACCAACCGCGCGGCGCTGCGTCCGCTCGCCCCGCTGACCCCGCCGCCCGGGTGCGTGGACGCGCCGGTGAGATACAGCCCGGGCGCGCCGGGCACCCGCTGACCGGACAGTTCCGGCAGCGGCCGCCACATCATCATCTGATCCAGTGCCATCTCCACGTGCATCACATTCCCGCCCCGCAAGCCGAGTTCCCGCTCCAGATCGACCGGCGTCTGCACGAACCGCCGCCGCACCGAGCCCGCGAAACCGGGGGCCACCGCCTCCACCTCGGCGATGATCCGGTCCGCCTCCCGCTCGGCGTGCCCGGCCCAGTCGCTGCCGTCGGCCAGCCGGTAGGGATGCCACTGCGCCCACAGCGAGAGCTGATGTTCCCCGGCCGGGGCGATGCCGGGATCCAGCGCGCTGAAACTCATCGCCAGCACCACCGGCCGCGGCGGCAACTCACCGGCCAGCGCCGCGCCGTGCGCGCGGTACAGCTGCGCGCGCTCGGTGACCAGCAGCTGCAATCCGCGCGCCGACTCGGCCGCGCTCGCCCCGGGATAGGAGGGCAGTGCGTCGGTGGCCACCCGGACCACCATTCCGATGCCGGGGCCGACCCGGATGCGGGCGCGCCACTCGGCCAGCACCGCCCGATCGAAACCACCCGCTTCCAGCAGGTCCAGTGTGGTCAGCACGTGCGCGCCCGCGATCACCGCCGTGGCGTCGAGTTCCCGGCCCGCCGCGGTGCGCACCCGCCAGCGCTCGCCGACCCGGCGCAGCGCGGTCACCGCCTCGCCCGTGCTGACCGTCGCGCCGTCCGCGCGCAACCGGGCGACCAACGCCTCGGTGAGCGCGCCGCTGCCGCCGACCGCCCGCCCGGGCGGCAGCGTGTGCATGAGCGCGGCGAACCCCACCATCGGCGCGGTACCCGGCTCCGACATCGGCGGTCCCGACTGCGCGCCGAACCAGGCCAGTGCCGCCTTCAGCCGCTCGTCCCGGAACCAGCTGTCCAGCAAGGCATCACCGGATTGCAGGAACTCGCGCGAGAGCGCGCTGCCACCGGCCCCGGTGTCCAGCCCCCAGAACGAGCGCAGCAGGTGCGGCGGGCGGGGCGGTGCGCCGAACGCGCGCATGACCCGGGCGCTGCGCGGCCCCCACACGCCGACGAAGCGGCGGTAGGCGTCGGCGTCGGCGGACCCGCAGGCCCGCTCGATCGAGGCGCAGGTGGCGTCGAGGTCGCGGTGGAAGACCAGCGGTGGCGCGCCGGGCGCGAAACCCCACGGGTCACAGTCGAGGTAGCGCAGGCCGAAGCGTTCGAGCTCGAGCTCCTCGACGATGCCGGTGTGCCGGATCATCAGGTGCGCCGAGGAACCGCGATCGACCCGGTGCCCCGGGAACCGCGCCACCGTGGACACCGCGCCGCCGAGCACCTCGTCGCGTTCGAGCACGTGCACCGGATGCCCGGCCCTGGCCAGATAGCAGGCGGCGATCAACGCGTTGTGGCCGGAGCCGACCACCACCACCGTCACAGCGGCAACCGCCGTCCCAGGATCGCGAAGGGCCGGGTGTCCCCGGCGAAGACGAAGTCACGGATCACATCGGTGAAGCCGGCCCGGCGGTACAGCCGCCAGGCCCGGTTCTCCTCCCGCGCCACCTCGGGGGTCGACAGCAGCACCGCCCGCTCGTCGCGGTGTTCGAGCAGCCGGTGCAGCAGCGTGCCCCCGATGCCGAGCCCCTGTGCGCTGGGATGCACGTGCAACTCGGTGAGTTCGAAGTAGTCGGCGAGCAGTTCGCGGGCCGAATGCTCCGGCCAGCCGCAGCGGCGCATGCCCGCGTGCACCTGCTGGTGCCACCACTGGTGCGGGGCGCCGCGGTAGCCGTAGGCGATGGCCAGCAGCGGCGCGGTGCGGACATCGACGTGGCCGTCGTCGGGCAGCATCGCCGCGACCGCCTGCCAGCCCGCGCGGGTGGTGTGCTCGGTCCACATGGGCGCGCGGTGGTTCTCGGTGCCGCGCGGATACTCCATGGCGGCCACGTACACCGACAGCGCGTCGTGCAGCCGGTAGCGCAGCTCGGCGACCGAGAGGTCGACGACGGCGGGGGCGGGGGTGTGATGTGGCGTGACGGCGGTCATGGCTCTCGTCGGTGCCGCGCGAGCGCGGAAAGTTGTCGGTGGTCGTCTCTATATTCAAGCGCAGTTGCCGCCACGGTACGGAAGGGGACGGCTCATGAGTTGGTACGCATCGCCGAGTCGCTACGCAGCACCGGGCGGGCCCGGCAAGGCGGGCATGCTGCTCGAGAAGGCCGACGGCCTGCTCATGGCGGCGGCGGGGGAGCGCGATCCACGCGAGCGGTTCCGCACCGCGTATCTGGCCGCCCTGCGCGGCGCGGGCGCGGTGCTCGCGCACACCGGCGCCGACGCGGCGCCGCGGGCGCGCTCCCGCAACGCGTGGGTGCTGTTGCAGCGCGCCGCGCCGGAGTTCGTGATGTGGGCCGACTATTTCTCCGCGCGCTCGGAACTGCGCGCCGCGCTCGAGGCCGGACTCGACCGTGATGTGGACGACACCGAGGCCGACGAGTTCGCTTCGCGGGTGGGCGCATTCCTGCACGACGTGGAGGATCTGCTGCGCTCGGCGGCCCGGCTGCGGCCCGCGCCGGGCAGGAGTGCGTAGCGGCTCGGCGACAGTTTCGTTCCGCTGCCCCCATTAGGTGGTACGGCCCTGATCGAACTCGTATCATTGGGGGCAGATAGCCGCCAAGGTCGGCTATCTGTCGCCTACCCGGAGGCGACAGCCACGCCTAGTGCCGGGGGAGGTACCGTGCCACTCTCCGAGCACGAGCAGCGCATGCTCGAACAGATCGAGAGCGCGCTCTATGCTGAGGATCCGAAGTTCGCCTCGTCCGTCCGTGGCGGACGTCTCCGCTCGACCTCGAGTCGCCGCAGACTCCAGGCCGCCGCTCTATTCGTCCTCGGTCTGTTTCTGCTGGTCGCGGGCATCGCCGGTCCCAAGCCCGGCGGGTTCCCCATCATCAGTCTGATCGGGTTCATCGTGATGTTCGGCGCCGGCGTGCTGCTGCTGACCGGCGGGTCGAAGGGCGGCGCCGCCCGCGGTGGGCACGCGGACCTGCCCACCGGCCCCGGTGCGTCCGGTGGTCGCGGCGGCGGTCGTCCGCGCAAGTCGGGCGGCTTCTCCGAACGCATGGAGGACAGGTTCCGCCGGCGCTTCGAACAGGAGTAGCGGCCCCGACCACGCGCTCGGGCCCCGCGCCCCCGGTACATCGTGACAACGACAGGCGGCGTCCACCCGCACGGGTGTGGCGTCGCCTTCTCGCGCGTCTGGAGAGTGTCTGGACGGTGTCTGCCTCGGCGCGCCGGAAGCGTGCGCGACACGCCGAGAACGTGGGCACTTCTTACCGTCCGGTAGTCCCCGCGGGCCGTCGCGCCCGATCCCCCCACAACGCCCCACGCGTTCGCCCCACTTCGCCCCCCGGCACGGGCCGCACCCCGGGCTAGCTGGGGAGTTTGCTGGCAGTTTCCGGAGACCCGCCGCGTGTAGGCGGGACATGCACAAAGTTCCCCACCCCGGTGATAGCTGGGATGACCTGCGGAATCGTCGCCGCGGGGAGCCAGATCACCCGTTGTTTCGATTGAAAGTGGGGGAAAGTGGGGTAATGTGGAGCCCGCACTACAGGAGAGGCCATGCAGGCGCGGTGATCCGGTAGGGAGGTAGCGAGGTGTTTCTCGGTACCTACACACCGCGGCTGGATGACAAGGGGCGACTCACGTTGCCTGCGAAGTTTCGAGACGATCTGGCGGGAGGGTTGATGGTCACGAAGGGTCAGGACCACAGCCTTGCCGTGTACCCCAAGGAGGAGTTCACCGCGCTCGCCCGGCGAGCCGCGGCCGCGTCTCGCAGCAATCCGCAGGCTCGGGCGTTCGTCCGAGCGCTGGCGGCCGGCACCGACGAGCAGCGGCCGGACGCGCAAGGGCGGATCACGTTGTCGGCGGACCACCGTCGCTACGCCAACCTGTCACGGGATTGCGTGGTGATCGGCTCGGTCGACTTCCTCGAGATCTGGGACAAGCAGGCGTGGGAGTCCTACCTCGCCGAGCACGAGGAGGATTACGCGCAAGCGAGAGACGAGTCGCTGGGCGGGATCTTCTAGACCGGGCGAGCGAGTGCCGCGCGGTCTCTGCCCGGACGCGGACCCTGGCGTACTTCCCCGACGCCAGGTGCCGGTTCGGACAGGGACCACGGGGCATTCGCCTCCGGTGCGAACGACAGATCATTCCCCGGCATCCGAAAACCCGAGTGGAACAAGGCGACCCGTGTACGCCGGCCCGCGGCCGCACCACCGGGCGCCCGTACCCGTACAGACGACGCGAGGCAGGATCCGGGAGGTCGAGGTGAACCGTGAACAGCACGGCGCCCGCCATGTCCCGGTCCTGCTCGAGCGGGCCGACGAACTGCTCGGCCCGGCGCTCACCGAACCGGGCGCGGTCTACGTCGACGCCACGCTGGGCCTGGGCGGACACGCCGAGCACTTCCTGACCCGGTACCCCGGACTACGGCTGGTCGGCCTCGACCGCGACACCGAGGCGCTGCGGCTGGCCGGGGAGCGGCTGGCGCCCTTCGCCGAGCGAATCACCTTGGTGCACACCCGATACGACGGCATCGCCGATGCCCTCGGGCAGGCGGGCCTGCCGCCCACCGGCTCGGTGAGCGCGATCCTGATGGATCTCGGGGTGTCCTCGATGCAACTGGACGAGGCCGAGCGCGGTTTCGCCTACTCGGTGGACGCGCCGCTGGACATGCGGATGGACCCGACCTCGGGCATCACCGCCGCCGACGTCCTCAACACCTACAGCCACGGCGATCTCGCGCGGGTGCTGAAGAACTACGGCGAGGAACGCTTCGCGGGCAAGATCGCCTCCGAGGTGATCCGCCGCCGTGCGCACAAACCGTTCGAGACCAGCGGCGAGCTCGTCGAGCTGCTGTACGCGACCATCCCGGCCGCGGCGCGGCGCACCGGCGGCCACCCGGCCAAGCGCACCTTCCAGGCGTTGCGGGTGGAGGTGAACGGCGAGCTCGACTCGCTGCGAGCCGCGCTGCCCGCCGCGCTGGACGCGCTGCGGGTGGGCGGCCGGATCGTGGTCATGTCGTACCAGTCGCTCGAGGACCGGGTCGTCAAGCAGGAACTCGCGGCCCGCACGACCTCGCGCACACCGGTGGACCTGCCGGTCGAATTGCCCGGCATGGGACCGGAATTCCGGTTGCTCACCCGCGGCGCCGAAAAGGCCGGCGAGCGGGAGATCGCGGAGAACCCGCGCGCGGCGCCGGTGCGGATGCGCGCGGCCGAACGGATCGAGGCGGCCTCGTGAACGGGGAGCCCGGCACGTCGACGGGGTGGGGATGTTCATTCGGAGCAGAGGAGGCGACGACACCATGAGTATTCGGACGCGTACGGTCCCTTCGCCAGGTCGCGTCGCCCGCCGGGTGCAGGCCGCCGAACGGGTGAAGTCCGGTGCGGCACAGCGCGCGTACGCCAAGCGGCGGATGCGGGCCGAGCAGCTGGCCGACACGCCGAAGCTGCCGAAGACCTCCTCGGCGATGGCCGGGCGGATCCCGTTCGTCGCCGCGATCATCGCGTTGCTCGGCTGCGGTCTGGCGCTGACGCTGCTGCTGACCACCCGCGCCGCCGAGGACAGCTACCAGCTCAGCGACGCCAGGCAGCTCAATCGCAAGCTCACCGAGGAGCGGGCCGCGTTGCAGCGCGAGGTCGAAGCCGCCGACTCGGCGCCCGAACTCGCCGCGCGCGCACGGGAACTCGGCATGATTCCGGCCAAGGATCCGGCCCGGCTGGTGATCGCGCCCGACGGCACGGTGACCGTGATCGGCGACCCGACGCCCGCGCAGGGCGCCCCGGCGCCGCCGCTGAACACCACGCCCGCCGACCCGTCCCGCCCGGGTGCGCCGCAGGGTGAGCGGGTGGTGCCGGTGACGGCCGTCGCCACCCCGCAGCATCCGGCCGCGCCGGGCACCCCTTCGCAGCCCGCGGTCCCCGCCCCGGCGCCCGCGCCGTTGCCGCCGGTCGCCGCGCCGCCGTCCCCGGTGCCCGGCGCCCCGGCGCCGCAGGGCGAACCGCTGCCGGAGGGTGCCGTGCCGCTCGACCCCGCCGATCAGGCTCCGCAGCAGATCGCACCGCCCGCGCCGGAAGCGGTACCGGCACCCGCGCCCGAGGTGACTCCGCCCGCCCCGGCGGGTATCGCGGGCTCCGGACCGGAAGGGCTCGCGGCGCCCGCGCCGGACGCGGTGCCCGCGCCCACCCCGACGAACGCCGCCGCCCCGGTGCCGCCCGGCGGCATCGCCGCGGCCCCCGCCCCCGCGGCGATCGATCCCGCGCAGGCGCCGCCCGTGCCGGAGGGAGGCATCCGATGACGCAGGCCAGGCCCGCACCGCCCCGGCGGCGCGGGCCGTCCGCCCCCGGCCCCGCCGGGGCGCGGGCCGCCGCGGCCGATCAGCCGTTGCGGCTGCGCCTCGGCGTGGGCCGCATCGTCATGCTGGTCGCGCTCGCCGTGGTCGCGCTCCAATTGCTGTGGGTGCAGAGCATTTCCGCGCCCGGCCTGTCCGCGCAGGCGGCCAGCCAGCGCACCACCCGGCTCGTCGACGAGGCCACCCGCGGCCCGATCACCGACCGCAACGGCAAGTCGCTGGCGTTCACCGTCTCGGCCAAGGCACTCACGTTCCAGCCGGTGCAGGTGCGCAAGAACCTGGCCGAGGCGCGGGAGAAGAACGACAAGGCGCCCGATCCCGAGCAGCGGCTGCGCGACATCGCCGCGACCATCCACGACAAGCTCGGCGCGCAGGCGCCGAAGGAGTCCGAACTGCTGGACAAGCTGACCAGCGACGAACCGTTCGTCTACCTGGCCCGCAGCGTCGATCCCCGGATCGCCACCGAGATCACCGTGCAGTTCCCCGAGGTCGGCGCCGAGCGCCAGGACATGCGGGAGTACCCGGGCGGGTCGCTGGCCGCCAACATCATCGGCGCCACCGGCTGGGACGGGCACGGCCTGATCGGGCTGGAGTCCTCGTTGGACTCGGTGCTCGCGGGCACCGACGGCTCGCACACCTACGACCGCGGCTCCGACGGCGCCGTCATCCCCGGCAGCTGGCGCGACAAGCAGCCCGCGGTGGACGGCAACGGGGTGGAGCTGACCCTGGACTCGGATCTGCAGTACTACGTGCAGCAACAGGTGCAACAGGCCCGCGAGCTGTCCGGCGCCGAGGGCGCCTCGGCGGTGGTGCTCGACGCCAAGACCGGCCAGGTGCTCGCGATGGCCAACGACAACACCTTCAACCCCGCGCTCGGCCCGCAGAGCTGGGGCTCGGCCAACACGAACAACCCTTCGGTGAGCGATCCGTTCGAGCCGGGCTCGGTGAACAAGATCGTCACCGCGGCCGCCGCCATCGAGTACGGCCTGACCAACCCCGACGAGGTGCACCAGGTGCCGGGCTCGATCCGGATGGCCGGCGTCACGGTCAGCGACGCCTGGGGACACGACGTCGCGCCCTACACCACCACCGGCATCTTCGGTAAATCGTCCAACGTCGGCACACTGATGCTGGCCCAACGCATCGGCGAGGACCGCTTCGCGGACATGCTGCACCGTTTCGGCCTCGGCCAGCGCACCGGGGTCGGCCTGCCCGGCGAGACCGCCGGACAGGTGCCCGCGCGCGACCAGTGGTCCGGCGGCACCTTCGCCAACCTGCCCATCGGGCAGGGCCTTTCGATGTCGACGTTGCAGATGACCGGCATGTACCAGGCCATCGCCAACGACGGCGTGCGCATCCCGCCGCGCATCGTCAAGGCCACCGTCGCCCCGGACGGCACCCGCACCGAGGAACCGCAGCCCGAGGGCGTGCGGGTGGTGAGCGAGCAGACCGCGCGGACGCTGCGCACCATGTTCCAGTCGGTGGTACAGCGCGACCCGATGGACGCCGACCAGAACGGCACCGGTGCGCCCGCCGCCGTGGAGGGCTACCAGATCGCCGGCAAGACCGGCACCGCCCAGAAGATCGACCCGCGCTGCAAGTGCTATTCGTCGTCGAGCTACTGGATCACCTTCGCGGGTATGGCGCCGGCCGACGACCCCCGCTACGTCATCGGCTTGATGCTGGACAACCCGGTGCGCAGCTCCGACGGTTCCGGCGGCCAGTCGGCGGCGCCGCTGTTCCACAACATCGCCTCCTGGGCGCTGCAGCGCGACCGCATCCCGCCCTCGACCGAGCCGGCCAGAAAGTTCGTGTTGCAGGCCGGTGCGTAGTTTCGGACGTTCGAACAGGGGTGCTCAGCAGGGCTCGCGCGGGCGCGCGGGAGTGCTTGGCCGAGGCGCGTTGCCCGGGCGTGCGCGCGCGTCGGTAACCTGACTCGTCGCCACCCTCGCGTGTCCGCAGAATTCGCCCCACCAGAGAGGAGCAAGGTGCCCCAGCAGTCCAGCCAGCCCGTGCTGCGGCCGGTCGACCCGCCGTCGACGCCGCTGACCACCGTGCTGGAGCTGACCGGCGCCCACGCGGCCGCGCCGGTGCCCGCCGACGTCGTGGTCACCGGCATCGAACAGCGTTCCGGCGCGGTGCAGCCCGGCGACCTGTTCGCGGCCCTGCCCGGCGCGCACGCGCACGGCGCCCGCTTCGCCCACGACGCGGTCGCGCGCGGCGCGGTCGCGGTGTTCACCGATGCCGAGGGCGCGCGCGTGCTCGACGGGCTCACGGTCCCGGTGCTGGTGCGCGAACGCCCGCGCGAGGTGCTCGGCGAGCTGTCGGCCGCTGTGTACGGCCAGCCCTCCCAGCGCCTGCGCCTGATCGGGATCACCGGCACCTCCGGCAAGACCACCACCTCTTATCTGGTGGAGGCCGGGCTGGCCGCCGCGGGCCTGTCGACCGCGCTGATCGGCACCATCGAGACCAGGATCGGCGGCAGGCGGGTGCCCAGCGCCCTGACCACCCCCGAGGCGCCGCAGCTGCACGCGATGTTCGCGCTGATGGTCGAGCAGGGCGTGCAGGCGGTGGTGATGGAGGTCTCCAGCCACGCGCTCGCGCTCGGCCGCGTCGACGGCGTGCGCTTCGACGTGGGTGCCTTCACCAACCTCTCCCAGGATCACCTGGATTTCCACGCCGATCTCGAGGACTACTTCGCCGCCAAGCGCAGGCTCTTCGAGCCGCAGTCGCCGGTCGCCGCGCGCACCGCGGTGGTCTGCGTGGACGACGCGTGGGGCAGGCGGCTGGCCGAGGGGCTGGCCGCGCCGATCACCGTGTCCACCACCGGTGAGGCCGACTGGCGGGTCGCGGGCGGGGTCGCCACGGTGGGGGCCGAACAGGAATTCACCGCCGCGGGGCCCGCCGGCGAGCTGGGCGTGCGGTTGCGGCTGCCCGGCCGCTACAACGTCGCCAACGCGCTGCTGGCCGTCGCGGTCTGCGCGGCCGCGGGCGCCGATCCGGCCGTCGCCGCGCCCGCGCTGGCCACCGTGGACGTGCCGGGGCGGATGCAGCGGGTGGAGCGCGGGCAGGACTTCCTGGCGGTGGTGGACTACGCCCACAAACCCGCCGCGCTGGAATCGGTCATCGCCACGCTGCGCGAGCACCTGGCCGCCGCCGATCCCGAACATCCGGGCAGGCTGGCCGTGGTGGTCGGCGCGGGCGGTGACCGCGACGCGGGCAAGCGCGCGCTGATGGGCGCGGCCGGTGCCCGCGGTGCGGACCTGCTCGTCATCACCGACGACAACCCGCGCACCGAGGATCCGGCGACGATCCGCGCCGCGCTGCGCGCCGGGGCACTCGAGGTGCCCGCGGAGGTGCGCGGCGAGGTGCGCGAGATCGGCGACCGCGCCGCCGCGATCGAGGCCGCGGTGGCGTGGGCGCGCCGCGGCGACGCGGTGCTGGTGGCGGGCAAGGGCCACGAGACCGGCCAGGAGATCGCGGGGGTCAAGCACCCGTTCGACGACCGGGAGGTTCTCGCCGCGGCGCTGGCCGGCAAGGCGGGCGCGGAGGCGCGCACATGAACGAACGTGTGGCACAACCTGTTCACAGTGGGTGCCGAACGAACGGGCACCGAAAGAACGGGCACCGAACGAACGGGCACGGAAGAAGCGGGCACGGACGATGCCCCGGAGACGACCGTCCGTCGCGGACGGACGCGGAGGACTTGACGGTTTCATGATCGAGATGACACTGCGGGAGATCGCGGACGTCGTCGGCGGCACGCTGCACGACGCTCCCGACCCGGAGGTGCGAGTGACCGGTACGGCCGAATTCGATTCGCGCCGCATCGGTTCGGGGGATCTGTTCCTCGCCCTGCCCGGTGAACGGGCCGACGGGCACGACTACGCCGCCGCGGCGGTGGCCGCCGGTGCGGCCGCGGTGCTGGCGGCGCGACCGGTGGGCGTGCCCGCGGTGGTGGTCGAACCACGGCGGGGCAGTGTGCCGGCCACGTCGATGGCGCTGGCGCACGACGCCGACGGCTCCGGCGCCGCGGTGCTCGCCGCGCTGGCCGCGTTGGCCCGCGCCAGCGTCGAAAGGCTCAGCGCCGCCGGTGGTCTCACCGTCGTCGGGGTGACCGGCTCGTCCGGCAAGACCTCCACCAAGGATCTGCTCGCCGCCGTGCTCGCGCCGCTCGGCCCGGTCGTCGCACCGCCCGGCTCGTTCAACAACGAGCTCGGCCACCCCTGGACGGCGCTGCGCGCCACCGCCGACACCCGCTTCCTGGTGCTGGAGATGTCCGCCCGCGGTGTCGGGCACATCGCCGCGCTGGCCGAGGTCGCGCCACCGCGCATCGGCGTGGTGCTCAACGTCGGCACCGCCCACCTCGGCGAGTTCGGCAGCCGCGAGGCCATCGCCCGCGCCAAGGGCGAACTGGTCGAAGCGCTGCCCGCCGACGGGCTCGCGATCCTCAACGCCGACGACCCGAACGTGGCGGCCATGGCCGCGCGCACGGCCGCGCGGGTGGTCCGCGTCGGTCTGTCCGGCGACGCCGACTACCGCGCGAGCGAGGTCCGCCTCGACGAGCAGGCACGTGCCACCTTCACCCTGCACACCCCCGCGGGCAGCACCGAGATCCGGCTCGGCGTGCACGGCGAACACCAGGTCGGCAACGCGCTCGCCGCCGCCGCGGTGGCGAGCGAATGCGGCGCCGATCTCGCCACCGTCGCCGCGGCGTTGTCCGGCGCCCGCGCGGTGTCCGAACGCCGGATGGACGTGCGGACCACCGCCGACGGCGTCACCGTGGTCAACGACTCCTACAACGCCAACCCCGACTCGGTGCGGGCCGCGCTCAAGGCGCTGGTCACCATGTCCCGGGCGGGCGAGCGGCCGCGGCGCAGCTGGGCGGTGCTCGGCGAGATGGCCGAGCTGGGCGAGGAGTCGGTGCTCGAACACGACGGGATCGGCAGGCTCGCGGTGCGTCTGGACGTCGACCGGCTGGTCGTCGTCGGCACCGGCCGCCCCTCCCGGGCGATGCACCAGGGCGCGGTCATGGAAGGCTCGTGGGGCGAGGAGTCGGTGCTGGTGCCCGACATCGACGCCGCCGTCGCGTTGCTCGACCGGGAGGTCGAGCCGGGTGACGTGGTGTTGGTGAAGGCATCGAAGTCGGTGGGCCTGTGGGAGGTCGCCGAGCATCTGACCCGCCGGGCGGGCAGCGACACGGAGGCGGCGCAGTGAGACAGATCCTATTCGCGGCGGCGATCGCGCTGACGGTGTCGATCCTGTTGACCCCGGCGCTGATCAAGTTCTTCGCCAAACAGGGCTTCGGGCAGGAGATCCGGGTCGACGGGCCGGCCAGCCACCAGTCCAAGCGCGGCACGCCGACCATGGGCGGCGTGGCCATCCTCATCGGCATGTGGGCCGGTTACCTGGGCTCGCACCTGATCGGCATCGCCTACGACGCCGAGGGGCCCTCGGCGTCGGCGCTGCTGGTGCTCGGTCTGGCGACCGCGTTGGGCGCGGTCGGCTTCATCGACGACTTCATCAAGATCCGCAAGGGCCGCAACCTCGGCCTGACCGCCGCGGGCAAGTACCTCGGGCAGCTGACCGCCGCCATCGTCTTCGGCGTGCTGGCGCTGCAGTTCCGCGGCGAGAACGGGCTCACCCCGGCCAGCAGGCACCTGTCCTACGTCCGCGACATCACCACGGTCTCGATGGGGGTGATCGTCTTCCTGGCCTTCGTCAGCCTGGTGGTGGTCGCCTGGTCGAACGCGGTGAACCTCACCGACGGGCTGGACGGCCTGGCCGCCGGCTCGATGAGCCTGGTGCTGGGCGGCTACGTCATCATCACCTTCTGGCAGTACTACCACGCGTGCGCCACCAAGCCGGAGACCGGCTGCTACAACGTGCGTGACCCGCTGGACCTGGCGCTGGTGTGCGCGGCGGGCACCGCGGCCTGCATCGGCTTCCTGTGGTGGAACGCGGCGCCGGCGAAGATCTTCATGGGCGATACCGGGTCGCTGGCGCTGGGCGGCCTGCTGGCCGGGTTGTCCATCACCACCCGCACCGAGCTGCTGATGGTGGTGATCGGCGCGCTGTTCGTCGCCGAGGCCGCCTCGGTGGTGTTGCAGGTGGCGGTGTTCCGCACCACGCGCAACCGGTTGTTCAAGATGGCGCCGTTCCATCATCACTTCGAACTCAGCAAATGGGCGGAGACGACCGTCATCATCCGGTTCTGGTTGTTGGCCGCGATGGCCTCGGCCTTCGGTCTCGGCCTGTTCTACAGCGAATATCTCTCCGCGGTCGGGTGATCAGGATGGTCGAACATTCTCCGCGGGCCCTGCGATCACCGGGGCCCATGCTCGAATTCCTGCGCGGGCGTGACGTGCTCGTCGCCGGCTGGGGCATCTCCGGGCGCTCGCTGGTCGAGCCGTTGCGCGACATCGGCGCGCATCCCGTCGTCACCGACAGCGGCGCGAAGGCGCTGGCCGAGGCCGCCGAACTCGGCCTGGAGGTGGCCACCTCGGTCGAGCTCGAGAGCGCCGACCTGAGCCGGTTCGCGCTGGTCATCACCAGCCCGGGCTGGCGGCCGGACTCGCCGGTGTTGGTCTCGGCGGTCACCGAGGGCATCCCGGTCTGGGGCGATGTCGAGTTCGCCTGGTGGGTGGACCAGGCCCGCATCTACGGGCCGGTGCGCAAGTGGCTGGTCGTCACCGGCACCAACGGCAAGACCACCACCACCCAGATGACGCACGCCATCCTGCGCGCGGCGGGGATCGCGAGCGTCGCCTGCGGCAACATCGGGTTGCCGATCCTGGACGCGCTGCGCCGCAACCCCGGTCCGCAGGTGCTGGCGGTGGAACTGTCGAGCTTCCAGCTGCACTGGGCTCCCTCGGTGCGCCCGGAGGCGGGCGTGGTGCTCAACGTCGCCGAGGACCATCTGGACTGGCACGGTGGGCTGGACGCCTACGCCGCGGCCAAGGCCAGGGCGCTGGTCGGACGGATCGGCGTGGTCGGCCTGGACGATCCGGTGGCCGCGGCGCTGGCCCGGCGCTCCAAGGCCCGGCGCACGGTCGGCTTCCGGGTCGGTGTGCCCGCCGACGGCGAGCTGGGCGTGGTGGACGGCAAACTGCTCGACCGCGCGTTCACCAAGGCCGCGATCCTGGCCGAGGTGGGCGACATCAGCCCGCCCGGGCCCGCCGGTGTCGCCGACGCGCTGGCCGCCGCCGCGCTGACCAGGGCCATCGACGTCGCGCCGCAGTTCGTCAAGGAGGGCCTGCAGGAGCACAAGGTGGGCCCGCACCGGGCGGCGTTCGTGCGGGAGGTGGCCGGTGTCGAGTTCATCGACGACTCCAAGGCCACCAACCCGCACGCGGCCCGCTCCTCGATCCTGGCCCACCCGCACGTGGTCTGGATCGCGGGCGGCCGGCTCAAGGGCGCGGCCGTGGAGGACCTGGTGGAGGAGGTCGCCGACCGGCTGGTCGCCGCCGTGCTGATCGGCGTCGACGCGCCGGTGATCGCGGCCGCGTTGGCGCGACACGCGCCCGAGGTCCCCGTGGTCGAGGTGCGCGCGGGTGACGATGCAGTGATGGCCGACGACCCGCTCCGCCCCGACGAGGCCGACGCCGTGATGGCGGCGGCCGTGCGCACGGCCGCCGGGTACGCCCGCGCGGGCGACACCGTGCTGCTCGCGCCCGCGGCCGCCTCGCTGGACATGTTCGCCGATTACACCCACCGTGGACGCAGCTTCGCCGACGCGGTGCACGCGCTGGAAGACGGTGACATCGGGCGGCAGCCGTGACCGCGCCCGCCCGGCGGGCGCTGCGCCGCGGCAAGTCCGACACCGGCAAGCAGGCGCGCGCGGCCCGGCCGGCGGGCGCCCGTGCTCCCGCGGTGACCCGGTTCCTCACCTGGATGGCGCGTCCGCTGGCCTCGTTCCACCTGATCGTCACCATCGCCACGTTGCTCACGGTGCTCGGTCTGGTGATGGTGCTCTCGGCCTCCAGCGTGGAGGCCTACGCCGAGGGCGGCTCGGCCTATTCGCTGTTCGTGCAGCAGACCATGTTCGCCGCGATCGGCTGCGTGCTGTTCTATCTGGCGCTGCGCATCCCGATCCGGCGGTTGCGGCAGTGGTCGTTCCCGCTGTTCGCGCTGTCGGTGCTCGCGCTGTTCCTGGTGCTGATCCCGGGGATCGGCACCGAGGTGCAGGGTTCGCGGCGCTGGATCGATCTGGGCCCGGTCTCGGTGCAGCCCTCGGAGATCGTGAAGGTGACGCTGGTGGTGTGGGGCGCGCACCTGCTGGCCTCCCGGCGCAGCGAACAGGCGCCGCTCAAGGACATCCTGGTGCCGCTGGTGCCCGCGGGCATGCTGGTCTGCCTGCTCGTGGTGCTCGAGCCCAACCTGTCGACCACGATCGCCCTCGGCATCGTGCTCGCCGCGCTGCTGTGGTTCGGTGGGCTGCCGGTGCGGTTGTTCGTCACCATCGCCATCTCCGGCATCGTCGCCGCGGCCGTGCTGGCCCTGTCGGCGGGGTACCGCTCCGACCGCATGCGCGCCTTCTTCAATCCCGGCGAGGATCCGCAGGGCATCGGCTACCAGGCCCGCCAGGCGCTGTACTCGCTGGCCGACGGCGGGATCTGGGGTCGCGGGCTCGGCCAGAGCCGCGCCAAATGGAGCTACCTGCCCAACTCGCACAACGACTTCATCTTCGCCATCATCGGCGAGGAACTCGGGTTCCTCGGCTGTGCGCTGGTGCTCGGCCTGTTCGCGCTGTTCGTCTACACCGGCCTGCGCATCGCGGCCCGCTCGGTGGACCCGTTCCTGCGGCTGCTGGTCGCCACGGCCACCACCTGGATCACCGCGCAGGCGCTGATCAACGTCGGATACGTCGTCGGCCTGCTGCCGGTGACCGGCCTGCAGCTGCCGCTGGTCTCGGCGGGCGGCTCGTCGCTGGCGATCACGCTGTTCATGTTCGGCATCATTGCCAACGCCGCCCGACACGAACCCGAGGCGGTGGCGGCCTTGCAGGCCGGGCAGGACGGGCGGTTCAGCCGGTTGCTGCGCCTGCCCAAGCCCGAGCCGTATTCGCCGGCCAAGGCCGAGGCCGCGCGCGCCCGCTCGGCCGCCCGGCGTGGTGAGCGTGGTCGCGGCGAGGGTGCGCGGCCCCGGCCGGGCGAGCGCTCCCGCCAGCCCGCGCCGCGGCGGCGCCGCGCGGGGGAGAGCCGCGGCACCAGCTCGGCGCGCGCGACCAGAGCCTGGGAGCCGACCTATCCGATGCCACACGCGAGAGAACGGGGAAGATACAGGTGAGTGACGGGCGACGCGCACGACGGGCCCGGTGGAGGAGTACGAGGTGACCACGAAGGATTCCGGTTCCGGGCTCTCGGTGATCGTCGCGGGCGGTGGCACGGCAGGGCACATCGAACCGGCACTCGCGGTCGCCGACGCGCTGCGGCGGCTCGACCCCGCCATCCGGGTGACGGCACTGGGCACCGAACGGGGGCTGGAGACCCGGCTCGTGCCCGAGCGCGGGTATCCGCTCGAGCTGATCCCGCCGGTGCCGTTGCCGCGCAAGCCGACCGCCGACCTGCTGCGGCTGCCCGCCCGGGTGCGCGCCTCGGTGCGGCGCACCCGCGCGGTGATCGACGCCGTGCAGGCCGACGTGATCATCGGTTTCGGCGGCTACGTCGCGCTGCCGGCCTACCTGGCGGCGGGCCGCGGTGTGCTGCGCCGTCGCCGCGCGGTGCCGGTGATCGTGCACGAGGCCAACGCGAAGGCGGGCATCGCCAACAAGATCGGCGCCAGGGTGGCGCGCGCGGTGCTGGCCGCGGTGCCGGATTCGGGGTTGCCCGGTGCCGAGGTGGTGGGCATCCCGGTGCGCGAATCCATCACCGCGCTGGACCGGACCGCGCTGCGCGCCGAGGCCCGTGCGCACTTCGGGCTGCCCGATGCGGGCCCGGTGCTGCTGGTGTTCGGCGGCTCGCAGGGCGCGCGCAGCCTGAACGAGGCGATCGCGGGAGCCGCGCCGCAGCTGGCGGCGGCGGGGATCTCGGTGCTGCACGCGCACGGCCCGAAGAACACCCTGGACGTGCCCGAAACCGGTGGTACGGCACGCTATGTCGCGGTGCCGTACCTGTCGCGGATGGATCTGGCCTACGCCGCCGCCGACGCGGTGGTGTGCCGCTCGGGAGCGATGACGGTGGCCGAGGTCTCGGCGGTCGGCCTGCCCGCGTTCTACGTGCCGCTGCCGCACGGCAACGGCGAGCAGGAGTTCAACGCCCGTCCGATCGTCGCGCAGGGCGGTGGCAGAATTGTCCCCGACTCGGAACTGACCCCGAAATACGTGATCGACGAGGTGATACCGCTGCTGCTGGACCGAACCCGGCTGACCGAGATGGGCCGCGCCGCCGCCGGTGCGGGACACCGCGACGCCGCCGACGAGGTGGCGCGCATCGCCGTGCGGGTGGCGCGATGAACGACATCGCCGCGGGCACCGAGCAGCGGTCGGCGCTGCCGCCGGAGCTGCGGCGCGTGCACATGGTCGGCATCGGCGGTGCCGGTATGTCCGGCATCGCGCGGATCCTGTTGTCGCGCGGCGGCGAGGTCTCCGGCTCCGACGCGAAGGAGAGCCGCGGCGTGCTGGCGCTGCGGGCCCGCGGCGCGCAGGTCCGCATCGGCCACGACGCGGGCGCGCTCGACCTGCTGCCCGGCGGTCCGACCGCGGTGGTCACCACCTACGCGGCGATCCCCAAGACGAATCCGGAACTGGTGGAGGCGCAGCGCCGCGACATCCCGGTGCTGCTGCGTCCGGCGGTGCTGGCCTCGCTGATGCGCGGGCACCGCACCCTGCTGGTGTCGGGCACGCACGGCAAGACCTCCACCACCTCGATGCTCATCGTGGCCTTGCAGCACTGCGGTTTCGACCCGTCCTTCGCGGTCGGCGGTGAGCTGAACGAGGCGGGCACCAACGCCCACCACGGCACCGGCGAGATCTTCGTGGCCGAGGCCGACGAGAGCGACGGCTCGCTGCTGCAGTACGACCCGGACGTCGCCGTGGTCACCAACATCGAGTCCGACCACCTGGACTTCTTCGGCTCCGACGCCGCCTACACCCAGGTGTTCGACGATTTCGCCGACCGGCTCGCCGCGGGCGGACTGCTGGTGGTGTGCCTGGACGATCCGGGTTCGCGGGCGCTGGCCGAACGGGTCGGCGCGCGGCTGGCCGAGCGCGGTGTGCGGGTACTCGGTTACGGCTCCGGCGAACTCGCCGACGCGCCGGTCCCGGTCGGGGTGCGCCTGCACAGCTGGGAGCCGCGCGACGTGGGTGGGGTCGCCCAGTTCCAGCTCGGCGACGAACCCGCCCCGCGCACGCTGCGGTTGTCGGTGCCGGGCAGGCACATGGCGCTCAACGCGCTGGCCGCGCTGCTGGCCGCCCGCGCCGCGGGCGCCGACCTGGACGAGATCATCCAGGGGCTGGAGGGCTTCGGCGGCGTGCATCGCCGGTTCCAGTTCGTCGGCCGGGAGAACGGCGTGCGGGTCTTCGACGACTACGCCCACCATCCCACCGAGGTGCGGGCGGTGCTCGGCGCCGCCGCCGCGCTGGTCGAGCAGGAGGCTCGCGACGGGGCCCGCTCCCGGCAGGGCCGGGTGATCGTGGTCTTCCAGCCGCACCTCTACAGCCGCACCGCCACCTTCGCCGCCGAATTCGGCGCCGCGCTGAGCCTGGCCGACGAGGTCGTGGTGCTCGACGTGTACGGCGCACGGGAGAAGGCGATGCCCGGGGTGAACGGCGCGCTGGTGGCCCAGGCGGTCACCGCGCCGGTGCACTACCAGCCCGACATGTCGCGGGTCGGCCGTCAGGTGGCCGGGCTCGCGCTGCCGGGCGACGTGGTCATCACCATGGGCGCGGGCGACGTCACGATGCTCGGCAGCCAGATCCTCGACGGCCTACGGGCGCGGCCCCAGCACGGGCGGTGAGCGTGCGCGCGGCGGGGGAACTGCTCGGCCCGGGCGGGCTGCGCCGGGTACGGCTGTGGGCCCTGCTCGCGGTGAGCCTGTTGACCGTGCTGCTCGCGGTGGCGTGGTTCAGCCCGGTGCTCTCGGTGCGCACGGTGGACGTGGAAGGACTGCGCGCGGTGCCCGAGGACGAGGTCATGGCCCAGTTGCAGGTCCCCGAGGGCCGGTCCCTGCTGCGGGTCGACACCGACGCGATGGCCCGGCGGGTGGCCGCGCTTCCCAAGGTGGCCTCGGTGCGGATCAAGCGCGTGTATCCGCAGACGTTGCGGGTCACGGTGGTCGAGCGGGAGGCGGTGCTGTACTTCGACACCCCGCAGGGTTCGCATCTGCTCGACGGCGAGGCCGTCGAATTCGCGATCGAGCCGCCTCCGCCCGGCCTGCCCAAGCTCGTCGCCGACCACCCAGGCAGCGCCGATCCGCTGACCAGGGCCGCGGTCACCGTCGTGAACGCCGTGCCGCCCGCGTTGAAGATCCAGGTGGGCGAGGTTGTCGCGCGGTCGATTTCGGACATCTCCTTGAAACTGAAGGACGGCCGCACGGTAGTGTGGGGCGGAGCGGACGATGCCGAACGCAAGGCGGCGGTGGTGTTGCCGCTGTTGACGCGAGAGGGCACGGTGTTCGACGTTTCGAGTCCGAATCTGGTCACGGTGAAGTGATCGACACCTCGTGCGCCCGGCCGGTTTTCGGGGGTGGTGTGCCACCGGTCCGGTTGCTGCGGCCGGATCGTCCCGCGGTGAGCAACCGTCCAACCCTACGGGGTGCCCCGCCCGCGGTGAGTGGGATCGTGCAAGATTCTGTTCCTCGTTTCGGCGCGCCTGCGCCGGGATCGCGGCGGCGGCGAATAGCGTTCCGCAGCAGTCGGATACTTGACATAACGCTAACCCTATGGTTGAGGTTCAGGGTTTTCCGAAATGACAGGCTTGGATCGAAGGAAGGCGAGAGCCCATGACGCCCCCGCACAACTACCTTGCAGTGATCAAGGTCGTCGGTATCGGCGGCGGCGGCGTGAATGCCGTCAACCGGATGATCGAACAGGGACTCAAGGGAGTCGAGTTCATCGCGGTCAACACCGACGCGCAGGCGCTGCTGATGAGCGATGCCGACGTCAAGCTCGACGTCGGCCGTGAGCTCACCCGCGGTCTCGGCGCCGGCGCCGATCCCGAGGTCGGCCGCAAGGCGGCCGAGGACCACAAGGACGAGATCGAAGAGGTGCTCAAGGGCGCCGACATGGTCTTCGTCACCGCGGGCGAGGGCGGCGGCACGGGCACCGGCGGTGCGCCGGTGGTCGCCAGCATCGCGCGCAAGCTCGGCGCGCTGACCATCGGCGTGGTCACCCGGCCGTTCTCGTTCGAGGGCAAGCGCCGCGGCAACCAGGCCGAGGTCGGCATCAACATGCTGCGCGAGTCCTGCGACACGCTCATCGTCATCCCCAACGACCGCCTGCTCCAGCTCGGCGACGCCGCGGTGAGCCTGATGGACGCCTTCCGTTCCGCCGACGAGGTGCTGCTCAACGGTGTGCAGGGCATCACCGACCTGATCACCACGCCCGGCCTGATCAACGTCGACTTCGCCGACGTCAAGAGCGTGATGTCGGGCGCGGGCAGCGCCCTGATGGGCATCGGCTCGGCGCGCGGGGAGGGGCGTTCGGTCAAGGCCGCCGAGGCGGCGATCAACTCGCCGCTGCTCGAGGCGTCGATGGACGGCGCGCATGGCGTGCTGCTGTCGATCGCGGGCGGTTCGGATCTGGGCCTGTTCGAGATCAACGAGGCGGCCTCGCTGGTGCAGGAGGCCGCGCACATCGAGGCGAACATCATCTTCGGCACCGTCATCGACGATTCGCTCGGTGACGAGGTGCGGGTGACCGTCATCGCGGCCGGCTTCGACGGGGGCGGGCCGGCCCGGCGCACCTTCGACACGCCGTCGCACACCCGGGGTGGCACCATCGGCGCGGGACGTGCGGGGGAGATCAGCAACCGCGGCAGCGAGCTGCCCCCGTCGCGGGCCACCGAGAGCGCGTCGTCGGCGAACGCCTCGACCGGCTCCACCCGGGGCGCGGTGCCGAACTATCGCGACAGCGAGCGGGCCCGCCTGGCCGAGCCGACCGTCGCGCACAACAGCCGCTCCCATATCCAGGACCCCGATCCCGACGACGACGTCGACGTGCCCGATTTCATGCGTCGCTGACGCCGCGGCCGCGGTGCGGGCACCGGCGCCGGTGGCGTGCCCGCGGCCGAATCATGCGACCGACCAGCATGATTCATCGGGTGCCGCGGCAGCGCGCCGCCGCACTCGCGCGGTGCTATTACGCTCGGACGCATGACAGTTGCCTCCACGCTCACCGTCCGCCGGGTCACCACCACGCGGGCGGGCGGCTTCTCGGCGCCGCCCTACGACTCGTTCAATCTCGGCGACCACGTGGGCGACGATCCGGCCGCCGTCCGGCGCAACCGCGTCCGGCTGGCCGAGGGGATCGGCCTGGCCCCCGAGCGACTGGTGTGGATGGAGCAGATCCACGGCCGCAACGTCGAGGTGGTCGACGGTCCGCGCGACGAGCCGGTGCCCGCCACCGACGCGCTGGTGACCACCGTGCCCGATCTGGCGCTGGTGGTGCTGAGCGCCGACTGTGTGCCGATCCTGCTCTCCGACGACGAGGCAGGCGTCATCGCGGCCGTGCACGCGGGCCGCATCGGCGCCCGCATCGGCATCGTCCCGCGGGTGCTCGAGGTGATGATCGCCCAGGGCGCCCGGCCCGAGCGGATCGGCGCCTTCCTCGGCCCGGCCGCCTCCGGCCGCCACTACGAGGTGCCCGCCGCCATGCGCGACGACGTCGAGGCCCATCTGCCCGGCAGCGCCACCACCACCGTGCGCGGCACCCCCGGCCTCGACCTGCGCGCGGGCATCCGCAGGCAGCTCACCGAGGCGGGCGTCGGCGCGGTCGCGGTCGATCCGCGCTGCACCATCGAGGACAAGACGTTGTTCAGTCACCGACGCGGCGCTCCCACGGGCAGGCTGGCCGGGGTCATCTGGATGGACACCCGCGCGGGCGTGTGAACCGCGGCGGCCGGGGTATCCACGACGTCGAGCCGGGAGGTTGGGGAAAGGTGCAGGGTGTGAGTGGAGCGGCGGGGACGCCGGTCGCCGACGCGGTCGCCGCGCGCGCCGCGGAGCTGTCGGCGAATCTGGACGCGCTGCTGGCGCGCATCGAGGCGGCCTGCCGAGCGAGCGGTCGCGCGCCGGACTCGGTCCGGATGCTGCCGGTGACGAAGTTCTTCCCGGCCCGTGACGTGGCGATCCTCTACGACCTCGGACTGCGCGAGTTCGGCGAGTCACGCGAGCAGGAGGCCTCGGCGAAGGTGGCCGAACTGAGCGGACTCGACGGTATCGCCTGGCACATGATCGGCCGGTTGCAGCGCAACAAGGCGAAGGTGGTCGCCCGGTGGGCGCACACCGTGCATTCGGTGGACAGCGAACGTCTGGCAACGGCTCTTGACAGGGGTGCGTGCGCCGCGCTGGCCGCGGGCGAGCGCGCCGAACCGGTGCGGGTGCTGGTGCAGGTGAGCCTGGACGCCGATCCGGCCCGGGGCGGCGTCGTGCCCGCCGAGCTGGACGCGCTGGCCGACCGGATCGCCGCCGCGGAAGGACTGCAGCTCGCGGGCCTGATGGCCATTCCGCCGCTGGACGCCGAGCCCGATAGCGCGTTCGCCCTTCTCGAGACCTTGCACACGCGGATCCTGGCGCGCCACCCCGGTGCGCGGGAGCTTTCCGCAGGAATGTCCGGGGATCTGGAATCCGCGATCGCACACGGTTCCACGTGTGTGCGTGTCGGTACCGCCTTGATGGGTGCGCGACCGATAACCTCGGGCTAGCAAAGAAACCTCATCAGTCACATATGACACATAAGATTGGGACGGACGAGGGGCTGAGCAAGACTTCAACACCCGGCCGCCACCGGGGCCGAAGGAAGGTCGACCAGATGAGCACGCTGCACAAGTTCAAGGCGTACTTCGGCATGGTTCCGCTCGAGGATTACGAAGACGACTACGTCGACGACCGCGCACCCCGCGCGAGCGAGCGCGGTGGCGCGCGCGGACCCCGTCCGTACTCCGAGCGCGCCGGCTACGGCGCCGATCGCTACGGCGAAGATCGTTACAGCGCCGACCGTTTCGGACCCGAGCGGTTCGGCGCCGAGCGCTTCGGCCCCGACCGGTTCGGTGCCGACCGGTTCGACGAGGACGCCGACTACCCGGAGCCCGCCTACAAGTCCTACAAGTCCGGCTACCCCGTCGCCCGCCGCGACGACTACCCGGAGGACGCCTACGGCGAGGACCGCTACGAGGCGCCGCGGCGCCCCACCCGCATCGATGCCGCGCCCTCCTCGGGCCGGTTCCGTGCCGGTGGTGGCGCGCCGATGTTGCGGGGAGCCACCAGGGGTGCGCTCGCCGTCGATCCCGAGGCCGAGGAGCGCAGGCTCGAGGAGCGGATGCGCCCCGAGCCGGTGGTGGCTCGCAGGCCGGGGATCTTCGAGGACGGAGGTCCGTTGTCCAAGATCACGACGTTGCGCCCGCGGGACTACAGCGAGGCCAGGATCATCGGCGAGCGGTTCCGCGAGGGCAACCCGGTGATCATGGACCTGGTCGAGCTGAGCAACGCCGACGCCAAGCGGCTGGTCGACTTCGCCGCGGGCCTGGCGTTCGCGCTGCGTGGCTCGTTCGACAAGGTGGCCACCAAGGTGTTCCTGCTCTCACCGGCCGATGTGGACGTCTCGGCCGAGGAGCGCCGCAGGATCGCCGAAACGGGCTTCTACAACCAGAAATAGTCCTGTGATCCGGGGGGAGTGGTGAGCGTGTCCGGTCTCCGGCGGTGTGGTCATTTTGCGCGACGCCGATTTTCGGGCAGAGTGGCATGGTGGCCTTGTTCGCGGTGCTGTACTTCGTACTGTTCATCTTCTGGCTGTTGCTGATCAGCCGGGTGATCGTCGAGTTCATCCGTAGCTTCGCCAGGGACTGGCGGCCGACCGGCGTCGTCGTCGTCGTCCTCGAGGTGATCTTCACGATCACCGACCCTCCGGTGAAACTCCTGAGGCGCTTGATACCACCGGTGTCTCTGGGAGGAATTCGCCTGGATCTGTCGATAATGGTCCTGCTATTCATCGTCTTCATCCTGATGTCGATCGTCAGCAGGCTCGGCCAACCGGTAGCTCCGGTGTGACAGAATGGGCCAAGATACCTTGCTAGATCTGCTAGATCTCCAAAAGACGCGTGAAGGGATCCTTCCATGCCGCTGACCCCAGCCGATGTGCACAACGTCGCGTTCAGCAAACCGCCGATCGGGAAGCGCGGCTACAACGAGGACGAGGTCGACGCCTTCCTCGACCTGGTCGAACAGGAGCTCTCGCGTCTGATCGAGGAGAACGCCGATCTGCGGCAGCGGGTCGCCGAGCTGGACGCCGAGCTGGCGGACGCCAAGAAGAACCGCCCGGCCGGTCCCGCGACGGTGAAGGCCCCGGTCCCGCAGCCCCAGCCGCAGCCGGAGCCCATCAAGCCGCCGGTGCCCGCCGCGCCGCCCGCGCCCGTCGCCGCCGCCCCGGCCAAGGACACCTCGGCCGACGCCAACCTGCAGGCCGCCAAGGTGCTGAGCCTGGCCCAGGAGATGGCCGACCGCCTCACCAGCGACGCCAAGTCCGAGGCCGAGAACCTGCTCTCCAACGCGCGAGCGAACTCCGAGCGACTCGTCACCGACGCCAGGACCCGCTCGGAGGCGATGATCGCCGACGCCCGCCAGAAGGCCGACGCGATGCTGTCGGACGCGCAGACCCGCTCGGACAACCAGCTGCGCCAGGCCAAGGAGAAGGCCGAGGCGCTGCAGGCCGACGCCGAGCGCAAGCACACCGAGATCATGGCGACCATCACCCAGCAGCGCAGCGTGCTGGAGAGCCGGATCGAGCAGCTCAAGACCTTCGAGCGCGAGTACCGCGTGCGGCTGAAGTCCTACCTGGAGTCCCAGCTCGAGGAGCTGGAGAACCGCGGTTCGGCGGTTCCGGTGGACGGCGGCGACGCCTTCGCCGACAGCGGCACCGGCACCAACCTGGCCCCCGCCTCCTTCGCCAAGGGCGGCAAGTAGCGCCCTCGGTACGGGGGTGGCGGTCGGCGCAGGCACGCGCCTGGGATACCTGAGGGGTCCGCATGCTCGTCGTGACGCTCGTCCTCGCCGCGATCGGCTTCGCACTGCTGGTGACCGCGCTGACCACCGGGTCGGTGATCTGGGCGTGGGGCTGCATCGTGGTCTGCGTCATCGGGGCGGTGCTGCTGCTGGTGAGCGCGCTGCGAAGACCCGAAAGCGAGTCGCCACCGCCGCCGGGGCGGCACGCCAGACGCTAGGCGGACCGGCGCGATATCGAGTTGACCGCGCTGGCTAGAATCGAGAGAGACGGCGACGATCCGGCCATCACCGGGGAGCCTTCGGAAGAACGGCGCCACCGCCCGCGGCGGCGCTCAGTAGAACCGAACGGGTGAGCCCGTCACAGCTCGCAACGAGAGGTCCGGTGCGTCCGACGCCGGACAAACGGGGTGGTACCGCGGTTTCGGCGCACCGGGCGCCGAGGTCGTCCCCGTGCCCACACAGACACGCGCCCTGCGGCGCGGTGGCACGAGGAGACGCATCCGCGATGGCGGACGACAGCAACAGCGCATACCCCCGCGTCGACTACGGCGCGGGTTCCGGGGCGGCGTTCCCCGATCTGGAGCGCCGCGTGCTCGAGGCATGGGCGGCCGACGACACCTTCCGTGCCAGCATCGAGAACCGTTCCGGCGCAGCGGAGTTCGTCTTCTACGACGGCCCGCCGTTCGCCAACGGGCTGCCGCATTACGGGCATTTGCTCACCGGATACGTCAAGGATGTGATCCCGCGTTTCCAGACGATGCGCGGCAAGCGCGTCGACCGGCGCTTCGGCTGGGATTGTCACGGCCTGCCCGCGGAAATCGAAGCGGAAAAGCAGCTCGGTATCACGGACAAATCACAGATCGACGCGATGGGGCTGGCCGAATTCAACGCCGCCTGTAAGTCGTCGGTGCTGCGCTACACCGGGGAATGGCGCGACTACGTCACCCGGCAGGCCCGCTGGGTCGATTTCGACAACGATTACAAGACGCTCGATCTCGACTTCATGGAGTCGGTGATGTGGGCGTTCAAGTCGCTCTACGACAAGGGCCTGATCTACCAGGGTTTCCGGGTGCTGCCCTACAGCTGGTACGAGCAGACGCCGCTGTCGAACCAGGAGACCCGCCTCGACGACGCGTACAAGATGCGCCAGGACCCCGCCGTCACGGTGGACATGGTGCTGAGCGTGCCCGGCGAGCATCCGCTGCGCGAGCTGGACGGCGCGAACGCGCTGATCTGGACCACCACGCCGTGGACGCTGCCGTCCAACCTGGCGATCGCGGTGCACCCCGACGTGCGCTACGTGCACCTGCGCGCCGCCGACGGCACGCGGTATGTGCTGGCGGCCGAACGGGTTTCGCACTACAGCCGGGAGTTCGGCGAGGACGCCACCGTGCTCGCCGAGTTCGAGGGCGCGGCGCTGGTCGGGTTGTCCTACCGCCCGCCGTTCGACTTCTTCCTCGGCCATCCGAACGCGCACCGGGTGCTCGCCGCCGACTACGTCACCACCGACTCCGGCACCGGCGTCGTGCACATGGCCCCCGCCTTCGGTGAGGAGGACATGGAGGTCTGCTCGGCCAACGACATCGAGCTGGTGCAGCCGCTGGACCCGGGTGGCCGGTTCACCTCGATGGTGCCGCCGTACGAGGGCCTGATGGTCTTCGACGCCAACCCGGTGATCATCAAGGATCTCAAGGCCGCCGGAAAGCTGTTGCGGCACGAGACCATCGAGCACTCCTACCCGCACAGCTGGCGCTCGGGCCAGCCGCTGATCTACATGGCGGTGCCCTCCTGGTTCGTCGCGGTCACCAAGTTCCGCGACCGGATGGTGGAGCTGAACAAGCAGATCACCTGGGTGCCCGAGCACATCCGCGACGGCCAGTTCGGCAAGTGGCTCGAGGGCGCGCGCGACTGGAACATCAGCCGTAACCGCTACTGGGGCAGCCCGATCCCGGTCTGGGTCTCCGACGATCCGGCCTACCCGCGGGTGGACGTGTACGGCTCGCTGGACGAGCTCGAGCGCGATTTCGGCGTGCGCCCGACCGACCTGCACCGTCCGGCCATCGATCAGCTGACCCGGCCGAACCCGGACGATCCGACCGGACGGTCGATGATGCGCCGGGTGCCGGAGGTGCTGGACTGCTGGTTCGAATCGGGTTCGATGCCCTACGCCCAGGTGCATTACCCGTTCGAGAACAAGGAGTGGTTCGACTCCCATTTCCCGGGCGATTTCATCGTCGAATACAACGGGCAGACCCGCGGCTGGTTCTACACCCTGCACGTGCTCGCCACCGCGTTGTTCGACAGCCCGGCGTTCAAAACCGTTGCCGCGCACGGCATCGTGCTCGGTGACGACGGGCTGAAGATGAGCAAGTCCAAGGGCAACTACCCGGACGTCAACGAGGTGTTCGACCGCGACGGCTCCGATGCCATGCGGTGGTTCCTGATGAGTTCGCCGATCCTGCGCGGTGGAAATCTCATCGTCACCGAACGCGGAATCCGGGAAGGCGTCAGCCACGCGCTGCGGCCGTTGTGGAACGCGTGGACCTTCCTGCAGCTGTACGCCTCGAAGCCGGGCGAATGGCGCACGGATTCCACGCACGTGCTCGACCGCTACATCCTGGCGAAGCTGGCGCAAACGCGCGACGGGATGACCGAGGCGCTCGAGGTCTACGACATCGCCGGGGCGTGTGAGGAATTGCGCACGTTCGCCGACGCGCTGACCAACTGGTATGTGCGGCGCTCGCGCAGCCGGTTCTGGAGCGAGGACCGCGACGCGGTGGACACTCTGCACACCGTCCTCGAGGTCGCGACCCGGCTGGCCGCACCGTTGCTGCCGTTGATCAGCGAGGTGATCTGGCGCGGGTTGACCGGTGGGCGCTCGGTGCACCTGGCCGACTGGCCCGCCGCCGCCGACCTGCCCGCCGACCCGGAGCTGGTGTCGACCATGGACGAGGTGCGCACGGTGTGCTCGACGGTGCTGAGCCTGCGCAAGGCGAAGAACCTGCGGGTGCGGCTGCCGCTGGCCGAGGTCACCATCGCCGCCCCCGATGCCGAGCGGCTGGCGCCCTACGCCGACATCGTGGCCGACGAGGTGAACGTCAAGAAGGTCGATCTGACCACCGACGTGGCCGTGCACGGCCGGTTCGAGCTGGCCGTCAACGCGCGGGCGGCGGGCCCGCGCCTGGGCAAGGACGTGCAGCGGGTCATCAAGGCGGTCAAGGCCGGTGACTGGACCGAGAGCGCCGACGGCGTGGTCAGCGCCGCCGGGATCACGCTGCTGCCCGAGGAGTACACCCAGCGCCTGGTCGCGGCCGAGCCGGAGTCCACCGCGGCCCTGCCCGGCAATGCGGGCCTGGTCGTGCTGGACTCGGTGGTCACCGAGGAACTGGAGGCCGAGGGCTGGGCCCGCGACCTCGTCCGGGAACTCCAGGAGACCCGGAAGTCGCTGGGGCTGGACGTCTCCGACCGCATCCACGTGGTGCTCGAGGTTCCCGAGGACCGGCGGTCGTGGGCGCAGACCCACCGCGACCTGATCGCGGGGGAGATCCTGGCGACCAGCCTGGAATTCGGCACGGCGGGCGAGCCGGCCGCCGAACTCGCCGGTGGCGTGCGGGCTTCGGTGAGGAAGGCGTAGGGCAGGCCCGACCCCGCGACGGTGCCTCCGCGCAGCCCGGATGCACCGCCGCGGGTTCCGGCGCCGCGCGGGCCTGCCCGGACAAGTCCCGGAGCGACCCACTTTTGTGATGTAAATCACATGCTGGATATTTGCTGATCCACTGTCGGGGCGGCGTGGACTTCGGCACAATCCCCAGTGTTGCACCTGGTGCCCATGCGGCTGCTGGTGCTTGTGTGATCGCTCGACGAGTTCTACCTGATGTGCCCCGCCACGGCCGCCGACTCTCCGGCCGCCCGGGGCGAACTGTGGTCCGCGGCGTCGTCCCGTAGGCGTGCCGGTGTCGCGGATCGACGGGTCGACAGGAGGCTGCGTGCGGATGACCCGACGGATCGAGTATCGAAAACCTCTGCGGCGCATCGCGTTCGGATTCGTGATCGCGACGGTCGCCAGCGTGTTGCTCGCCGGCGCGGGCTGGGCTGACACCGGCAGCGCATCGGGCAGCGCCGGCAGTTCCGGATCGGGCTCCGGTTCCGGATCGGGGTCCGGCTCCGGCTCGGGCAGCTCCAGCGGATCGGCCGCCCTGCCGGTGCCCAGCATCGCGGGACTCGGCGCGCTGGCGGCGGCGACCACCCAGGTGGGCAAACCCTACGAATGGGGCGGCGTCGGCCCGCACACCTGGGACTGCTCCGGACTCGTGCAGTGGGCGTTCCGGCAGGTGGGCGTGCACTTGCCGCGCACGACCTGGCAGCAGGCCGAGGTCGGCGCGGCGGTGCCGCTGCACGCGCTCTCGCCCGGCGACGTGGTGATCCTGCACGCGGACGCCTCGCACGTGGGCATCTACGCCGGATTCGGCCAGGTGCTCAACGCCTACGGCGTGGGCGTGCCGGTGGGGCTGACCCCGCTGAACCAGTTCGTCATCCACACCATCCGGCGTTTCTAGCCCAGCTCGGCCGCCAGGTTGCGCAGCAGCGGGCCGTACTCCGGATGCGCCAGGGCCGAGGCGAACTGGGCGACCAGGTAGTCGGCGGGGTTGCCGGTGTCGTACCAGCGGCCGCGGATGACCTGGCCGAAGACCGGGTTGTCGGCGGCGTGCACGTTGATCGCGTCGGTGAGGTAGACCTCGCCGGTGCGGTGCTCGTACCAGGCGGCGGTCTGGCGCCGCAGCTCCTCGATGATGCCCGGCGTCACCACGTAGCCACCGATGGCGGCGTAGCTGGACGGCGCGTCCTCGGGCTTGGGCTTCTCCCGCAGCCCGGTGATGCGCAGCAGGCCCTCGCCGTGGTCGTCGGCGACCACCGGCACGCCGTAGCGCTGCGACTCGGCCGGGTCCATCGGCATGAGCGCCAGCACGGGCGCGCCGGTGCGCTCGTAGGCCTCGATGAGCTGCTGGGCGCGCGGGGTCTCGGCGACGAACACGTCGTCGGGCCACAGCACCAGCATCGGCTCGTCGCCCATCGTGCGGGCGGCGTTGAGCACCGGGGTGCCGTTGCCGTAGGGACCGTGCTGGTCGAGGTAGGTGATGTGGCCGAGCCGGGACAGCTCGCCCACCTCCTCCACCGCGTCGGCGAAAGCGGTCTTGCCGTCGGCCCGCAGCTGGGCGACCAGCGCGGGATTGGGGCGGAAGTGGTCCTGGATCAAGGACTTCCCCCCGCTGACGACGATGGTGATGTCGGTGATGCCGGAGGCGACCAGCTCGCGCACGGTGTGCTCGATCACCGGCTTGTCGCCGACCGGCAGCATCTCCTTCGGGATGGCCTTGGTCAGCGGGAGCAGCCGGGAGCCGATGCCTGCGGCGGGGATGACGGCCTTGCGGATCTTCATGCCTCCGATCATCACATATCGCCCACCGCCGACCGCCCGCTCCCGGCCGCGCCGAGCACGGCGGACGTGACGGCTATCGGCCCTGGTCAATGCCGGTCTCGGCGGTCGCGGCGCAGGCCTGGCCCGCGGGTTCATCCCCAGCGGACCGGCAGCAAGTTCACAGCCACCACGGTGGCTCGGCCGGGTTGTCGGTGGACAGGCGTAGATTCCGGTCCGTGAGGACCGAGCGGGCGGGTGACACCGAGCACACCGCGCGGCGGTGGGTGCTGCACATCGACATGGATGCCTTCTTCGCCTCGGTCGAACAGCTGACCCGGCCCACCCTGCGCGGTCGCCCGGTGCTGGTCGGCGGTACCGGCGCGCGCGGGGTGGTGGCGGGCGCGAGCTACGAGGCCAGGGTGTACGGCGCGCGCTCGGCGATGCCGATGCACCAGGCCAAGCGGCTGGTCGGGGTGAGCGCGGTGGTGGTGCCGCCGCGCGGGGCCGTGTACGCGGAGATGAGCGGGCGGGTCTTCGAGGCGCTGCGCAGCCGCATCCCGGTGCTGGAGACGCTGTCGTTCGACGAGGCGTTCGGTGAACCGGCCGAACTCGCGGGCGCGAGCGTGGCGCGGGTGCACGAATTCTGCGCGGAGCTGCGGGCGCTGGTGCGCGAGCGCACCGGGCTCGTCGCCTCGGTCGGCGCGGGCACCGGCAAACAACTCGCCAAGATCGCCTCCGGCCTGGCCAAACCCGACGGCATCCGGGTGGTCTCCCCGGCCGAGCAGCAGCGGCTGCTCGCCGCGCTGCCGGTGCGCAAGCTGTGGGGAATCGGGCCGGTGGCCGAGGGCAGGCTGCGCACACTGGGGATCGAGACCGTCGGCGCGTTCGCCGCCCTGCCCGAGTCCGAGGCCGTGTCGCTGCTGGGCGGCAGCATCGGCGCGGCGTTGCACCGGCTGGCCCGCGGCATCGACGACCGGCCGGTCACCGAGCGCGCCGAGGCCAAGCAGATCAGCGCCGAGAACACCTACGAGACCGACATCGTCACCATGCCCGCGCTGCGCCAGGCCATCGACGCGATGGCCGCGGCGGCGCACCGGCGCCTCGGCAAGGACGGCCGGGCGGCGCGCACGGTGGTGCTCAAGCTCAAGCGCTCGGACATGAGCATCGTCACCCGCTCCTCGACCCTGCCGTACGCCACCACCGATCTGGCCGCGCTCACCGCCGCCGCCCAGCGTTCGGCCATCGACCCGGTGGAGCTGGGGCCGATCCGGCTGGTCGGCGTCGGGTACGCGGGGCTGTCGGCGGTGCGGCAGGAGTCGCTGTTCCCGGAACTGGACCGGGGCCCCGTCGACGAGGACGCCGCCGTCGAGCCCGCGGAACCGGCCGCGCCCGAACCCGTCGCCGATCCGGCCGCGGTGCGGATCTGGTATCCGGGAATGGATGTGGCACATCCGGAGTACGGCCACGGCTGGGTGCAGGGTGCCGGGCACGGGGTGGTGACCGTGCGGTTCGAGACGAGTTCGACAGGACCCGGTCCGGCGCGTACGTTCAGCGCCGACGACATCAGTCTGTCCCGGGCGGATCCGCTCGGCAGTCTGGCCTGACCGGTAGCCTGGGTCACCGGGCAGTGCTGCCGGTTCGATGTGCTGGGCTGCCTCGGTAACGACACGGACCTACTCGAACGCAAAGGACGAGCAGTTGAAGCTTCGTACGACTGGACGCATCGCGATCGCCGGCCTCGCCGTCGTCGCCTCCCTGGGTCTCACCGCGTGTGGCGGTGACGACAGCGGCAACGACGCGAAGCCGACCAAGACGACGACCAGCGCGGCGGCCACCACCACCGCGGCGAACACGCCCGCGGTGCCGACGGCGGCGGAGCTGAACACCCAGCTGCAGCGCGCGCTGGACCCGGCGGTGCCGAACTCCGAGAAGCTCGAGATGGTGCAGGGCATCGAGGCCGATCCCGAGCTGCCCTCGCGCCTGGCCCAGGCCTACAAGGACACCGGCGCCACCGTCGAGGTCACCGATGTGACCGCCTTCGGCGACACCCTCAACGCCAAGGCCAAGATCGTGCTCAACGGCCAGGAGAACATCGCCGACGTGCCGTTCGTCGCCGAGGACGGCAAGTGGAAGGTCCAGAAGGCCTGGGCCTGCACCATGCTGACCAACCTCGGCCAGCAGTCGGTCGCCTGCGCCTGACCCGTCACGCGCGGCCCGGCGACCGGTCGGGCCGCGCGCCGCGCGCCGTCTGCGGACACCGGGGTTCCCTTCTCAGCAACGACCGTTACGATCGGTCGCCGTGGCTGAGACTATGGTGCGAACGGGAGCCCCGCCCGCGGGTGAAGCGAAAACATCGGCACCGCAAGGGGTTCCGCGCTCGACCTGGGCGCGACCGGTCGCGCTGCTCGCGGCGCTGATCGGCGCGCTGTGCGCGGTGGCGGTGCCGCTGCTGCCGGTGCGCGTGGACGCCGCGACACTCACCTGGCCGCAGAACGGCGCGCCCGACAGCGTCGAGGCCCCGCTGATCGGCTACGCCCCGCTGACCTTCGACGCCACCGTGCCGTGCGCGGCGATCACCCAGCTCGGTCCCGACGGCGGCGTGCTGACCGCCACCGGCCCCAAGGGCGCGCCCGATCTCGAGCGCTACGGCTTCCTGGCCAGGGTCACCACCGCCACCGCCGACGAGCGGGCCCGCCTGGACGTGGTGCTGCGCAACAACGCCCTGTTCAGCGTCCCCGTCGAGCAACTGGCACCCGGCTGTGCACTGCGCGTGCACGCCGACGCCACCGCCGCCACCGCGGAGCTGACCGGCTACACCGGCGGTGCGAGCACCGTCCGCCTCGACGGGGACTACCGCCCGCAGCTGGTCGGCATCTACAGCGAACTCGCCACCCCCGACGGCACCGTCGTCACCGCCGAGATCGACTCCCGCTTCTCCTCCACGCCGACACCGCTCAAGCGCGCCGCCATCTGGCTGGCGCTGCTGGCCACCGCCGTGGCACTGGTGGCCCTGCACCGCATCGACCGCGAGGACGGCAGGCGCAACCGCAGGCTGCTGCCGCGGCTGCGCAGCCTCTCGGTGGTCGACGGCGTCGTGCTCGGCGTGCTGGTGCTGTGGCACTTCATCGGCGCCACCACCTCCGACGACGGCTACCAGTTCGGCATGGCGCGGGTATCCGGCGTCTCCGGCTACATGGCCAACTACTTCGCCTACTTCGGCGTGCCGGAGAACCCGATCGGCACCCCCTACTACGACCTCATCCGGATCATGACCGAGGTCAGCACGGCCAGCCCGTGGGTGCGGCTGCCCGCGCTGCTCGCCGGAATGCTGGTGTGGCTGCTGCTGAGCCGGGAGGTGGTGCCGCGGCTGGGCGTCCTGGTGCGCCACAACCGGCTGGCGCTGTGGACGGGTGCGCTGGCCTTCCTGGCCGTCTGGCTGCCCTACAACAACGGCCTGCGCCCGGAGCCCCCGGTGGCTCTCGGCCTGCTGCTGACCTGGTGCTCGATGGAGCGCGCGGTCGCCACCCGGCGGCTGCTGCCCGCGGCGGTGGCGATCCTGGTGGCCGCGTTCACCATCACCGCGGGGCCCTCCGGCGTGATCTGCCTCGCCGCGCTGCTGGCCGGCCTGCGCCCGGTGGCGCGGACGATCATGGCCCGGGTGACGGCGACGGCGAGCGGCACCCGGCAGCGGGCGCTCGGCTACGCCACCCTGCTGGCGCCGCTGGCCGCGGCGGGCGTGCTGGTGCTCGCGGTGTCCTTCGCCGACCAGCCGCTCAGCGCCGCGCTCGAGATGCAGCGGGTGCACCACGCCATCGGGCCGGACGTGCCCTGGTATCAGGAGTATCTGCGCTACCAGTACCTGTTCCAGCCCGAGGTCGACGGGTCCATCGGGCGCCGGATCGGCATCTTCCTGATGTTCGCCGCGCTGTTCGTGAGCGTGGCGGTGCTGCTGCGCCGCGGTGGGCGCATCCCGCTCACCGCGCCGGGGCCCGCCCGCAGGCTGCTCGGCACCACCGCGGGTGCGCTGCTGCTGATCATGATCACCCCGACCAAGTGGACGCACCACTTCGGCGTCTACGCCGGGCTCGCCGGCGGCGTCGCGGTGCTGGCGGCGATGGCGGTGAGCCCGCGGGTGCTGCGCGCGCCGCGCAACCGCGCGCTGTTCGCCGCCGGGATCGCGTTCCTGCTGGCGCTGGTCTTCTCCGGCACCAACGGCTGGTGGTACGTGTCCTCCTACGGCATGCCGTGGTGGGACAAGTCGCCCGCGGTGGCGGGCATCGGGCTGAACCGGATGTTCCTGGCGCTGGCCGTGCTGTTGCTGGCCGTGGCCGCGTGGTGGCATGTGCGCACACCGGATTCCGGCGTGCCGCACCGGATCTCACGCCGCCTCCGGCGGGCCTCGGCGCTGCCGCCGTTGACCCTCGCCCTCGCGCTCGCGCTGGTCTGGGACCTCGGCTCGTTCGCCAAAGCCGCGGTCGCGCAAGGGGAGTCGTTCTCGCTGGCGCGCGCCAACATCGAAGCCGTCACCGGCAAGCCGTTCGGGCTGGCCGGGCACGTGCTGGTCGAGCAGGACCCCAACCGTGGCATGCTCGAACCGCTCACCGGCGACGCGGTGACCACCCTGGCGGGCACCGGCACCGGGTTCACCCCGGCGGGTGTCGCCGAGGATCTGCGCGCCGACGCCGAGGACAACACCTCGGGCAGCATCGCCGACGCGTTGACCACCAAGACCTCCGCCGAGGACAAGGCGGGCACCGCCACCGCGGCCCTGCCGTTCGGCCTCGATCCCGCCCGGGTGCCGGTGCTGGGCAGCTACCGGTCCGGTGACAGCGGCCCGGCCGAACTCACCACCGGCTGGTACCGGCTGCCTCGCCCCGAAGACCGGGCGGGCATCATCGCGCTGAGCGCGGCGGGCCGCATCCGCTCGGTGGACGCCGACGGTGTGGTCACCCCCGGCCAGTCCGTGGAGATCGAATACGGCGTCACCGAATCCGGCGAGACCGCGCGGCCGCTGGGCCGGGTCACCCCGATCGACATCGGGCCCGCGCCGTCGTGGCGCAACCTGCGGGTGCCCTTCGCCGACATCCCCGCCCAGGCCGACGTCATCCGGATCGTCGCCGCCGACCGCGACCGCAACCCCAAACAGTGGCTGGCCGTCACCCCGCCGCGGGTGCCGCAGACCGTGACGTTGGACGAACTGGTCGGCGCCGAACAGCCCGCGCTGGTGGACTGGATGGTCGGGCTGCAGTTCCCGCACCAGCGGCCCTTCGACCACCGCCACGGCATCGCCGAGATCCCCGCCTACCGCATCCTGCCCGATCGCGGCGGCGCGGCGGTGACGAACCTGTGGCAGAGCCACGACAGCGGCGGCCCGCTGGGCTGGACCGGCATGCTGCTGCACGCGCGCACCCTGGCCACCTATCTGAACGGTGACTGGGACCGCGACTGGGGCGAACTCCAGCAGTTCACCCGCATCGACGACACCGCCGTCGCGGCCAGGCCCGACATCACCGAACGCGATCACTCCGGGCTGTGGTCGCCCGGGAACATCAACACGGCGTACTGAGACGGCACGGCGTACCGAGACCGACCGGTGACAGCCGCGCGGGACGGCTGGCACCGGTCCGAGTTCAGCCGTTCGTCGGCTGGCGGCGGTCGGCGCGCGTGATCCGCAGCGCCAGGTCCACCAGGTCCTCGCCGGTGAGCCCCGGGTAGCCGTGCAACATCGCGCGCCACTCGGCGGGCACCGCCGACGCGCCCCAGCGCGCGCCGAGCAGCCCACCCGCGATGGCGGCGGTGGTGTCGGTGTCGCCACCGGCGCGCACGCACAGCTCCAGCGCGGCGGGCAGATGCTCGGGACCGGTCGCGGGCGCGTGCGTGATCGCCCACCACGCGGTCTGCAGCGCGTGCACCACCCAGCCGTTGTTCGGAAAATGCTGTGGCGAGAGCGTTTCCGCCTCGTCCAGCAGCCGGTGCCAGGTGTCGGCGGTGTCCAGGGTCGCGACCGCGGCGCGCACGCCCTGGAAATCGCCCGCGTGCACGGCGTGCCGGATGGCCAGGGACCAGATCCGGCAGGCCTGCTCGGCCTGCGGGTCGCGGTGGGTCAGCATGCTGACCTGCCCGGCGACGCGCGCGCAGTCGGCCGCGCTGTCCAGGTGCACCAGCGCGACCGGCGCGGTGCGCATGAGCGAGCCGTTGCCGCCGGTGCGCCCCTCGATCGCCATCGACTGCCGCCACATCGCCTCGGCCGATTCCGGACGCACCGAGAGCACCTTCGCGGTCTGCACCCCGATGTCCGGCGGCTGCGAGTCGTACCAGCGCACGAAGTTGGCCGCGACCACGTCCAGGTCGAGGCCGGGCGGGTTGGTGTCGGCGGCCAGCGCGATCGCCAGCGCCATCGACGTGTCGTCGGTCCATTCGCCCGGTGCGAAATTGCCGAGCCCGCCGCCGATCATCTCGATCGGCCGGTCCGGGCCGGGATGGGTGAATTCGTACCCGGCGCCCAGCGCGTCACCGGCCGCGGTGCCCAGCAGCACGCCGGCGACTCTGTCTTCGAATTCGTTCACGATCCCCCCTGTTCGCCTGTGCGGGGCTTCCCCCGCGCCCACCGGTCAATCTACCGCCACTGGCGACGCCGTCAACCCGCCGGTCCCGCAACACCTTCCGGATCCTCGGCCCGGCTGCGGGCGGCCCGGCGCGTGCGGCGACCGCGAACCAGGGCATCGGCGGTGAACACGGCCAGGGCGAGCCAGATCAGGGCGAACCCGGCCCACCGCGAGGCGGGCATGGGCTCGTGCGCCACGCCGACCCCCCACGCCATCTGCAACGCCGGGGTCAGATACTGCAGCAGGCCCATCGTCGACAGCGGCACCCGCTGGGCGGCGACCGCGAACAGCAGCAGCGGCACCAGGGTGACGGGTCCGGTCGCGATCAGCAGAGCGGCGTGCGCGGGCCCGGTCAGCAGCGCGCTCGTGCCGGTGAGCAGCCCGGCGATCACGTAGGCCAGCGCGAACGGCGCCGACAGCAGGCCCTCGGCGGCGATACCGCGCAGCGCGTCGAGCCGGATCACCTTCTTCACCAGCCCGTACAGCGCGAACGAGCAGGCCAGCGTCAGCGCGATCACCGGCGGCCTGCCGTAGTCGACGGTGAGCACGGCCACCGCCAGCGCGCCCAGCCCCAGCGCCACCCACTGCGCCACGGCCAGCCGTTCGCGGAAGATCAGCACCCCGAACGCCACGGTGACCAGCGGATTGACGAAGTAGCCGAGCGCGCACTCCACCACGTGCCCGGAGGTGACGCCGTAGACGTAGACCCCCCAGTTGATCGAGATCGCGGCCGAGGCCAGCCCGGCCAGCCGCCACGTGCGGGCGTCGATACCGCGCAACTCACGCAGCCGGCCGGCCAGCGTGAGCACCACAAGCACCACCACCAGCGTCCACAGGATCCGCTGCGCCAGCACCTCGACCGCGCCGGTGAAGGCCAGCAGACCGAAGAAGGCGGGGAACAGCCCCCAGGCGAGGTAGGCGCTCGTCCCGAACACCACCCCCGGAACCGCCGTGACCGTTCGCACGCCCCCGACGGTACCCACCCGCGCCGACACGACCGGCGCGGGCCGGTTCGGCCGCCCGCGCCACCGGGCTTAGGCTGGCGATCATGACCACAACCGAGCAGCTGTCGGGGTCCGCCGGACTGTCCGCGGCGCAGGTCGAGCAGCGTCGTCGCGACGGGCTCACCAACGATGTCCCCGACCGGGCCAGCCGCTCGGTGCGCGACATCGTGCGCGCCAACGTCTTCACCCGCATCAACGCCATCCTCGGCGTGCTGTTCCTGCTGGTGCTGAGCACCGGCTCGCTCATCGACGGGATGTTCGGGCTGCTCATCGTCGCCAACAGCGCCGTCGGCATCATCCAGGAGGTGCGGGCCAAGCGCACCCTGGACCAGCTGGCGATCGTCAGCCAGGCCAAGCCCACGGTGCGCCGCGACGGGGTGGCGAGCCAGATCTCGCCCAAGGACGTGGTGCTCGACGACCTGATCGAGCTCGGCCCCGGCGACCAGATCGTGGTCGACGGCGTGGTCGAGGAGTCCGAGCTGCTCGAGGTCGACGAGTCGCTGCTCACCGGCGAGGCCGATCCCATCGACAAACCGGTCGGCGCGCAGGTGATGTCGGGCAGCTACGTGGTCTCCGGTTCCGGCTGCTATCGGGCCACCAAGGTGGGCCGCGACGCCTACGCCGCGCGGCTGGCCGAGGAGGCCAGCAAGTTCACCCTGGTGCACTCGGAGCTGCGCAGCGGCATCGACCGCATCCTCAAGTTCATCACCGTGCTGCTCGTGCCCGCGGGCCTGCTCAGCATCTACAACCAGCTGTTCTCCAGCGGCGAGTCGTGGCGGCCCGCGGTCACCGGGATGGTGGCCGCGCTGGTGCCGATGGTGCCCGAGGGCCTGGTGCTGATGACCTCCATCGCGTTCGCCGTCGGCGTGGTGCGGCTGGGCCGGCGCAAGTGCCTGGTGCAGGAACTACCCGCCATCGAGGGCTTGGCCCGGGTGGACGTGGTGTGCGCGGACAAGACCGGCACGCTCACCGAGAACGGCATGCGGCTGGCCGAGGTGCGGGTGCTCGACGACGAGGACGAGGCGAAGGTGCGCGCCGCCCTGGCCGCGATGGCCGCCGACGACCCGCGCCCGAACGCCAGCGTGCAGGCCATCGCCGAGGCACTGCCGGACGCGCCCGGCTGGACGCACACCGCGGTCGCGCCGTTCTCCTCGGCCAAGAAGTGGAGCGGGCTGTCCTTCGGCGAGCACGGCGACTGGCTGCTCGGCGCCCCCGACGTGCTGCTCGACCGCGAGTCCGAGCACGCGCGGGCCGCCGAGGAACTGGGCGCGCAGGGGCTGCGGGTGCTGTTGCTGGCGCGCAGCGACCGGCCGGTGGACGCCCCCGACGCGCCCGGCGTGGTGCGGCCCGCCGCCTTGGTCGTGCTGGAGCAGAAGGTGCGCCCGGACGCGCGCGACACCCTCGACTACTTTGCCAGGCAGGACGTGGCGATCAAGGTGATCTCCGGCGACAACGCCGTCTCGGTGGGCGCGGTGGCCTCCTCGCTCGCCCTGCCCGGCGGTGAGCACGCCGTGGACGCCCGCACGCTGCCCGACGACCGGGACGAACTGGCCGACGTACTCGAGCGCGAAACCACGTTCGGCCGGGTGCGCCCGGACCAGAAGCGTGCCATGGTGGGCGCGTTGCAATCGCGGGGGCACACCGTCGCGATGACCGGCGACGGCGTGAACGACGTCCTGGCGCTGAAGGATTCCGACATCGGGGTGGCGATGGGCTCGGGCAGCCCGGCCACTCGCGCGGTCGCCCAGATCGTGTTGCTGGACAACAAGTTCGCCACCCTGCCGTACGTGGTGGGCGAGGGCCGCCGGGTGATCGGCAACATCGAGCGGGTCTCCAACCTGTTCCTCACCAAGACGGTCTATTCGGTGCTGTTGGCCTTCCTGGTCGGCTTGGCCGGGGTCGGCTCGCAGGTGTTCGGCTACGAACCGATCGGCTACCCGTTCCTGCCGCGGCACGTCACCATCGCGGCGTGGTTCACCATCGGTATTCCCGCGTTCATCCTGTCGCTGGCACCGAACAACGAGCGCGCCCGTACCGGTTTCGTCTCCCGGGTGATGCGCCAGGCCATCCCCTCCGGCGTCGTGATCGGCGCGGCGACGTTCGTGGCGTACCTGATCGCCTACGCCGGGCCACAGGCCAGCGAGCAGCAGAAGGTGCAGGCGGGCACCACCGCGCTGATCACCCTCATCATGATCGCGGTGTGGGTGCTGGCGATCGTGGCGCGGCCCTATGTGTGGTGGAAGGTCGTGCTGATCGCGGTGTCGGTGCTCGCCTACGTTGTGCTGTTCACGGTGCCGTTCACCCGGGAGTTCTTCGCGCTCGATCCCTCGAACCTCGCGCTGACCGGGGCGGCGTTCGCCTGTGGTGCGGTGGGCATCGTGCTGGTGGAGATCGCGTGGTGGTTCGGCGCGGCCGAGGACGGGCGGCGCAGGCTGATCCCCGCCTCGCCCGGCGGCAGCGCCTGACCGGGCCGGCGCGGCGGCAAAGTGGTCGTTCGACCCGCCGCGCCGCGAGAAGCCTTGTGCGCGGCGGGCATTCGGTCGTGGAGTACCTTCTGGAGATCATGGAGGTCCTGCTGCACCAGATCGACGCGTTCGCCGACGCACCGTTCTCCGGCAACCCGGCCGCGGTCATGCCGCTGCTGTCCTGGTTGCCCGACGAGCTGCTGCAAAACCTGGCCGAGGAGAACAACCTCGCCGAAACCGCCTTCTACACCTCGCAATTACCGCCCGAGGCGGTCGCACCGCCGCCGGATCGGCCGGTGTTCCACCTGCGCTGGTTCACCCCGCGCGCCGAGGTGGACATGTGCGGGCACGCGACACTCGCCGCGGCGGCGCAGATCCTCGCGGACATCCACCCCGGCGAGGACCGGGTCAGCTTCTTCACCCGCAGCGGCTGGCTGCACGTCGACCGCACCGACGACGACGAGTTCGTGCTCGACCTGCCCGCGGTGACCTCCGTCGAGATCGACCCCGACCCCGCCCTCGTCGCCGCGCTCGGCGTCCGTCCCGCGCGCGCATACACCGGCACCGACGAGGTGCTCGTCGTCGAGTCGGAACGTGAAGTGCGGCAGGTGAATCCGCTGTTCGGTTCGTTTCCGCCGCTGGCGCGCGCGGTGATCGTCACCGCGCCGGGCGAGCAGGTCGATTTCGTCTCGCGGGTGTTCGCGCCCGCGGTCGGCATCCCGGAGGACCCGGTCACCGGATCGGCGCACGCGCAACTGGTCCCGCTGTGGGCGGCGCGCCTGGGCGGCACGAATTTCGTGGCGCGCCAGCTCTCCCGGCGCGGCGGCACACTGCGCTGCGAGCTCGTCGGGGACCGGGTGCTGCTGCTGGGGCGCTGCCGCCGGTACCTGGACGGTGTGGTGACACTGCCGGAATGAGCCTGCGGCGCTACCGGTCCGGTACCGGCCCGTCGTCGGGGCCGGGGGCGACGACGTCGACGTGCTCGGGCAGCAACGGGACCACCCCGAAGCGTCCCGCGATCGCGTCGGCGGGCAGTGCTTCCACGGCACGAACGGCGGGATTCTCGGCGAGGGTGCGCAGCCGGTCCAGCGGCCCGCGCACGACCACCCCGACGGCGCAGGCGCAGCCGTCGGTCAACCGCTGCGCGGCGACGCCGAGGACGCGACGATAGCGCTCGTCGGCGGTATTCCGGTCGATGGTGTCGGGGTCGATGGTGTCGGGGTCGAGGGCGTCGGGGTCGATGGTGTCGTCGAGGGCGTCGGGGTCGAGGGCCTTGGGGTCGAGGGCGTCGCGCAGCTGGGAGGCGGCGGCCTCGGCCGAGGCGAGCACCGCCGCCGCACCCGCCGGGACCGGCACCACGGTCAGCGGCGTGCGCACGCGCGGCATCGGCACCTGGTAGAGCACCTGCGCGATGCGCAGGCCGGCGCCGAGCCCGGTGAGCTGTCCCGGCGGCAGCGGCGCGGTGAACGAGACCAGTGCCCACCGCTCGGCGGTGTCCGCGCCGTCGAGTGACTGCCGGGCCCGGGCACGGTAGTCCGCGACCGCCTCGCCGTGCTCCGGCCCGAGGCGATCGGTCCCGACGCCGGACTCACGCGGCGGCACCAGCACGCCGAGCACCGCGAAGAAGCCCACCAGCAGCGCGGCCGACACGACCACGCCGACGCCGCGCAGCATTGGCGCTACCGCCCACTCGCATGCCCGGCGGGGTGCTCACGCATCGCGCAGCACGTCCAAGGCATGACGCAGATCGTCCGGGTACTCGCTGGTGATCTCGAGCCAGCGCCCGTCGGCCGGGTGGTGGAAGCCGAGTGTGCGCGCGTGCAGCCACTGCCGTTGCAGGCCGAGCCGTTCGGCCAGGCGCGGGTCGGCGCCGTAGGTGAGATCACCGCAGCAGGGGTGGCGGATGGCCGAGAAGTGCACCCGGATCTGGTGCGTGCGGCCGGTCTCGAGGTGGATGTCGAGCAGGCTGGCGGCCTGGAAGGCCTCGATCGTGTCGTAATGCGTGACGCTCGGGCGGCCGTCGGCGGTCACCGCGAACTTCCAGTCGTTGCCGCGGGCGCGGCCGATCGGCGCGTCGATGGTGCCGCTGCTGGGGTCGGGATGGCCCTGCACCAGCGCGTGGTACCGCTTGGACACGGTGCGCTGCTTGAACGCGCGCTTGAGCACGGTGTAGGCGTGCTCGGACTGGGCGACCACCATCACCCCGGAGGTGCCGACGTCGAGCCGGTGCACGATGCCCTGGCGTTCGTGCGCACCGGAGGTGGAGATGCGGTACCCCGCCGCCGCCAGCCCGCCCACCACGGTCGGCCCGGACCAGCCGACGCCGGTGTGCGCGGCCACCCCGACCGGCGTGTCGACGGCGACGATGTCGTCGTCGGCGTAGAGGATCTTCATCCCCTCCACCGGCGCGGCCTCCACGGTCAGCTCGCGTTTGGGCTCGGGGAACTCGACCTCGAGCCAGGCACCCGCGGTGAGCCGGTCGGACTTGCCCGCGGGCACACCGTCCAACTGCACCGAGCCCTCGGCGGTCAGCGCCGCGACCGCGGTGCGGGAGAGCCCGAGCAGCCGGGACAACCCGGCGTCCACCCGCATCCCGTCGAGTCCGTCGGGGACCGGCATGGCTCTGGTCTCTCTCACGCGGCGTTCTCCTCTCCCTTGCTCTCGGATCCCTTGCGCTCGGAATCGGTGGGCGGCGGGCTCGGCCGGTCGGGTTCGGGGGCGGTGCCGTCCTCGCCCGCGGTGGCGGTGTCGGTGCCGTCCTCGTTCGCGGCGTCATCGTTCTCGTCGTCACGGCCGACCCGCGTCCCGTCCGGCTCGAATCCGAACACCGTGGCCACCACCAGCAGCGTGGCGCCGCACACGATCGCGGAGTCGGCGACGTTGAAGACCGGGAAATCGCCGACGGCGACGAAATCGACCACGTGCCCCTGCAGCGGGCCGGGGGAGCGGAACAGCCGGTCGGTCAGGTTGCCCAGCGCGCCGCCGAGCACCATGCCGAGGCCGATCGCCCACCACAGCGAGCGCAGCGTGCGGCCGATGCGGATCACCCCGATCACCACCGCGGTGGCGATCAGCGTCAGCAACCAGGTCATCCCGGTGGCCATCGAGAAGGCCGCGCCCGGATTGCGCACCAGCGCCAACCGGGCGAAATCACCGATGACGGGCACCGGCTCGCCCGGGTCGATCAGTGCGACGGCGAGGCACTTGGTGAGCAGATCCAGCGCGTACAGACAGAACGCGATGATCAGCAGGGTGCGCAGGCGCAGCGGCGGCCGCTGGTCGTCATTCACGCCGATCATCATCTCTCGAGCGGACCGCGGCCGGTGCCGCGCCTCCGTTCCCGGCGTGTGCGGTACGCCGCGGCGGTGGCGGCGGACGTCCCAGCTGACACTCAGGAAGCGGTCGTACCCTGTTGCTCGTGACGGTGTTGTCTTCTCCCCACCTGCCCCGGATCGCGCGGCCGGGCGCGCTGCTCGTCGCGCTCGCGGTCGGCCTGTCCGCGTTCGGCGTCGGCTGTGCCGCCGACGACGTCGAGGCGCCCGTGAGCACCGACGGCACCGAGCCGCTCGGCATCGGCAAGGAGGTGACGGTGCCCATCTCGGTGGCCGCCGCCACGCTGGTCTCCCCGGGCGCGGAGCCGCGGGCCGTGCTGCGGCCCACCTTCGCTCCCGGCACCGAGCAGCAGGTGACGCTGCGCACCGATCACCGCATCCAGCAGCAGATCAACGACCAGCCGTCGCGCGACTTCTCCGCGCCCGCGCTGACCATCCCGATGACCGCGCACACCAGCGCCGACGGCGTCGACCTGACCCTCGGCGAGGTCACCACCCCCGACCCGCTGCTGAGCAAGGCGCTCACCGCCGCCGACGGCTCGCACGCGGGCTTCGACTTCAGCGACGACGGTGCGATCACCGCGCTGCGTCTCGCGCCCGGCCCGGACACCCCGAACGCGGCCCGCGCCGCCCTGGAGAACGCCTTCTACCAGGCGGTGTACCGCTCGATCATGTTCCCCGACGAGCCGGTCGGCGAGGGCGCGGTCTGGCGGGTGCACCAGAAGGTGACCGGCGGGGTGACCCTGGACCAGGTGACCACCGCGACGCTCACCCGCCGCGAGGGCGACCGGCTCACCATCGAGCTGGCCGTCACCCAGACGCCGAAATCCACGTCCTGGACGCTGCCCAACGACGCGGGCACGCTCGACATCGAGGACTACGTGATGGAGGGCAACGGCACCATCACCGTGGATCTGGGGCTGCCGCTGCCGGTGGCCGGGTCCATCACCGTCGGCGGGCACCAGTCCTACCGTGACCCGCGCAGCGTGAGCTTGCTGCGCCAGAGCATCACCACGCAGGTCTCGTGGGCCGAGTGAGGATCGGCGTCGCCGCGCTGGCCGTGGCGGGCGCGCTGCTGGTGACCGCGTGCGGCTCCGACACCGAGGACGCCGCCGCGCCGCCGCCTGCCGCCCCGCTCGGTACGGTCGTCCCCGCCGCGCCGGCGACCGGTGAGCCGTTCACCAGTCCCGACGCGCTGGCGCTGCGGCTGCTCGCCGACACCGAGTTGCCCGCGGGGATGACCGCCGCCTACGACCCGAGCACCGACGCCCCCGGACAGCAGGCGGGCGTGCCCGCACCGACCACCCCGCCCGGCTGCGGCAAGGTGCTCATGGAACTCGGCCACCAGCGGCCCGAGGCGCTGGCCTGGACCGCCGTGGCCTACAACGGCCCGGACTTCGCCAGCATCGACATCGACGCGGCCAGCTACCGGCCCGAGGCCGTCGGTCCGGCGTTCACCGCCGTGCAGGAGACGCTGCGCGGCTGCACCGAGTACTTCGGCGAGGACGCCGACGACGCCCGCATCGATTACCGCCTCGGTGCGCTGGCACAGCCGCCCGCGGGCGACGCCGCCACCGCGTTCGAACTGCTGATGACCAGCGAGGGATTGACGCTGGTCGCGCACGTGGCGCTGGTGCAGGTCGGCACCACCCTGGCGCAGATCTCGGTGACGGCGCCGGAATCCTCGGACCCGGCGCTGCTGGCCGAACTGACCGCCGCGCAGGTGCGCAAGCTGCGCGGCGTCACCGAACCGTAGCCTGCCCGGCGGGCCGATCCGGGGTCGCGGCCGGCGCGGCGGGCATAGGCTCGCCGTGTCCGACGAAACGCCTCGACCGGAGGTCTGTCATGTCCGATGTCAAACCCGTACCCGACGGATACCCGGCGGTGTCGCCGGGACTGGCGATCGACGGCGCGGCGGCCGCGATCGACTTCTACAAACAGGTGCTCGGCGCGACGGAGCGCATGCGCATGCCGCGCCCCGACGGCAAGATCGCCCACTGCGAACTGCTGGTCGGGGAATCGGTGATCATGCTCGGTGACCCGGCCCCGGACATGGGGTTCTTCGACCCGAAAGCGGTCGGCGGGACACCGGTGAACCTGCACGTCTACGTCCGCGACGTCGACGAGGCGTTCCGCCAGGCGATGGAGGCGGGCGCCAAGGAGATCGCCCCGGTCGGCAATCAGTTCTACGGCGACCGCACCGGCTCCTTCGAGGACCCGTGGGGACACCGCTGGACGGTCGCCACCCATGTCGAGGACGTCCCACCCGACGAGATGGACCGGCGCATGGCCGAACTGTTCGGCGAATCCTGAATCCGCACAGCCGAATCGCCGCGGGCGGCGGACCCGATCCCCCTCATGAGACCGGGTACGCCGCCCGCGGCGGTTTCCTCGACCGACGTGTCTCAGCGCTTGGCGATCGCTTCGAAGACGGTGGGGTCGACGAGGGTGCTGGTGTCGCCGAGGGGGCGGCCTTCGGCGATGTCGCGGAGGAGTCGGCGCATGATTTTGCCGCTGCGGGTTTTGGGGAGTTCGGGGACGATGTGGATGTCGCGGGGGCGGGCGATGGGGCTGATTTCTTGGGCGACTTGGGTTTTGAGGTCGGTGATGAGTTGGTCGGGGGTGGTGTGGGGGTTGGTGGTGGTGTTGGTGATGACGAAGGCGACGATGCCTTGGCCGGTGGTGGGGTCGGTGGCGCCGACGACGGCGGCTTCGGCGACGGCGGGGTGGGCGACGAGGGCGGATTCGACTTCGGCGGTGGAGATGCGGTGGCCGGAGACGTTCATGACGTCGTCGACGCGGCCGAGGACCCAGAGGGCGCCGTCGGTGTCGATTTTGGCGCCGTCGCCGGCGAAGTACCAGCCGTGGGTGTGGTAGCGGTTCCAGTAGGTGTCGCGGTAGCGGTCGGGGTCGCCCCAGATGCCGCGGAGCATGGCGGGCCAGGGTTGGTCGAGGACGAGGTAGCCGTTGGCTTCGGTTTCGCCTGGGGTGACGGGGTTGGCGTCGTCGTCGACGACTTGGGCGCTGATGCCGGGTAGGGGGGTCATGGCGGCGCCGGGTTTGGTGTGGGTGATGCCGGGGAGGGGGGAGATCATGATGGCGCCGGTTTCGGTTTGCCACCAGGTGTCGACGATGGGGGTGGTGTCGCGGCCGATGACGTGGCGGTACCAGCGCCAGGCTTCGGGGTTGATGGGTTCGCCGACCGAGCCGAGTAGGCGCAGGCTGGTCAGGTTGTGGGCGTCGGGGATGTGGCGGCCCCATTTCATGAAGGTGCGGATGAGGGTGGGGGCGGTGTAGTAGATGGTGACGCCGTATTTTTCGATGATGTGGAAGTGGCGGTGTTCGTCGGGGGTGTTGGGGGTGCCTTCGTAGAGGATTTGGGTGGCGCGGTTGGCCAGGGGGCCGTAGACGATGTAGGAGTGGCCGGTGACCCAGCCGATGTCGGCGGTGCACCAGTAGATGTCGTGGCCGGGTTTGTGGTCGAAGACGTAGTGGTGGGTGTAGGCGGCTTGGGTGAGGTAGCCGCCGCTGGTGTGCAGGATGCCTTTGGGTTTTCCGGTGGTGCCGGAGGTGTAGAGGATGAACAGGGGGTGTTCGGCGGGTAGGGGTTGGGCGGTGTGTTGGGTGGGGGCGTGGGCGATGGTGTCGTGCCACCACAGGTCGCGGCCGGGGGTGAGGGGGATGTCGAGGTTGCAGCGGTTGACGATCAGGACGTGTTCGACGGTGTGGCCGGGTTCGGTGAGGGCTTCGTCGACGGCGGTTTTGAGGGGGGTGGGGGTGCCGCGGCGGTATTGGCCGTCGCTGGTGATGATCAGGCGGGCGGCGGCGTCGTCGACGCGTTGGCGCAGGGCGGCGGGGGAGAAGCCGGCGAAGACGACCGAGTGGGGCAGGCCCAGGCGGGCGCAGGCGAGCATGGCGATGATGGCTTCGGGGATCATCGGCAGGTAGATCGCGACGCGGTCGCCGGTGTTCAGGCCCAGTTCGGTGAGGTAGTTGGCGGTTTTGGAGACCTCGGTGAGCAGTTGGGCGTAGGTCAGGGTGCGGGTGTCGCCGGGTTCGCCTTCCCACAGGATGGCCGGTTGGTCGCCGTGGCCGTCGAGGACGTGGCGGTCCAGGCAGTTGTAGGCGACGTTGAGTCGGCCGTCGGCGAACCAGCGCGCCACCGGCGCCTGGGACCAGTCCAGCACCTCGGTGAAGGGGGTGTGCCAGTACAAGCGGCGGGCCTGCTCGGCCCAGAACCCCAACCGATCAGCCTGCGCCCGCTCATACAACGACCCATCAGCATTGGCCCCGGCAACAAACTCCGGCGACGGCGGGTAACTGTCGAGGGTGGGGATGTCGTGGTCGGTGGTGCTGGTCAACGTCGATCTCCTATCGGGTAGTCACGGTGTCGTCCCGGGCCCGGCGGGGTGCCGGGCCCGGGACAGCTCGGGTGGATGGACCGTCAGTGCACGACGGCCTTCTCCGCGCCCACACCGGTGAGCGAGCGAACTTCCATCTCCGCGGCCTTGGCCGGGTCCTCGGGCCTGCCGCCACCGACCAGGGTGCCGACGATGCCGAGGCCGAAAGCCAAGGGGATGGAGACGATTCCGGGGTTGGACAGCGGGAACCAGTCGAAGTCCATGCCCGGGAGCATGGCCGACTTGCTGCCGGACACGGCCGGGGAGAACACGATCAGCACGATGGTCGAGATCAGACCGCCGTACATGCTCCACAGCGCGCCGGTGGTGTTGAACCGCCGCCAGAACAGGGGAGTACACGATGGTCGGCAGGTTCGCGGCCGCCGCGACGGCGAACGCGAGCGCCACCAGGAAGGCGATGTTCTGGCCGTTGGCCAGGATGCCCAGGCCGATGGCGAGCAGACCGATCACCACGGCGGTGATCCGCGAGACCCGCACCTGCGCGTTCTCCTCGACCTTGCCGCGCTTGATCACGCTGGCGTAGATGTCGTGCGCGAACGAGGCCGACGCGGTGATCGTGAGGCCGGCGACCACGGCGAGGATGGTCGCGAACGCGACCGCCGAGATGATGCCGAGCAGCAGCACACCGCCGAGTTCGAAGGCCAGCAGCGGAGCCGCCGAGTTCTGTCCGCCCGCCGCGGCCAGAATGCGGTCCGGGCCGACGATGGCGGCCGCGCCGTAGCCGAGCACCAGGGTGAACAGGTAGAACGCGCCGATCAGGGCGATCGCCCAGACCACCGAGCGGCGGGCCTCCTTGGCGGTGGGCACGGTGTAGAAGCGCATCAGCACGTGCGGCAGGCCCGCGGTGCCGAGCACCAGCGCCAGGCCGAGGGACAGGAAGTTCAGCTTGGAGGTCTCGTTCGCGCCGTACTGCGCGCCGGGGGCGAGCACGTCCCGGGAGGCGACGGCGTCGTTGGCCGAGCCGGAGACCATCTGCTGGGCCGAGCCGAGGATCTCGGAGAGGTTGAAACCGAACTTGGCCAGCACCAGCACCGTCATGAACGCCGCACCGGCGATCAGCAGCACGGCCTTGATGATCTGCACCCACGTGGTGCCCTTCATGCCGCCGACCAGCACGTAGACGATCATCAGCACGCCGACCACCGCGATCACCAGCGACTGCCCCGCGCGGCTGTCGATGTCGAGCAGCAGCGCCACCAGGCCGCCCGCGCCCGCCATCTGCGCCAGCAGGTAGAACAACGAGACGGTCAGCGTGGACAGCGCCGCGGCGGTGCGCACCGGCCGCTCGCGCAGCCGGAAGCTGAGCACGTCGGCCATGGTGAATTTGCCGGTGTTGCGCAGCATTTCGGCCACCAGCAGCAGCGCCACCAGCCAGGCGACGAGGAAGCCGATGGAGTAGAGGAAACCGTCGTAGCCGTAGACCGCGATGGCGCCGGCGATGCCGAGGAAGCTGGCCGCCGACAGGTAGTCGCCGGCGATGGCGATGCCGTTCTGCGGACCGGAGAAGCCGCGGCCGCCGGTGAAATAGTCACTGGCGGTGGCGTTGTTGCGGCTGGCGCGGATCACCACCACCATCGTCACCACCACGAACAGGGCGAAGATGGCGATGTTGGCGGCGGGGTTGCCGACGGTACCCGCGGCGAGCAGGGACGTGGTCACGCGCGCACCCCTTCCAGCTGCTCACGGATGGCGGCCGCGCGCGGGTCCAGCTCGCGGTTGGCGAAGCGCACGTAGGCGGCGGTGATGGCGAACGTGGTCAGGAACTGCCCGAGACCGAGCAGCAGGCCGACATTGATGTTCCCGAACACCTTGGTGGCCATGAAGTCGTGCGCGTAGGCGCCGAGCAACACGTAGCCGACGTACCAGAGCAGGAACACCGCGGTCATCGGGAAGACGAAGCGGCGCAGTCGGTTACGCAACTCCTGGAATTGCGGGCTCGCCTGTACCTGGGCGAACTCCTCGGCGCTCGGCGTGCGCTGTGGCGCGGTGCCGTCGAGGTCGGTACTGGTCATCGGAGTTCCTGACGTGTGATGTGGATTACTGTGCTGAAGGTAACGGCGAAAACCGCCGCGGCCGAGACTGTGTCTGCGGTCACTCCGTGAAGGTGCGGATCTGTGCGGTGAACGGTCGGCTGCGCGCGACGAGCGGTCAGGCGGTCCGCAGGCCCGGCTCGCGGTCGGAGCCCATGCCGAGCCGCTCCGGGGCATGCATGCGGACGAACACCGCGCGCACCTGGGTGGCGGGCAACCCGCGGGTGAGCTTGCTGACCGCGATCATGGTCAGGAAGGCCAGCGGCACGCTCACCGCCGCGGGGTAGCCGAGGACGGCGCCGAGCCAGCCGTCGGCCACCCGCTCGGAGACCCCGCCCAGCACCGACACCGCGGTGGCCGTTCCGGCCAGCAGTCCGCCCGCCGTCAACCCCGCCGCGGCGCCCTTGGCGGTGAGTCCGCGCCACCAGATGCCGAGCACCAGCAGCGGGCACAGCGTCGAGGCCGCGACCGCGAACGCCAGCCCGACCGTGCGGGACAGGTCGAGGGAGACCACCGTCAGCGACAGCGCCAGCGGTACCGCCCCCGCCACCAGCGCGGCCAGCCGGAAATCGCGCACCCGCCCACGCAGCATGTCGGTGCTGAGCACGCCCGCGATGCTGACCAGCAGTCCCGAGGAGGTGGACAGGAAGGCCGCGATGGCCCCCGCGGCGACCAGGGCCGCGATCAACTGCCCACCCAGCCCGCCGAGCACCGAGCCGGGCAGCAGCAGCACCGCCGCGTCCGAGGCGCCGGTGATGAGCAGCTGCGGTACCCACAGGCGCGCGAAGACCCCGAGCAGGATCGGGAACAGATAGAACACCCCGACCAGCCCGATCACGGCGAACGCGGTCGCGCGGGCGGCGCGGCCGTCCGGGTTGGTGTAGAAGCGCACCAGCACGTGCGGCAGGCCCATCGTGCCCAGGAAGGTCGCGATGATCAGCGAGTACACCTGGTAGGTGGGATGCGGCTCACCGAACCCGCCGCCCGGGCGCAGCCAGCCCGCGTCGTCGGCGGGAGCGCCCGCGACCACCGGGACGGCCGCTCCGGCGGGCAGCGTCAGGTCGGTGCCCGCGGCCAGTTCGTGCCTGCCCGGGGCGAGCACCACCGCACCGTCCACCGGCCGGTCGTCGAGCCTGCCCGCGATCGTCACCTCCTGCGGCGCGGACACCTGCACCAGCACGTCGGTGGTGATCTCGACCGTCGTCTGCTCGGCCACCACCGGCGGCGCCGCGGTGCCCAGATCCCGGTGGGCGCCGAGGAAATGACCGAACAGCACCAGCGCGGGCAGCGCCACCGCGGTGAGCTTGAGCCAGTACTGGAACGCCTGCACCAGCGTGATCGAGCGCATCCCGCCACCGACCACGTTGGCGATCACGATCGCCCCCACCGCCAGCGCGCCCACCCAGCTCGGTACCCCGAGCAGGATGCGCAGGGTCAGGCCCGCGCCCTGGAACTGCGGGATCAGGTACACCGCGCAGACCAGCACCACGACCACCGCGGCCAGCCGCCGCAACGGCACCGAGCCGAGCCGGAATTCGGCGAAGTCTGGCACGGTGTAGGCGCCCGAACGGCGCAGCGGCGCCGCCACGAACATCAGCAGCCCGAGATAGCCCGCGGTGAAACCCACCGGATACCACAGCGCGTCGGCGCCGTACTTGGCGATCAGCCCCGCCACACCCAGAAACGAGGCCGCCGAAAGGTATTCACCGGAGATGGCGGCGGCGTTCCAGCGCGGGCCGACGCTGCGCGAGGCGACCAGGAAATCGGAGGTGGTGCGGGTCAGTCGCACACCGTAGGCGCCGATCGCCACCGTCGCGAGGGCCGCGAGCAGCAGCGCCGCCAGGGTGAGCGCGGGCGCCTGCACGTCAATCCCTCGTCACGTCGAGGAAATCGGCCTCGTTGCGTTCGGCCAGCGCGACATAGAGCCGTCCGATGAGGAACAGCGCCGGATACACCGCCACCCCCAGCAGCAGCCACGGCAACCGGATGCCGAACACGTGCGCGGTACCCAGCTCGGCGACCGTGAACAGCAGCGGCAGCGACCCAAGCACCAGCACGGTCACCAGCGCCATGCGCACGGCCAGGCCCAGTTGCGCGCGGATCAGCCCGCCGATCAGCGCCTCGCCGATCTCGGTCTGCTCGACCACCTCGCCGCGGGTGAGCACGCGGCGGGCGCCGCGCCGCTGCGCCAGTACCACCCGCTCCCGCTGCGGCCGCTGCGGCGCGGTCATCGCTGCGTCCAGGTCTGGCGCGGCCCGTGCACGAGCCGCTGCTTGAGTTCGCGCACCTGCCGCCTGCTCACCGGCAGCTCCACCGCCGCCGCGTCCCCCTCGCCGCGCAGGCACACCACCGTGCCGTTGCCGACCGTGCGCAGGCCGGTCACCAGCCGCAGCGCCACCAGATACGAGCGGTGCACGCGCAGGAATCCGGCATTCTCCCAGCGGGATTCGAGGGCGGAGAGCGGGATGCGCACCAGGTGGGAACCGGCCGCGGTGTGCAACCGGGCGTAGTCGCCGTCGGCCTCCACCCAGCTGACCGTGCTGCGGTGCACCAGCGTGGTGACACCGCCCAGTTCCACCGGGATCACCTCGTTGGGATCCTGGCGGGGCGCGGCCGCCTGCGCGGGGGTGGCGCGCGCCTGGCTGATCCGGCGCACGGCCTCGGCCAGCCGCGCCTCCCGCAACGGCTTGAGCAGATAGTCCACCGCGCCCAGGTCGAAGGCGCTCACCGCGCGGTCGTCGTGCGCGGTCACGAACACCACCGCGGGCGGGTTGGCGAACTCCGAGAGGATGCCCGCCAGCTCCATGCCGTCCAGCCCCGGCATGTTGATGTCGAGGAAGACCGCGTCGACGGCGTGGGTGCGCAGCAGCCGCAGCGCGCTGGTGGCGTCGGCGGCGGCATGGATCTCGCCGATCTCGGGCCGGGTGCGCAGCAGGTACACCAGCTCGTCCAGAGCGGGCTTCTCGTCGTCCACGGCGAGCACGCGCAGGGCGGCCGCCGCACCGGTGTGCTGCGTCACAGTTCGTCCATCGTAGGGGCCGCCCGTCGCGGCGGGCGCCGCACCCGTCACGCCCGCACTCCCGCCCGGAACTTCGGCACCCGCAGGCTGACCTTGGTGCCCGCGCCCGGCGCCGTCTCCACGACCAGGCCGTAGTCGTTGCCGAACGCCGCCCGCAGCCGGTCGTCGACGTTGGCCAGCCCGACATGCGCCGACTCGCCCGCACCGGCCGGACCGTCGGCGACCGCGTCCAGCGCGCCCGAGCGCAGCAGCTCCGGGTCCATGCCCGCGCCGTCGTCCTCCACGCTGATCAGGCAGTCGGTGCCCGCGTCGCTCGCCTCGATGGTGATCACACCGCCGCCGGGACGCCCGGCGATGCCGTGCCGCACCGCGTTCTCCACCAGCGGTTGCAGCGCCAGGAAGGGCAGCACCACACCGAGCACTTCGGGTGCGATGCGCAGCCGCACCTGCAGGGCGTCGCCGAAACGGGCCCGTTCCAGCGCCAGATAGCGCTCGATGTTGCGCAGTTCGTCCGACAGCACGGTGTATTCGCCCGCGGCGCGGAAGGAGTAGCGGGTGAAATCGGCGAACTCCAGGATCAGCTCCCTGGCCCGGCCCGGATCGGTGCGCACGAAGGAGGCGATGGTGTTGAGCGCGTTGTAGATGAAGTGGGGGCTGATCTGCGCGCGCAGGGCCCGCACCTCGGCCCGGTCCAGTCGGGCGCGGGAGGCGTCGAGCTCGGCCAGCTCCAGCTGCCCGCAGGCATAGCGCGCCACCTCCGCCAGCGCGCCCAGCATGCCCGGTCCCGGCCTACCGCCGGTCACCACGCCCAGCGCGCCGACCACGCCGTTGTTCTCGATGATCAACGGTTGCGCGACGAGCGTGCGCGCGCCGTGCTCCGCCGGGCTGGGATTGCTTACCAGCACCGGCCGCTGCTCGACGATCGCCCGCCGGGCCACCTCGGTGAACTCACCGGCGAGGTCGCCGTGCGTGCCGTCCCAGGCCAGCACCGCACCCTCGGCGTCGGCGACGCCGAGGGCCGACGCGCCGGTGAGCGCGCGCAGGTGCGGTGCGGCCTCCTGCGCCGAGTCCTCGGTGAGGCCGCGGCGCAGCGGCACCGCCGCCAGCGAGGCGGTGTGCAGCGCCGAATGCACCGCCCGCTCGGCGGGGGTGGTGACCACCCGGCGGGTGCGCAGCCACACCAGCAGCGCCGCGGCCAGTGCCGCGAGCACGGCCACGGCCACCGCGCCGGCCGTCATCGCGTGCTCCCGCGTCGCCCGATCATGGTCCGATTATCACCACCGCCCGGCGACCGGGGTCCGGCGACGAGCGGCCCGCGGGCTCAGCCCTGGTACTGCGGGACGTCGAACTGGATCTCGCCCGAGGCGCCGACCGAGGGCGCGTTCACGCTCACCCACCCGGTGAACGACCCCACGCCCGGCCCGAAGATCGCTCCCGGCCCGCTGTTGCTCCAGTAGCCGGGCCCGTGCGCGGTGACCGCGAACTCGCCGGTCTGCCCGGTCTGCACATTGCGCCAGTGCAGGGTGACGGTCAGCTCGCACGAACCGACCCCGAGCATGGTGGTGTTCACCGTGAAGGCGGCCTGGTTGGGGTAGGCGTTGCCGTTGACGGAACTGGCGACCATCGCCACGCAGGGCCCCTGGGTGAGCGAGTACAGCGGTGCGAACGCCCCACCGGGCCCGGCGTGGGCGGCGGGTGCGGTGGCGACCAGCAGGGCGGTCAGCGCCGAACCGGCGACGGCGGCGGTGCGGACGGGACGGGCAGAACTCATCGATGACCTCACTGGATGACCTCCTGGGGGAGTCGGGACGATCATGACGGTCGTGCTGCGAGGTAACCGTACGCACCACCGGGCCGGGATCGGCGGTTTTCGGACGTCGACCGCCGGACTTTCGGGCCGCTCCGCCCGACGCGCCGTGATCTTTCTCGCGACGCGCCGAAGATCGCCAGGGCGGCGCGTGGCGGTGGGAAAACCTGTCGTCGCGGCGGCATACACTCGGTGCGCCAACCCCCGTCGAGACACTTGGGAGGAAGGACCGTCTTGGCCGCCTCGTCCGGATCGTTCGTTCACCTGCACAACCACACCGAGTACTCGATGCTCGACGGCGCGGCGAAGATCTCTCCGCTGTTCACGGAGGCCAAGCGACTGGGCATGACCGCGGTCGGCATGACCGACCACGGCAACATGTACGGCGCGAGCGAGTTCTACAACTCGGCCAAGAAGCACGGGCTCAAGCCGATCATCGGCATCGAGGCCTACATCGCGCCCGGCTCCCGGTTCGACACCAAGCGCGTGCAGTGGGGCGACCCCAGCCAGAAGGGCGACGACGTCTCCGGCTCCGGCGCCTACACCCACATGACGATGGTCGCCGAGAACGCGACCGGCCTGCGCAACCTGTTCAAGCTGTCCAGCCTGGCCTCCATCGAGGGCCAGCTCGGCAAGTGGGCGCGCATGGACGCCGAGATCATCGCCCAGCACGCCGAGGGCATCATCGCCACCACCGGCTGCCCCTCGGGCGAGGTGCAGACCCGGCTGCGCCTCGGTCACGAGCGCGAGGCGCTGGAGGCGGCGGCCAAGTGGCAGGAGATCTTCGGTCCCGACAACTTCTTCCTCGAGGTGATGGACCACGGGCTGTCCATCGAGCGCCGGGTGCGCGAGGGCCTGCTCGACATCGGCCGCAAGCTCGGCATCCCGCCGCTGGCCACCAACGACTGCCATTACGTCTACGAGTCCGACGCCGCCAACCACGAGGCGCTGCTGTGTGTGCAGACCGGCAAGACGCTGTCGGACCCGACCCGCTTCAAGTTCGACGGCTCCGGCTACTACCTCAAGTCCGGCGACGAGATGCGCGCCATCTGGGACGCGGAAGTGCCCGGCGCGTGCGACAACACGCTGCTGATCGGTGAGCGCGTCCAGTCCTACGACGCGGTGTGGGAGCACCGGGACCGGATGCCGATCTTCCCGGTGCCCGAGGGCGAGACCCAGGCCAGCTGGCTGCACAAGGAGGTCATGCGCGGGCTGGAGCGGCGCTTCCCGAACGGGGTGCCCGAGGAGTACCTGCGCCGCGCCGAGTACGAGCTCGGCGTCATCTGCGAGATGGGCTTCCCCGCCTACTTCCTCGTCGTCGGCGACCTGATCAACCATGCCCGCGAGGTCGGCATCCGGGTCGGTCCCGGCCGCGGTTCGGCGGCCGGTTCGCTGGTCGCCTACGCGATGGGCATCACCAACATCGACCCGATCCCGCACGGGCTGCTGTTCGAGCGCTTCCTCAACCCCGAGCGCGTCTCGATGCCCGACATCGATATCGACTTCGACGATCGCCGCCGCGGTGAGATGGTCCGCTACGCCACCGAGAAGTGGGGCAGCGACCGGGTCGCCCAGGTGATCACCTTCGGCACCATCAAGACCAAGGCCGCCATCAAGGACTCGGCCCGTGTGCAGTTCGGCCAGCCGGGCTTCGCCATCGCCGACCAGATCTCCAAGGCGCTGCCGCCGCCGATCATGGCCAAGGACATCCCGCTCTCGGGCATCATGGACCCCGAGCACGAGCGGTACAAGGAGGCCGCCGAGGTCCGCGAGCTCATCGCGAACAACCCCGACGTCGCCAAGATCTACGAGACCGCGCGCGGTCTGGAGGGCCTGATCCGCAACGCGGGCGTGCACGCCTGCGCGGTGATCATGTCCTCCGAACCGCTGATGGACGCGATCCCGCTGTGGAAGCGCGCCCAGGACGGCGCCATCATCACCGGCTGGGACTACCCGTCGTGTGAGGCCATCGGCCTGCTCAAGATGGACTTCCTCGGCCTGCGCAACCTCACCGTCATCGGCGACGCGCTCGACAACATCAAGGCCAACCGCGGCATCGACCTCGACATGGACAACCTGCCGCTGGACGATCCCGCCACCTACGAACTGCTCTCGCGCGGTGACACCCTCGGCGTGTTCCAGCTCGACGGCAGCGCCATGCGCGATCTGCTGCGGCGCATGCAGCCCACCGGCTTCGAGGACATCGTCGCCGTGCTCGCCCTCTACCGCCCCGGCCCGATGGGCATGAACGCCCACAACGACTACGCCGACCGCAAGAACGGGCGCCAAGAGGTCAAACCGATCCACCCCGAGCTCGAGGAGCCGCTGAAGGACATCCTGGCCGACACCTACGGGTTGATCGTGTACCAGGAGCAGATCATGCAGATCGCGCAGAAGGTGGCCGGGTACTCGCTCGGCCGAGCAGACATCCTGCGCCGCGCGATGGGCAAGAAGAAGGCCGAGGTGCTCGAGGCCGAGTTCGAGGGCTTCGAGGCGGGCATGCTGGAGAACGGCTTCTCCAAGCCCGCGATCAAGGCGTTGTGGGACACCATCCTCCCGTTCGCCGGCTACGCGTTCAACAAGTCGCACGCGGCGGGCTACGGCCTGGTCTCGTTCTGGACCGCCTATCTCAAGGCCAACTATCCGGCCGAGTACATGGCGGGCCTGCTCACCTCCGTCGGCGACGACAAGGACAAGGCCGCGGTCTACCTCTCGGACTGCCGCAGGCTCGGCATCACCGTGCTGCCGCCGGACGTCAACGAATCCGAGCAGAACTTCGCCTCGGTGGGCAAGGACATCCGCTTCGGCCTCGGCGCGGTGCGCAACGTCGGCGCGAACGTGGTGGCCTCGATCATCCAGGCGCGCAAGGAGAAGTCGAAGTTCACCGACTTCTCCGACTACCTGAACAAGATCGACGCCATCGCCTGTACCAAGAAGGTCACCGAATCCCTCATCAAGGCTGGCGCTTTCGATTCGCTCGGGCATCCGCGCAAGGGCCTGATGCTGATCCACTCCGACGCCATCGACGCGGTGATGGCGACGAAGAAGGCCGAGGCCATCGGCCAGTTCGACCTGTTCGGCGGCATGGACGCCGACGAGTCGGTGACCAGCGTGTTCAACGTGAAGGTGCCCGACGAGGAATGGGAGACCAAGCACAAGCTCGCCCTGGAGCGGGAGATGCTGGGCCTCTACGTCTCCGGGCATCCGCTCAACGGCGTGGAGCACGTGCTCGCCGCCCAGGCCGACACCCAGATCCCCGCCATCCTCGAAGGCGACGTCAAGGACGGCGCGCAGGTGACCATCGGCGGCATCCTCGCCTCGGTGAACCGCCGCATCAACAAGAACGGCCTGGCCTGGGCCTCGGCGCAGCTGGAGGACCTCACCGGCGGCATCGAGGTGCTGTTCTTCCCGCAGGCGTACTCGGTCTTCGGCGCCGACGTGGTGGAGGACGCGGTGGTGCTGGTGAAGGCCAGGGTCTCGGTGCGTGACGACCGGATCTCGTTGATCGCCAACGATCTCGCCGTCCCGGACCTGTCCGCGATCGGCGTGGCCAAACCGCTCGCGGTCACCATCACCAGCCGCATGTGCACGCCCGACAAGATCGGCGAGCTCAAGCGGGTGCTCACCCGCCACCCCGGCACCTCCGACGTGCACGTCCGCTATGTCGGCGCACGGGACAGGACCACGATGCTCAAACTCTCCGACAGCCTGCGGGTGTCGCCCTCGTCGGCGCTGTTCGGTGATCTCAAGGCGCTGCTCGGCCCCAGCTGCCTGACCAGCTGAGCCCGTCCCCGGGTGCGGCCTCGACGAGAGGCCGGTACGTGCGCCGCGCATGCCGAACGGATCGGCATGCGCGGCGGTCGCGTCATCCGACCGGTTCCGGCAGCGGGTCGGCGGTCGGGGCGGCCGGGCGAACGGCTTTGCGCTCCAACACATCCGCCCACCCGACGGTCACGATCATGGCCACCCCCAGCGCGGCGCCGAGCCACGCCACCGCCGGGTACCCCAGTCCCGCCCCGAGGGCGAGCCCGCCGATCCACGGTCCGACGGTGATGCCGACGTTGAAGGCCGAGAAGTTGGTGGCCGCGGCCAGGGTCGGCGCCGACGCGGCCACGCCGAACACCCGGGTGTTCAGTGCCGGGTTGGTGGCGAAGCCGAACGCGCCGAGCAGGAACGCCAGCGCGACGACGACCGCGGCGTGGTCGAGCGCGAGCGCCAGCGCCGCCGCGGTGGCGGTCATGCCCGCACCGCCCACGTACAGGGTGGCGAAGGGGTGGGCATCGGCGGTGCGGCCGCCGAGGGTGATCCCGAGCAGCCCGCCCACGCCGTAGAGCGCGAGCACCGCGGGCACCCAGTTCGCCGGCAGGCCGGTGTGATCGGTCAGCGCCGCGCCGAGGTAGCCGAACACGGCGAACACCGATCCGGTGGACAGCGCGGTCGAGCCGTAGGCCAGCCACAGCCGCGGCTGCGCCATCGTCCGCAGCTCCCGGCGCAGCCGCGGTTCGGCGGCGGGCCGCGCCGACGGCACCACCGCGAGGACGCCGATCGCGGCCGCGGCCGAGAGGGCGGCCACCGCCCAGAACGCCGCCCGCCAGCCGAGCTGCTGGCCGATCACGGTGCCGGCGGGCAGCCCGACGATGGTGGCGACGGTGAGCCCGCCCGCCACGATGCTCATGGCCCGCCCGCGCGCGGCGGCGGGCACCAGGTCCACGACGGTGGCGGCCGAGAGTGCCCAGAAGCCCGCGTAGACGAACGCGGCCACCACGCGGGTGCCGAACAGCACCGCGTAGTCGGCGGTGAGCGCGCCGACGACGTGGGCGGCCACGAAGATCGCGAGGAAGGCGAGCAGGGTGTCGCGGCGCGGCAGCCGCAGTGTGGCGACCGCGAGCACCGGTGCGCCGACGAGCATGCCGAGCGCGAACGCCGAGATGAGCAGGCCCGCCCGCGGAATGCTGATGGCGAGATCGGCGGACACCTCGGTGAGCAGCCCGGCGAGCAGGAGTTCGGAGGTGCCCTGGGCGAAGATGGCCAGGCCGAGGACGTAGACGGCGGGTGGCATGTGACTCCTCGTTTTGGGTTGATCAGTACAAAACGCTGGCAGGGGTGGACCCCCGCCGTATGGTCCGGTCGGTGCGAGGTCAGAGGCAGCGCAGCGCGGTGTCGGCGATGGCGGCGAGTGTCGCCCGATCGGCGCCGCCCCGGGCGGCGACGCGCAGTCCGCCGATGGTGGCGACGACGAAATGGGCCAGGGCGCGCGCATCGCGCCCGGCCTCGATCTCACCGTCGCGCTGCGCCCGCTCGATGGTGGCGACGAGGGCGTCGAGTCGCCTGGTCTCGTCCGCCCGCAGGGTGGCGGCGATCTCGGCATCCCGCGGGGCGAGTTCGACGAGCGAGTTCACCACCAGACAGCCCGCGGGATCGTCCGCGGGCGGGTCGGCGGCGCGGCGCACCAGGGTGTGCAGCTTCTCCCTGGCCGAGCCCGGTTCCGCCAGCAGTGCGAACAGATCGGCGTTCTTGACCGCCATGTAGCGGCGCAGCGCCCGGTCGAACAGCTCGCGCTTGCCGACGAAGGTGTTGTAGATGCTGCTGCGGCCCAATCCCGTTGCCGCGCAGAGATCCTGGGTGGAGGTGGCTTCGTAGCCCGCGGTCCAGAACGCGCGCATCGCCGCGTCGACCGCGCGGTCCTCGTCGAACTGTCTCGGTCGCGCCATGGGCACGAGGATACCATGTTTTGAACTGTTCGATCCAATACGCGGTGATCGAATACCGGGTGATCGAATGCGGGGTGATCCAACGCGGCGTCGTAGGCGACTGTTAAGCGCGCGCCAAGCCCGCCCACGCATGCTTGCCGCGTTCGACACACCCTTCCCACTCATGGAGTTCGACGATGACCACGCTCCCGCGCCCCCTTCGCACCGCCTTCACCGCTGTCGCCGCCGCCGCGCTCATCGGCCTCGCCGGGGCCGGCGCCGCGCACGCGGGCGTCTACACCCAGCTGCACTTCCCGCCCGGCACCAGCAGCACCGGCGTCGGCGGCGCGATCGTGCGCGGCGAGGTGGACACCTACATCATCGAGGCCAGGGCCGGGCAGCTGTTCAGCGCCGCCGTCGGTTCCGTCGAGGACAACGCCACCTACAGCCTGATCGCCCCGGACGGCACCTTCCTGGTCCTGGACGCGCTCTACGACGAGGTCGTGCTGCCCGAGGACGGCAACTACGTGCTCGACATCGCGCCCACCCGTGGCAACACCGAGTACTGGCTGCAGGTCTCGATCGTCTGATCGGGACGGGTCCGGCGATGCCGCCGCTCGCGGTCAGGGAGCGGCGGCGACGCCGAGGGTGAGCGCGGTGAGGAATTTCGGTCCCTCGCCGTAACAGGTCTCCAACTCCTGGATCCGCAGGCCGCTGTCGCGCACCAGGGCGGCGATGTCGCGGTCCAGGTGGCAGCCACCCGCGATGGTCTTCTGCACCGGATTCAGCCGGTGCTGCCAGACCCGCACCGCCGGATCGGGTGCCAGCCCGTGCTCCACGAAATGCAGCGTGCCGCCGGGCACCAGCACCCGCCGCAGCTCGGCCAGTGCACCGGCGACGTCGGGGATCGTGCACATCGTCCAGGTGGACAGCGCCGAGTCGAAGCTGTTGTCCGGGAACGGCAGCGCGCTGCCGTCCAAACCCGCCCGTTCGATCGGCACGCGGGCCCGCGCCACCCGCGGCGCCGCCAATCGCCAGCCCAGATCCGCCGGTTCGACCGCCGTCACCGAGGCCACGGTGTCCGGGTAGAACGGCACGTTCAGACCCGATCCGAAGCCGATCTCCACCACCCGGCCCCGCAGCCCCGCGCACACCCGCGCCCGGTACGGCTCGTTGACCCGCATTCCGCAGGCGCAATTCACCATTCGCGGCACCACGTGGTCTCCGTACCAGCCCATGGGCCCACTCTGGCAGGTCGCCGCGACGCCCGCCAGCCCCCGGCGCACGGGATCGTCGCCGCGGATGAAGCGGCCGCCCGCGCGTGGGATGCTGGCGCGGTGACTGTGTTCGAGGTGTGGGCGCCGCTGCCGAGAACGGTGCGGGTGGAGGTCGACGGGGTCGGGCACGCGATGACGCGGTCGCCGGACGGGTGGTGGCGGGCCGAGGTGGCGGCGGGGGAGGGCGCCCGCTACGGCTTTCTGCTCGACGACGATCCCACGGTGCTGCCCGACCCGCGCTCGCCCCGGCAGCCCGACGGTGTGCACGGCCGCTCGGCGGTGCACGCACTGGATCCGGCCGCCTGGACCGACGCGGACTGGACGGGCCGTCCGCTGGCCGGTGCGGTGTTCTACGAGCTGCACATCGGCACCTTCACCCCGCAGGGCACCTTCGACGCGGCGATCGATCGGCTGGACCATCTGGTCGACCTCGGCGTCACTGTCGTGGAGATCATGCCCGTGAACGCCTTCGACGGCACCCACAACTGGGGCTACGACGGGGTGCTCTGGTACGCGGTGCACGAGGGCTACGGCGGGCCCGACGGCCTGCAGCGGTTCGTGAACGCCTGCCACGCCCGCGGCCTGGCGGTGTGCCTGGACGTGGTCTACAACCACCTCGGTCCGTCGGGCAACTACCTGCCCCGCTTCGGCCCGTACCTCGCCTCCGGCCGCAACACCTGGGGGCAGAGCCTCAACCTGGACGGCGCGGGCTCGGACCACGTGCGCCGCTACATCCTCGACAACGCGCTGCGCTGGCTGCGCGACTTCCACATCGACGCGCTGCGGCTGGACGCGGTGCACGCCCTGGTCGACCGCACCGCCACCCATCTGCTGGCCGAGCTGGCCGCCGAGACCGAGCGGCTCTCGGCGCACGTGCGCAGACCACTGTCGCTGATCGCCGAGAGCGACCTGAACGACCCGCGCCTGATCACGCCGCGCGCCGCAGGCGGCTACGGCCTGACCGGCCAGTGGAACGACGACCTGCACCACGCCGTGCACACCGCGGTCTCCGGCGAACGCCAGGGCTACTACGCGGATTTCGGCACCCTTGCCTGTCTGGCCGAAACGCTGACCAGCGGCTTCTTCCACGCCGGAACCTATTCCAGCTTCCGCGGCCGCACCCATGGCCGGCCCCTCGACCGGGACCTGATCCCGGGCTTCCGCCTGCTCGGCTACACCTGCACACACGACCAGATCGGCAACCGCGCCCTCGGCGACCGGCCCGGCGCCTACCTCACCGACGGCCAGCTGGCGGTCAAGGCGGCCCTGGTGCTCTGTTCGCCGTTCACGCCGATGCTGTTCATGGGCGAGGAATGGGGCGCACGCACGCCCTTCCAGTTCTTCACCTCGCACACCGACCCGCAGATCGGCGCCGCGACCGCCGCCGGACGCAAGGCCGAGTTCGCCGAGCACGGCTGGACCGCCGAGGAGGTGCCCGATCCGCAGGATCCGGCAACCTTCGAACGCTCCGGACTGGACTGGTCCGACCTCGACGACCCGGATCGGGCGCGCCTGCTGGCCTGCTATCGCGCGCTGCTGGCGCTGCGTCGCCGCCGCCCCGAACTCACCGATCCGTCGTTGCGGCACGTCGGCGTCGACTACGACGAGCAGGCCCGCTGGCTCGTGCTGCATCGCGGCAGTCTGCACCTGGTGTGCAACCTGTCCGAGGACCCGGTGACCGTGCCGGTGACCGGCCGCAGCCTGCTGTACTGGGAGCCGCCGACGCTGGGCCCCACCGCCACCACCGTCCCGGCGCACTCGTTCACCCTGCTCGAGGACCGTCCGGTGGGGGAACGGTAACAACTGGTCCACTGTCCGGAAACGGTCGTTGCCGTGACCGAACGACACGATTACCGTGGAGCGATGAGCAACGACGCTTCGGTGCACGGCAGCGCGCCCCCGGAATTCGGGCAGCTCGTGCGCGTTTTCGGCCGCACATTCGGCCGCCGCCCCGGTGCGGGCGCGGCATTGGCCATTCACGTGCACGGCGAGCCGCTGGTCGACATCTGGACCGGCGAGGCCGGCACCGAGGCGTGGACCCGCGAGCACGGGACCCTCATCTTCTCCGCGACCAAGGGGGTCGCCGCCACCGCGATGCACCGGCTCGCCGACCGCGGCCTGCTCGACTACAACGCGCCGGTGGCCGAGTACTGGCCGGAGTTCGCCGCCAACGGCAAATCCCGCATCACCGTGCGGCAGGTGATGACCCACAGCGCCGGCCTGTCGGCGCTGTCACCGCTGGTGGAGGGCTTCGCCGACGTCCTCGATCACGAGCTGATGGAGGAGCGGCTGGCCGCGGCCAAGCCGGACCGGCTGCTCGGCGTGCCCACCTATCACGCGCTCACCTACGGCTGGCTGCTCGCGGGCCTGGCGCGGCGGATCACCGGCAAGAGCATGTCCGAGCTGCTGCGCACCGAAGTGTCCGAGCCGCTGGGTATCGACGGCCCGCACCTCGGGCATCCGCCCGCCGAGGCGACCACCCGATACGCCCCACTGGCGGGCAACCAGCTCGGCTTGCTCGGCACCCCGCTCGGCAACGCGGTGATGGGCCGTGGGCATCTGCTGCCCGGCCCGCTCGGCGCGGCCGTGCGCTGCCTGTTCCTGCCCGGCGTGCACACCATCCTGGAGGGCGAGCACCCGCCGATCCTGCGCACCGAACTGGCCGCGGGCAACGGCGTCGCCACCGCCTCGGCCCTTGCCAGGGTGTACGACGTGCTGGCCTGCGGCGGCGTGGTGGACGGCAAGCGCTACCTGTCGGCGGCGACCATGCGCGAGATCGCCAAGGTGCGCACCTACCGTCTCGACCACGCGCTGTTCTACCTGCCGATGATGTGGCACCTGGGCTACCACTCGCTGCCGATGCCCGGCGCCCGGTCCGGCCTCGGCCACATCGGTCTCGGCGGGTCCTTCGGCTGGGCGGACCCGAGGCTGGGCCTGTCGGTCGGGTTCGTGCACAACCGGCTGTCGGCCAGCCAGCTCGGGCCCGACCAGCTCATCGCCGTGTGGTTGCTGCCGCTGATCCTCACCGGCCTGCGTGGCGTGCGGCGCGGTACCGCACCGCAGCTGCGCCGGGCGGCGTGACCGGCGGCGCAGCGTCGGCGGATCAGGTCAGGTAGCGGTAGGCGGGCGAGCCCGGCTCCAGCCGTTCGCATTGGATGGGCGAGGCCGCGATGCGTTCGAGCAGCGCGTCCAGCCCGTCGGCCGCGCCGAGTTCGATGCCGACCAGCGCCGCCCCGGTCTCCCGGTTGTTGCGCTTGACGTACTCGAACAGGGTGATGTCGTCGTCCGGACCGAGCACCTCGTCCAGGAACCGGCGCAGCGCGCCCGGCTCCTGCGGGAAATCGACCAGGAAGTAGTGCTTGAGACCCTGGTGCACCAGGGAGCGCTCGATGATCTCGCCGTAGCGGGAGACGTCGTTGTTGCCGCCGGAGATCAGGCACACCACCGTCGAACCGGGTTCGACGTCGACCTCGGCCAGGGCGGCCACCGCCAGCGCGCCCGCAGGCTCGGCGATGATGCCCTCGTTCTGGTAGAGCTCGAGCATCGTCGTGCAGATGGCGCCCTCGTCGACCTGGAGCAACCGGAACGCGCCGTGTCCCTGCGGTGAGTCGACGGCGGTGAGCAGCGGTAGCGAGGCGTGCGTGACGACCCGGCCGCCGAAGCCGACCGCCGCGGCGTAGGGCAGCGCGCCGACGCGGCGCACCGCCGCGCCGTCGACGAAGGGATCGATCTCGGGCAGGGTCACCGGCCCGCCCGCGATCAGCGCCGCCGTCATGGAGGCCGCCCCGGCGGGCTCGGCCGCCAGGATGCCGGTGGCGGGGGAGCGGTCGCGCAGGTAGGTGCCGATACCGGCCAGGCAGCCGCCGCCGCCCACCGGCACCACGACCAGATCGGGCGCCGCGCCGAGCTGTTCGAGGATCTCCACCGCGATGGTGCCCTGACCGGCGGCGGTGCGCGGGTCGTCGAAGGGAGCGACCATCGTCGCGCCGGTGCGTTCCACGTCGGCGGCCGCGGCGGCCGCGGCGGCGTCGTAGGTGTCGCCGACGGCGATCAGCTCCACGAACTCCCCGCCGTGTACCCGGATCCGGTCGCGCTTCTGCTTCGGCGTCGTGGTCGGCACGTAGATGCGTCCCTGGATGCCCATCGCCTGGCAGGCGAACGCCACGCCCTGGGCGTGATTGCCGGCACTGGCCGCGACCACGCCCGCCGCGCGCTCGCGCTCGTCGAGCTGCACGATCAGGTTGTAGGCCCCGCGCAGCTTGTAGGAGCGCACGGCGGTGAGGTCCTCGCGCTTGAGGTAGACGCGGGCGCCGGTGGCGGCGGACAGGCGGGGGCTGAGCTGGAGGGGGGTGGGCTCGATGATGTCGGAAATTCGCTTGGCCGCGGCGTCGATCTCGTCGGCGTTGAGCGCGCGACGAGACGGGGACAGGTCATCGATCAGTTCCAGCGGATTGGCCACCTCGTCAATGCTGCCACCCGCCGCGCCGGTCGGCTGCGGCGGGTGGCAGGGCAACGGCCGTGGTCAGCGGGGCGTGAGGACGAAAACGGGGATCTCGCGGGTGGTCTTGGTCTGGTACTCGGCGTAGTCGGGCCAGACCTCGACGGCTCGTTCCCACCACACCCGCTTCTCCTCGCCGGTCACCTCGCGGGCGGTGTAGTCACCGACTTCGGTGCCGTCGCGCAGTTCGACGTGCGGTTCGGCCTTGATGTTGTGGTACCAGACCGGGTGCTTGGGGGCGCCGCCGAGCGAGGCGACCACCGCGTACTCGCCGTTGTGCTCGACACGCATGAGCGGCGTCTTGCGCAGCTTGCCGGTCTTGGCGCCCTTGGTGGTGAGCACGACGACCGGCTTGCCCTGCAGGGTCGTGCCTTCGGTACCGCCGGAATTCTCGTAGGTCTCCACCTGCTTGCGGGCCCAGTCGGACGGGCTGGGTTCGTATTCTCCGGTGAGTGGCATACGAGCACCAACGATCCGCGACCCCGACGTGTTCCCCGCCACATGAGTTCGGTGGCCCGAACTTTGTTCCGCGCGTATCCTGAACACATGGCTACGGTTCACCATCCCACCGTCGACCTCGCGGGCTCCGCGTGGCCGGTGTACAAGCTCGAGGCGCTGGCCGCCGCGCTGGTGACCGCACTGCTGCTCGGCGTGCTCACCGGCTCGGCCCAGGTGGCGGTGCTGGCCGCCGCCGTCGCGGCAGCGGTACGGGTGGCCTTCGCCTCGACCGCGGCCCGTCGGCTCACCGATCGCCGAGCGGTGCGCCATCCCTCACTCCAGGGGTAGCTCGGCCAGTTCCGCGCGCGACACCACACCCAGCTTGGGATACGCCTTGTACAGGTGATGCCCGACGGTGCGCGGGCTGAGGAACAGCTGCGCGGCGATATCGCGATTGGACAGGCCCTGCGCCGCGAGCCGTACGATCTGTAGTTCCTGCGGGGTCAGGGTGGCCAGCGGCCCGCCGGCCGGCCGCGGCGTCGTGGCCGCGCCGAGCGCGCGGAGTTCGACTTCGGCCCGATCGGCCCACGGACGCGCGCCCAGCCGCTCGAAGATCTCGTGCGCGACCCGCAGCTGGGCGCGCGCGTCGCTCTTGCGCCGCCCGCGCCGCAACCATTCCCCGTACACCAATCGGGTACGGGCCTCCTCGAACGGACGCGGCCGCGCGGCCAGCGCGGCGGTGAAGCCGTCCTCGGCCGCCGCGCCCTCGGCGAGCAGCGCCCCTGCGCGGGCGGCCAGGGACCGTACCCACGGCTGTCCGCAACTGTCGGCCCAGGCGGCGAGCCGGTCCTGTGCCCGCGCGGCCAGGTCGTGGTCGCCCAGCCGGACCGCGGCCTCGACGAGATCCGGGAGCGAGCGCAGCCCGACGACCTGGTGCCTGGCCGGTTCCTCGGTGAGCGCGGTGAACCGGCCGACCGCCTCCTCCACCTGACCGAGCCCGAGCGCCAGCAGGCCGAGCGCCGCCTGGCACCAGGTGGCGCCGGGCGCCTGCGCGCCGCCGAGCTCCTCGGCCAGCGCGCGGTCCACGGCCGCCCGGCAGTCCTCGGCGGCGCCGCCCAGCGCGGCCAGGTAGGCCAGGAAGGCGTCGAGCTGGCTCACCCAGTGCCCCTGCCCGATGTCGGCGGCGATGCGGGCGCCCTCGCTCGCGATCACCAGGCCCTCCCGGGGACGGCCGAGAAAGGTCTCGGCTTCGGCCCGGAAGAACAGCAGCGGCGGCAGCAACCCGATGCGGCCCTGCTCGCGGCACCGGGCGACGAGGTCGGCCGCCAGCTCGCCGACCTGCTCGTCCTGCCCGACCACGAGCCCCGTGCCGCACAGCTGGACCAGCTCGCGCGGGGTCGCCGCGGTGTCGATCCCGGCGGCCTCGGCGACGTCCCGCAGCTCCGCGCCCGCCCGGGCATGCAGGCCGCCGAGCAGATAGGCCACGATCGGCGCGCTGGGATCGTCGGCGGGCAGCCGGAGCGCCGCCAGCCGGTCGGAGACCTGCGCCAGTTCGGTGTCCCCGAGGTACCAGGCCGCGTGCACGGCCTGGGTGAGGATGCGCGCGGCGGCGCGGGGATGCCCGGCGGCGACGCTGTCCGCGGCGGCCAGCAGCCGGTGGTGGGCGGCGAGGTGCTTACCGGTCCCGAACTCGGCGGTGCCGCGCACCAACTCCAGGCGGGCGCTCAGCAGCGGGTCGGTGGTCTGCGCGGCCGCACGGGCCGCGAGATCGCCGGAGCGGTCGAAAAGCCCTGCCTCGGCCGCGGTTTCGGCCGCGAGGACCAGCCTGCGCACCCGCGCGGCCGGGTCCTGGCTGAGTGCGGCCGCCCGTTCGTAGGCGGCGACCGAACCGTGGTGGCCGCTGCGCCTGCGCGCCCGCTCGGCGGTCTCCTCCAGCGCCGCGGCGGCCTCCTCGTCGGGGCCGGTGGCCGCGCCGGCCAGCTGCCAGGCCCGCAGGTCGGCCTGCTCCGGGCCGGTCAGCGTGTCGGCCAGGGCACGGTGCGCGGCGAGCCGGGCACTCAGCGGCGCGCCGTTGTAGATCGCCGAGCGCAGCAGCGGATGCCGCAGTCGCAGTTCCGCGCCGTCGGTGCCCAGCAGTCCGAGTTCCTCGGCGGGGCGCAGATCGCCGGCGTGCGCACCGAGGCGTTCGGCGGCGGCCAGCACCGGCCCGAGGGCGGTGGTGCCCGCGGCCGCCGCGACCAACAGCAGTGTCCTGGTGTCCGCGGGCAGCCTGCTGACCTGCCCGTGGAAGGCGACGTGCAGGCGCTGGGTCAACGGCAGCGGACTCGGCCCGTCGTGCACCGCCTCGGTGGCCAGCACCGCGGGTAGTTCGCGCAGTGCCAGGGGATTGCCCGCCGACTCGGCCAGCAGCCGCATCCGCGCGTCCGGGGCGAGCCCGGCCACCTGGTCGTCCACCAGCGCCGCGGCCGCCTCCGGCCGCAGCGGCGGTACCACCAGCTCGGGCAGGCCGGGTGCGGGGAAGTCGTCCGGACCGGAGCGGGTGGCGAAGATGATCGCCACCCCTTCGGCGTCGAGCCGCCGCGCCGCGAACAGCAGCGTCTCGGCGGTCGCGCGGTCGAGCCAGTGCGCGTCGTCGATCAGGCACAGCAGCGGCTGCTCGGCCGCCTCCTCGGCCAGCAGCGAGAGCACCGCCAGCCCGATGAGCATCCGGTCGCCCGGCACGGCGTCACCGAGACCGAACGCACCGCGCAGCGCCGCCCGTTGCCGCTCGGGCAGCCCGTCGACCAGTGCCATGCCCGGCCGCACCAGCAGGTGCAGGCCCGCGAACGGCAGCTCGGCCTCCGATTCCACGCCCGCGCTGCGCACCGTCGGAAGTCCTTGCGCCGCCGCGTAATCCAGCAACGCGGTCTTGCCGATACCCGGCTCGCCCCGCAGGACCAGTGCGCCGCTGCGCCCGGCCCGCGCGTCGGCGAGCAGCCGATCGATGCGGGCCTGCTCGGCCTGACGTCCGTACAGCATTCGTTCACCGTAGCCGGTACCGCCTGACCGATACCGGCCTCCGGGCCGACCCGTACCGGGTCGAAAAGTACTTATGCGCGACTGATTCGGCGACCCACGCCCCGGCCATACCGTTCTTCCCATCACCACCGCACCGAAGGAGAACATCATGAACGAGCTGGTCGCGCAGTACCTGGAGATCTGGAACACCACCGACGCGGCGGCCCGCCGGGCGGCCATCGCGCGGGTCTTCACCGACGAGCCCCGCTACGTCGACCCGCTGATGGCCGTCACCGGCCGCGACGCCCTCGACGCCGGCATCGCCGCGGTGCAGGCCCAGTTCCCCGACCTGGTGTTCCGCCTGGCCGGACCGGTCGACGGCCATCACGACCAGGTGCGCTTCACCTGGGAGCTGGGCCCGGCCGACGGTCCGGCGCTGGTCGTCGGTTTCGACGTCGCGGTGCTCGAGCAGGGCCGCATCGCCGACGTCTACGGCTTCCTCGACAAGGTTCCCGCCGCCGCCTGACCGCCCATTCCCCCGAAGGAGACGATTCGCCATGACCGCACTCACCCCCACCGGACGGTTCTCGGCACTGCTCGCCCCCGGCGACCGCCTGCTGCGGCTGTCGCTGCGCACCGACGCCCTGGTCACCGGCGTCAACGGACTCGCCTACCTGGCCCTGTCGGGGCCCCTCGAGTCACTGCTCGGCCTGGACCGCACCGTCGCCCTCGGCATCGGCGTGTTCCTGACCGTCTACGCGATCGGTGTCGCGCTGGTCGGGCTACCGGCCCGGATCAGCCAGGCCGCCGCGGGCGTCGTCGTCGCGGTCAACCTCGCGTGGGTCCTCGCCGGCCTCGCCGCGGCGATCACCGGGGTTCTCGACCTCACCGCGATCGGCACCGTGTGGGCGGTGCTGCAGGCCGTGACCGTCGGCGGCTTCGCCGCCCTGCAGTACCTGGGCCTGCGCAAGGCGCGCTGATCGTCGCGCCGCCCCGGCGACCCGGCTCGCACCCTCGGTGCCCGCCGGGTCGCCGGCGTGCGTACCGGCGGCGCCCGGCCGCCGCCGCGCTCGGGGTCGAGGGGGTTCACGCAGGTAGGAGCCGGTCGGCGGCGCGCACCCGGCGGCGGCGCGGCACGCCGGAACGAGTAGTCCGATACGCGCGTGCCACACCCCGTCGGGCGGGAGACTACAACCATGAAACGCCTGGTGGTGTGCTGCGACGGCACCTGGAAGGCCGAGAACAGCAGCACCGTGTCGAACATCGTGAAAATCGCGCAGACCGTGCGCATGGAGGCTCCGGGCCCCGACGGCTCGCCCATCCGGCAGCAGGTCATCTACGTCTCCGGGCCCGGCGCCCGAGGCTTCACCGCAGACCGCCTCATCGGCGGCGCCTTCGGGCTCGGCCTGGAGGCCAACCTTTCCGCCGCCTACTGGCAGCTGGCCGTCAACTGGGAACCCGGCGACGAGATCTTCGTCTTCGGCTTCAGCCGCGGCGCCTACACCGCCCGCAGCCTGGTCGGCCTGATCGACCGCATCGGGATCATGCGCCCGGACTCGATGATCGGCGGCCACTACCCGACGGCACTGGCGATGTACCGCAGGCTGGGCGGCTCGCGGTTGTCGAACTGGGGCCCGCCCCCGACCGAGGACGACTGGGCGGCCTTCCGCGCCGAGCACAGTCGCATGGTCCCGGTGGACTTCCTCGGTGTCTTCGACACCGTCGGCGCGCTCGGCGTTCCGGGGATCACGTCGTGGCGGCACAGCTTCCACAACGTCAACCTCTCCGAGCGGGTGCTGTGCGCGCGGCAGGCGCTGGCCGTCGACGAACGCCGGCGCAATTTCGAGCCCTGCCTGTGGACGGTGCCGGTGGCGCTGAACATCAAGTACCGCAGGATCAAACACCGGGCCGGGCGCGAGCGGGTCAAGCAGGTCTGGTTCCGCGGCGTGCACAGCGACATCGGCGGCGGATACGAGGAGTGCGGGCTCTCCGATGCCACGTTCCGCTGGATGGTCGCCGAGGCCGAAGCCGAGGGCCTGGCCTTCGACCGCGCGCTCGTCGAGTGCCTGGCCGGCCGCTGCGTGAACCGCCCCGAGCACGACAAGCTGCACGATTCACTCGGCCTGGGGTACCGGATCCTCAACGTGGTGCGCGCCGCGCGGTCGGTGCGGGCCCGGCACGGCCGGTTCTACTGGAACTCCTGGCGCAAACTGCACGTCGAGGGCGACCACGGCGTGCGGCTGGCCTCGACGGCGGCGGCCGACCGCGACGACCTGCCGACGAATCTGCGCCGCTGGCTCGACGAACTCGGCGGCAGCTGCCCCGAGACCTTGATCGAACCCGTGCCACCCGCCGCGGCCGGACAGCGCCCGCGGGCGGTGGCGTAGCCGCACCATCGCAGGCAGCCGGCGCCGACGCGGCAACGGAGCCGCACCGGCACCGGCAGGGGCCATATCGACGGCCGACGGTGGCCGCGCCGCTCAGCGGACCAGGAGTGCCACCGGCAGCCGGGCGAAGATCTGCTCGACCCGGGTGCGCCCCTGGAAGGTGTGCCCGGTCAGCCGGTCCGTCCACGAGCCCTGGGGCAGATCCAACGCCGTATCGCCCCAACCCGTTTCACCCAGCCCGACGCTGTGCCGGGTGACCACGACCACCACCTCCGGTGTCTCGCCGACCCGGCCGCGGGCGTAACTCACCACCCGCCCGGCCTGCTCACCGGTGGCGAACAACGGCAGATAGGCACCGCCCACGAAACACTCCGGCCGCTCGCGCCGCAGCCACAGCGCGTAGGCCACGACCCACATCTTCGCCGCCCCCGAGGTGTCCAACGCCGGTGTGCCGGTGAGCGATTGCAGCATGCCGGTGCGGGCGGGGAAGTCCACCGGGCGGCGGTTGTCCGGGTCGACCAGGGAGTCCTCCCACAGCTCACAGCCCTGGTAGACGTCGGGAATGCCCGGCCCGCACAACTGCAACAGCTTCTGCGCCAGCGAATCCGACCACGCGTGCGGGGCGAGATCGTGGACGAGGTCGCCGAGTTCGGCGCCGACCGGGCCGTCCACCACCGCGTCCAGCCAACCGTGCACGGCCGCCTCGAACTCGCCGTCCGGCTCCTCCCAGGACGTGCGCAGCCCGGCCTCGCGCATCGCCTTCTCCGCGTACCGGTGCAGCCGCTCGCGCAGGCCGGGCACCGACGAGGCGGGACGGCCGTCGGCGGGCCACACGCCGAACATGTTCTGCAACAGGAACAGTGCGGTCGCCCCGTCCGGCGGCGGCGTCTTCTCCAGCCACGACTCCACCGACCGCGCCCATACGCTCGCCACCTGGGAGAGCACTCCGATGCGTGCCCGGACGTCCTCGCCGCGCTTGGTGTCGTGGGTCGACAGGGTGGTCATCGTCGCGGGCCAGCGCTGGGCCCGTTCGATGTTGGCGAGGTGGAACTCGTTGACCGAGTGCCCGAACCGGGCCGGGTTGCCGCCCACCTCCTGCAGCGAGACCAGCCGCACCGCGCGGTAGAACATGGTGTCCTCCACGGCTTTCGCGGTCATCGCCCCGCACACCTGCTCGAACCGCATGGCGGCCTCCCCGCCCACGGCCAAGGCGGCGACCAGCACGTTCAGCGGTGCGGTCAGCTCGCTGTTGCGCCGCTCCACCTCCGCGATCACCGCTCCGGTCATCCCGGCCAGCGGCGCGTAGTCGGCGCGGTAGACCGGCATGAACGCCAGCACCTCGATGGTGGCGTTGGTCAGCGCGAGGGTGTCGAACGATTCGGCGGCCGCGTCGCGCTTGATCGCGGCCACCAACCGCCGCAGCTCCGGCGCGAGAATGCTCTCGGCGACAGCGCGTTTGATGCGGTGCTCGGTCTCGCCGATCCAGGCCCGGTCGCTGCCGTGCCCGGCCACCCGGCGCGAGAGTTCGGTGAGCGCGTGCTCCCCGTCGGGATCGATGAGCACCCCGCCGACTCCGGCCAGCGCGTCGTAGCCGGTGGTGCCGTCGATCGGCAGGGTGGGGTCCAGCGGCTCCCGGTTGGCCAGGATCTTCTCCACCAGCAGCAGCCGGTGCGGGCCGATCAGCTGCCGCAGCCGAGTGAGGTACGCGGCGGGATAGGACAGCCCGTCCGGATGGTCGACGCGCACGCCGTCGATGAGGTCGTGCTCGCACCAGGCGGCCAGCTCCCGGTGGGTCAGCTCGAAGACCTCCGGATCCTCCTGTCGCAGCGCCGCCAGCGTGCTCACCGCGAAGAACCGCCGGTAGGTGCACACGCCGGCCTTCCAGCTGACCAGCCGGTAGTGCTGCTTGTCGTGGATGCGCAGCGCGTTGTCGCCGTCGGTGCCCGGCGCGATCGGGAAGCGCAGGTCGTGCAACGCCAGCATCGGTTCGGGACCGGAGCGGTCCACGGTCAGCGCGGCCGGGTCGTTCTCGTTGGCCAGCACCGGCAGCGCCAGCCTGCCGCCGGCGCCGTTGCCGGGGCTCCAATCGATGTCGAAGAACCGGGCGTAGCGGGAGTCGCGGCCGTTCCGCAGCACGTCCCACCACCAGGGATTCTGCCGCGGGTCGGCGACGCCGACATGGTTGGGCACCAGGTCCACGATCAACCCCATGCCGCGGGTGCGGACCTCGTCGGCGAGCGCTTTCAGCCCGAGCGGCCCGCCCAGCGCCGCGGACACGGTGGTCGGATCGGTGACGTCGTAGCCGTGCGTCGACCCGTGCGTGGCGGTGAGGATCGGCGACAGGTACAGGTGCGAGATGCCCAGCTGCTGGAGGTATTCCGCGATGGCGCGGGCATCGGCGAAGGTCAAGGCGTCCGGGCGCAGCTGCAGCCGGTAGGTGCTGCGGACCGGTGTCTGCCGGGTCACGGCGCGGCCGCGGACGATCGGGTCGGTGTGGTGCAAGGGGTCGGGTGCGGTCATCGTCTCGGTCACTCGGGGCAGCGGAGCACGAGCAGGCAGCGGGCGGGCACGGTCACGGTCGCGGCGGCGTCGTACTGCGCCTCGGCCCGGCCGTCGGGCGCCGAGCAGTCCAGCGCCACCAGCCACGGCCCGCCGTAGCCGGGGCCGGGTAGGACGAAGTCCATGGGGTCGTGGTGGGCGTTGAAGCACAGCAGGAACGAGTCGTCGGTGATACGTTCGCCGCGCGGTCCCGGCTCGGGAATGCCCTGACCGTTGAGGTAGACCGCCAGCGACTTGCCGAAGCCGCTGTCCCAGTCGGCCGGGGTCATCTCCTCGCCGCCGGGGGTGAGCCAGGCGATGTCGCGGGCGGCCCCGGCGGAGCGGATCGGCCTGCCCGCCAGGAAGCGCCTGCGCCGGAACACCGGGTGCTCGGTGCGCAGCCCGATCACCCTGCGGGTGAACTCCAGCAGGTCGGCGTTGGTCTCGGCCAGCGACCAGTCCATCCACGACAGCGGCGAGTCCTGGCAGTAGACGTTGTTGTTGCCCTGCTGGGTGCGGCCCATCTCGTCGCCGTGCGCCAGCATCGGCGTGCCCTGGCTCAGGATCAGGGTGGCCAGCAGGTTCCGGGACTGCTTGGCGCGCAACGCCAGGATCTCCGGATCGTCGGTGGGGCCTTCCACACCGCAGTTCCACGACCGGTTGTGGCTCTCGCCGTCGCGGTTGTCCTCGCCGTTGGCCTCGTTGTGTTTCTCGTTGTAGGACACCAGGTCCCGCAACGTGAAACCGTCATGGGCGGTGATGAAGTTGATGCTGGCGCTCGGCCGCCGCCCGGTCGCCTCGTACAGGTCCGAGGAGCCGGTCAACCGGGAGGCGAACTCGCCCAGCGTCGCGGGCTCGCCGCGCCAGTAGTCGCGGACGGTGTCGCGGTACTTGCCGTTCCACTCGGTCCACAGGCCGGGGAAGTTGCCGACCTGGTAGCCGCCCTCGCCGACGTCCCAGGGCTCGGCGATCAGCTTCACCTGGCTCACCACCGGATCCTGCTGCACCAGGTCGAAGAACGTCGAGAGCCGGTCCACGTCGTGCAGTTCCCTGGCCAGGGTGGCGGCCAGGTCGAACCGGAAGCCGTCGACGTGCATGTCCAGGATCCAGTACCGCAGCGAATCCATGATCAGCTGCAGGGTGTGCGGGTGCCGGACGTTGAGGCTGTTGCCGGTGCCGGTGTAGTCCATGTACTTCGACGGATCGTCCTCGACCAGCCGGTAGTAGGCCGCGTTGTCGATGCCGCGGAAGGCGATGGTCGGGCCGAGGTGGTTGCCCTCGGCGGTGTGGTTGTACACCACGTCGAGGATCACCTCGATGCCCTCGGCGTGCAGCGCGCGCACCATCGCCTTGAACTCCGTGACCGCGGCCCCACCGCGCGGGCTGGCCGCGTAACCGTTGTGCGGGGCGAGGTAGCCGAAACTGTTGTAGCCCCAGTAGTTTCGCAGACCTTGATCCAGCAGCACGCGGTCGTGCAGGAACTGGTGCACCGGCATCAGCTCGATCGCGGTGATGCCCAGGCTCTTCAGATGTTCCACCACCGCGGGGTGCGCGATGCCCGCGTAGGTGCCGCGCAATTCCTCGGGCACGTCGGGATGGGTCATCGTCATGCCCTTGACGTGGGCTTCGTAGATCACCGTCTCGTGGTAGGGCCGGTTCGGCGCGCGGTCGGCGCCCCAGTCGAAGAACGGATTGATGACCACGCCGGTCATGGTGTGCCCGAGTGAATCCAGGCCGAAGGTGTAGAGCGAGGGATCGTCGTCGAAGTCGCCGTCGAAGGCCTTGCCGTAGGGATCGAGCAGTAGTTTGCTCGGATCGCAGCGCAGTCCGCGCTCGGGATTGTAGGGGCCGTGCACCCGGAATCCGTAGCGCTGGCCGGGCCCGATGGTGGGCAGATAGGCGTGCCAGACATAGCCGTCGACCTCGTCGAGCCGCACCCGCGTCTCGGCGCCGTCGCGGTCGATCAGGCACAGGTCGACCGCCTCGGCGACCTCGGAGAACAGCGAGAAGTTCGTGCCTGCCCCGTCGTAGGTCGCGCCGAGGGGATAGGCGTTCCCCGGCCATACCCCCAGGGGCGTCACGTCGCTCGGCGAGTGGTCGGGCTGAACCATGGTGACGACAGTAGCGCCGAACCGGTGGTGCGTCGGAGCGGCGGCGGTTTCGGGTCGTCTCGATCACACCTCGGCGGGCGGGCGCGGATATCCGACGCGGCGGGCGATCCGGGCCAGGCCGCCCAGCACGACGCGCTGCGCCCACGCGGGCACGCCCGCCAGGTATCCGTCCTGGTACTCCCACAGCAGCGCCAGCGCCAGCGGGTTCCGCGGGATGCGGCCCGCGGTCGTCCGGCCCGCCAGATCCAGTGCCGACCAGAGCTCGAACATCTGCCAGTGCCGCAGCGGCGGCCGGATCTCGTGGTCGAACTCGGTTCCCGGCTCCTCGCAGCGGAACTGGTGCACCGCGCGGGGCGGCGCGCTCACCGTGACACCCGGGCCTGCCACGATCTCGGTGCCGTCGACCTCGAACCACAGCCTGCCCGCCCGCACCGTCCAGCTCTCGGCGAGCTCGGGATGCCAGTGCGGGCCCGCCTGCCTGCCCGGCTGCGGCAGATGGTGATGCAGCTTCAGGTAGGGGCCGCGCTCGTCGACACCGCGGTCGACCAGGGTGACGCGGTGGCCGTTGCGGAACGTGACGGCGCGCTGCTCGCTCATACTCCAGATATAAAGGTATCCTTCCTATTGTGTCAACCGAAACCGCGACCACGCTGTTGAAACTGCTCGTCCACGCCACCCGGTCCTACGAACACACACTCGAGCAAGCTCTGCGCCCCGCCCTCGACGAGCGGCTGCGCCCCGCCCACTTCGCGGTCTTCCGCTATCTCGATCCGGAAGGCTCGCGGATCACCGCACTCGCCGACGCGGCGGGGATGACGCAGCAGTCCATGGGGGAACTGGTCACGCACCTGGCGGCGTGCGGGTACGTCGAACGCCGGGTCGACCCGGCCGACCGCCGGGCGCGGCTCGTGGTGGCCACCCCCGCGGGGCGGTCCGCGCTGCGGCGGGCCCGGCGGGAGATCGAGGCGATCGAGCGCGCGCTGGCCGCGCGGCTGGGGGAGTCCACGGTGGCCGGGTTGCGGGCGGCACTGGCCGGCGTGGCCGACGTCCTCGGCGAGGGCGCCCGGTGACCGGCCGGGTGGGAGCCGGGCCGCGCCGCGCTGCTAACTTGAACACCGTTCAAGTCGCCCGGCGGGCCGGGCACACCGACCGGCGAGGGACTCCACTGTGGCATTGACTCCGGACCAGATCACCGCCATCGACGCCGCACACGTCTGGCACCCCTACGGCGGCTTCCCCGCCACCACCGAGCCGCTCGTGGTGGCGAGCGCGTCGGGCGTGCGCTTGACGCTGGCCGACGGGCGGGAGCTGGTCGACGGCATGAGCTCCTGGTGGGCGGCCGTGCACGGCTACCGGCACCCCGTGCTCGACGCCGCGCTGGTCGCGCAGTCGCAGCGGATGAGTCACGTGATGTTCGGCGGACTCACCCACGAACCGGCCGCCCGGCTGACCGAGTTGCTGGTTCAGCTCACGCCCGAGGGGCTGGACAAGGTGTTCCTCTGTGACTCCGGCTCGGTCTCGGTGGAGGTCGCGGTCAAGATGTGCCTGCAGTACTGGCGCAGTCTCGGCAAGCCGGGCAAACGGCGGCTGCTCACCTGGCGCGGCGGCTACCACGGCGACACCTTCACCCCGATGAGCGTGTGCGACCCGGAAGGTGGCATGCACGCGTTGTGGACCGACGTGCTCGCCGAACAGGTCTTCGTCGGGATGCCGCCGGCGGAGTACCGGCCCGGCTACGTGGCCGAACTCGAGGCCGCGCTGGCCGCCCACGCGGACGAACTGGCGGCCGTCGTCGTGGAGCCGGTGGTGCAGGGCGCGGGCGGTATGCGGTTCCACGATCCCCGCTACCTCGCCGACCTGCGCAGGCTCTGCGACGCCCACGACGTGCTGCTGGTCTTCGACGAGATCGCCACCGGATTCGGGCGCACCGGGGAGCTGTTCGCCGCCGAACACGCCGGGGTGCGCCCCGACGTGATGTGCGTGGGCAAGGCGCTCACCGGCGGTTACCTCACCCTCGCGGCCGCCCTGTGCACCACCCGGATCGCCGAGACCATCAGCGCCGCGCACGGCGGGCTCATGCACGGGCCCACCTTCATGGGCAACCCGTTGGCGTGTGCCGTGGCCGTCGCGTCGGTGGAGCTGCTGCTCGCCCGTGACTGGCGCGGCGAGGTCCGCGGCATCGAGGACGGGTTGCGCGCGGGACTGGCGCCGGTGCGGGACCTGCCGGGCGTGGTCGACGTGCGGGTGCTCGGCGCGATCGGCGTCGTCGAACTCGACCGACCCGTCGACATGCGTGCCGCGACCGCGGCCGCGGTGGCCGCCGGTGTCTGGCTACGGCCGTTCCGCAACCTCGTCTACACGATGCCGCCGTTCATCAGCACCGCCGCCGACGTCGCGGCCATCACCCGCGGTATCGCAGCGGCCGTCGCGGCCGGTGATGTGCCGTCCTGAACGGTGTTCAAGTATGCTGCTCAGCTGTGACTACCGATCCGCTGAGTTGGTTGGACGAACGGGCCGATGCGCGCGTGAGCGCCGGATTGCGCCGAGAACTACGGCCGCGGGCCCCGCGGTCGCCGTCGATCGACCTGGCCTCCAACGACTATCTCGGGCTCACCCGGCACCCGGAGGTCGTCGAGGGCGCCGTCGCGGCCGTCCGCCGCTGGGGGGCGGGCTCGACCGGATCGCGACTGGTCACCGGCACCACCACCGAGCACGAACAGCTCGAAGCCGAGCTCGCCGACTTCGTCGGCGCGGAGGCCGGGTTGGTGTTCGCCTCGGGCTACGCGGCCAATCTCGGCGCGGTCACCGCATTGGCCGGGCGCGGTTCGCTCGTCGTCTCCGACGCGGGCTCACACGCCTCGCTGGTGGATGCCTGCCGCCTGTCCCGCGCGCGCGTCGAGATCGCCCCGCACCGCGACGTGGCCGCGGTGGACCGGGTGCTCGCCGCGCGCACCGAGGAACGCGCGCTGGTACTCACCGACTCGGTGTTCAGCGCCGACGGCGATCTCGCGCCGCTGGCCGACCTGCACCGGGTCACCCGCGCCAACGGCGCGGTGCTCGTCGTCGACGAGGCGCACGGGCTCGGGGTACGCGGTACCGGCGGCCGCGGGCTGGTGCACGAGACCGGCTTGGCCGGCGAGCCCGATCTCGTCGTCACGGCCACGCTGTCCAAGGCGCTGGCCGCGCAGGGCGGCGCCGTGCTGTGCAGCGAACGCGTGCGTGCCCACCTCATCGACACGGCCCGCACCTTCATCTTCGACACCGGGTTGGCGCCCGCCGCCGTCGGTGCCGCCCGCGCCGCGCTGGCACTGCTGCGCCGTGACCCCGGCATGGCGGGGCGGGTGCTGAGCAATGCGGCGGCCATCGCGCGGATCGCGGGTGTCGGCACCCCGGAGTCGGCGGTCGTCTCGGTGGTGCTCGGCCAAGCCCAGGTCGCCCACGATGCCGCGCAGGCCTGTCGCGCCCGCGGCCTCGAGGTCGGCTGCTTCCGCCCGCCGTCCGTCCCCGAAGGAACCTCCCGCCTGCGCCTGACCGCCCGCGCGGACCTCACCGCCGCCGAACTCGACACCATCGCGACCGTGCTCGGCGAGGTCCTCGCCGAGGCACGCGGTCGGGAGGTGGTGCCCGCGTGAACACCCTGCTCGTCACCGGCACCTCCACCGACGTCGGCAAGACCGTCGTCACCGCGGCGCTGACCGCGCTCGCCCGTGCCGAGGGCCTCGCGGTCGCGGTCTGCAAACCCGCCCAGACGGGTGTGGCGCCCGGCGAACCCGGCGACCTCGCCGAGGTCCGGCGGCTCGCGGGCCCGGTCCCGACCCTGGAACTCGCGCGCTATCCCGAGCCACTGGCACCCGACACCGCCGCGCGCCGCTGCGGCGCGCCCCTGCTCACCCTCGACGAGACGGCCACCGCCGTCGGCGGCCTCGACGCCGAGCTGACCGTCGTGGAAGGCGCGGGCGGACTGCTCGTCCGGGTCGGCGAGTTCACCCTGCTGGATCTGGCCCGCGAACTCGACGCGCCGGTCCTCGTCGTCGCCGCCGCCGGCCTGGGCACCCTCAACCACACCGAGCTCACCATCCGCGCGCTCGACGCCGCGGGCGTGCGCTGCGCGGGAGTGGTGATCGGCGCCTGGCCGGCCGAGCCGGATCTGGCGTCCCTGTGCAATCGCGAGGATCTGCCGCGCCTGACCGGCGTGCCGATCGTCGGGGCCGTGCCCGCAGGAGTCGGCGCCTGGGACCACGATCGGTTCACCGCCGCGGTCCCCGGGTGGTTCGCCCCGGGGTGGTCGCCGCGTCTGCCGTTCAACTCCGATTCACCCCCATCTACCTGGGGATTTGACACCTCGCAATCGGGTACGTAACTTATTCCAGGTCAGAGCGACACGGACGCCAACCCGGAGCGGAAACGCTGAGCCGAGACGCCGAGCCGAGAGGCTGAGCGTGGCACGGGAAACGAGGTCGGACGAGGAGCGCCTGACGATCACACTAGCTCGACTGTGAGTCCGGATTTTGATTCGGGCGAATGGCCGCGCTAAGCTGTAAAAGTTGCCTCACCGACGGACGGGGAAACCCGCGAGATGGTGTGTGCGTGTGTTCTTTGAGAACTCAATAGTGTGTCGATGAATGTCAGTGCCAAATTTTTTTTGGTTCCGGTTCCTCATACCCCCGTGTGAGGGTCGGATATTTTTTGTCAGCTAATTTCCGGCTGGCGATTGTTTTGCTGGGTTTTCGGACTCTAGTTTTGTACTTTTGATTGCGCCCTGTGGGGTGTGATTGTGAGTCTTCAACGGAGAGTTTGATCCTGGCTCAGGACGAACGCTGGCGGCGTGCTTAACACATGCAAGTCGAGCGGTAAGGCCCTTCGGGGTACACGAGCGGCGAACGGGTGAGTAACACGTGGGTGATCTGCCCTGTACTTCGGGATAAGCCTGGGAAACTGGGTCTAATACCGGATATGACCTTACATCGCATGGTGTTTGGTGGAAAGATTTATCGGTACAGGATGGGCCCGCGGCCTATCAGCTTGTTGGTGGGGTAATGGCCTACCAAGGCGACGACGGGTAGCCGGCCTGAGAGGGCGACCGGCCACACTGGGACTGAGACACGGCCCAGACTCCTACGGGAGGCAGCAGTGGGGAATATTGCACAATGGGCGAAAGCCTGATGCAGCGACGCCGCGTGAGGGATGACGGCCTTCGGGTTGTAAACCTCTTTCGACAGGGACGAAGCGCAAGTGACGGTACCTGTAGAAGAAGCACCGGCCAACTACGTGCCAGCAGCCGCGGTAATACGTAGGGTGCGAGCGTTGTCCGGAATTACTGGGCGTAAAGAGCTTGTAGGCGGTTTGTCGCGTCGTCCGTGAAAACTTGGGGCTCAACCCCAAGCTTGCGGGCGATACGGGCAGACTTGAGTACTGCAGGGGAGACTGGAATTCCTGGTGTAGCGGTGAAATGCGCAGATATCAGGAGGAACACCGGTGGCGAAGGCGGGTCTCTGGGCAGTAACTGACGCTGAGAAGCGAAAGCGTGGGTAGCGAACAGGATTAGATACCCTGGTAGTCCACGCCGTAAACGGTGGGCGCTAGGTGTGGGTTTCCTTCCACGGGATCCGTGCCGTAGCTAACGCATTAAGCGCCCCGCCTGGGGAGTACGGCCGCAAGGCTAAAACTCAAAGGAATTGACGGGGGCCCGCACAAGCGGCGGAGCATGTGGATTAATTCGATGCAACGCGAAGAACCTTACCTGGGTTTGACATACACCGGAAACCTGCAGAGATGTAGGCCCCCTTGTGGTCGGTGTACAGGTGGTGCATGGCTGTCGTCAGCTCGTGTCGTGAGATGTTGGGTTAAGTCCCGCAACGAGCGCAACCCTTGTCCTGTGTTGCCAGCGCGTTATGGCGGGGACTCGCAGGAGACTGCCGGGGTCAACTCGGAGGAAGGTGGGGACGACGTCAAGTCATCATGCCCCTTATGTCCAGGGCTTCACACATGCTACAATGGCCGGTACAGAGGGCTGCGATACCGTGAGGTGGAGCGAATCCCTTAAAGCCGGTCTCAGTTCGGATCGGGGTCTGCAACTCGACCCCGTGAAGTTGGAGTCGCTAGTAATCGCAGATCAGCAACGCTGCGGTGAATACGTTCCCGGGCCTTGTACACACCGCCCGTCACGTCATGAAAGTCGGTAACACCCGAAGCCGGTGGCCTAACCCCTTGTGGGAGGGAGCCGTCGAAGGTGGGATCGGCGATTGGGACGAAGTCGTAACAAGGTAGCCGTACCGGAAGGTGCGGCTGGATCACCTCCTTTCTAAGGAGCACTTCTCCACGGACACCCGAGGAGTCGGGATGGTAAACGTCTTGTGGCAGAGACCGTTTCGGAAGCAGTCGTCTTCCGGCGGGAGCTCATGGGTGGAACGCTGGCATGTGCCTCGTGTATCGGTTGGTCCTGTGTGGCCGGCCGGCGGGGATGTAGTCGACACACTGTTGGGTCCTGAGAGAACACGCGAGTGACTCTCTAGGCGAATGCATGATCTGCTCGGATCGCCATGTGATACCGGCTCCTTCGGGGGTGCTGGTCCTGGGTTTCTGGTTCGGGTGGGTGTGTTGTTTGAGAACTGCACAGTGGACGCGAGCATCTTTGTTTGTAAGTGTTTAAGAGCGTTCGGTGGATGCCTTGGCACCAGGAGCCGATGAAGGACGTAGGAGGCTGCGATAAGCCTCGGGGAGCTGTCAACCGAGCTGAGATCCGAGGATTTCCGAATGGGGAAACCCAGCACGAGTGATGTCGTGTTACCCGCGCCTGAATATATAGGGTGTGTGGAGGGAACGTGGGGAAGTGAAACATCTCAGTACCCACAGGAAGAGAAAACAAGAGTGATTCCGTGAGTAGTGGCGAGCGAAAGCGGATGAGGCTAAACCATGTAGATGTGATAGCCGGCAGGCGTTGTCTATGTGGGGTTGTGGGGTTGCTCTTCCCGGTTCTGCCGAGCTGGGCGTGAGTCAGAAACCGTTGTGTTAGCTGAAGTGGTCTGGGACGGCCTACCGTAGACGGTGAGAGTCCGGTAAGTGAAAACATGACGGCTCATGTGAGTGATACCCGAGTAGCAGCGGGCCCGTGAAATCTGCTGTGAATCTGCCGGGACCACCCGGTAAGCCTGAATACTCCCTGGTGACCGATAGCGGACTAGTACCGTGAGGGAAAGGTGAAAAGTACCCCGGGAGGGGAGTGAAATAGTACCTGAAACCGTGCGCTTACAATCCGTCAGGGCCTGCGAGTGACTTTGTTGCTGTGGGTGATGGCGTGCCTTTTGAAGAATGAGCCTGCGAGTTAGTGGCATGTGGCGAGGTTAACCCGTGTGGGGTAGCCGTAGCGAAAGCGAGTCCGAATAGGGCGTTGAGTCGCGTGTTCTAGACCCGAAGCGGAGTGATCTACCCATGGCCAGGGTGAAGCGACGGTAAGACGTCGTGGAGGCCCGAACCCACTTAGGTTGAAAACTGAGGGGATGAGCTGTGGGTAGGGGTGAAAGGCCAATCAAACTCCGTGATAGCTGGTTCTCCCCGAAATGCATTTAGGTGCAGCGTCACGTGTTTCACGCCGGAGGTAGAGCTACTGGATGGCCTAGGGGGCCTACAAGCTTACCGAAGTCAGCCAAACTCCGAATGCCGGTGTGTGAGAGCGTGGCAGTGAGACTGCGGGGGATAAGCTTCGTAGTCGAGAGGGAAACAGCCCAGATCGCCGGCTAAGGCCCCTAAGCGTGTACTAAGTGGAAAAGGATGTGGGGTCGCGAAGACAACCAGGAGGTTGGCTTAGAAGCAGCCACCCTTGAAAGAGTGCGTAATAGCTCACTGGTCAAGTGATCCTGCGCCGACAATGTAGCGGGGCTCAAGTACACCGCCGAAGCCGCGGCACTCCAACATGACATCCGCATCGGGTTACGGTCCGGTGCGCAGTGGTTGGGGTGGGTAGGGGAGCGTCGTGCAGCCAGGGAAGCAGCGGGGTAACCCAGTTGTGGAGGCTGTGCGAGTGAGAATGCAGGCATGAGTAGCGAAAGACGAGTGAGAAACTCGTCCGCCGAATGACCAAGGGTTCCTGGGCCAGGTTAATCCGCCCAGGGTGAGTCGGGACCTAAGGCGAGGCCGACAGGCGTAGTCGATGGACAACGGGTTGATATTCCCGTACCCGTGTATCCGCGCCCAATGGCGAATCAGTGGTGCTAAGTGCCCAAAAGCGGATGGACCTCCTTCGGGAGGCCGGAAGTGGCTGCGCACGACCCCTGCTGTAGTAGTCAAGCGATGGGGTGACGCAGGAAGGTAGCTGGGCCAGTGAGTGGTTGTACTGGTGTAAGCCTGTAGGGCGTTGTGTAGGCAAATCCGCACAACATGAGCCTGAGAGGTGATGCGTAGCCGATTGAGGTGAATTCAGTGATCCTATGCTGCCGAGAAAAGCCTCTAGTGAGTTGGTACACGGCCCGTACCCCAAACCGACACAGGTGGTCAGGTAGAGAATACCGAGGCGATCGAGAGAACTGTGGTTAAGGAACTCGGCAAAATGCCCCCGTAACTTCGGGAGAAGGGGGACCTGATCTGGTGACCGGTCTTGCACCGTGAGCTGGGTTGGGTCGCAGAGACCAGAGAGAAGCGACTGTTTACTAAAAACACAGGTCCGTGCGAAGTCGTAAGACGATGTATACGGACTGACGCCTGCCCGGTGCCGGAAGGTTAAGAGGACCGGTTAGCGCTTCGGCGCGAAGCTGAGAATTTAAGCCCCGGTAAACGGCGGTGGTAACTATAACCATCCTAAGGTAGCGAAATTCCTTGTCGGGTAAGTTCCGACCTGCACGAATGGCGTAACGACTTCTCTGCTGTCTCAACCACAGACTCGGCGAAATTGCATTACGAGTAAAGATGCTCGTTACGCGCGGCAGGACGAAAAGACCCCGGGACCTTCACTATAGCTTGGTATTGGTGTTCGGTACGGTTTGTGTAGGATAGGTGGGAGACTGTGAAAGCCACACGCCAGTGTGGTGGGAGTCGTCGTTGAAATACCACTCTGATCGTATTGGACTTCTAACCTCGGGCCATGATCTGGTTCAGGGACAGTGCCTGGTGGGTAGTTTAACTGGGGCGGTTGCCTCCTAAAATGTAACGGAGGCGCCCAAAGGTTCCCTCAGCCTGGTTGGCAATCAGGTGTCGAGTGCAAGTGCACAAGGGAGCTTGACTGTGAGACTGACGGGTCGAGCAGGGACGAAAGTCGGGACTAGTGATCCGGCACCGGCATGTGGAAGCGGTGTCGCTCAACGGATAAAAGGTACCCCGGGGATAACAGGCTGATCTTCCCCAAGAGTCCATATCGACGGGATGGTTTGGCACCTCGATGTCGGCTCGTCGCATCCTGGGGCTGGAGTAGGTCCCAAGGGTTGGGCTGTTCGCCCATTAAAGCGGCACGCGAGCTGGGTTTAGAACGTCGTGAGACAGTTCGGTCTCTATCCGCCGCGCGCGTCAGAAACTTGAGGAAGGCTGTCCCTAGTACGAGAGGACCGGGACGGACGAACCTCTGGTGTGCCAGTTGTCCTGCCAAGGGCACTGCTGGTTAGCTACGTTCGGAAGGGATAACCGCTGAAAGCATCTAAGCGGGAAGCCTGTTCCAAGATGAGGTTTCTCACCCCCTCGAGGGGGTAAGGCCCCCCACAGACCATGGGGTTGATAGGCCAGAACTGGAAGCGCGGTAACGTGTGGAGGTGACTGGTACTAATCGGCCGAGGACTTACCAACAACGATGTTACGCGTCCACTGTGCGGTATCTGAAACAACACACAACCCACCGTTGACACCCGCCCCATCACCGAAAGGGTGTGGGGTGTGTGCGGGGGTGTGGATAGTTTCATAGAGTTACGGCGGTCATAGCGGTGGGGAAACGCCCGGTCCCATTCCGAACCCGGAAGCTAAGCCTGCCAGCGCCGATGGTACTGCACTCGACAGGGTGTGGGAGAGTAGGACACCGCCGGAACATCCTTTCCTGATAGGGGACCCACTAGTGGGTCCCCTATCGGCATTTCCGGACCCCACACCCCCAGACACCGACTATTCATTCAGAAGGCCCCAACGCGATTGGGGCTTTCCGTGTTTTCCGGCATCGTTTCCTGGCCGACATTTCTTCCACCCGAGTGACCGGTCCGAGGCGGCTACCGTGGTCGCATGACCGCGACACGCATCGGCAAGCACATCGACGCACCTCGGGAGACGGTCTACCGGCTGCTGCTCGACGGCGAGGCGGTGGCCCGGTGGATGGTGCCCGACGGCATGACCAGCCGGGTGCACGAATTCGACGCCCGCGAGGGCGGCGCCTTCCACATCACGCTCACCTACGACGACCCCACCGACACCGGCAAGACCACCGACCACACCGACAGCTACCGTGGCCGCTTCCTGATGCTGGTCCCGAACGAGCAGGTGGTGCAGCTCGTCGAGTTCGACACCGAGGATCCGGATGTGCAGGGCGAGATGACGATCAGCTACACCCTCACCGAGGCCGACGGCGGCACCGACCTGATCGCTCTGCACGACAAGCTGCCCAGCGGACTGGACCCGCACGACAACGAGATCGGCTGGCGGATCTCGCTGGCGAAGCTCGCCGCCCTCGCCGAGCGCGGCACCCTCGATTGACCGGCGCCTCAGCGCACTTCGTCGTCGGCGCGCGGCCGGATCCCGGAAGGGGGCAGCAGCTCCCACTGCTCCAGCCGGGCGCGGATCTGCTCGGCGGCGTCGATGTTCAGCGGTCCGCTGGTCCACAGCACATACGGCAGGTTGAGGAACCGGCCCTCCCGGACGGCACGCAGCTCGTTGATGCCGGGCTTGCCGCGCAGCAGCTCGACCTTCTGCTCGAAGGTCTGGCCGGGGTAATCGACGAACATGATCGCGTCGGGGTCGGCGGAGGCGAGGCGTTCCCAGGAGACCTTCGTCCACGTGTCGGCGACGTCGTCGAGGATGTTGCGTGCGCCCGCCGAATCCAGGATGGCTTGCGGCGCACCGAACTTCCCGCTGGAGAAGATCGTGTCGCTGCCGCTGTCGAACAGGAAGACGGCGGGCTTGCGCGGCGCCTGCGGTGCGGCGTGCAGGGCGGCCAGGCGGGTGTCGAGATCGGCGACGAGGTCGGCGGCGCGCTCGGTGCGGCCGGTGATGGCGCCGAGATTGGTGAGATCGGTGCGCAGGGCCGTCCACGGTTCGACCACCCCGCGGGCGCGTTCACCGGCTCGCTGACGGCAGCTCTCGGTGAGGATGTAGGCGGCGATGCCGTCCTTGCGCAGCGAATCGGGGGTGAGGTTCGCGGCCTCGGTGTAGCCGTAGTTCCAGCCGGCGACCATGACGTCGGGGCGCTGGGCCAGCACGGTTTCGCGCGAGGGCGAGTGCGGCGCGACATCGGACAACCCGTCGACGGCGGCGGGGCCGTAGTGCTTGCGCAGGGTGTCGGCGTCGCGTTGCAGACTCGACACCGCGATCACCTGGTCCTGGGCGCCCAGCGCCAGCAGCATCGAGACCATGTTGCTGTCGTTGACGAACAGGCGGTGCGCGGGCGCGGGAAAGCTCGCCTCGGCACCGCAGTTGGTGAGCACGAGGTCACTCGCGGTGGGGTGCGCGGTACCGCAGGCGGCCAGGGTGGCCGCCAGCGCGGCCGCGGCGAGTATCCGGACGGGTCGGTTCATGCCTTCGCCTCTCGCGGGGAGATCAACAGGTGGGGTGCGCCGGTGTCGGGGTGGGGGACCCGCACGGCGCGGATGCCGAAGACGTCCGCGAGCACCTCGGGGGTCAACGCCACCGCGGGGTCGGCCGGGGGTGCGCGGTACCGCCGTGCAGCACTAGGACCCGGTCGCAGTAGCGATCGGCGAGGGTGAGGTCGTGCAGCGCGGTGACCACCGTGCGACCGAGGCCGCGGGCCAGCGCGAGCAGGTCGAGCTGGTGGGTGATGTCGAGATGGTTGGTCGGCTCGTCGAGGATCAGGACGGGCGTGTCCTGGGCGAGTGCCCGGGCCAGCAGGACGCGCCGGCGCTCACCCCCGGAGAGCTTGTGCACGGGGCGGGCGGCGAGACCCGCGAGGTCGACCGCGGCCAGTGCGTCGGTGACGACCTGTCGCTCGGCGGGCGATCCCGCGCCCCAGGGCGGCAGATACGGGGTGCGCCCGAGCGCGACCACCTCGCCGACGAGCAGATCCGCGGGCGGCCGCTCGTCCTGCGCCACCAGCGCCACCGTCCGGGCGCGCTGCCGCGCCGGAAGTTCGTGCAGCGGTTGCCCGTCCACCGTGACCCGGCCCCGGCGCGGCCGTCGCACCCCCGCGAGCACGTGCAGCAGCGTGGTCTTCCCGCTGCCGTTCGGCCCGACCACCCCGATCATCTCCCCGGGCGCCACCTCGAAGCTCACCCCGGTGAGCACCGGGCGCCGTCCCACCTCGCAGCTCACCTCGGTCACCGACAAACGTCCCCCGGGCGCGGTATCGCGGGTCATGATTCCCCGAACCGGTAGGTGCGGCGGCCCAGCAGCAGCAGGAAGGCGGGGGCGCCGATCAGGCCGGTCAGCACGCCCACCGGGATCTCGGTGGGGCGCACCAGGATCCGGGTGGCGGCGTCGGCCACGACGAGGAACAACGCGCCGCAGAGCGCGCAGACCGGTAACAGGTCGCGGTGGCGGGGGCCGACCAGCAACCGGGCCGCGTGCGGCACCACCAGGCCGACGAAGCCGATCCCGCCGGACACCGCGACCAGCACCCCGACCAGCACCGCCAGCAGCACGAACAGCGCGATGCGCAGCTGCCGCACCGGAACGCCGACCGAGGCCGCGGTGTCGGCGCCGACGAGCAGCGCGTCCAGCCAGCCCGCGGCCGCCAACAGCGCCACACCTGCCAGCACCACGACCGTCAGCGGCAGCGCGATCCGGGTCCAGTCGGCGCCGGCCAGGCTGCCGAGCAGCCAGAACAGCACCGATTGCGCCGCCGCCGGATCGGCGCTGCGGAACACCAGGAAACTGCTGAACGCGGCGAACGCCGAACCGAGCACGGTGCCGGTGAGCACCAGCCGCAGCGGGGTGAGGCCGCCCTGGGCGGAGGCGATGAGGAACACCAGCGTCGCGGCCAGGAACGCGCCGGCCAACGCACCGCCGGACAACGCCCAGACGCCCGCGCCGGCGAAGAACCCCGAGGTGATCACCGCGGCCGCGCCGACACCGGCACCGGAGGAGACGCCGAGCAGGAAGGGATCGGCCAGCGGATTGCGCACCAGGGTCTGCATCGCGGCCCCGGCCAGCGCCAGCCCGGCGCCGACGATCGCGGCGAGCACGGTACGCGGCACCCGCAGCTGCCAGACGATGGTGTCGAGACCGAGATCGGCGGGCGCGGTGCCGGTGATCCGGTCCCGCAGCACGTGCCAGACCGATCCGACGGGCAGTGTCTCGGCGCCGAGACCGGTGGCGAACACCATGGCGACGCATACGGCGACGCTCAGCACGCCGAGGGTGATCGATGTCCGGACGCGGATCATCGGCGATACTCCACAGGCAAGTCGCGGCCTTTCCAGAAGCGACCCGGTGGGGGAGGTCTGACTCTCGCCGAAGGCGATCACAGTGGCGCGACCGTTCCGGATTCTCACCGGATTCCCGCACCCGCCGGGGGTTGACGGGCAGTACTCTACCGCCCGGTCTGCTCGCGGCGGGTGGTCGGGTCGGCACGTGGCAGGCTCCGGCGTCCGTCGTTACCGTGGAGTGATGTCGCTGTGGGACGAGCGGCACCCGTCGACGGTCGCCGACTGGGACGACGAACGGCGCAGGGCTCGGTTGCGGGAGACCCGCCTCGGGCATCGCTGGACGAGACTGCGCCGCACCAGGCTGGCGCTGGTGCGGGTCGCCGCCTTACTGACACTCCTGCTCACCCTGTTCGTGCAGTACTGGGTGCACGACGTGGCGCCGGAGCGGGCCAGGCTCGCACGCACCGAACCCGCGCTGCTTCCGGTCGCCACTCCGGTGGACGACCGGAACTGGGACACCGCGGTGGTGGACATGGTCGGTCTGGGCGGGCTCAACGCCACCGACACCGCGGCCGCCCTGCCCGCGCTGCGCCGCCTCGGGGTGGTGTGGGCGATCAGATACGACAACCAGGGCATCGACAGCAAGGTGATCGCGGATCTGGTGGTGCGCGCCGCGCAGATGTCCGGGGTGCGCAACCTCGTGCTCGTCGGGCACAGCATGGGCGGGGTGATCGCGCTGGAGGTGGGCGAGCACATCCATCGCGGCAGCGACCGCAGGCTGGCCGGAGTGCTGCTGGACTGCACCCCGATGGACCTCGGCGCGGTGCGGCCGGAGAGCCGTGGCCGCGGCGAGGACATGCTGCGCTGGATGGGCTGGCTGCCCGGTGCGCGGGAGAGCCGCACGCTGCGCATGGCGGTGGAAACCTATGCCCGCCGGGACCGCTTCCTCGATCCGGCCGGCCGGCCGGTGCCCGGCATCCGGCTCGCCGCGCTGCGTGCGGTGCTGACCGAGGTGACCACCGAGAAGGTGCTCTCGCACAACGCCGCCAGCAACGGGTTGATCGAATCGCAGTTCCTGGCGATCGTCGGTGGCGGCGCGATCGACAACCTGCGGGCTCTGGCGCGGCCGGCCGAGGGCAAACCGCGTCCGGCGATCGTGTTCATCCGTCCCCGCGACGCCGCCCGCGACCGGGTGGTCGACGTCGAGTACTCCCACCGGGTGCTGGTCGAGCGGGTCGGCGGGGTGGACGGCAGCCTGCTGGTGGTGCTGCCGCGCGAGATCGGCCACGCCAACCCGCGGCAGGCGCCGGTGGCCTACAACACCGTCATCGAGCAGCAGGTGCTGCCGTTCGTGCAGCGCTATCTGGACCGGGCGCGCGGCGTGCGGACCGCCGCGGCGCCGTCGTGACACCTTTCGAATCAGGCTGCCGACAAAGGTGTTCGGGGACGCGGCCGGGTTGTTTCAATTCCCCGCATGTCTGGAACCCGAACCGTGCTCGCCGGCCGTCGTGGCCGTCGCCTGACCGCCGTTCTGCTCGCCGCGGCGACCGCCGCGACCCTCGGGCTGACCGGTTGCGCGAAGGACGACGACGCGACGGTGGCCGCCGCGAACACCCCGCTGCCCACCGAGGTGCCGCCCGGCACCAAGCTCGTGATCGCCGACCAGCAGGAGCGGTTGCAGACGGCGCTGCGGCTCTCCGGTGAGCTCGACACGCTGCCGTTCACCGTCGAATTCGCCAACTTCGTCGGCGGCCCGGCCATCCTGGAGGCGTTCCGCGCCGGCGCGGCCGACGTGGCGCCGGTGGGGGACGTGCCGCCGATCCACGCGCTGGCCGCCGGGCAGGACGTGCCGATCGTGGCCGCGTACCGCACCAGCGTGGACGCGCTGAAACTGGCGGTGGCGCCGGGTGTTCCGGTGACGACGCTGGCGGATCTGAAGGGCAGGAAGATCGCCTACGCCGAGGGCACCGCCCAGCAGGCGGCCGTGCTGCGCGCGCTGGACAAGGCGGGACTGGACACCGGCGACGTGGAACTGGTCCGGTTGCAGCTGGCGGAGTTCCTCGACGCGGTGCGCACCGGCCAGGTGGACGTGGCCCCGCTGATCGAACCGAACGTCACGCGGCTGCTGCGCACGCCCGGCGCCACCGTGCTGCCCGACAGCGAAACGCACGGCATCTACAGCGGATTGGCCTACCTCTACGCGCGCCGGGAGGTGACCAACGACCCGGCCCGGTCGGCGGCGGTGGCCGCGCTGGTGCGGGCGTATGTGCGCGCCTACCAGTGGACCAACACCCACCGCGCCGAGTGGGAGCAACGGTATTACGTGGAGAACCAGAAGGTCTCGCCGGAGGACGCGCGCCGGATCGTGGATTCGCTGGGCAGCTACGTCTTCCCGCATCTGGACCAGGACCTGATCGATCGGCAGCAGGCGACCATCGACCTCATCGATGCCGCCGGTGAGCTGCCGAGAAAGGTCGAGGCCGCCGACGGTTTCGACCTGCGGTACGACGCCGTGGTGACCGCGGCGGTCACCGAATCCGGCGCGGCGTTCGAGCCGAAGGAGCGATGATGGCGACAGTGGAAGCGGGCGTGCTGCGCCGGTTCGGCGCGGCGGGCACGTCGCAGGCCCGGCAGGCGCGCGGCGGGTTGTCGCGGCGCAGGCTCGGCCCGGGCACACCGATCCCGTTCGGGATCGCGCTCGGCCCGGCGCTGCTGGTCGGCGCCTGGGTGCTCGGCTCGGCCACCGGCTCGCTCGACCCCGACACCCTGCCCGCCCCCTGGACGGTGGCGCAGACCGCCGGTGAGCTGATCGCCGACGGCCGTCTGCAGTCGAATCTGCTGACCTCGCTGCAACGTGCCGGCATCGGGTTGGCGTTGGGCGTGGTGATCGGCGTGGTGCTCGCGCTCATCGCGGGCCTGAGCAGGGTGGGCGAGGCGCTGCTGGACGGGCCGATCCAGATCAAGCGCGCCATTCCGACGCTGGCGTTGATCCCGCTGTTCATCGTGTGGTTCGGCATCGGCGAGGAGATGAAGCTGATCGTCATCACGCTGAGCGTCTTCGTGCCGGTCTACATCAACACCCACGCCTATCTGCGCAGTGTCGACTCCCGCTATGTGGAGCTGGCCGAGACCGTGCGGCTGTCGCGTGCGGCGTTCGTGCGCCGCGTCGCGCTGCCCGGTTCGCTGCCCGGCTTCTTCATCGGCCTGCGGTTGGCGGTGACGATCTCCTGGCTGGCGCTGGTCGTCGTCGAGCAGGTCAACGCCACCAGCGGCATCGGCTACCTGATGACGCAGGCGCGCACCTACGGCCAGATCGACGTGATCGTGGTCGGGTTGGTGATCTACGGACTGCTCGGCCTGTTCGGCGACATCGCGGTGCGCGCGGTGGAAAGGAAGGCACTGTCATGGCGACAGACACTGGGCGACTGAGCGTGGTCCGCACCCGCGAGCTGCGCCGCGGCTTCGGTGACCGCACGGTGCTGCGCGGCATCGATCTCGACATCGCGCGCGGTGAGTTCGTGGCGTTGCTCGGGCGCAGCGGCTCGGGCAAGAGCACGCTGCTGCGCGCACTCGCCGAACTCGACGACGCGGGTACCGGCTCGGGCGAGTTGCGGGTGCCGAGCGAACGCGCGGTGGTCTTCCAGGACTCCCGGCTGCTGCCCTGGGCCCGCGTGCTCGACAACGTGATCCTCGGCCTGTCCGGCGCCGATGCCGCCGCGCGCGGCCGGGCGGCGCTGGCCGAGGTGGGCCTGGCCGGGCGCGAGCGCGCCTGGCCGCGGGAGCTCTCCGGTGGTGAGCAGCAACGGGTGGCACTGGCCAGGTCGCTGGTCCGCGAGCCGGAACTGCTGCTGGCCGACGAGCCGTTCGGCGCGCTGGACGCCTTGACCAGGATCAGGATGCACGCCCTGCTGCAGGATCTGTGCGCCCGGCACAAGCCCGCCGTGCTGCTGGTCACCCACGACGTCGACGAGGCGGTGCTGCTCGCCGACCGGGTGCTGGTGTTGCAGGACGGCCGCCTCGCCACCGACCTGCGCATCGAGCTGCCCCGGCCCCGCCGTCACAGCGCCCCCGAGTTCATCCACGCCCGCGAGCTGCTGCTCGCCGCGCTCGGCGTCGACCTCGCCGCACCGGAGGAAGAGAAACAAGCCTCATGACCGACCGTCCCCGCCAGCTGAGCCTCAACGCCTTCATCTATCCCGCCGGGCACCACGAGGCCGCCTGGCGCCATCCGGCGAGCAGGCCCGACCGCATCTACGACGTGCGGTACTACCAGGAGATCGCCCGCACCGCCGAGGCCGCGACATTGGACGCGGTGTTCTTCGCCGACGGTCCCGCGCTGCGCACCAATGTCGAATTCAACGCCGCGCCCGGACTGGAACCGATCACGCTGCTCACCGCCATCGCGGCCGCCACCAGCCGGATCGGGCTGATCGCCACCGCCTCGACCACCTACTACGAGCCCTACAATCTGGCCAGGCTGTTCGCGAGTCTGGACCACCTCTCCGGCGGCCGGGCCGGGTGGAACATCGTCACCACCGGCACCGATCTGGCCGCGGCCAACTTCGGGCTGGACCGCCACCCCGACCACACCGAAAGGTACGCGCGGGCACGGGAATTCGTGGACGCGGTGGTCGCGCTGTGGGACAGCTGGGAGGACGACGCCATCCTGCTGGACACCGCGGCGGGCCGCTACGCCGATCCGGCCAAGATCCACCGCATCGATTTCGAGGGCGAATACCTGCGCGTGCGTGGACCGTTCAACGCCGCGCGCCCACCGCAGGGGCATCCGGTGCTGGTCCAGGCGGGCGCCTCCAACGAGGGCCGCGCGTTCGCGGGCCGCTACGCCGAGGCCATCTTCACCGCGCACCAGCAACTGGCGGACGCCCAGGCGTTCTACGCCGACATCAAGGCCAAGGCCCGCGCGTTCGGCCGCGACCCCGAGCACGTGAAGATCCTGCCCGGCATCAGCCCGTTCATCGCCGACACCGAGGCCGCGGCCCGGAAACTGGAGCGGGAGTTCAACGAGCTGACCGTGCCGGAATACGGGCTGGCACAGCTCGCCGGAATCGCCGGACGGGATCTACGGCACCTGAAGCTCGACGAGCCGGTGCCGGTCGAGGAGTTCGACGACGCGGGTGAGGTCACCGACAACGCGCGCAGCCGGTTGCAGGTCGTCGCCGGGATCGTGCGCCGGGAACGGCCGACGCTGCGGCAGTTGCTGCATCGGCTGGCGGGCGCGCGCGGGCACCGGGTGTTCGCGGGCACGCCCGAACAGGTCGCCGACACCATCGAGGAGTGGTTCCGCCACGGTGCCGCCGACGGGTTCAACGTGATGCCGCCCTACTACCCGGGCGGGCTGGAGGTCTTCACCGACACCGTGGTGCCGATCCTGCGCGAGCGCGGGCTGTTCCGCACCGAATACTCGGGCACGACGTTGCGCGATCACTTCGGACTGCCGCGGCCGGAGAGCCGATTCGCCCGTCGACCGGTGGGGGTGCGGTGAGCCGGGCACCCGAGGAGTGTCCGGGCGGACGCGCGGCGGCCGGGCTCGCGCGCTGCGGTGCGCGGGCCGGGACACCACGCGGTCGCCACCGGGGGCGCGGGCGGTGAGCGTCGACCGAGCGACCGAAAGTGCCACCGGCACAGTCCGTTCCGTGCGGTTGCGGAGCCTGACGTGGTCGGTGTTCGTGCCGATGGCGCTGTACGGCACCGGGGCCGGTGCGGCGGCGCCGATGTACGCGCTACGGGCCCTGGATCTCGGTGCGAGTGCCGGGCTCGCCGGACTGGTCGTGTCGCTGAGCGGGCTGGGGATGGTGCTCACCGATCTGCCCGCCGGCCGGGTGGTGGCCCGGGTGGGGGAGCGCGGGGCGATCGGGCTGGGGTCGCTGCTCGGGCTGGCCGGGGTGCTCGCGGCGATCCTGGCGCCGAACCTGGCGGTGCTGGCGGCGGGGATGCTGCTCAACGGCGCGGCGGGGGCGGTGTGGGGCCTGGCCAGGCAGTCCTACCTCGTCGCGGTGGTGTCTCCCGGTGACCGGGGCCGCGCACTGTCGACCCTGGCGGGCGCGCACCGGCTCGGGTTCTTCTGCGGCCCGTTCCTCGGGGCCGGACTGGTGCACGTGATGGGCCCGAACGGCGGACTGTGGTTGCAGTGTGTCACCACCCTGCTCGCCGGTCTGGCGATGGTCGCGGTGCGCGACGTCGGCGGCGAGAGCGGCACGCACACGCTGTCCTCGGTGGTGGTGGAGAACCGTAGGCTGCTGGGCACGCTCGGCTCGGCGGCGCTGCTCACCGGCGCCGCCCGGGCCGCCCGCCAGGCGCTGTTGCCGTTGTGGGCCGCGCACATCGGGCTCAGCCCCGTCGCCACCAGCCTGATCTTCGGCATCGCGGGAGCGGTCGACGTGCTGATGTCCTATCCCGCGGGGATCTGGCTGGACCGCTACGGCCGCCGCGCCACCGGTATTCCGTCCATGCTGTGCTTCGCCCTCGGCTACGCCGCGCTGCCGTTCACCGGCTCGGCGCTCACCGCGGGCGCGGCGGCGGTGCTGCTCGGGCTGGCCAACGGCATCAGCAACGGGCTCATCATGACCGTCGGCGCCGACGTCGCCCCGCCGGACCGGCGCGCCGAATTCCTCGGCGCCTGGCGTCTCACCCACGACATCGGCATGTTCGCCGGACCGGTCGCGGTGGGCGCGATCAGCGCGCTCGCCGTTCTCGGCGCCGCCTCCTTCGCGCTCGCGCTCGCCGCGGGGGCGGGCGCGTGGACGATGTACCGGTGGTTTCCCGCCGGGCGGGCCGCGGTGGACCGACCACGGCCCGACAGCGGCCGAACGCGGCTGCTCAGCGGACGCGGCTGCCGAGCAGGTGCCGTACGCCCGCGATGAACAGTTGCAGGCCGAAGTCGAAACGCGCGGTGGCGTCAGGGGTTTCGTCGAGCGGGGTGGCGTCGGCGGGCAGCGCGCCCGCGGAGTCCATCTGCATGCGGGACTGCTCGTCGACGGTCTGGCCCAGCACGTAGTACAGCAGCGTGTAGGCGGCCAGTTCGGCCTCTTGGCGCGGCATGCCCGCGCGGATCGCGACCCCGGCCAGGCGCTCGCGGCCCTTGCTGGTGGTCAGCCGGGAGGCGTAGGTGGCCGAGACGAGTTCGGCGCCGTCGCGGTAGGCCAGCAGGCAGTCCCGCAGCCGGTGCGCGAGTTCGGTGAGCTGACCGGCCCAGTCGGTCGCGGTGACCGGTGCCTCCATCGGGGCCAGGATGCGGTCGGCGACCGCGCCGAGCAGGGCCTGCTTGTTGGGGAAGTGCCAGTACAGGGCGCCCGGCTGCACCTGCAGTGAACTCGCCAGCCTGCGCATGGTCAGGTCGGCGAGGCCGTACTGGTCGAGGATGGCGATGGCGCCGTCGACCACGTCCGCCCTGTGCAGTTGCACCGTTGTCCCTTCCGATCGTGCTTTGACTCACTCTTGCCGCTACCCTAGCCTGAACACCGTTCAAGTTGCACGGCCACCTCGGGCGCGAGGGGCCGTCGCCCTACGAAGAAGCCCGCCCGAAGGGATTTCCGCAGTGACCCAGGCACCCGTTCAGACCGACATTCTCGAGATCGCGCGCGAGCAGGTGCTCGAGCGCGGCGAGGGCCTGACCCAGGACCAGACCCTAGCGGTGCTCCGGCTCGGTGACGACCGGCTCGAGGAGCTGCTCGGACTGGCCCACGAGGTCCGCATGAAGTGGTGCGGCCCCGAGGTCGAGGTCGAGGGCATCATCAGCCTCAAGACCGGCGGCTGTCCCGAGGACTGCCACTTCTGCTCGCAGTCGGGCCTGTTCCAGTCGCCGGTGCGCGCGGCCTGGCTCGACATCCCCAGCCTGGTGGAGGCCGCCAAGCAGACCGCCAAGACCGGCGCCACCGAGTTCTGCATCGTCGCCGCCGTGCGCGGCCCGGACGCCCGGCTGATGGCGCAGGTCGCCGCCGGTGTGGAGGCCATCCGCAACGAGGTCGACATCCAGGTGGCCTGCTCGCTGGGCATGCTCACCCAGGAACAGGTCGACCAGCTCGCCGCGATGGGTGTGCACCGCTACAACCACAACCTCGAGACCGCCAAGTCGCACTTCCCCAACGTGGTCACCACCCACACCTGGGAGGAGCGCTGGGACACGCTGCGCATGGTGCGCGAAGCGGGCATGGAGGTGTGCTGCGGCGGCATCCTCGGCATGGGCGAAACCCTGGAGCAGCGCGCCGAATTCGCCGCGCAGCTGGCCGAGCTCGAGCCCGACGAGGTGCCGCTGAACTTCCTCAACCCGCGTCCGGGCACGCCGTTCGGCGATCTCGAGGTGCTGCCCGCGGCCGAGGCGCTCAAGGCCGTCGCCGCCTTCCGCCTGGCGTTGCCGCGCACCATCCTGCGCTTCGCGGGCGGTCGCGAGATCACCCTCGGCGACCTCGGCGCCAAGCAGGGCATTCTCGGCGGCATCAACGCCGTCATCGTCGGCAACTACCTGACCACCCTCGGCCGGCCCGCCGAATCGGACCTGGATCTGCTGGGTGAGCTGAAGATGCCGATCAAGGCGCTCAACGAAACGCTGTAGGTCGCCCGCCGATGAGTAGTGTCGTGGACATGGACGAGCGCTACAACCCGTTCACCGGCAAGCGGATCGTGCCGGGCCTCGACGACGCGGTGCCCGCCGCGGCCGCGCTGGGCCTGGAGCCGCCGCGGTTCTGCGAGCAGTGCGGCAGGCGCATGATCGTGCAGGTGAGCCCGGACGGCTGGTGGGCCAAGTGCTCCCGCCACGGGGTGATCGACTCGAAGAGTCTGGAACACCGGTAGTGCGCGCCGAGGGTGTGCGCCGGGAGGCGGCCACGGCGTTGCTGGTGGTCGCGGGCGTGGTCGTGGTGAGCCTGCTGGTGGGTGCGCTGTGGGGTGTGCTCGCACCCACCGAGCAGTTGCTGGTGACCCAGCCCGGTCGCGGAACGGGACTCACGGGGGAGAGCGCCCACCAGTTCGACGCGGTGGCGATCTTCGTGTGCTTCGGCGCGGTCACCGGACTGCTGAGCGCCGTCGCGGCGTGGCGGCTGCTGCGGCCGGTGCGCGGGCCGCTGCTGCAACTCGGCTTGCTCACGGGGTCGTTGATCGGCGCCTACGCCATGGCGTGGTGCGGGGAGACGGTGGCCGAGCTGCGGCATCCGCGCGCCGACGATCCGGCGGTCGGCAGCATCGTCACCCTGCCGACCGAGGTCGGCACCGATCTGGCGCTGCTGGTGCAGCCGTTGATCGCCTCGCTGGTGGTGCTGTTCCTCGCGGCGTTGAGCACGGCCGAGGACCTGGGCACCGGGTACCTCGGGCCGTTCGGGCACGCCCGGCCGACGCCGACGTGGGGCGCGGTCCCCGCCTACGACGATCCGGGTGCGCTCGATCCCGCCCGGCCCGTGCATCCGGAGGCGCGCCAAACCCGCTGAGCACGGTGGTCGGCCGTAGAATCGGGGCATGCCGTTCGTGGGCAGCGGTTCGACGGTCGAGGAGATCGACGGCACGTTCTGGCGGCTGGCGCAGCCGCTGGTGTATCGCGGTGCGAGCCAGGAGTTCACGGTGCCCGCCGGGTTCCGCACCGATTTCGCCTCGGTGCCGCGCGCCCTGGTCTGGTTGATCCCGCGCTACGGCGCCTATACCCGCGCGGCGATCCTGCACGACTATCTACGCGCCGGCGCGGTGGTGAGTGCCGCCGACGCCGACGGGATCTTCCGGCGCAGCCTGCGCGAGTTCGGCGTCTCGGTGCCGCGGCGCTGGATGATGTGGGCGGCGGTGCGGGTCGGCAGCGGCCTGGCCGGGGCGAGCGCGGGTGACCTGCTGCGCTTCCTGCTCGTCGCGGTGCCCGCGGTGCTGTTCCTGGCGATTCCCGTACTGGTGGTGAGCCTGGCGCTGTGGGTGTTCTGGGTGGTGGAGCTGCTGTTCTGGTCGGGAGCGCGGCTGACCCGGCGCACCGAGGGTCCGGCGCCCCGGCCGGAGATGAAGACCGCCTGATCGAGTAGCCCGGAGCCGCAGCGGATTTCGTGTGTCGGACGCTCAGGTCGGTGGGCGCAGCGCGGCGAACTCGTCGGTGACGCGCAGGCCGGAGTCGGTGAACCGGTGCACCGCGGCCGGGCGTCCGCCGGCACGTCCCGGTGCGGCGGTGGCGCCGGTCGGCGTGATCACCTTGCGGCGGTGCAGGACTCGCTGCAGGTTGGTCGTGTCGACATCGTATCCCAGTGCAGCGCAGTAGATTTCGCGCAGCACCGACATGGTGAAGGTGGCCGGCGCCAGGGCGAAGGCGATGTTGGTGTAGGACAGTTTCGCCGCCAGCCGGGTGCGGGCGTGTTCGACGACGATGCCGTGGTCGAACGACATCGTCGGCAGTGCGGAGACCGGGTGCCAGGCGGTGTCGTCGGGTAGTTCCGGTTCGGCGGTCAGCGGGACCAGCCCGAGGTAGGCCGAGGCGATTCGGCGCGGCCCTGGTACCCGGTGCGGGTCGCTGAACACCGACAGCTGCTCGAGGTGGGCCAGCTCGCGCACGTCGACCTTCTCGGCGAGCTGGCGCCGCGCCGAGGTGTCGAGGTCCTCGTCGTCGCGCAGCCGGCCGCCGGGCAGCGACCAGGTGCCCTTCTGCGGGTCGAGTGCGCGTTCCCACAACAGCACCGCCAGTTCGGTCCGCTGGTCGGGCGGGCACGGCCGCAACACCCCACTCGCGGGCACGGCAACACGCTGACCTGCGGTTTTCTCGACGGGGAAGCGGCGAACCTGGAACACCGCGGTGAGCGATTCGTGGATGGTGCTACTATGGGCCACGTTTTCGATTGTAAGTCGAAAACCTGGTTTGGTGCGAATCGCGGTGCCGCGTCGACGAAAGCGGTGGCGGCGGACGCACGAGGAAGGGAGCCATCATGGCGACGACAGGTGCGAAGCTGGCGCCTCCGCTGATGGGGCAGGTGTTCGACGGACCCGCCGGGTTCGCCGGTGTCGAGGCGACGCCCGAGTGGGCCCAGGAGATCAAGCGTCTGGCCAGGGAGCGCAACGCGACCATTCTCGCCCACAACTATCAGCTGCCCGAGATCCAGGACGTGGCCGACCACGTCGGTGATTCGCTGGCACTGTCGCGGATCGCGGCCGAGGCACCCGAGGACACCATCGTGTTCTGCGGGGTGCACTTCATGGCCGAGACCGCGAAGATCCTCAGCCCCGACAAGACGGTGCTCATCCCCGATCAGCGCGCGGGCTGCTCGCTGGCGGACTCGATCAGCGCCGCCGAGCTGCGCGCCTGGAAGGCCGAGCACCCGGACGCGGTCGTGGTGTCGTATGTGAACACCACCGCCGAGGTGAAGGCGCTCACCGACATCTGCTGCACCTCCTCCAACGCCGTGGACGTGGTGGCCTCCATCGATCCCGAGCGGGAGGTGCTGTTCCTGCCCGACCAGTTCCTCGGCGCCCACGTCAAGCGGGTCACCGGCCGGGAGAACATGCACATCTGGGCCGGTGAATGCCACGTGCACGCGGGCATCAACGGTGACGAGCTCACCGAGCAGGCGCGCAGCCACCCCGACGCGGAGCTGTTCGTGCACCCCGAATGCGGGTGCGCCACCTCGGCGCTCTACCTGGCCGGCGAGGGCGCGTTCCCGGCCGAGCGGGTGCACATCCTGTCCACCGGCGGCATGATCGACGCCGCCAAGGCCGCCAAGTCCACCCAGGTGCTGGTCGCGACCGAGGTCGGCATGCTGCACCAGCTGCGCAAGGCCGCGCCGGGCATCGACTTCCAGGCCGTCAACGACCGGGCCTCGTGCAAGTACATGAAGATGATCACCCCGGCCGCGCTGCTGCGCTGCCTGGTGGACGGCGCCGACGAGGTGCACGTCGATCCCGAGACCGCCGCGCTCGGTCGCAACTCGGTACAGCGCATGATCGCCATCGGCAATCCCGGCGGCGGTGAGTGAACCGCCGGTGACGGCGGCGGAAGGCGTGAACCGATGACGGCTGCGGTGACGATCGAGTGGGAGGCCACGGCCGACCTGGTGGTGATCGGCGGCGGGGTCGCGGGACTGACCGCGGCCCGCACCGCCTCGCTGCGCGGGCTGCGGGTGCTCGCGCTGAGCAAGGGCGGGCCGACCGACACCGCGACGCAATACGCACAGGGCGGCATCGCCGTCGTCGCCCCGCACGGCGACTCGGTGGAGTCCCACGTCCGCGACACCGTGGAGGCGGGCGCGGGGCTGTGCGACGAGGCGGCGGTGCGCTCCATCGTCGCGGGCGGGCAGGCGGCCGTGGCGGCGCTGACCGATCTCGGCGCGGTGTTCGACCTCGGCCGCGACGGGCAGGTCTCCCGGACCAGGGAGGGCGGGCACAGCACCCGCCGCATCATCCATGCCGGGGGCGACGCCACCGGCGCCGAGGTGCAGCGCGCACTCAACGCCGCGGGCCTGCCGGTGATCTTCGGCGCGGCCGCCTGCGAGGTGGTCACCGGACCGCACGGCGTGCAGGGGGTGATCGCGGTGTCGGAGAACGGTTTCGGTGTCGTGCACACCCCGTCGGTGCTGCTCGCCACCGGCGGGCTCGGCCAGCTGTACGCGCTGAGCACCAATCCGCCCGGCGCGACCGCCGACGGCGTCGCGCTGGCGCTGTGGGCCGGGGCGACGGTGGCGGACCTGGAGTTCGTGCAGTTCCATCCGACCGTGCTCTACACCCCCGGCGGCACCGGCCGTCGCCCGCTCATCAGCGAGGCGGTGCGCGGGGAGGGCGCGGTGCTGGTCGACGCGACCGGCCGCTCGGTCACCGCCGGGGTGCATCCGCGCGGCGATCTGGCGCCGCGCGACGTGGTGTCGCGGGCGATCGCGGCCCGGATGCGTGACCTGGGCACCGACCACGTGTATCTCGACGCGCGCGCGATCGAAGGATTCACCCGGCGCTTTCCCACGATCACCGCCTCCTGCCTGGCCGCGGGCATCGACCCGCGCGCCGACCTGATCCCCGTCGCGCCGGCCGCGCACTACCAGTGCGGTGGCGTGGTCACCGACACGCACGGGCGCACCGGGGTGCCGGGGCTGTTCGCGGCCGGTGAGGTCGCCCGCACCGGCCTGCACGGGGCGAACCGGCTGGCCTCCAACAGCCTTCTGGAAGGGCTCGTGGTGGGCGAGCGGGTCGGCGCGGCCGCCGCGGAACGGCTCGAACTGCCCGCCGAGGTGACCGAGATCCGCCCCCGGGCCATGCCCCGGGTGCCCCGGGCGGCGCTGCACCAGGTGATGACCGCGCACGCCTCGGTCGTCCGCGACGGCGACGGGCTGGCGGAGGCGGCGGCCCGGCTGGAACGGGCCGTGCTGCGCGGCATGTCCTCGCGGTACTCGCAGGCCAGGCAGTCGACGGCCGAATCCGTGCCGCCCGCACCGGAGCTCGCGGCGCGGCGGATCGCCGACCTCGAGGACGGCGCGCTCACCCTCACCGCCCGGGTGTTGTTGCTGGCGGCGGCCGCGCGGCGGGAGAGCCGCGGCTGCCACACCCGCTCCGATCACCCGGCCACCGACGACGCGCTGCGGCACAGCATCCCGATCCGGCTCGACCCCGACGGCCACCCCGATCTGCTCGGCACCCTCGACGTCACCGCCGACCTGGCGGCCGACCCCGACGGTCCCGAACTCGCCGCCGTTCCGTGAGCGCGCACCGACAGAACAGGAGAACGACGATGGCTTTGGACGCCGCGCTGGATCGCGACGAGGTGCTCGCGCTCATCCGCACCGCGCTGGACGAGGACCTGCGCTACGGCCCCGACGTCACCACCGTGGCCACCGTGCCCGCCGACGCCGTGGTCAAGGCGTCGGTCGTGTCCCGGCAGCCCGGCACGGTCGCCGGAATCGACGTGGGTCTGCTGGTGCTCGACGAGGTGCTCGGTGCGAGCGAGTACGAGATCACCGGCCGGGTCGCCGACGGCACCCGGGTCGAGCCCGGTCAGGCGGTGCTCGGCGTGGTCGCTCCCACGCGCGGACTGCTCACCGCCGAACGCACCCTGCTCAACCTGATCTGTCACCTGTCCGGCATCGCCACCGCCACCGCCGCCTGGGTGGACGCGGTCGAGGGCACCGACTGCAAGATCCGCGACAGCCGCAAGACGCTGCCCGGCCTGCGCGCCCTGCAGAAGTACGCGGTGCGGGTCGGCGGCGGCGTCAATCACCGGATGGGCCTCGGGGACGCGGCGCTGATCAAGGACAACCACGTGGCCGCCGCCGGGTCGGTGGTCGAGGCGCTGCGGGCCGTGCGCGCCCTGGCCCCCGACATCGCGTGCGAAGTGGAGGTCGACAGCCTCGAACAGCTCGACGCCGTCCTCGCCGAAGACGTCGAACTCGTCCTGCTGGACAACTTCCCGCTCTGGCAGACCCAGGCCGCCGTGCAACGCCGCAACGCCACCGCCCCCACCACGAAACTGGAATCCTCCGGCGGCCTCACCCTCGACGTGGCCGCCGACTACGCCCGCACCGGCGTCGACTACCTCGCCGTCGGCGCCCTCACCCACTCCGTCACCGTCCTCGACCTCGGCCTGGACTTCTGACAGCGTCGTCGGCCACGACCAGGAGTACACCCGGTGGCGCAGGCGGTGGATCAAGGCCGCGGGTACCGGGCACCCCGAGGAGACCGACTGGCGATCACGCCGGTCAGGTGGTGAGTTCGCGTTCCAGGGGGGTGCGGAAGCGGGGGACGGGGCGGGTGTCGCCGAACCATTTCTCCAGGCGGGCGGCTTCGGTGGCGATGTGGGTGGCGGCCTCGGTGCCGGGGTCTTCGAGGAGGCGGTAGACGACCTCGCCGGATCGGCGCTGGGCCCAGCCGCCGACGATGCGGCCGTCCCACCAGACGGTGGGGCCGATGTTGCCGTTGCGGTCGAACAGGGCGGGGGCGTGCGGACCGAGGTACCAGTCGCGCGACTGCCAGCCCATCGGCGTGGGGTCGAGGGCGGGGAGCAGGGCGGCGGCCGGTGCGGGGGCGGGCACCGGCGCGAGATCGTCGGCCAGCACCACGCCGGTGCCGCCGTCGAGGTCCACCTCGGCGACGTCGAGCCGGGCCAGCGCCGACCGCACCTCGGCCTGCGTCCACCCGGTCCACCACTTGAGGTCGGTGACCGGCGCGGGCCCGAAGGCACGCAGCCACCGCCGCACCACCTCGGCCCGGGCCTCCTCGACGGGCACCGCGGGGACACCACCGGGCAGCCAGGATTCGATCGGCGCCCAGGTGTACTGGCTGCTGCTCCACCCACCGTTCGGGCGTCCGCGCACGATCCGGCCCTCGGCCCCGAGGGTCAGCAGCACCCAGGTGGTGATGTTGGTCGGCCGCTCATACGCCTTGCCTGGGGCGGTCACGATCGAGGTGCGCAAGCGCGGCACCGCCTTGCTCAACTGTGCGCCGGTCGCCGCGCCGAGCGCCAGCAGCGCGTCGTGGGTCTCCCGCTCGACCTCGGCCCACCACGCCGCGACGTCGCCGTCCACCACCCCGGCCTGTTCCACCAGTTTGGTGTAGGTGCGGCGCTGCTTGACCGCGAGCGCGTCGGCGCAGGACGCCTGCAGGGCGCCGACGACGTCGAGCGGCACCACGAACATCGTGCGCCGCATCGCCAGCATCCGCAGCAGTGTCCGCTCCTCGTACAGCGCGCGCTCCACGTCGGCGGGCACGAGCGTGTCCGAGCGGGCGGCCACCGACAGGAACACCGTCGCCGGGTCGGTCGCGTGCAGGGCCACCATCGACCGGGCGATCTCGGTGACGTCCGCCGACCGCGCGGTGGCCGCCAGATGGTGCCGCACCGCCAGCCGGGCCCGCCGCTCCGCCACACTGATCGAACGCATGTGCGGAGTGTAGCCGGGGTGGGTGACGGATTCCGCCGTTCCGTCAGCGGTTCACCGGGTCCGCGCTGCGCACCCGGATCGCCGACGCGGTCGCCGGCGCCAGGGCGACCGCGACCGCGGCCGCCACGAACGGACCGCGTTCGGCCGGCCCGGTACCCAGCGTGGCCGCCGCGGCGATCGGGCCGAGCGCCGCGCCGCGGTTGAGCGCCGCGGTGGCGTAGGCGCCGCCCATCGTCGGCGCCCCGCCTCGCCCAGCACGCGGGCGACGAGGGTGCTGCCGACGGCGAAGGACAGTGCGCCCTGCCCGGTGACGAGGACCAGCAGGGTGGCCGGGTGGGTGGTCGCCGCGGTCGCGAGCCGGCCGAGGAGCGCCGGCGGGCCGCCGACCGCCACGACCTGCCCCGGCCACCGGTCGGCGAGGCGTCCGGCCGCGGTGAGGCCGAGGCAGGAACCGAGGCCGAACAGCATGAGCGCCACCGGAATCCACCGCGGCGACAGGCCCACCGGACCGGTGATCAGCGGTGCGAGGAAGGTGAAGGCGCCGAAGGTGCCCGCGTTCACCAGCGCGGCCGTCGCCATGAAGGCGGCGACGACCCGGGTCACCACCAGGACCCACAGGTGGTCGGCGAGCGCGCCTGCCACCTGGACCACCGCGAAGACCAGCACGAACGCCGGCAAGCCGCGGCGCGGGGGCCACCGGCGCGCGAAGGCGGCCGTCAGGGGCGCGCCGACGACCATCCCGACGGCGAATGCCGAGGCCCCGGAACAACGTCGCCCTGCCCGATGGTTGTCCCGGACGAGGTTCGACGACGAAACGAGGTGGCAGCATGAGCAAGCCCGACGACCCCGCCTACCACTGGAACGGCGCGGAGCTGGACCTGGACGCGTACCTGGCCAGGATCGGGTTCGCCGGCGAGCGCGCGCCCACCCTGGCCACGCTGCGTGAACTCGTGTACCGGCACACCACCGCGATCCCCTTCGAGAATCTCGAGGCCGTGCTCGGCCGGCCCGTGCGCCTCGACCTGGCGACCCTGCAGGACAAGCTCGTGTACAGCAGACGCGGCGGCTACTGCTACGAGAACGCCGGCCTGTTCGCCGCCGCGCTGGAACGTCTCGGGTTCGGGGTCACCGGCCACACCGGCCGGGTCACCATGGGGGCGGGCGGCCTACGCCCGGCCACGCACGCGCTGTTACGGGTCACCACCGCCGACGACGACCGGGTGTGGATGTGCGACGTCGGCTTCGGCCGCGGCCCGCTGCGCCCCTACGAGCTGCGCCCGCAACCGGACGAATTCACCCTTGGGGACTGGCGATTCCGGCTCGAGCGCCGCACCGGCGAACTCGGCACCGACCTGTGGGTGCTGCACCAGTTCGGCAGGGACGGCTGGGTCGACCGCTACACCTTCACCACCGCGCCGCAGTACCGGATCGACTTCGAGGTCGGCAACCACTTCGTGTCGACCTCGCCGCGCTCGCCGTTCACGACCCGTCCGTTCCTGCAGCGGTTCCATCCCGACCGCCACCACGTGCTCGACGGACTGACCCTGACCACCGAACGCCCCGACGGCAGCGCCGACATCCGTGCCCTGACACCGGGCGAGTTGCCCGAGGTCATCAACGAGCTCTTCGACATCGAACTGCCCGGCCCGGACCTGGATGCGCTCACCACCGGCAGCTGGCTCGAGCGCGTCGCTGCGGGCACCCCGTAGGGGCTTTCCAGTACCGTCGGCCGGGTGGGTACCCAGCGGAACAAACTCTTCGTCCTGGTCGCCGCACCCGTGCTGGCGCTGGCCGCCTGCAGCTCCGGGCCCGAACAGCCACGCACGGTCGCCGAACAGTTCGCCGACGCACTCAACGCCGACGACGTGGCCGCGGCGGCCGCCCTCACCGACAACCCGGACCAGGCCACGGCGACCCTGAACCAGCTGTACGCGGGCCTGGGCAAGGAGGTCACCTACGAGGTGCGCGGCACCGAGGGCGACACCTTCACCCTCGCCGCCACCTGGAAACTCGGCAGCGCGGGCCAGGAGTGGACCTACACCACCACCGGCACCGCCGCCGAGAACGGCGATTGGGCCATCCGGTGGAATCCGGCCACCCTCGCCCCCGGCCTGGACAAGGGGCCGCTCAGTTATGGACCCGCCTACGCCCGCCCGGCCCGCGTGCTCGACGCCGCGGGCGGTGAGCTGATGACCGAGCAGATCGTGACCCTGGTCAACCTGACCGCCGAAGCCGACACCGCCGCCGTGGCGGCGCTGCTGAACCCGCTCGCGCCCGGCATCACCGATGCCTCGCTGCGCACGGATATCGCCGCGGCGCAAGGCAAACCGGTCACCGCGATCACGCTGCGCGCCGCCGACATCGCCCCCATCCGCGACGCGCTGGCGGCGCTGCCGGGCGTGACGCTGGCCCCGCAGACCCGGCTGCTCACCACCGACAAGGCCCTCACCTCCCCGACGCTGTCCGGGCTGGCCGAACTGTGGCAGCAGCAGGCCGACGAAGCCGCCGGGTGGGCCGTGCGGGCCCAGACCCCCAGCGGTACCGAACGGATCGCGGGCGCGGAACCGCGACCCACCGCCGACATCGTCACCACCCTCGACGTCGGCCTGCAACGGGCGGCCGAGGCCGCGCTCGCGCCGATGGACAAGCCCGCCGCGATCGTGGCGCTGCAACCCTCCACCGGCAATGTGCTGGCGGTGGCGCAGAATTCGGCGGCCGACGCGCAGGGCCCGATCGCGCTGACCGGTCTCTACCCGCCGGGTTCGACGTTCAAGACGGTGACCGTCTCCGCGGCGTTGCAGGCGGGCGAGGTCACCCCCGACACCGTGGTGGCCTGCCCGGGCAGCGCGAACATCGAGGGCCGTCGCATCCCCAACGACGACAATTTCGATCTCGGCCAGGTGCCGCTGCACACCGCCTTCGCCCGCTCCTGCAACACCACCATGGGCATGCTCGGCGTCCGGCTGCCCGCCGACGGGCTCACCCACGCGGCCGCTCAGCTCGGCCTCGGCATCGACTATGTGACCCCCGGGCTGACGACGGTCACCGGGAAGGTCCCGGCCGCCGACAGCCCCGCCGCGCGGGTGGAGTCGAGCATCGGCCAGGGGCAGGTGACCGCGTCGCCGTTCGGGATGGCGCTGGTCGCCGCGTCGATCGCGCGGGGTTCGGTACCCGCCCCGGCGATCGTGGCGGGCAGGCCGGGTACCCCGGACCGGCAGCCCGATCCGTTGCCCGCGGGCGTGGCCGAGCAGCTGCGAACCATGATGCGGGAGACTGTGACCGGAGGCACAGCCACCGAACTCGCCGACATCCCCGGGCTGGTCGGCAAGACCGGCACCGCCGAGTACATCGATGACACCCACGCGCACGGCTGGTTCGTCGGAATAGCGGGTGATCTGGCGTTCGCCGTGTTCGCCGAGGACGCGGGCAGCTCCGCGCCCGCGGTGGCCGCGGCGGGTCGCATGCTGCGCGTGTCGCAGTAGCCGTCGGCTATGCTCCGATGTCGTCGCCGCGGGGTCCGTTCGGGCGGATGACGAACCCACGGCTGGCGCGTGCCGACCTTCCCCGGCCCGCTACACTCGTCGGGGGCCGCACCAGCGGTCAATATGCGGGATGTCACGATTTCGAGAAGGTTCGGAGTAGGCGCCATCGATACCGGTCAGTTGATCGCGGAGCATTACCGCCTGGTCGAGCGGATTGGTAGCGGCGGCACAGGCGTGGTCTGGCGTGCCACCGACGAGCGCCTCCGGCGGTCCGTGGCGATCAAGCAGATCCACATCCAGCCGAGCCTGCCCGAGGCCGAGCGCGACATCATGCGTCAGCGCGCGATCCGCGAGGCACGCAACGCCGCACGCTTCCAGCACCCGAATGCCATTGTGGTGTTCGACATCACAGAACACGACGGTGATCCGTGCCTGGTGATGGAGTACCTGAAATCGCGCAGCCTGGCGGCGGTGCTGTCGGCGCAGGGCACGCTGCCGCTGACCCAGGTGGCCCGCATCGGCGAACAGGTCGCCTCCGCGCTGATCGCCGCCCACCAGGCCGGCATCGTGCACCGCGACGTGAAACCCGGCAACGTGCTGCTCGACGATCACGGCACGGTCAAGATCACCGATTTCGGTATCTCCCGGGCCACGGGCGACGCCACCCTCACCGAGACCGGACTGATCTGCGGCACCGCGGCCTACCTCGCGCCCGAGGTGGCCCGCGGCGCCGATCCGACCCCGGCCGCCGACGTGTTCTCCCTCGGCGCGACGCTGTTCCACGCGCTGGAGGGCGAGCCGCCCTACGGCGCCAGCGCCAACCCGCTCGCCGTGCTCTACGCCGCGGCCAACGGTCAGGTCAGTCAGCCGCGCAACGCCGGACCGGCCACCGACTTCCTGCTCGCGCTGCTCAGTCCCGATCCCGACGACCGGCCGACCATGCGCGTCGCGCGCGACACGCTGGCCGCGTTCGCCGACTCGGCGGCCAACCCCGTTCCGGCCGGATTCGTGCCCGCCAGTGAGGCTTTCGGCCGCAGGCAGGACGAACGCCAGGACGCGACGACCAAGGCGATCCGCTCGGCGGTGGCCGCGCCGCCGCAGCGGCCCGCCGAGCGACCGCTGCCGCCCCCGCAGCACGGCGCGGCCCATCCCGAGACGGCCGCGCATCCGAAAACCGTGGCGCAGCAACCACCCTCGACGCCGAGCGGGTCCGGTGGCAAGCGGCGCGCGGTGCTCATCGGCGGACTGGTCGGCGCGCTCGTGGCCGTGACCGCGCTGCTGCTCGGCTCGCTCAACCAATCCGACTCCAATGGCCCGGTGGCGCAGGCGAATCCGCCCGCATCATCGACCACCACCAGCGGTGGCGCGAGTTCGACCACCACCGTCGCCCTCGGCGGCACGCCGAGCGCGAGCACGGTGGACTGGGGCTCGGCGGGCCAGCTGATCGTCGACTTCTACAGCGACCCGAGCGGCTCCTGGTCGCTGCTCACCCCGGCGGCGCAGCGCGCCTACGGTGGCGAGCAGGCGTTCCGGCAGTACTGGGGCTCGCGCACCATCGAGACCTTCTCCAACATCAACGCCGCCAACGGCGCCAACAACGCCGACGGCTCGGTGGACATGCGCCTGGCGAACATCACCGTCAACGGTCAGTCCAAGCAGTTGATCCTGCGCGTGGTCGACAGCGGCGGCCGCCTGCTGATCGACAGCGACACCCGCTAGCCCGGCCCCGCCGCAGACCCCGGGGCGGGGATCGGCGGTGGCCGCGGCGATGGCAGGGCGCGGCGGCCATTAGGCTGGTAACGGCAACTTTCCTGTTGCGACCAGCCGACGACTAAGGATCGACACCGACATGACATCCCGCATCGAGCTCGCCCGCGTCGATTTGCGCGGTCGTACTCCTTCCGCTGCCGAGCTGCGCGCCGCGCTGCCGCGGGGAGGAGTCGACGTGGACTCGGTGCTGCATCATGTGCGGCCGGTCGTGGAGGCGGTGCGCGAGCGCGGGGCCGCGGCGGCGCTGGAGTTCGGCGAGAAGTTCGACGGCGTCGTTCCGGCCACCGTGCGGGTGCCCGCCGCCGAACTCGCCCGCGCGCTCGACGAGCTCGACCCCGCGGTCCGCGCGGCGCTGGAGGAGTCCATCGCCCGGGCCCGCCGGGTGCACGCCGACCAGCGGCGCACCGACACCACCACCGAGGTGGTGCCCGGCGGCACCGTCACCGAGCGGTGGGTGCCCGTGGAACGGGTCGGGCTGTACGTGCCGGGCGGCAACGCCGTCTACCCGTCGAGCGTGGTGATGAACGTGGTGCCCGCGCAGACCGCGGGCGTGGGCTCGCTGGTGGTGGCCTCGCCGCCGCAGGCGAACTTCGGCGGACTGCCGCACCCGACCATCCTGGCCGCCGCGGCGCTGCTCGGCGTCGAGGAGGTGTGGGCCGTCGGCGGCGCGCAGGCGGTCGCCCTGCTCTCCTACGGCGGCACCGACACCGACGGCGCTCCGCTCGATCCGGTCGACCTGATCACCGGCCCCGGCAACATCTACGTGACCGCCGCCAAGCGGCTGTGCCGCGGCCTGGTCGGCATCGACGCCGAGGCGGGCCCCACCGAGATCGCGATCCTCGCCGACGCCACCGCCGATCCCGCGCACGTGGCCGCCGACCTGATCAGCCAGGCCGAACACGACGTGCTCGCCGCGAGCGTGCTGGTCACCGACAGCGTGGCGCTGGCCGACGCGGTGGACGCCGCCCTCACCGCGCAACTCGCCGTGGTCAAGCACGCCGAACGGGTGCGCACGGCGCTCACCGGCAAACAGTCGGGCACCGTCCTGGTCGACGACATCACCCAGGGCCTGCGGGTGGTCGACGCCTACGCCGCCGAACACCTCGAGATCCAGACCGCCGACGCGTCCGCCGTCGCGGCCAGGGTGCGCAGCGCGGGCGCGGTGTTCGTCGGCCCGTACGCCCCGGTGAGCCTCGGCGACTACTGCGCGGGCTCCAACCACGTGCTGCCCACCGCGGGCTGCGCGCGGCACTCCTCGGGCCTGAGCGTGCAGACCTTCCTGCGCGGCATCCACGTGGTGGAGTACACCGAGGCCGCGCTGAAGGACGTCGCCGGGCACGTGGTCGCCCTGGCCGACGCCGAGGACCTGCCCGCCCACGGCCAGGCCGTGACCGTGCGATTCGAGGCGCTGTCGTGAGCGCGCCGACCGTGCCCGGCGCCGGTATCGGCCTCGACGACCTACCGCTGCGGGCCAACCTGCGCGGCAAGAAGCCGTACGGCGCACCGCAATTGACGGTGCCGGTGCAGCTCAACACCAACGAGAACCCGCACCCGCCGAGCAAGGCGCTCGTCGACGACGTCGCCGAATCCATCCGCGCCGTCGCGGCGGAACTGCACCGCTACCCCGACCGCGACGCCGTCGCGTTGCGCGCCGACCTGGCCGCCTACCTCACCCGCCAGACCGGCATCGCGGTGGACACGGCCAATGTCTGGGCGGCCAACGGCTCCAACGAGATCCTGCAACAACTGCTGCAGGCCTTCGGCGGTCCCGGCCGCCGCGCCCTGGGATTCGTGCCCTCCTATTCGATGCACCCGATCATCTCCGAGGGCATCGACACCGAGTGGGTGGAGGCCAGGCGCAACGCGGACTTCTCCCTCGACATCGACCACGCCGTCGCCACCATCGCCGAACGCCGCCCCGACGTGGTGTTCGTGACCAGCCCGAACAACCCCACCGGCCACAGCATCCCCGGCGCCGACCTGGCCAGGATCCTGGACGCCGCGCCCGGCATCGTGGTGGTCGACGAGGCCTACGCCGAGTTCTCCGCCCAGCCCAGCGCCATCGGGCTGATCGACCGGTACCCGGCCAAGCTGGTCGTGAGCCGCACCATGAGCAAGGCGTTCGCCTTCGCCGGCGGGCGACTCGGCTACCTGGTGGCCGCGCCCGCGGTGATCGACGCGCTGCTGCTGGTGCGCCTGCCCTACCACCTGTCGGTGGTCACCCAGGCCGCGGCGCGCGCGGCGCTGCGGCACGCGGACGAGACGCTGGCGAGCGTGGCCGAACTCGCCGCCCAGCGCGACCGGGTGGCCGCGGAACTGGCCGCGAGCGGCTTCCGCGTGGTGCCGAGCGACGCCAACTTCCTGCTGTTCGGCCGGTTCGCCGACGCACCGCGGGCCTGGCAGCGCTACCTCGACCACGGGGTGCTCATCCGCGATGTCGGTATCCCCGGGCACCTGCGCGCCACCATCGGCCTCGCCGCGGAGAACGACGAGTTCCTGCGGGTGAGCCGCCTGCTGGCCGCCGACGAACTGATCAACGACGAGAGCGACGAGAGCACGGGCACGCCATGACCGACACCACCCTGCGCCACCGGACCGCGCGCGTCGAGCGCGTCACCAAGGAGTCCAGCATCGTCGTCGAACTCGACCTCGACGGCACCGGGCGCACCGACATCAGCACCGGTGTGCCGTTCTACGACCACATGCTCACCGCGCTCGGCGCGCACGCCAGTTTCGACCTGAGCGTGCGGGCCGAGGGCGACATCCAGATCGAGGCACACCACACCGTCGAGGACACCGCGATCGTGTTCGGCCAGGCGCTGGGCAAGGCCCTGGGCGACAAGGCGGGAATCCGGCGCTTCGGCGACGCGTTCATTCCCATGGACGAGACGCTCGCGCACGCCGCGGTCGACGTGTCCGGCCGCCCCTACTGCGTGCACACCGGGGAGCCGGAGCACCTGCTGCACGCGGTGATCCCCGGTTCGCCGGTGCGCGGCACCGGCGAGCCCGGTGCGCCGTACTCGACGGTGCTCAACCGGCACGTGTTCGAGTCGATCGCCCTCAACGCCCGCATCGCCCTGCACGTGCGGGTGCTCTACGGACGCGATCAGCACCACGTCACCGAGGCCGAGTTCAAGGCGGTGGCCCGCGCGCTGCGCGCCGCCGTCGAGTTCGACCCGCGGGTCAGCGGTGTGCCGTCGACGAAGGGAACGTTGTGACGAGGAAATCCGTCGCCCTGCTGGACTACGGATCGGGCAACCTGCACTCCGCCGAGCGCGCCCTGGTGCGCGCGGGCGCCGACGTGCGGGTCACCGCCGACCCCGACGCCGCGCTGGCCGCCGACGGCCTCGTGGTGCCCGGCGTCGGCGCGTTCGCGGCGTGCATGGCGGGGCTGCGCGCGGTGCGCGGGGAGAAGATCATCGGCCAGCGGCTCGCCGGCGGCCGGCCGGTGCTCGGCATCTGCGTCGGCATGCAGATCCTGTTCGAGCGCGGGGTGGAATTCGGCGTGGAGACCGAGGGGTGCGCGGAGTGGCCGGGCGTGGTCGAGCGCCTCGACGCGCCGGTGCTGCCGCACATGGGATGGAACACCGTCAGCGCGCCCGCGGACAGCGTGCTCTTCGCCGGGATGGACGCCGACACCCGCTTCTACTTCGTGCACTCCTACGCCGCGCAGCGGTGGGAGCTGCCGCCGAACGAGCACTTCGCCGCACCCAAGCTGACCTGGGCCGAGCACGGCGTGCGGTTCCTGGCCGCCGTGGAGAACGGGCCGCTGTCGGCCACCCAGTTCCATCCGGAGAAGTCCGGCGACGCGGGCGCGCAGCTGCTGCGCAACTGGATCGACTCGCTCTGACCGCGGCCGCGGATCCGGGCTTACCCTGAGGGCGCCGCGCCCGAAATCGGGGTGGGCGCCGGATCCGCCGGGGGTGGTCGCGGGGTCAGACTCGGGGCGAGGAGGTAGCCATGAGGCCCGTCACCCTGCCCACCATCGTGATCGGATGCTATGCGGTGCTCGCGAGTTTCGCGTTCGCGGCCACCCTCACCGAGACGATCCTGTTCTACCCCAACGTCTTCCACGACGTCCCACGCTCGCTCGAACTCACCGAGGAGTTCATGAGCGTGGTCGGCGTCGGCGACGTGCTGCGCCCGCTCGGCGCGGTGCTCACCCTCACCGCCCTGGTGGCCGCAGCCGTGGCGACCCGGTACCGGGTGGCGCGCGGGTGGCTGGTGGCGTCGCTGGCGTCGCTGATCACCGGCCAGTTCCTGCTGTCGGTCGGTTACCAGTGGCCGCGGGTGGAGATCCTGTTCGACGACCGCGCGGCGCACACCACCGCCGAACTCGAGCGAGCCGCGTCGGAATTCCTGGTCGGGCAGGTGCTGCGCGTCGGCGCCGCCGGCCTCACCGCCACCTTCGCCGTGCTCGCCGCGCTGGCCTGCCACCGCGCGTACGTGCTCGCCGCGGCCCGCCGCGACCTGGAGACCGCGCTGGCGTGACCGGTCACGCCGCGCTGCCGCCTCCGGCCGCTGACCCGCTCGGGCGGTGCTCCCGGCCCGGCCGGGCGTGGGCGACCGGGGAGCACCGACTAAGCTGCTCGAAGTGAGTCTTGTGCTGTTACCCGCGGTCGATGTCGCCAATGGAGAGGCCGTGCGCCTGGTGCAGGGGGAGGCCGGCAGTGAGACGAGCTACGGCTCGCCGCGTGACGCCGCCCTGGCCTGGCAGGAAGCGGGCGCCGAGTGGGTGCATCTGGTCGACCTCGACGCCGCCTTCGGCCGCGGCTCCAACCGTGAGCTGCTGGCGAAGGTCGTCGGCGAACTGGATGTGAAGGTCGAACTCTCCGGTGGCATCCGCGACGACGACTCGCTCGAGGCCGCCCTGGCCACCGGCTGCGCCCGGGTCAACCTGGGCACCGCCGCGCTGGAGGACCCGCAGTGGTGCGCCCGGGCCATCGCCAAGCACGGCGAGCGCATCGCCGTCGGGCTCGACGTGCGCATCATCGACGGCGACTACCGGCTGCGCGGGCGCGGCTGGGTCAGCGACGGCGGCGACCTGTGGGAGGTGCTCGAGCGGCTGGAACGCGACGGCTGCTCGCGCTACGTCGTCACCGACGTCACCAAGGACGGCACCCTCACCGGCCCGAATCTCGAACTGCTGAGCGAGGTCTGCGCGGCCACCGAGGCGCCGGTCATCGCCTCCGGCGGCGTGTCGGCCATCGAGGATCTGGTGGCCATCGCCGGGCTGGTGCCCGAAGGCGTCGAGGGCGCGATCGTCGGCAAGGCGCTGTACGCGGGCCGGTTCACCCTGCCCGAGGCGCTGGCCGCGGTGCGCTGACCCGACCATGGCTGCCGACCCGATCGCCGACCTGCCCGAACTGCTCACCGTCGCCGGCGAGATCCTCGACGGCGCGGCGGCGCGGTTCGTCGCGGGCATCGGCGCGCCCAGCGCGGTGAGCAAGGGCCGCAACGACTTCGCCACCGAACTCGACCTCGAGCTGGAACGCACCGTCTCCGCCGCGCTGCGCGAGCGCACCGGCTTCCCGGTGCACGGCGAGGAATTCGGCGGCCCGCAGCTGACCTCGGGCACCGCCTGGGTCCTCGACCCGATCGACGGCACCTTCAACTACTCCGCCGGACACCCACTGTCGGGCATGCTGCTGGCGCTCGTGCACGACGGTGAACCGGTGCTCGGGCTCACCTGGCTGCCGCTGCTCGGCCGCCGCTACGCCGCGATGCGCGGTGGCCCGCTGCTGCTCGACGGTGCTCCGCTGCCGCCGCTGCCCGCCGGCAAGCTCGCCGAGTCGATGATCGGGTTCGGCACCTTCAACGTGGACTCCGACGGCCGCATCCCCGGCCGCTTCCGCTTCGATCTGCTCGGCCCGCTCAGCAGGCTGTCCTCCCGCGTGCGCATGCACGGTTCCACCGGCATCGACCTGGCCTTCACCGCCTCCGGCGTGCTCGGCGGCGCCATCGTGTTCGGCCATCACCCGTGGGACAACGCCGCGGGGGTCGCGCTGGTGCGCGCGGCGGGCGGCGTGGTGACCGACCTGGCGGGCCAACCGTGGACGATCACCTCCGGCTCGGTGCTCGCCGCCGCGCCCGGCGTGCACGCCGAACTGCTCGAGATGATCTGCGCCGTCGCCGACCCGGCCGGCGCCGAAGAAGGGGTGAACCGATGACGGTGGCGGTACGCGTGATCCCGTGCCTGGACGTGGACGCGGGCCGGGTGGTCAAGGGCGTCAACTTCCAGAACCTGCGGGACGCGGGCGACCCGGTCGAGCTGGCCGCCACCTATGACGCGCAGGGCGCCGACGAGCTGACCTTCCTCGACGTCACCGCCTCCACCGGCGACCGCGGCACCATGATCGACGTGGTGACCCGCACCGCCGAACAGATCTTCATCCCGCTCACCGTCGGCGGTGGCGTGCGCACCGTCGAGGACGTCGACCGGCTGCTGCGCGCCGGCGCGGACAAGGTGTCGGTCAACACCGCCGCCATCGCCCGGCCCGAGGTGCTGCGCGAGATGTCGGAGCGGTTCGGCTCGCAGTGCATCGTGCTGTCGGTGGACGCGCGCACGGTGCCCGACGGCCAGCCCGACACGCCGTCCGGCTGGGAGGTGACCACGCACGGTGGCAAGCGCGGCACCGGCATCGACGCCGTGGAGTGGGCCGAGCGCGGCGCCGAACTCGGCGTCGGCGAGATCCTGCTCAACTCGATGGACGCCGACGGCACCAAGACCGGGTTCGACCTGCCGATGATCCGCGCGGTGCGGGCCGCGGTGTCGATCCCGGTGATCGCCAGCGGCGGCGCGGGCGCCGTCGAACACTTCGCCCCAGCCGTCCAGGCCGGTGCCGACGCGGTGCTCGCCGCCAGCGTCTTCCACTTCGGCGACCTGACCATCGGCCAGGTCAAGGACTCACTGCGCGACGCCCACCTCGTCGTGCGCTGACCGGCCGGGGAATCGTCGGCGGGCGGACCGGGTTGTCGGGCAGACGAGCGTCGGAATCGCCCTGTCGCCCGCACCCCTCGATCACAGCGCCAACGCCGTGGACGCCGCCGTCGAGTTCGGTCGCGTCGCGGCCGGATTCGGCCTGCGTTCGCTGTGGTTCGGCCAGACCGTCACCCACGACACGATCACGCCGGCCGCCCTGGTGGGGCGCGCCGTGCCGGAGCTCGAGGTCGGCACCTCGGTGGTGCCGGCGCCGGGCAGACATCCGCTGCTCGTCGCAGGCCAGACGCAGACCGCCCCGGCGCTGGCCGATCGGCTGCCGCTGCCACCGCCGCTGCTATAACTGAGCCATGAGCCTCGATCCCGCCATCGCCGCCCGACTCAAGCGCAACGAGGCCGGCCTGGTCGCCGCCGTCGCGCAGGAACGCGCGACCGGGGACGTGCTGATGATGGCCTGGATGGACGACGAGGCGCTGGCGCGCACGCTGGCCACCAGGAAGGCGACCTACTACTCCCGGTCCCGGCAGCAGTACTGGGTGAAGGGGGAGACCTCCGGGCACACCCAGTATGTGCACGAGGTCCGGCTGGACTGTGACGGGGACACCGTGCTGCTGATCGTCGACCAGGAGGGCGCGGCCTGTCACACCGGCACGCACACCTGCTGGGACGGCGACGTGCTGCTCGCCGAGCCCGCCTGAGTCGCCGCTGATCAGGCGGGATCGCCCGGCGCGTCGAGCCGCCCCGGCTCGCCGTCGGGGCGGCTCAGCTCGGCGCCGAGCCGGTCGGACATGGCCCGGGTGAGGGCGGCGAGTTCGGCCTTCTGCCGCTCGTCGAGGCCGTCGAAGACCAGCCTGCGCACCGCGGTGAGATAGCCCGGCGCGGCTTCCACCACCTTGAGATAGCCACGGTCGGTGAGCACCGCCTGCACGCCCCGCTTGCCCGCGGTCACCGAGCGTTCCGCCCAGCCGAGCCGCTCCAGCTTGGACACCACGTGCGACAGCCGCGATAGCGAGGAGTTTGCCTTGTGCGCGAGCTCACTCATCTGCAGCCGGTGTCCTGGCTCCTCGGACAGCAGCGTCATCACCCAGTACTCGAAATGCGTGATGCCCGACTCGCGCTGCAATCGGGTGTCGAGAGCACTCGGAAGCCGGGTCATCAGTGCGACGATCGCACGCCATGCCTGGTGTTCGACGGGATCCAGCCACTTCGTCATCGGTGCCCCCTTCCGGAGCCGAGTGACGTGTTCGACGGGCTCGGTCACCGGCGACACCGAGTTTGCCACGGCGTCGCTCGCGAGTCACAGCGATCGCAGCAGCGGTGAGTTCATTCACATGTCGCGGCGGGGCGCGGGCTCGCCCGCCTCGGTGGTCTGCGGCGTCACCGGCGGCGTGCCGGGCAGCCGCTGCTGCTTGGCCAGTTGCCTGCGCCGCCACTGCCGCCGCGTGACGAGGAAGAGCAGCCCGCAGAACAGCAGGGCGGCGATGATCGCGCCGACCAGGGTGGCGCCGCGGAACGCGGGCGCCTCCACGTCGAGGATGCGCTCACCGGCGTGTGCGGCGTTGTTGCCGCCCCACACGATCGTCAGCGTCATCAGGTTCGGCACCGCCACCAGCACCGCGAGCACCGCCGCGACACCGGCCAGGAACCGGCCGCCCCGTTTGCGCCAGATCCCGACGGCGAACAGCAGCAGCAACAGCGGCACCAGCGTGCAGACCAGGCCGAATGTCAGACCCCAGCCGATGCCCTTGGCGAAACTGCCGTCCACCATGTGCCCGAGTCGCTGCGCCCACGCCCGTGGCACGTAGGCCGCGAGGATGAAATAGGCGATCACCAGGACCGCGAGCAGGATCAGGCCACCGATGACCCGGACCCGCCAGCGCGAGCCGGGGGCGGTGCGGGCTTCCGGGCGAACTTCGCGCGAAGTCATGGCTCCAGGGTAGGCCGCCGCGCGGATGCCCAAGGGTTGCCGACGCGGCGTTTCGGCTACTTCACGCGGGCCCGCAGGAACGCGAGGGCCTCGTCGGCGTGTGTGTCGGCCTTCAGTTCGCTGCTGATCACCGTGAGCACCGTGCGATCGGTGTCGATGACGAAGGTGCGCCGCTTGACCGGCGCGATCCGGCCGAGCAGCCCGCGCTTGACGCCGAACCGGGCGGCCACGGCGCCGTCGGCGTCCGACAGCAGCGGGTAGTCCAGCCGCCGGCCCGTCGCGAACTCGGCCTGGGTGTCCACCGAGTCGGTGCTGATGCCCGCGCACGAGGCACCCAGCGCGGCGAACTCGCCGCTGACGTCGCGGAAGTGGCAGGCCTCCGCCGTGCAGATCGGGGTGTTGGCGGCCGGGTAGAAGAACAGCACCAGCGGGCCGGCGCCGAGCAGCTCGTCGAGCGTCCGGGTGGTCCCGGTCTGATCGGGGAGGGCGAAGTTCGGGGCGAGCGAGCCTGTCTGCATGACCCGGACAGTACCGGCGAATCGGACCCCGGGGTACCGGCCGCGTCCGGACCGGACCCGGCCTGGGATGATGGGGCCATGTCAGGCGCGACCGCTCCCACCACCACGACCCGCGAGCAGTTCCGGCAACTGGCCGCGGAACACCGGGTGGTGCCCGTGACCCGAAAGGTGTTGGCGGACTCCGAGACTCCGCTCTCGGCCTACCGCAAGCTGGCCGCCGACCGGGCGGGCACCTTCCTGTTCGAGTCCGCGGAGAACGGGCGGTCCTGGTCGCGCTGGTCGTTCATCGGGGCCGGCGCGCCCTCGGCGCTCACGGTCGTCGACGGCGCCGCCGCCTGGCTCGGCAACATCCCCGCCGACGCCCCCTCCGGCGGTGACCCGCTCGACGCGCTGCACGCCACCCTGGAACTGCTGCGCACCGAACGGTTGCCCGGCCTGCCGCCGCTCACCGGCGGCATGGTCGGCTATCTCGGCTACGACGCGGTGCGCCGGATGGAACGGCTGCCCAGCCTCGCCACCGACGACCTGCAGCTGCCGGAGATGGTGTTGTTGCTGGCGACCGACCTGGCCGCCTTCGATCACCACGAGGGCGCGATCACGCTGATCGCCAACGCCGTCAACTGGAACGGCACCGCCGAGCACGTCGACGAGGCCTACGACGACGCCGTCGCCCGGCTGGACCGGATGACCGAGGCGCTGGCCGCGCCTGCGCCCTCCACCGTCTCGGTGTTCGACCGGCCCGACCCCGAGTTCCGTCGATCGCTGACCTCCGACGAGTTCGGCGCGGGGGTGCGGCGGCTGGTCAAGGAGATCGAGGCGGGCGAGGCGTTCCAGGTGGTGCTCTCGCAGCGGTTCGAGATGGATTACCACGGCGCGCCGATCGACCTGTACCGGATGCTGCGCGCCTCGAATCCGAGCCCGTACATGTACCTGATGCACATCCCGGACGGCTCGGGCGGCACCGCGTTCTCCATCGTCGGGTCCAGCCCGGAATCCCTGGTGACCGTGGTCGACGGGGTGGCCACCACGCACCCGATCGCGGGTACCCGCTGGCGCGGCGCCACCGAGGAGGACGACCTGCTGCTGGAGAAGGGGCTGCTGGCCGACGAGAAGGAGAACGCCGAGCACCTGATGCTCGTCGACCTCGGCCGCAACGATCTGGGACGGGTGTGCCAGCCGGGCACGGTGCGCGTCACCGAGTACCGGCACATCGAGCGCTACAGCCACGTCATGCACCTGGTCTCCACGGTCTCGGGACGCCTGGCGCCGGGCCGGATCGCCCTGGACGCGGTGCGGGCCTGCTTCCCGGCGGGCACGCTCTCCGGTGCGCCGAAGGTGCGGGCGATGGAACTGATCGAGGAGATCGAACCCACCCGGCGCGGCGTCTACGGCGGCGTGGTGGGCTACCTCGACTTCGCGGGCGACGCCGACACCGCCATCGCCATCCGCACCGCCCTGCTCAAGGACGGCGTGGCCTACGTGCAGGCGGGTGCGGGCGTGGTCGCCGACTCCGACCCCGACTACGAGGACGTGGAGTCGCGCAACAAGGCGATGGCGGTGCTCAAGGCGATCGCGGCCGCCGAGACCGTGCGCCCCTGTCCCACGGGTGCCGACGGCGGTTCCCGGTGACCGCGCCGGACCCGGACCGCGCGCCCGCCGAGGGCGGGTCGCGCGCGCTCCGGGCACGGCGGGGCGGCCGCCCGATCGCACCGGTGGTGCTGCTGGCCGTGGCGGCCGCGCTGATGTGGGGCGCCTCGCGGTTGACCTGGGTGCGGGTCACCTCCGCCGACGGGCTCACCGAACCGCGCACCGACGACCTGGTCGGCGCCACCTGGTTCGGTGCGCTCACCCCGCTGGCGCTGGTGCTGCTGGCGGCCGTCGCGGCGGTGCTGGCGACCCGGGGCTGGCTGCGCCGGGTGGTGGGCGTGCTGGTCGCGTTGGTCGCCGCGGTCACCGCCGTGCCGGCCTTCGCGCTGCTCACCGGCTCCGGTGCGACCGCGGAGCGGGCGGGCGCGCTGGCCGAGCTGCCCGGCCGGGCCACCGTGACCGAGGTGCAGACCTCGATCTTCCCGGCGGTGGTGACGATGACCGCCGCGCTGTGCGCGTTCGCGGCGGGCCTGCTGCTGGCGCGGATGCCGCGCGAGTCGGCGGGCCTGTCCGGCCGCTACGACAACCCCGGCGCCCGCCGCGCCGCCGCGGCCGAGGAGGTCGCCAAGCAGCGGAACCAGGAGGGTGGCGCGCTCTCCGAACGGGTGCTGTGGGACGCGCTGGACGCGGGGGAGGACCCCACCGAGGACGACCACCGCGCCGGCGACGACCGACCCGACACCGACCGTAAGGCCCCCTGACGTGAGAGTGCCCATACCACCCTCCCGACGGCATGGCGCACCCGACCTGCCCCCGGCGACCGAGGACAACCCCGCCGCCGCGGCGCAAGGTACGCCCATTTATTCTTTGTCGACATCGGTGAGACAGCGCCTAAGGGGATTCCTGGGCAGCAAGAGGCGTCTCCCCAGAAAGGATTCGAGCCAGATGACGGTACTCGACTCGATTCTCGACGGGGTCCGCGCGGACGTGGCCGCTCGTGAAGCCCTCCTGGACTTCCAGTCCATCAAGGCCGCCGCGGCGAAAGCGCCCGCCCCCCTCGACGCTCGGGCCGCTCTTCTGGAAGACGGCATCGGCGTGATCGCCGAGGTCAAACGTGCGAGCCCGTCCAAGGGCGCGCTGGCCGACATCCCGGACCCGGCGAGCCTGGCCAAGGCCTACGAGGACGGCGGCGCCCGCGTCATCAGCGTGCTCACCGAGGGCCGCCGCTTCGGCGGTTCGCTCGACGACCTCGACGCCGTGCGGGCCACGGTGAACATCCCGATCCTGCGCAAGGACTTCGTCGTCGGGCCCTACCAGATCCACGAGGCACGCGCGCACGGCGCCGACGTCATCCTGCTGATCGTCGCCGCGCTGGAACAGGACGTGCTGGCCTCGCTGATCGACCGCACCGAATCGCTCGGCATGACCGCGTTGGTGGAGGTGCACACCGAGGAGGAGGCCGACCGCGCGCTGGAGGCGGGCGCCTCCGTCATCGGCGTCAACGCCCGCAACCTGAAGACCCTGGAGGTGGATCGCGACGTGTTCGCCCGCATCGCCCCCGGCCTGCCCACCGAGGTGATCCGGGTGGCCGAGTCCGGTATCCGCGGCACCGCCGACCTGCTCGCCTACGCGGGCGCGGGCGCGGACGCCGTGCTCGTCGGCGAGGGCCTGGTGACCAGCGGTGACCCGCGTGCGGCGGTCTCGGAACTGGTGACCGCGGGCACCCACCCGTCCTGCCCGAAGCCGGCGCGGCGGGGGCGGTGATGCGGGTGAGCGAGCTGCCCAAGGCCAGCGCAGGCGTCGCCCAGCCGAGCCCGCACGAGCCGGACCTCGGCGGCCACTTCGGCGTCTACGGCGGCAGGCACGTGCCCGAGGCGCTGATGGCCGTGATCGAGGAGGTCACCGCCGAGTACGAGAAGTGCCGCGCCGACCACACCTTCCTCGACGAGCTCGACCGGCTGCAGCGGGACTACACCGGGCGCCCCTCGCCGGTGTTCGAGTGCACCCGGCTGGCCGAGCACGCGGGCGGTGCGCGCATCCTGCTCAAGCGCGAGGACCTCAACCACACCGGCTCGCACAAGATCAACAACGTGCTCGGGCAGGCGCTGTTGGCCAAGCGGATGGGCAAGACCCGGGTCATCGCCGAGACCGGCGCGGGCCAGCACGGCGTCGCCACCGCCACCGCGTGCGCGCTGCTCGGCCTGGAGTGCGTGATCTACATGGGCGCGGTCGACACCGCCCGCCAGGCGCTCAACGTGGCGCGGATGCGGCTGCTCGGTGCGGAGGTGGTCTCGGTGACCACCGGCTCGCAGACGCTCAAGGACGCCATCAACGAGGCGCTGCGCGACTGGGTCACCAACGCCGACCGCACCTACTACTGCTTCGGCACCGCCGCGGGGCCGCACCCGTTCCCGCTGATGGTGCGCGACTTCCAGCGCATCGTCGGGCTCGAGGCGCGTGCCCAGGTGCGCGACCTGACCGGGCGGCTGCCCGACGCGGTGGTCGCCTGCGTGGGCGGCGGATCCAACGCGATCGGCATCTTCCACCCCTTCATCGACGACGCGGGCGTGCGGCTGATCGGCTACGAGGCCGCGGGCGACGGCGTCGACACCGGCCGGCACGCCGCCACCTTCGCCGGTGGCTCGCCCGGCGCGTTCCAGGGCGCCTACTCCTACCTGCTGCAGGACGAGGACGGGCAGACCATCGAATCCCATTCCATCTCCGCGGGATTGGACTACCCGGGCGTCGGTCCCGAGCACGCCTATCTCAAGGACATCGGGCGCGCCGAATACCAGCCGATCACCGACACCGAGGCGATGGACGCGCTGCTGCTGCTCAGCCGCAGCGAGGGCATCATCCCGGCCATCGAGTCCGCGCACGCCGTCGCGGGCGCGCTGAAGCTCGGCAAGGAACTCGGCGAGGGCGCGATCATCCTGGTCAACCTGTCCGGCCGCGGCGACAAGGACATGGACACCGCGGCGCGCTGGTTCGGGCTGTTCGACGAACCCGCCGCCGACAAGGAGAACCAGCAGTGAGCCAGCAGTCCCGCCTCGCCAACACCTTCGCCACCGCGCGCGCCGAGCACCGGGCCGCGCTGATCGGCTACCTGCCCGCGGGCTACCCCGACCTGGCCGGCTCCATCGCGACCTGCCGGGCGATGGTCGAATCCGGTTGCGACATCGTGGAAGTCGGCGTCGCCTACTCCGATCCGGTGATGGACGGCCCGACCATCCAGGCCGCGGCCGAGCAGGCGCTGCGCGGCGGCGTGCGGGTGCGCGACGTGTTCTCCGTCGTCGAGGCGATCACCGCCGCGGGCGGCCAAGCCGTGGTGATGAGCTACTGGAATCCGGTGTTGCGCTACGGCGTGGAGCGGTTCGCCCGCGATCTGGCCGCGGCGGGCGGGGCGGGCATCATCACGCCCAACCTGATCCCCGAGGAGGCCGACGACTGGTTCATCGCCTCGGCCACCCACAATCTCGATCGCATCTTCCTGGTCGCGCCGTCGTCCACCGAGGAACGGCTGGTCAAGACGCTCGAAGCCAGCCGCGGCTTCATCTACGCGGCCTCGACGATGGGTGTCACCGGCGCGCGCGACGCGGTCTCCTCGGCCGCGCCCGCGCTGTGCGCGCGCATCCGGGCGCATTCCGACATCCCGATCGGCGTCGGCCTCGGCGTGCGCAACGGTGCGCAGGCAGCCGAGATCGCCTCCTACGCCGACGGCGTGATCGTCGGTTCCGCGCTGGTCAGCGCCGCGGGCGAGGGGCTGGACGCGGTGCGCGCGCTCACCTCGGAGCTCGCCGAGGGCGTGCGTTCGGCGACCGTCGCCTCCTGAGCCGGGCGGCGCACGCGCGATGACCCGGCCGGTCGCGTACCGGCCGGATCGCTGGCCGTGCCCCGGCTCGACTACGGTGGCCCCGTGACCTTACGAAGCGATGTGCTGGCCTACATTCCCAGCCCCCCGCAGGGCGTGTGGCATATCGGGCCGATCCCGTTGCGGGCCTACGCCCTGTGCATCATCCTCGGCATCGTCGTCGCCATCTGGTGGGGTGAGCGGCGCTGGCAGCAGCGCGGCGGCCGCGAGGGCACGGTGCTCGACGTCGCGATGTTCGCCGTGCCGTTCGGCCTGATCGGCGGCCGCGCCTACCACGTGGCCACGGACTGGCGAAAGTACTTCGGGGAGGGCGGCGATCCGGTCGAGGCGCTCTACATCTGGCAGGGCGGACTCGGCATCTGGGGCGCGGTGTTCCTCGGCGGTATCGGCGCCTGGATCGCCTGCCGGATCTACCGGATCCCGTTGCCCGCCTTCGGCGATGCCATCGCCCCGCCGATCCTGCTCGCGCAGGCCATCGGACGGCTGGGCAACTGGTTCAACCAGGAACTCTACGGCCGCGAGACCACCCTGCCGTGGGGCCTGGAGATCTACCCGCGCTTCGACGCCGCGGGCGACCCCGACCCGATGAACGGCATCTCCAACGGCGTCGTGGAGAAGATCGTGCACCCCACGTTCCTCTACGAACTGCTGTGGAACGTGCTCGTGGTGATCGCGCTCGTGCAGCTGGACAAGCGCTTCCGCATCGGCCACGGCAGGCTGTTCGCGCTCTACGTCGCCGGGTACAGCTTCGGCCGCTTCTTCGTCGAGCTGATGCGCGACGACGAGGCGACCCTCGTCGCGGGCATCCGGATCAACAACTTCACCTCCGCCCTGGTGTTCCTGGCCGCGATCGCCTACTTCGTCTTCGCCACCAAGGGCCGGGAGGCGCCGGAACGGCTGCAACCCGGCGGCACGACGCGCCCGTGGCCGTGGCAGCTCGCGGCGCTGCGCGCGGCCGGGGTCGCGGCGAACGGACCGGCCCAACCGGGCGCGACGGCATCGACCGCGACGGACACCGACGGCGATGCGAAGGACACGCCGCCCAGCGACGACACCGCGAAGGATGCTTCCGCCACCGACTCCGCCACCGACTCCGCCGCCACCGACTCCGACTCCGGCGAGGCGGCGGGTTCGTCGGACGACGCGGACCGGGCCGCCGCCGTGAAGGCCGCGTCGGGCGCGACCGCCGCGGAGAAGTCCGCCGCGGACAAGGAGTCGGCCGCAGGCGAGTCCGCGGCAGACACCTCCGCCGCCGACAAGTCCGCGGCAGACAAGTCCGGCTCCGCGCAGTCCGCTGCCGACCAGCCCGCGGCAGACAAGTCCGGCTCCGCGAAGTCCGCTGCCGACAAGTCCGCCGGGAAGTCCGGTGCGGGGCGTGGCAACGAATCCGAATCCACCCGCGATAACGAGTCGACGTCCGCGGGCACCGCGGCGTCGGCCACCGGATCGGCGGGTGCCGGGGCGACAGATCGGGTCGACTCCGGCGAGAATGACGCGTGATCGTCGCGGGCGTGCCCGTCAGCTGATCGCGATTCCGGGGGCCAGCAGGAGGTGCCCGCACGAATGAGGAGGACATGAGTGACCGACCCCTACCAGCAGAATCCGGGCTACGGCGGCCCGCAGTACGGCCCGCCCGGCACCGGCCCGGATCTGAGCAAGGGCGCGGGCCAGCAGCAGCCGTACGGCCAGCAGAGTGACCCGTACGCGCAGCAGCCGCAGCAGCCCTACGGGCAGCAGAGCGATCCGTACGCGCAGCAGGCGGCCTACGGCCAGCAGCCCTACGGCCAGCAGCCGTACGGGCAGCCCGGCTACGGTCAGCCCGGCGGCTACCCGCCCGCGCCGTACCCGCAGGGGTACAACCCGAACGATCCCGAGGCGCCCTACGGCCGCGACCCGTTCGGTGTCCCGTTCTCCGACAAGCAGAAGCTGACCGCCGGTCTGTTGCAGATCTTCCTCGGCGGCTTCGGCGTCGGCCGGTTCTACACCGGTTACACCGGCATCGCCATCGCGCAGATCGCCGTCACCTGGCTGACCTGCGGTATCGGCGCCATCTGGCCGCTGGTCGACGGCATCATGATGCTCACCGGCAAGGTGCCCGACGCGCAGGGACGTCCGCTGCGCGACTGATCGCGACCGGTCGGCAGGCATCCGGGCACCCTCCCCCTCCGGGGCGGGTGCCCGTCGCGTTCCGGGCCCGGCCCAGTTCACCAATTCTTCATCGAGGCCGGGACGGGCCCCACGCCGGTGACAGGACTACGCTCTACCCGTGATGCGACGGACGAAGATTGTGTGCACGCTCGGACCGGCCACTGCCACCGAGGACCGTATCCGCGAACTCGTCGAGAGCGGCATGGACGTCGCGCGGCTGAATTTCAGCCACGGCGAGCACAGCGACCATGCCGAGAACTACAAGAAGGTCCGCCAGGCCTCCGACCATCTCGGCCGTGCGGTCGGCATTCTCGCCGACCTACAGGGCCCCAAGATCCGCCTCGGCCGCTTCGCCGAGGGCCGCACGGTGTGGGCGACCGGGGAGGAGGTCCGCATCACGGTCGACGACATCGACGGCTCCCACGATCGGGTCTCCACCACCTACAAGCAGCTGGCCCAGGACGCCAAGCCCGGCGACCGGCTGCTCGTCGACGACGGCAAGGTCGGACTCACCGTCACCCGCGTCGAGGGCAACGACGTGGTGTGCCGAGTGACCGAGGGCGGCCCGGTGTCCAACAACAAGGGCGTGTCGCTGCCCGGCATGGACGTCTCGGTGCCCGCGCTGTCGGACAAGGACATCGAGGATCTGGAATTCGCGCTCGACCTGGGCGTCGACTTCATCGCGCTGTCGTTCGTGCGCTCGCCCGCCGACGTCGAGCTGGTGCACGACGTGATGGACAAGGTCGGCCGGCGGGTGCCGGTGATCGGCAAGCTGGAGAAGCCCGAGGCCATCGACAACCTGGAGGCCATCGTGCTGGCCTTCGACGCGATCATGGTCGCCCGCGGCGATCTGGGCGTGGAGCTGCCGCTCGAGCAGGTGCCGCTGGTGCAGAAGCGCGCGATCCAGATGGCGCGCGAGAACGCCAAGCCGGTCATCGTCGCCACCCAGATGCTGGAATCGATGATCGAGAACAGCCGCCCGACCCGCGCCGAGGCCTCCGACGTGGCCAACGCGGTGCTCGACGGCGCCGACGCGGTGATGCTGTCCGGCGAGACCTCGGTGGGCGCGTTCCCGATCGAGACCGTCCGCACCATGGCCCGCATCGTGCACGCGGTGGAGGCCGAATCCTCGACCCGGGTGCCGCCGCTGACCCACGTGCCGCGCACCAAGCGCGGCGTCATCTCCTACGCCGCCCGTGACATCGGCGAACGGCTCAATGCCAAGGCACTGGTGGCGTTCACGCAATCCGGTGACACGGTGCGCCGGCTGGCCCGGCTGCACACGCCGCTGCCGCTGCTGGCGTTCACCCCGCTGCCCGAGGTGCGCAGCCAGCTGGCGCTGACCTGGGGTACCGAGACCTTCATCGTGCCGACCGTGGACAGCACCGACGCGATGATCCACCAGGTCGACCAGGCGCTGCTGTCGATGGGGCGCTACAGCAAGGGTGATCTCGTGGTGATCGTGGCGGGCTCCCCGCCCGGTACTGTCGGTTCCACCAACCTGATCCACGTGCACCGCATCGGTGAGGAGGACCATTAGTGAGCATATCGCTGAGCGATTCCGTCGGCGCCGAGCAGGCGCCGGCGGAGCGCTCCGACCTGGATGTGCTGCTCGGGCTGCTCGAACTCGACGAGGTGGAGCCCGACGTCTTCATCGGCCACCACCCGGAGAAGGTGTGGAGCCGGACCTTCGGCGGCCAGCTCGTCGCGCAGGCGATCATGGCCGCGGGCCGCACCGTCGGCGACCGGCCGGTGCACGCGGTGAACGCGCATTTCGTGCGCGGCGGTGATCCGAAGAAGCCGATCGAGTACCGAGTGGTGCGCCACCGCGACGGGCGCGCCTTCGCCAACCGCACCGTCACCGCCGTGCAGGACGACCAGGAACTGTTCGTCATGCTGGCCGCCTTCCAGGACTGGGGCAAGGGCCTCGAGCACGCGCACGCCTTACCCGAGGTGCCCGACCCGGAGACGCTGCCCCGGGTGGAGGAGAGCTTCCAGGGTCTCGAGGACAAGCTCGAGATGTTCGTCAAGGCGCCGCGGCCGATCGACATGCGCTATACGAACGATCCGGCCTGGATTCTCAAGGGCACCGGCGAGCGGCTCAACCACAACCGGGTGTGGATGCGCGCCGACGGCGCGCTGCCCGACGATCCGCTGGTGCACGTGGCCACGCTCGGCTACTCCTCCGACACCACCGTGCTCGACTCGATCCTCACCACGCACGGTCTGTCGTGGGGGCTGGACCGGATCGTGGCGGCGACGGTGAACCACTCGATCTGGTTCCACCGCCCGTTCCGCTTCGACGACTGGGCACTGTACGCCACCGAATCGCCGGTGGCGGCGGGCTCGCGGGGCCTGGCGACCGGCCGGTTCTACTCCCGCACGGGGGACCTGCTGGCCACGACCGTGCAGGAGGGACTCATCCGGCACTTCCCGTCGCGCCGGTGAACGCGGCGGCGGTGCCCGCCGGTCAGAGGATCTCGCGCTCGAATTCGTAGTCGTAGCTGTCCCGCCGCTGCGTGGTGATGGTGCGCGGCACGTCGAGATCGAAACAGCCGCAGGAGGTTTCGAGCATCAGCCGGTCCTCCAGCGCCGCCAGCCCCGCCGCCGTGAGGTCGGTGGGCGCGCCGACCAGGCTCAGCGCGATCTCGTAGGTGCCGCGCCCGTCGGGCTGCTCACCGGGATGGTCGAGCAGCCACTGGGTCTCCAGCAGCCGGTGGGCCGGGTCGTCGGTGTCGACCGGCAGGGTGAAGCGCCAGGCGAAGACATCGCGCTCCTGGAGGTGGTCGTCCACCACCGCCCGGACGGTGTCGACGACCTGATCGAGGATTTCGGGAGTCGCATACACATGGAGCGAAACATCCGAAATGCGTTTCGGCATGTCTGATTCCTGTCCCGTGTCGAACCGTCAACGGCGGAAGGTGTTCGCGGGCAGTGTAATCCCTGGGTGCGCGACAGCGACATAGGCCGGGGGTGAGATTTTCGGTCCCGCTCAGCGGGTCCGCTGGGCGGCGAGGAAGGTGGACGGGGGTGCGGCGGGGATCCGCGGGGCGAGGACCAGCCCGGGACGCCGGTGCTCCGCGGCGCGCAGGCGGTGTTCGTGCGGCGCCAGGGCCAGCAGCAGCGGCACCAGCGCCTCGGCGATCCGGTCGCCGACCTCGCAGAAGGCGGCCTCGGACAGGCCGACCGGGTCGGCGATGTTCTCCCGTCCCACCAGCGACAGATCGTTGCGGGCGGCGTGCAGATCGGCGATCGAGCGCGCGCCGGTGACCTTGGCGATGCGGTGCGCCTCGAGCAGGGTGAAGGTGCGGGAACCGGCGCCGAAGGCCATCTCGGCCACCTGATCGCGGATCTGCTCGGTCATGGTCAGCACCAGATCGGCGCGGTCGATGTACTCCGGCTTCAGCTTGCGGGCGCGGAATCCCTCGGGGTCGCCGCCCAGGCCGAGCAGGGTCTGCGCGGCCAGCGGTTCGATGGGGAAGCCGACCAGCGCGCGGGTGCCTGCGCTCTCGGCGGTCAGGCCGGGCAGCCGGTGTTCGACCGCGATGGCTCGGGTGAGCCGTTCGGCGATCGCCGACCGGCAGACATTGCCGTTGCAGACGAACAGGACGTGCATGGGCATACGGTAAAGCCGACTTCGGACCCGTAGAAGACGAGAAAGTCCTTATCACAGGTCCGCATCGACATATTCATCTGGACTTTGCGTGCCGTACACACTGCGCGCCCGGATATTCGACCGGAGAATGCGCGATGGTCATGATTCCGCGCTCGTTCCACCGGCAACTTACCCCGTGCGTATCGGGTTCGATCCCCCGAGGTCCCCGTCGATGATTGTGGCGTCGCTCACTCGGATTCGCCCGGGTAATAGCGGGATTCGGGGACGACGGGCGGCGGCGCGACCTCCCCGAGGACCCGCCCGCGGGTGGAGAACATCGGCCCGCGCGCCGGAATCACCGGGGCGAATCGGGCCAGCCCCGCGGCCGGACGCATGTCGTCGTACATCGCGTCGATACCGCCGCGCCGGAAATACGCCTCGTGCCAGAATCCGGTGCCGCCGGAATCGCGCAGGAATTCCTGCCACCACTGCCGGTGCGGCGCGCTCCTGGTCCACCGCTCCAGGCTCTCCAGATCGCGCCAGTACTGCCGCGCGCCCCAATGCGGCGGGACGAGGCCCCAGACGACGTCCTCGTGCAGCAGCAGCCCGTCGGGCCGGTCCCGGTGCGAGCGGTACAGCCTCGGCCCCACCCCGAGCAACCGCAGCAGCCCCCGCGGGCGGCGCACCCGCATGCCGAGCAGGATCACCACCAGGTCCGGATACGCGGCCAGATCCACCGTGGTGCGGTCCACGCGCATGGGGAACCTCCCGAGCTCGACGTCTCGGAGGTGACACGGTGGAGGCGGTGGAATGGTTCGACCCGAACGGGAGAGATGGTGCCGAGTGTGGGACTCGAACCCACACGTCCTTTCGGACAACGGTTTTTGAGACCGTCGCGTCTGCCAGTTCCGCCAACTCGGCGCACCGGGTGTGAACTATAGCCGGTGCACGGGCCGATCACCGAAACGGGCGGGCGGCGCCGCGGGGCGACCGGCCTTTGCCCAGGGTATATGCGTTGTTCGGGCGGCCGAACGGTACTCTTTACATCACTCGGCGGCCGTGTCGGGCAGGCGAGACCGGTTCGTCGGTGTCGCGTCGCCGCGCGGTGCGCCGGGGACAGGGCATCGGAACCAGAGGGGTCTACCTATGAGCACTACAGCTGGGGGCGCCGGCACGACGAATGCCGGGGCGAAGCGGGTCGTCGTCGCCGAAGACGAGGCGCTCATCCGGATGGATCTGGTGGAGATGCTGACCGAGGAGGGGTATCAGGTCGTCGGTGAGGCGGGCGACGGCCAGCAGGCGGTGGATCTGGCGGTCGAGCACCGGCCCGATCTGGTGATCATGGACGTGAAGATGCCGCGCCGCGACGGTATCGACGCCGCTGCCGAGATCGCCTCGAAACGTGTTGCGCCCGTGGTGATCCTGACCGCGTTCAGCCAGCGCGACCTGGTCGAGCGAGCCAGGGACGCGGGTGCGATGGCGTATCTGGTCAAGCCCTTCACGAAATCCGATCTGGTGCCCGCGATCGAATTGGCGGCCAGCCGCTTCCACGAGATCACCGCGCTGGAGAGCGAGGTCGCGAACCTGGCCGATCGGCTGGAGACCCGCAAGCTGGTCGAGCGCGCCAAGGGCGTGCTGATGCAGACCCAGGGGCTGTCCGAGCCGCAGGCGTTCAAGTGGATCCAGCGCACCGCGATGGATCGCCGTACCACCATGAAGGCCGTCGCCGAGGTCGTGCTGGAGAACCTCGCGCCCAAGTGAGGGCGCGCGTGCGCCGGGGCGAGAATTTACTCGCTCGAAACATGATGGCCGTAAACAATTCGACACGGCGTCATTTCGGTGCTCTCAATGTCATGCGGATCGAACGTCGCGACGCTATGTTTCTGACCGGGCTGACGTGGTCGGCCCCCTCGGGCAGCCGGGGGAGCACAGGACGTAGAGGTGAGACGTGCTTAGTTCGACTTGGCGCGGTCGTACGACGCGAGGTGTGTTGGCCATCGGTGCCGCCGCCGCACTCGCACTGACCGGATGCAGTGACAAATCCACCGACAGCGGTTCCGATACCACCGGCACCGGAACCGGCGGCCTGTCCATCCAGCCCGTGACACAGGTGGACCTCGAGGGCCGGGAAGTGCCCAAGACCGACCCGGCCCAGGCCGCCGACCCGGCGGGCACCGGCTCGGCCACCTGCCCGCCCGGGACGGCGATCGCGATGGCGGGTGCGCTGACCGGCCCCGACGCGGCGCTGGGCATCAACATCGTCAACGGCGTGAAACTCGCCCTCGACAAGCACAACCAGGCCAACCCCGGCTGCCGGATCGAGCTGAAGCAGTTCGACACCGAGGGCGACCCGCAGAAGGCCACCCAGGTGATCCCGCAGATCGTCAACGATCGCTCGATCATCGGCCTGGTCGGCCCCGCCTTCTCCGGCGAGACCAAGGCCACCGGCCAGATCCTCAGCGACGCCGGCCTGGCCGCGCTGACCTCCTCGGCCACCAACGCCACCCTCACCCAGAACGGCTGGACCAGCTTCTTCCGCGGCCTGGCCAACGACGACGTGCAGGGCCCCTCGGTCGCCAAGTACCTGGTGAACACCGCCAACTACAAGAAGGTCTGCGTGGTGCAGGACAACACCGATTACGGTGTCGGCCTGGCCAACAGCGTCACCGCCGGGCTGGGCGCGGCCGCCGATCCGGGCTGCGCGGCCAGCATCAAGAAGGGCGACAAGGACTTCTCGGCCACCGTCACCAAGATCGCGGCGGCCAAGCCGGACGCGGTGTTCTTCGCCGGCTACTACGCCGAGGGCGCACCGCTGGCCCAGCAGCTGAAGTCCGGTGGCGTGGACGCGGTGTTCGTCGGTCCCGACGGTGTCAACGACCCGCAGTTCATCGCGCAGGCGGGCAGCGCCGCCAAGGGCGCCACGCTGACCTGCCCGTGCGGTCCGGCGCCGGAGCAGTTCGCCAAGGACTACGAGGCGCTCAACGGCCAGGCGCCCGGCGTCTACTCGGTGGAGGCCTACGACCTGGCCACGATCCTGGCCAAGGGCATCGACAGCGGTAAGGTCACCCGGCCCGACCTGCTGGAATTCGTCCGCTCCTACGACGGCCCCGGCCTGGCCCGGCAATACAAGTGGAGCCCCGACGGCGAACTCGCCAACGCGCAGATCTGGATCTACGAGGTCGAGTAGGCGCGAGACAGTGCAGCACGCACGGAGGTGCACCGCCTCCGTGCGTGCTGTTTCCTGAGGGATACGGGTGAGGGCGCTATTCCAATGACATCATCGACATCGAGCGACATGGTCTCCCTTGTCGCGAGCTCGATCGACTTCAATTACCAGGACGTCTTCGATCAATTCTGGCGCCTGACCGTCGACGGGGTCACCTACGGTTCCATCTACGCGTTGGTCGCGGTGGGCTACACGCTGGTCTACGGCGTGCTGCGACTGATCAATTTCGCCCATTCGGAAATATTCATGCTGGGCATGTTCGGGCAGCTGGTCGGCCTGATGATATTCGGCTTCTCGGCCGGGCCCGACGTCTACGACCAGGGTGTGGTGCTGACCGTCGTCTATCTGGGCTTGGCGATGGTGGTCGGCATGGTGGTCTCCGGCGGCGCCGCCGTCGGCCTGGAACGGGTGGCGTATCGGCCGTTGCGCCGCCGCGGGGCCAAACCGCTGGCGTTCCTGATCACCGCGATCGGCATGTCGTTCGTGCTCCAGGAGTTCGTGCACTTCATCCTGCCCAAGATCGATCCCGACCTCGGCGGCACCAACGCCCAGCAGCCGATCCAGCTGGTGGAGCCGACCGTGCAGTTCAGCTTCGGCGGCGCCGACGTCACCAACATCGCGATCCTGATCGTGGTGGCCGCGGTGGTGCTCGCGCTGGCGACCGAGATGCTCATCAACCGAACGAAATTCGGCCGCGGCATCCGCGCGGTGGCGCAGGACCCGGACACCGCGACGCTGATGGGTGTCTCGCGCGAGCGGGTGATCATGCTGACCTTCCTCATCGGCGGCCTGCTCGCCGGTGCGGCGGCCACCCTGTACGCGATCAAGATCCCGCCCGCGATCATCTACTCGGGCGGATTCATCCTCGGCATCAAGGCCTTCGCCGCCGCGGTGCTCGGCGGCATCGGCAACCTGCGCGGCGCGCTGCTCGGCGGCCTGCTGCTCGGCATCGTCGAGCAGTACGGCCAGATCCTGCTCGGCATCGAATGGCGCGACGTGGTCGCGTTCGTGGTGCTGGTAGCGGTGCTGATGGTGCGGCCGACGGGCATCCTCGGCGAGAGTCTCGGGAAGGCACGGGCATGAGCACGACCACGACTCCGGCGCGGGCCGGTCTCGGCGACGCGCTGCGCACCTGGTGGGACGGCCTGTCGCGGCCCGCGCAGTGGGCGGTCGGTGTGCCCGCGATCATCGCGTTGGCGCTGCTGCCGCTGTTCCCGCCGCCCGTCCTGGACACCCCGGCCTACAACTTCGGACTGGTGATGGCCGAGTTCGCGATGTTCGCGCTCATCGCCATCGGCCTGAATGTGGTTGTCGGCCAAGCGGGTCTGCTGGACCTGGGCTATGTCGGCTTCTACGCCATCGGCGCGTACACCGTCGGCCTGCTCACCAGCCCGAACAGCCCGTGGAACCAGACCGACGGCGGCTGGCTCGACCCGCAGTGGGCGTGGCTGGCCTGCCTGCCCATCGCGGTGGCCGTGACGGCGCTGTCCGGGCTGATCCTGGGCTCGCCGACGCTGCGGCTGCGCGGTGACTACCTGGCCATCGTGACCCTCGGCTTCGGTGAGATCGTCCGCCTGCTCGCCGACAACCTGCACGAACTGACCAACGGCAGCCTCGGCCTGTCCGAGGTGGCCTACCCGCACGTCGGCGAATCCGAGAGCAAACCCAACGGGGTGTTCTCCGCGGGCAACACCGGCGACCCGGCCAGCGCCAACCTGCTCGACCGCGCGAGTTACGGCACCTACTGGTACTGGCTCGGGCTCGCGCTGGTGATCGTGGTGCTGCTGATCGTGGGCAACCTCGAGCGCAGCCGGGTGGGCCGGGCCTGGGTGGCGATCCGCGAGGACGAGGACGCCGCCGAGATCATGGGCGTGCCGACCTTCAAGTTCAAGCTGTGGGCCTTCCTCATCGGTGCGGCCGTGGGCGGACTGTCCGGCGCGATGTACGCCGGCCAGGTGCAGTTCATCAATCCGACCGGATTCAACATCATCAATTCGATGCTGTTCCTGTGCGCGGTGGTGATCGGCGGCCAGGGCAACAAGCTCGGCGTCATCTTCGGCGCGTTCATCATCGCCTACCTGCCCAAGCGGCTGACCTCGGTGAACCTGGTGGACAGCGAGTCGACCGGCTATGTGCTGCTGATCGTGGACGTGGTGCTGTTCGTCGGGCTGCTCGTGCTGTGGCGCTACAAGGGCCGTGATCTCGGCGCCTGGGTGCGGCGGGGGGTGATCGCCGGGATGGTCTTCACCGGCGTGATGGCGGCGTTGCTGCTGGGCAGTGTGCTGCTGTTCCGCCCGGGCGGCGCGCAATCGCTGGGCGACCTCAAGTATCTGTATTTCGGTATCGCGTTGGTGGTGATGATGATTCTGCGGCCGCAGGGCCTGTTCCCGGTGCGGCAGAAGCTGCTCAGCTACGGCAGGCAGGTGTATCAGGCGGTGCGCAAACCCACCGTCGGCGAGCCGATCGGAGCGGGCAAGTGACCGGGCCGGGCGCGGGTGACGCGCTGTTCGACAACGAGGACATCGCCGCCGGGTACGCCGCGCCGCCGGAAGCCGAGAGCGCCGGTGAGGTCGACGTGACCGCGGTGGCACCCGAACTCGCCGACGCGGACGCGGTGGCCGAGGTCGTCGCACCGCACCGGACGATCGAGACCGCGGTCGGCGAGCCGCTGCTGCGCACCGACGGGCTCACCGTGAAGTTCGGCGGCCTCACCGCGCTCGACGACGTCAGCTTCGAGATCCGCCGCGGCGAGATCCTCGGCCTGATCGGCCCCAACGGCGCGGGCAAGACCACCTGCTTCAACGCGATCACCGGCGTGTACCGACCCGCCGCCGGGCTGGTGCATTTCGACGGCAAGCCGCTGACCAAGACCAAGCGCAACGCCATCACCCGCCTCGGCATAGCGCGCACCTTCCAGAACGTGCGGTTGTTCGGGGAGATGACGGCCCTGGAGAACGTGGTGGTGGGCACCGACGCCCGGCACAAGACCTCGGTGCCGGGCGCGGTGTTCCGCACGCCCCGGCATCGCCGGGAGGAACGCGACGCCATCGAGCGCGGCATGGCGCTGCTGGAGTTCGTGGGTATCGCGCCGCGAGCGGTGGAGAAGGCGCGCAACCTCTCCTACGGTGACCAGCGCCGGTTGGAGATCGCCCGCGCGCTGGCCACCGAGCCGAAGTTGCTGTGCCTGGACGAGCCCGCCGCGGGGTTCAATCCCAGCGAGAAGTCGGCGCTGATGGACCTGATCCGCAAGATCCGCGACGACGGCTTCACCGTACTGCTCATCGAGCACGACATGCGCCTGGTGATGGGCGTGACCGACCGGATCGTGGTGCTCGAGTTCGGCCGCAAGATCGCCGACGGGCTGCCCGCCGAGATCCGCGACGACCCGGCGGTGATCGCGGCCTACCTGGGCGTGCCCGACGACCAGGTCGGCGCGGAGCAGGCGGGGGACGCCGGGCGGGATGGAGTCGAGTCGGGCGGCGAGCGGGCCGGGGCCGAGCCGGACGCGGGGCAGGCCGGGCCGGGCGGGCGGCCGGGCAGGGCGGGCCGAGCCGGAGGGCGGGCAGACCGGGGCCGAGCGGGAGGCCGGGCAGGCCGGCGGGGAGTATCCGACGCAGAAGCTGCCGATTCCGAAGCCCGGCGCGGGACCCGCCGTGCGGGTGGGCGAGCCGGCCCGTCCGGAAATCGACCCGGCGACGACGGACCCGGCGGACGCGCACCGGCCCGGAACCGGTGCGGCACCGGATCTTTCGACGCGCACCTCCGACGCCCCGGCACTGCTCGAGGTCGAGGACATGGTGGTGAACTACGGCCGCATCCAGGCGCTGCACGGGGTCTCGCTGCGGGTGGCCGAGGGCGAGCTGGTGACCCTGCTCGGCGCCAACGGGGCGGGCAAGACCACCACCATGCGCGCCCTGTCGGGGCTGCTACCGCTGACCCGCGGCCGCATCCGGTTCGAGGGCCGCGACATCACCACGGTGAAGGCGCACGACCGGGTGGTCGGCGGGCTCATCCAAGCACCCGAGGGCCGGGGCGTGTTCCCCGGCATGACGGTGCAGGAGAACCTCGACATGGGTTGCTACGGGCGGGTGTTCAAGCAGAAGGCGGAGTACACCCGGACCCTCGAGTGGGTGTTCGAACTGTTCCCGCGCCTGCGCGAGCGGCGCAAACAGGTCGGCGGCACGCTGTCCGGCGGCGAGCAGCAGATGCTGGCGATCGGGCGCGCCCTGATGGCCCGGCCGCGGCTGCTGCTGCTCGACGAGCCGTCGATGGGTCTGGCGCCGATGGTGATCCAGCAGATCTTCCGGATCATCAGCGAGATCAACCAGCAGGGCACCACGGTGTTGTTGGTGGAGCAGAACGCCCAGCAGGCGCTGGCCCGCAGCGACCGCGCCTACATCCTGGAGACCGGGGCGGTCACCAAGACCGGCAGCGGTGCGGACCTGCTCACCGATCCGGCGGTGAAATCGGCCTATCTCGGGGTCGGCTAGCGGCGCGGCGGGCGTCGCGGGCCCGGCGGTGCGGTGGGGATGTCGCATCGCCGGGCGCGCGGCGGACCGGAGATCGGGGTGGTGTCGGCGTATCGGCCTGTCGGTGCCGGTCCCTAGACTCTGGGTGGTGAGCTCACCGACGACTGCCTCGCGTTCCACTCCCGCTCCCGGCGCCGAGGGCGGGCGGCCGACCCTGCTGTTGCTGGACGGGCACTCGCTCGCCTACCGCGCGTTCTTCGCCCTACCGGCGGAGAACTTCAAGACGGTCACCGGGCAGACCACCAACGCCGTCTACGGCTTCACCGCCATGCTCATCAACCTCCTGCGCGACGAGAAGCCCACGCACATCGCCGCGGCCTTCGACGTCTCCCGCAAGACCTTCCGCACCGAGGCCTACCCCGAGTACAAGGCCAACCGCAGCCAGACGCCGGACGAGTTCCGCGGGCAGGTCGAGCTCACCAAGGACGTGCTCGGCGCGCTCGGCATCCCGGTCATGGCGATCGACGGTTTCGAGGCCGACGACGTGATCGCCACGCTCACCACCCAGGCCAAGGCCGAGGGTTTCCGCATCCTCATCGTCACCGGCGACCGCGACTCGATCCAGTTGGTCGACGACGACGTCACCGTGCTCTACCCGCGCAAGGGCGTCTCGGACCTCACGCGGTTCACTCCCGAGGAGGTGATGACCAAATACGGTCTCACCCCCAACCAGTACCCGGACTACGCGGCGCTGCGCGGCGACCCCAGCGACAACCTGCCCGGCATTCCCGGCGTGGGGGAGAAGACCGCGGCGAAGTGGATCCGCGAGTACGGCGACCTGGCCACGCTGGTGGACAAGGTGGACACCGTCAAGGGCAAGGTCGGCGACGCGCTGCGCGCCAATCTGAGCAGCGTGGTGCTCAACCGGCAGCTCACCGAGATGGTCAAGGACGTGCCGCTGCCCTACACGCCGGATCAGCTGGCGCAGGGGCCGTGGGACCGCGAGAAGATCCACCGTCTCTTCGACGACCTCGAGTTCCGGGTGCTGCGCGACCGCCTGTTCGAGACGCTGGCGCCGCCGCAGCAGGAGGCCGAGTCCGGGTTCGAGATCAGCGGCGGCGCGCTGGCCGTCGGCGCGGTCGCCGACTGGCTCGCCGAACACGCGAAAGCCGGTGTGCGCCACGGTGTCTCGGTGGTCGGTAGCGGCGCGCCCGCGCGCGGTGACGTGCAGGCGCTGGCCATCGCCGCCGCCGACGGCGAGAGCGGCTACATCGACGTCACCGTGCTCACCCCCGAGGACGAGGCGGCGCTGGCCGCCTGGCTGGCCGACCCGGCGGTGCCCAAGGCGCTGCACGAGGCCAAGTCGGCCATGCACGCGTTGCGCGGGCGCGGCTGGACGCTGGGCGGGCTCACCAGCGACACCGCCCTGGCGGCCTATCTGGTGCGCCCCGGGCAGCGCAGCTTCAACCTCGACGACCTCTCGCTGCGCTATCTGCACCGCGAGTTGCGCGCCGAGACCGACGACAACGCCCAGCTCTCGCTGCTCGACGACGAGGACGCCGTCGACGCCGAGACCGCGCGCGCGGAGATGCTGCGCGCCCGCGCCGTGCTCGACCTGGCCGCCGCGCTGGACGCCGAACTCGAGCAGATCGAGTCCACCGCGCTGCTCACCGACATGGAACTGCCGCTGCTCGGCGTGCTCGCCACGCTGGAGGAGGCGGGCATCGCGGTGGACTGCGAGCAGCTCGAGGCGCTGCAACGACAATTCGCCGACAAGGTCGCCCAGGCCGCCGAGGCCGCCTACGGGGTGATCGGCAAGCAGATCAACCTCGGCTCGCCCAAGCAGCTGCAGGTGGTGCTGTTCGACGAGCTCGACATGCCCAAGACCAAGCGCACCAAGACCGGCTACACCACCGACGCCGACGCGCTGGAATCGCTGTTCGAGAAGACCCAGCACCCCTTCCTGGAACATCTGCTCGCCCACCGCGACGCCACCCGGCTGAAGGTGACCGTCGACGGCCTGCTCAAGTCGGTGGCCGACGACGGACGCATCCACACCACCTTCAACCAGACCATCGCCGCGACCGGCCGGTTGTCCTCCACCGAGCCGAACCTGCAGAACATCCCCATCCGCACCGACACCGGCCGGATGATCCGCGACACCTTCGTGGTGGGCCCGGGCTACGCGGAGCTGATGACCGCCGACTACAGCCAGATCGAGATGCGCATCATGGCGCACCTGTCCGGCGACGAGGGCCTGATCGAGGCCTTCAACTCGGGGGAGGACCTGCACAGTTTCGTCGCGTCCAAGGCCTTCGACATCCCGATCGCGGAGGTGAGCCCGGAGCTGCGCCGCCGGATCAAGGCCATGTCCTACGGGCTGGCCTACGGGCTGAGTTCCTACGGGCTGTCCGCCCAGCTCAAGATCAGCACCGCCGAGGCCAAGGAGCAGATGGACATCTACTTCTCCCGCTTCGGCCGCATCCGCGACTACCTGTACGAGGTGGTCGAGCAGGCTCGCAAGGTCGGCTACACCGAGACCTTGTTCGGTCGCCGCCGCTACCTGCCCGACCTGGACTCGAGCAACCGGCAGCGCCGCGAGGCCGCCGAGCGGATGGCGCTCAACGCGCCGATCCAGGGCACCGCGGCCGACATCATCAAGGTGGCGATGATCGACGTGCACCGCGGCATCCGGGAGGCCGGGCTGCGCTCGCGGATGCTGCTGCAGATCCACGACGAACTCGTCTTCGAGGTGGCCGAGGGCGAGCGGGACGCGCTCGAGCAGCTGGCGCGGGAGAAGATGTCGGCGGCCATCGCGCTGTCGGTGCCGCTGGACGTGTCGGTGGGCACCGGGCGCAGCTGGGACGCCGCCGCGCACTGACGAGCCACCCCGCCGGTCCGGCTATCGGGCAGGATCGGCGGGCGGATGGCGGTCGAACCAGGGCGCGGCCGTCTCGAGCTGCGCCGCCAGCCGCAGCAGCAGCGCTTCGCTGCCGCTCGGCCCGGTGAAATGGACGCCGAGCGGCAACCCGTCCGCGGTGGTGTGCAGGGGCACGCTCATCGCCGGGCGGCCGGTGACGTTGGCCAGCTGGGTGAACGGCGTCGCGGCCAGATGGCTGGTCACCATGCCCCGGTACATGCTGCTGCGGGAGATCAGGTGCCCCGCGCCCGCGCGCAGGATCGGCGGCAGGATGGTTTCGAGTGCCGCGGGCAGGCGGTTGGTGCCGATGGGTTGCGGCGGCTCGGCCAGGGTGGGGGTGAGCAGCAGGTCGTAGCGGCCGTGGAAATCGGCCAGCGCGCGGGTGTACTCGTTCCAGCGGTCGCCCGCGGTCACCAGCGCGGGCGCGGGGACGGTCCGCCCGACCGCCGCCATCGTCTGGGTGTCGACGTCGAAGTCGGTGGGCTTGGCGCCGGTGCGCTCGCAGGTGTCGGCGACCGAGGCGGCCAGGTGGGTGGTCCAGACGGTCATGAAATCGCGGGCCAGCCGCACGCCGTCGATCGCCGGTTCCGCGGATTCCACGGTGTGGCCGAGGGATTCGAGCAGGCGGGCGGTCTCGGTGACCGCGCGGACCGCCTCCGGATGCACCGGGGTGTCCAAGGGCGAGCGGTGCGTGAAGCCGATGCGCAGCGCGGGCGGCGGGGTGTCCAGCGCCGCGCGGTAGGACGTCTCGGGCCGGGCGACGGTGTAGGGCGCGCCCGGGTCGGGCGGGGAGAGGATGTCGAGCATCACCGCGGTGTCGCGCACGCTGCGCGAGATCACGCCCTGCACGCCCGCGCCGAGGATGGCGTCACCGGCGAGTGGACCGTTGGGGACCAGGCCGCGGCCGGGTTTGAGCCCGAACAGCCCGGTGCACGCGGCGGGGATCCGGATCGAACCGCCGCCGTCGTTGGCGCCCGCGACCGGCACCACGCCCGCGGCGACCGCCGCGGCCGAACCGCCGGAGGAGCCACCCGGTGTACGCGTGAGATCCCAAGGGTTGCGGGTGATTCCGAAGGTGCGCGACTCGGTGACCGCCTTGCAACCGTACTCCGGGGTGGTGGTCTTGCCGAAGATCACCAGCCCGGCGGCCAGCCACCGCCGCACCACGATGCTGTGCTCGAGCGCGGGCACGGTCCGCAACGGACCGGTGCCGCCGGAGGTGGGCAGCCCGGCGTAGTCCTGCATCAGATCCTTGACGAGAAACGGCACACCGGCGAGTGGGCCGTCGAGGGCGCCGCCCACGCGCTCGCGGGCCTCGCCCTCCATCAGCCGGGTGAGCACGTTCAGTACCGGGTCCACCTCCGCGCAGCGGGCCAGCGCCACCTCGAGCAGGTCCGCGGCGCGCACCTCCCCGCGCGCGACCAATTCGGCCAGGCCCACCGCGTCGTGGGCGCGGTACTCGTCGAAACGCATCACTTCTCCTCTCACCGTGCACCCGTGCCGCCCGGGGAGACACACACCACGGCGACACGCCGATTGTGCGCCCGGGCGGATCGGCGCGAGGAGGCGGGAGTCGAGCTTGACCACGGCGGTCGCCCCGCTCAGGCCGGGACTGCGCAGCTGAGCTGCGGTGATGATACTCACCGGTAGGCGAATCGGGCGCGAAATGAGGTTGCCATCGGGCGTGTGGGTGCCTATCCTCGGACGCGTGCCGAATCCCGCCCACAGCCTCCGTGCAGTGCACCGTGCCGCAGACCGCGACGCGGCGCTCGCGCGGGCCCTTGCCGGGCTGACCGTGGTTACGCAGGCTACCGCCTTCGAGCCGGCGCAGGCACTACCCCTCGTCGTAGTAACCCGCCGTAGCGGGGTCTGATTCGGACCGGCCCCCTCGCTGCGGGCTGTTTTCTCTTTTGTTGATGCTGGTCCCCTCCGCCGACTTCTTCGGGAAGACCTACTTCAATGACTTTTCTCGCCCTTGATCCGCATGCCTTCGTCTCCGCCGCCCCCAGAACCCTGCGCGCCGAGAGCGCCGGGATGAGCCCGGCGGAGTTCTACGACCGCTACTGCCAGGATTCCGGACCCGTCCGGCTCAGCGACTGGGTCGCCGTCGGCGGCCGCGCCGCCGCGTACACCGCGACGCTCGAGTTCGCCGACCGGTTGCGCACCGTCGCCACCATCGGCAGCCCCGTCGCCGCGCTCACCTCGGCCCTCTACGAGGAGGGCTTCCCGGTCGAGATCCTGCAGTTCCACCAGCGCCGCACCAGCGAGGGCACCGCGACCTTCGTGCAGTGCGAGGTCAACGGCAAGCGTGGCTGGGGCGCCGCGCTCGCCGACGACAGCGCCGAATCCTCCGCGCGCGCAATGATTTCCGGGATCAACCGACTCGGCTCCTGACCTCGGCCGCACACGACGAACGGGTCGTCCACCGCGCGGTGGACGACCCGTTTCGTTCTCTCCGGGGCACTGCCGTCTCGTCCGGGCGTGCCCGGGTGGACTACTCGGCCGCGCCCTGCTGCTGCTCGGCGAGCTGCTTGCGCACCTCATCCATGTCGAGCGCCTTGACCTGGGTGACCAGATCCTCGAGCGCGGCGGGCGGCAGGGCGCCGGGCTGCGCGAACACCAGCACGCCTTCGCGGAAGGCCATGATGGTCGGAATCGAGCGGATGTTGGCGGCCGCCGCCAGCGCCTGCTCGGCCTCGGTGTCGACCTTGCCGTGCACGACATCGGGGTGCTTGTCGGAGGAGGCCTCGTAGGTGGGCGCGAAGCTGCGGCACGGACCGCACCATTCGGCCCAGAAATCGACGAGTACCACGTCGTTCCCGGTGACTACCTCATCGAAATTCTGCTGGGTCAGCGTCTGGGTGGCCATGACGTCCTCTCGTGTCGTGTTTCGCCTGCTGTAACGCCCGGCGTGGTGCCTATCTTCCCGGCTCGTCCTCCGGGACCGGAGGGTCGGGCGTCGCCACTTCTCGGGCGAGTACCCGCTCGCGGCGGCGAAATCACCTCGTTCGGGCAGGTCGTCGTCGGCACCGGGCGGGTCGGAGCGAGCACGGCGGGGCCGGGCGCGAAGATGGCTCGGTGAGCGATGCGAAGGCGGTCCGGCTCGGGCTGATCGACGGTGACGGTATCGGACCGGAGGTGGTGCGCGCGACCCGGGCGGTGGTCGACGAGGCGCTGGCGGCGGCGGGCGGCGCGGCGGTGGCGTGGGTGCCGCTGCTGATCGGCCACCGCGCGATCGAGGAATACGGCACACCGCTGCCGCAGCAGACCCTCGACGGGTTGGCCGCGGTGGACGCCTGGATCCTCGGGCCGCACGACAACGCCTCCTATCCCGGTGAGCATCGCGGCGCGGTGCCGCCGGGCGGGGCGATCCGCAAACACTTCGACCTCTACGCCAACATCCGCCCCGCCCGCGCGCTGCCCGGCGTGCGGGCCGCGGCGCCCGACATCGATCTGGTGATCGTGCGGGAGAACAGCGAAGGCTTCTACGCCGACCGGAACATGGTCGCGGGCTCGGGCGAGTTCCAGCCGAGCATCGATCTGGCGATGGCGGTCGCGGTGGTGAGCAGGCAGGCGACCGAGCGCATCGCGCACGAGGCGTTCCGGCTGGCGCAGACGCGGCGCAAGAAGGTGACCATCGTGCACAAGGCCAACGTGCTGCCGCGCACGATGGGGCTGTTCCGCGACGTCTGCTACGAGGTGGCGGAGTCGTATCCGGGGGTGGTGGTCGACGACGAGCACGTCGACGCCGCGGCCGCGCATCTGGTGCGCGCCCCGGGCGACTACGACGTAGTGGTCACCGAGAACCTGTTCGGCGACATCCTCTCCGATCTGGCGGGACAGCTGAGCGGATCGCTCGGCACGGCGGCGTCGCTGAACTGCTCGGCGACGCGCGCGATGGCCCAGGCCGTGCACGGGGCCGCGCCCGACATCGCCGGGCACAATCGCGCCAACCCGGTGGCGTTGCAGTGCTCGGCGGCGATGTTGTTGCGGTGGTTGGCGATCCGGCGCGGCGAGCCGGTGCTGAGCCGCGCCGCCGAACGGATCGAGCGCGCGGTGGCGGCGACCTTCGCCGCCGGGATCGCCACCGCGGATCTGGGCGGGCAGGCCTCGACCGCCGAGTTCACCGAGCAGGTGTGCGCCCGGGTGCATCGGCGGTAGCGCGGCAAGGGTGGTAGCGCGGCCAGGGTGGTAGCGCGGCGAGCCGGATGGGCGTGGAGCCCGGGGTCGCCGGGCTCCACGGTGCGGGCGGGGCTCAGCGCTGGTCGCGCGGCCCCGGACGGCGCTGCTCGGTCGGTACGCCCTCGGTGTCGATGTACTCCTTGCGGACGTTCTCCGACACCGTCTGCTGGTCCTCGACATCGTCGACGGCCAGGCGCACGCGCTCGACCGGCACCGCTTCCTTGTCCACGGTGACCCGGTCGGCGTGCAGGGTCACCTCGCGCTCGTCCTCACCCAGGTCGGTGCGGCCGACCCGGCCGGGATCGGTGATCGGCTCCCGTTCGACGCGGACCTCCTCGTGCCGGGTGGGGACGTTGATCGTCTGGTCCTCCTCCACGACATATTTGCGCAGGCGCGCGCGGCCCACCGTCTCGCGTTCGGTGCCGACCTCGAGCCGTTCCTCCGAGCGGATCAGGGCGTCGTCGCGACCGTGGGTCATCGGCTCGTCCGGCCCGGGGCGGATGTGCTGGCGACCGTAGGTGTCCCAGCCCGCCCGGCGTGGATCGATGCCGTAGTGCGAGAACAGTTCCGTCTCGGCCTCCCGGCTGATCCGGCCGTCCTGGTCCAGGTGCGGGGCGGACTTCACCCGCTCCTTGCTCACCTGCACCCGCAGCGCTTCCTTGTCGCGCTGGTGCTGGGCCCCGGCCAGCGGTACCAGCGAATCGCTGCTGAACATTCCGGTCGAGACCGCCACCCAGGTGGGCGAGCCGTTCTCGTTGTCGATGTAGATCTGCTTGACCTTGCCGATCTTCTCGCCGTTGGCGTCGATGACGGTGCTGCCGATCAGGGAATCGAGCGTTGCCTGAGTCATGATCACTCCTCGGGTTGTCGGTGGATGTCCCCGCCACCCCGGCGTGAGGCGCGGAGCTCGTGTTACCGCGGTACGTGATCGAGATGTTCGACCTGATGTGCTGATCAGCTACATTCGCGCAACTACCCGGGCGGGTCGCGGGCAAACACCGGCGCGGGGAGTGGATCGGCAGAATCCCCGGTGGGACACGCTATTTCCGGTTGGTAATTGCGGAGCACGGCGGGGCGGCAGGCCGCTCGGGAACCGGCCGGGTGCGTGCGATGGCAACCGTCCAGTTGAGGGTCGGAAAAAATCTCTCGAAAAAAGTCGGCGTGCCTGTCGATCCGGGGTCCTATCGTTCGACGCCAGGGTGAGAGGGTCGAATGGCGGCCCCCGGACAAGGAGCGGATCGATGAAGTACATGCTGATCATGCGGGCGACCGACGAGGCGATCGAGGCGGCCAAGCAGATCCCGTTCGAGCAGATCATCGAGGACATGGGCAAGTTCAACGAGTCCCTGATGAAGGCCGGTGTGCTGCTGGGCGGTGAGGGACTGCGCGAGCCCGAGGAGGGGTTCGTCGTCGACTTCTCCGCGGACCCGCCGCTGGTCACCGACGGTCCCTACGGCGAGACCAAGGAACTGTTCGGCGGCTTCTGGCTGCTCGACGTCGCCTCCAAGGAGGAGGCGGTGGAATGGGCCAAGCGGGTGCCGCTCGGCCCCGGCTCCAAGATCGAGGTCAGGCGGGTCACCGAGCCGGAGGACTTCCCGCAGGACAACGAGTGGGTGCAGAAGGAATCCGCCTGGCGCGAAGAGCTCGGCACCGGCACCGGTACCGCCTGAGCGGTCGGCGGCCCGACGACATGACCGGATCCGACGACGGAACCCGCACCGGCCCCGACGAGTCGGTGCGGCGTTCCGTCGCGGCGGTGTGGCGGATCGAGTCCGCGCGCATCGTCGCCACCCTCACCCGTGCGGTCGGCGACTTCGCGCTGGCCGAGGACCTGGCCCAGGAGGCGCTGGCCGACGCGCTGGCGCAGTGGCCGCGCACCGGGGTGCCCGCCAACCCCGGCGCGTGGCTGACCACCGTCGCCAAACGCAAGGCGATCGACGGGTGGCGCAGGCAGGAGCGCTACGACGAACGGCTGGCGATGTTCGCGCGGGATCTGGCCGCCGAGGAGGCGGCGGCGGTCGGCGCGGGTGCGCCGCTGCCGTGGGACCCCGACGACATCGGCGACGACGTGCTGCGGCTGCTGTTCGTCTCGTGCCACCCGGTGCTGTCGAGGGAGGCCCAGGTCGCGTTGACGCTGCGGGTGGTCGGCGGCCTCACCAGCGAGGAGATCGCGCGGGCGTTCCTGGTGCCGACGGCGACGGTCCAGCAGCGGATCGTCCGGGCGAAGAAGACACTGGCCGCGGCGAAGGTGCCGTTCGCGGTGCCCGGGCGCGCGGAGTTCGGCGACCGGCTCTCCGGTGTGCTCGGCGTGTTGTATCTGGTGTTCAACGAGGGGCACGCCGCCGGCTCGGGCGAGGAGTGGATGCGGCCGGACCTGAGCCGGGAGGCGCTGCGGCTCGGGCGCGCGCTCGCGGAGCTGGTGCCCGACGAACCCGAGGTGCACGGGCTGGTCGCCTTGATGGAGCTGACCGCGGCGCGGTTCCCGGCGTGGATCGGCCCGGACGGCGAGCCGGTGTTGCTCGCCGACCAGGACCGTTCCCGCTGGGACCGCTCCCGCATCCTGCGCGGTCAGGCGGCGCTGGCCCGGGCCGACGCGCTCGGCCGCGGCCGCGGCGCCTACGGTCTGCAGGCCGCCATCGCCGAGACGCACGCGCTGGCGCCCTCGGTGGCCGAGACCGACTGGGACCGCATCGTGCTGCTCTACGAGGCGCTGGGCAGGCTGTCGCCCTCGCCGATCGTCGAACTCAACCGCGCCGTCGCGGTGTCGATGGCCGCGGGCCCCGCGGCGGCGCTGCGCATCGTGGACGGCTTGCTCGGCACAGCCGCGCTCGCCCGTTACCACTACCTGCACGCCGCCCGTGCCGAACTGCTCGGGCAGCTGGGCCGGACCGGCGAGGCGCGGGCGGAGTACGAGAGCGCTCTGCGGCTGGCGGGCAATGCCGGCGAACGGGCACTGCTGCGGCGCAAGCTGGCCGCCCTGGACTGAGCGTGCGGGTCAGACGCCGGTGGCGGCGGTGAGGTCGTCGAACAGGATCATCACCTCGCCCGCGCGCTTGACCACCTCGTCCAGGCGGATGGTCACCGCGCGCAGCTCGACGTCGGCGAGTGGCTCGGCGGGCCGGAATTCGAGCCGGGTCCACTCGCCCGCGGCGGTCACCCGGCCCAGGTCGACCTCGGTGTCGGCGCCGCCGTGCCGCAGCCGCGCCCCCACCGTGAGGGAGGCGTGCGGCGAGCGCACCCACAGGCACAGCGCGGTCATCGGGCCCGCGACGGTGATCGGGCGGTCGGCGCGCGCCGCCAGCTCCACCGCGAAACCCTCGGTGGCCGAACGGATCAGCAGCACCACCGCGCGGTGGTCGGCGCCCGCCGCGCCGTCGGCGTAGACGCCGGGCCGCTTCCACGGCGCGCCCTCGGCGAAGGTGGTCAGGTGGGTGCGCTCCGCACCCGGCCCGGCCAGTTCCCAATTGTCCTTGTTCTCGAAGTCGTCGAGGAGCACCTCGGCCGAGGCTTCCGACATCGTCGTCCTTCCCGTCGTTCCCGGGCCCTGCGCCGGGATTTCCCCCGTGCACCCTACAAGCAGGCGGGCAACGAATCGGGCCCTGCGGCAACCGGTTCGGTGAAACCCGACTGTGGCCCATCTCGCGATCGCGCGATCGGCCGCCGGGAACGGGTAGCCGGTGGGGGACAGGCACACACACTCGCTTCAGGAGGTGGACCGTGAGCACTGTCGCCATGACCGGTTCCGTACGACGCCGACCCCGCCCGCCCGCCCCGAAATTCGGCCGCCCCGCCTCGGCGCGCGGCGTGCTGGTCGTCTGGATCGCCCTGATCGCCGCCGCCAGCCTGGCGCTCGCCCTGCTCTGACCCGGCCGCGGCCGGGCTGAACCGCGTGCGCCGGGGTATCCGACCCGGTATGCCGATGACCTTGAAACGGGTGGTGCGCACGCCGCTGCTGTACTTCTTCATCCTCGGTGACGTGCTGGGGGCGGGGGTGTACGTGCTGGTCGGTCAGATCGCGGCGGCCTCGGGCGGCGCGGTGTGGGTGCCGCTGCTGACCGCGCTGGTGCTGGCCTGCCTGACCGCGGGCTCGTATGCCGAACTGGCGACTCGCTTTCCGCGGGCGGGTGGGTCGGCCCACTACGTGACGCTGGCGTTCGGGCCCGCAGCGGGCAGTTTCATCGGGTTCTGCATGCTGGCCGCGGGGGTGGTGTCGGTCGGCGCGCTGGCCCGCGGCTTCGCCTCCGATTATCTGGCCGAGCTGGTGACGCTGCCGACGGTCGTCGTCGTGGTGGTGTTCCTGCTCGCGCTGGCCGCGCTGAACCTGCGCGGCATCAAGGAGTCGCTGGGTGCCAACGTCGCCGCCACCGCGGTCGAACTGGGCGGGTTGCTGCTGGTGATCGGCCTGGGCACCTGGGTGCTGGTGCGCGGTGACGGCGATCCGGGCCGGCTCACCCAGCTGGGTACCGCCGAGCAGGGCGTGGTCGGGGCGACGCTGGCGGGCGCGGTGCTGGCCTACTACTCCTTCGTCGGCTTCGAGACCTCGGTCAATCTCGCCGAGGAGGTCAGCGATCCGCGCCGCACCTATCCGCGCGCCCTGTTCGGCGCGCTGCTGACCGCCGGTGCGGTGTACGTGGCGATCGGCGTGGTCGCCGCGGCCGCGGTGCCCACCGACGTGCTGGCGAACTCCACCGGCCCGCTGCTGGAGGTGGTGCGGGTGGCCGGCGGTGTGCCCGAGCGGCTGTTCGCCGTCATCGCGCTGGTCGCCGTCGCCAACGGTGCGCTGCTCACCGGGATCATGGCCTCGCGGCTGGCCTACGGCATGGCCCGCGACGGGCTGCTGCCGGCGGCGCTGGGCCGGGTGCTCTCGGTGCGGCGCACCCCGTGGGTGGCGATCCTGACGACCTCGGCGGTGTCGCTGGTGCTCGCGCTGACCGGCGAGGTGGCCGCGCTCGCCGCCACGCTGGTGCTGTTGCTGGTGGTCGTGTTCGGCGCGGTGAACATCGCCGTGTTGATCCTGCGGCGCGAACCCGCGACCGGCGACCACTTCCGGGTGCCGACGGTGGTGCCGTGGCTGGGACTGGCGTCGTGCCTGTTCCTGTTCACCCGCATCGAGGCGGAGGTGTGGGTGCGCGGGGCGGTGCTGCTCGGGCTCGGTCTGCTGCTCGGCGCCGTCAACGCCGTGCGCGGGCGGGTGCGGGCCCGGCGCGAGCCCGAGCCGGTGGGCTGAGCGGCCGGTGGGCTGAGCGGCTCAGAGGTCGAAGTACATTCGCAGGGTGGTGCCGGACGGCGCGGTGTGCAGCCGCACCAGGTCGGCGAGGTGGTTGACCAGCAACAGGCCCCGCCCGCCGGGACGCAGCGGGGGAGCGGGGCGGCGCCCGGCCAGCGGATCGGTGATGGTGCCGCCGTCGCTGACCTGGCATACCAGCTGACCGGACTGCACCCACAGCGCGAGCGTGCCCGAACCGCCGCCGTGCACCACCGAGTTCGTGGTGGTCTCCCCGACCACCAGCTCCAGGTCGGTCACCCGGGCGGTGCTCATGCCGAGGGCGCGGACGTAGTCGACGGCCTGATGCCGCACCGGGGTGAGCGCGGCGGCGTCGAACTCGCGCAGGAAAGCGGTGGGCGGCGGATCCGGCAGCGGCTGGTTGTAGGTGGCCACGATCCGGTCGGGGTCGTAGGCGGGGCTCACCCGCTCGCCGTGGCCGTCCAGCACGACCGGATGGGTGGCGTGCGCGTCCTCGACCACGGCCGGGGCCAGCCGGGACACGTCGTAAGGGCACAGGATGCTCACTTCGCGGCCGGTGAACGCGGCGTTGATGAGCGCCTCGTGCTGGGCACACGCCGGGTACTCGGTGGCCGAGCGGCTCGCCCAGATCGGTTCGCCGATGATGCGCACCCGGCCCTCCGGGTGCTCGTCGGCGAAGGCGCGCAGCACGCCGGGGATGATCCGGCCGGGGTTGCGGCCCTCCACGGTCATGTCCATCAGCCGGACGTCGGCGGCGTCGGCGCCGAGGGCGGCCCGGATCAAGGCGAGGTTCGGGCCCGGCACCGAAACGGCCACCGGCTCGCCACGGGAGAGGCCGGCGCCGATGAAGGCCAGCGTGCCCGCCAGGTACTCCTCCGAGTCGCGGTAGAAGAAGGCCGGATGGTGGAACGGGTCGTCGTGGGCATGGACCGGCTCCGAGCGCGCGTCATCGCCGCCGCGCTCGCTTCCGATCACCATGTGCGTGCCCCTTCGACCGCCTGCCGGGCAGATCAAGCGACGGTACCACCCACGGACGAACAGCCCGATCGCCCGTCGGCGTGCCGTTCGGCGCGCCGACCGGCCGTCCGGAACAAATCTCGCCGGGCTGTTTGATCCCGGGTGCGCCCGGATATTGGACAGGAGTCGAAGTCGCGTGGAAACGAGGTATCCGAATGAGCAACTCGATGCAGGCACGAAACGAACCGTCGCCGTCGGAAGGTGACGGGTACGAGAACATCGAGCCCTGGTTCGAGAAGCTGGCCGCACTGGACGCCGACGACCCGCACCGCGCGGTGGTGCGGGAGGAGATCCTGCACCGCTGCCTGCCGCTGGCACACAACATCGCCCGCCGGTTCACCAACCGCGGCGTCGAGTTCGAGGACCTGCTGCAGATCGCGCGGCTGGGCCTGGTGCACGCGGTGGACCGGTTCGACCTCGAACACGGCGACTCGTTCCTCGGGTTCGCGGTGCCGACCATCATGGGCGAGGTGCGCCGCTACTTCCGTGATCACGGGTGGGCGGTGCGGGTGCCGCGCCGGATGAAGGAACTGCACCAGCTGCTCGGCCCGGCCACCGACCGGCTGACCCACCAGCTCGGGCGGCAGCCGACCGCACGGGAGCTGGCGAGCGAACTCGGTGTGGAACTCACCGAGGTCACCCAGGCGCTGGTGGCGCGCAATGCCTTCACCACCGAATCCCTCGACGGCGGCGAGCGGACCACCGAGGAGGGCGGTGCGCTGCCGATCGCCGACCGCCTTGGCGCGGTGGAACCGTGCTACGGCCTGCTCGAGGACGCGATGGCGGTGCGCCCGCTCATCGCCGCTCTGCCCGAACGCGAACGACAGGTGCTGATCCTGCGGTTCTACGACAACAAGACCCAGGCCGAGATCGGCCGCCTGCTCGGCTGCTCGCAGATGCAGGTGTCGCGGATCCTGGCCAAGACGCTGACCATGCTGCGGGAGAAGGCGCTGGCCGAGCCGGTGCCCGCCTCCTGACATCGCCCGTGGCATCCGCTCAGCGGCGGCTGCGTTCCCGCAGCGCCGTGGCGTGGGCGTGGATGACGGCGGGCACCGTGTGCACGGCCACCGCGGCGGCGTAGTCGATGAGGAAGTGCCCGTCGGGCTCGCACACGGTGAGGCTGTATCCGACCAGGGGACGGTCCAGCACCGACAGCGCCCGCGCCCAGTGATCGATGGCGACCCGCAGTGCCAGCTCGTCCAGCGCGGCGGCCACCTGCGCCCGGCTGCCGGTGTGCCGGGCCGCCCACCAGGGGCGTGCGCCCGCCGGCCAGGTGATCTCCACCAGGCAGTCCAGCGGGCAGGGTTCCGGTGCACCCGTCACGGGCGCCATTGTTCCCCCGCCGGGCCGCGCGGGCACCCCCGCGGCCGACAACGCGGCGTTTCGCGGGCGGTTCGGTGGTCCTATTCGGTGGCGGTCGACTGCTCGCCCACCTCGGTCTCGGCCAGCACGCGGCGCAGCAGCTTGCCGGTGGCGTTGCGCGGCAGTTCGTCGAGGAACACGACGTCGCGCGGGACCTTGTGCCTGGCCAGGTTCGCCTTGACGTAGGCGCGGATCTCCTGCGGGTCACGGGCGGCGCCCTCCGCGGGCACGACGAAAGCGCGCAACCGCGTGCCGAAGTCGCGGTCGGGCACGCCGACGACGGCGGCCTCGAGCACGTCGGGCCGCTCGACCAGCAGGTTCTCCACCTCCAGCGGGAAGACGTTCTCACCGCCGGAGACGATCATGTCGTCGTCGCGGCCGTCGATGAACAACCGTCCCTCGGCGTCGAAATGCCCGACGTCACCGCTGGAGAGCAGCCCGTCGACGATCTCCTTGTTCCGGCCGTCGGTGTACCCGCTGAAGCTCAGCCCGCTGGAGACGAAGATCGTGCCGACCACGCCGGGTTCGGTGATCCGCCTGCGCTGCTCGTCGTAGAGGGCGACCCGGCAACCCACCGGCGGACGGCCGACGGTGCCCGGCGCCTCCCGCATGTCACGCGGGGTGGCCACGGCGGCCACGGCGACCTCGGTGGAGGCGTAGAGGTTGTAGAGCACCTCGCCGAACGCCGCCTCGGTGCGCTTGCTCAGATCCGGTGACAGCGCCGAGCCGGCGGCGAAGATCACCCGCAGCGACGAGGTGTCGTACCGCCCGAGCACGTCGGGACCGAGATCGATGATGCGCTGCAACATCGTCGGCACCAGCACCAGGGTGGCCGCGCGGTGTTCGGCCACCGCGGCGACGGTGGCCTCCGCGTCGAAGCGGCGCTGCCGCAGCACCACCTTGTTGCCCAGGCCCCAGCCCAGCCCGAACTGGGACAGCCCGGTGCCGTGGAAGATCGGTGCCGCCATGACGATGGTGTCCTCGCGCGGCATCGGGATGCGGTCGAGGAACTGCGCCGACTGCAACGGCGAAACCTTGTCGCGCGGTGCGCCTTTCGGTGTCCCGGTGGTGCCGCTGGTGAGAATGACGATCCCGCCGGGGCGCTCGGGCGCGGCGGGCGCCTCGCCCCGGTGTGCGTCCACGAGCGCGTCGATGGCGGGGATCGCCGGGTCGACCTCGTGTTCCTCGTCCACCCAGGTCAGGAAACGCGCGGTGGTCTCGGGCACCGCCGAGACCACGGCGGCGAACTCGCTGTCGAACAGGATCGCCCCGACCTGCTCGCGCGTGGCCACGTCGGCCAGCTGCGGCTTGGCGAATCCGGTGTTCATCAGCACCAGCCGCGCGCCGAGCTTCCCGGCCGCGAGCATGGTGAGCACGAAGCCGCGGTGGTCGCGACACAGCGACGCCAGCACCGTGTCCGGGCCGAGTCCGGCCGCGGCCAGCCCGCAGGCCAGTGCGTCGGACCGCGCGTCGAGTTCGGTGAACGAGAGGGTGCCGTGTTCGTCGACGAGCGCGGGGGCGTCGCCGTAGGTGCGCACCGCGTGCCGCAGCACCGTGACGAACGGGCCGTAGATGTCGGCGTCGCGCATCGTGCGGATGGTCTCGCCCGGGCGCCGCATGTCGATCATGCCGCGTTTGCCGAGCACGCGCAGCGCCGCCACCGCGTCGGTCACCGTCCGCAACGCCGCCCGCGGCGATACCGTCGTCCCCACTGGAAAACCCCTTCAGCCGAGTGGTTGTGCTGGCCGCGTTTCCGCGGCGCCGGTCGCTCCGGCCTGCGGGAAAGCCTAGTGCAGGGGCAGAATATCCATTCACTTATTGCGGAAATCCGCCGCCGGCGCCCGACGCGCGCGCGGGTTCGGCGATGACGAATTCGTGTTTCGCTTCCATTACTGTCCAACACGAACGCCCCGCGTCGCTTACATTGCGAACGGGTGGTGACACCCGGGTTTCACCCAATCGAAAAGTGGAGGGTGCTGTGTCTGTTCGATCAGTGCTTGGCGGGTCCGCGGTGCGGGCTTTCGCCGCGGTCGTCGGTGGTGCGCTGGTGTTGACGGGGTGCACGACCAACACCGAGGAGTCCGGTCCGGCGGCGTCGAAGGTCCAGGTGGACAAGGTCACCGAGATCGCCGACCGGTTGCCCGACAAGATCAAGCAGTCCGGCAAGCTGGTGGTCGGGGTGAACGTGCCCTATCAGCCCAACGAGTACCGGGACGCCGACGGCAAGATCGTCGGATTCGACGTGGATCTGATGGACGCGGTCACCGCCGTGCTCGGCATCCAGGCCGAATACGTGGAATCGGCGTTCGAGAAGATCATCCCGGCCATCCAGGCGGGCACCTACGACGTCGGCATGTCCTCGATCACCGACTCCAAGGAACGCGAACAGCAGGTCGACTTCACCACCTACTTCAACGCGGGCATCCAGTGGGCCCAGCAGACCGGTAAGCCGATCGACCCGGCGAACGCCTGCGGCAAGCGGGTCGCGGTGCAGGCCACCACCGTCGAGCACACCGAGGAGGTGCCCGCCAAGAGCGCCGAGTGCGTGGCGCAGGGCAAGCCGCCGATCGACATCAAGGCCTTCGACGAGCAGAGCGCGGCGACCAACGCCCTCGTCCAGGGCCAGGTGGACGCGATGTCGGCGGACTCGCCGGTCACCGCGTACGCCATCAAGCAGAGCGGCGGCAAGATCGAGCCCGCGGGCCCGGTCTTCGACTCCGCGCCCTACGGCTGGGCGGTGCAGAAGGGCTCGCCGCTGGCGGCGGTGCTGCAGGCGGCGGTCAACCACCTCATCCGCAACGGCCAGTACAAGCAGATCACCGAGAACTGGGGCGTGCAGGACGGCGCCATCACCGAATCGGTGATCAACGGGGCCGTGAGCTGACCGATGACCGGTAGCGACGACCCCGCGGTGTCGCGGGAACCGGAACCCATCAAAGCTGTTCCCCTGCGCAGGCCCGGCCGCTGGATCGCGGCCGGGATCATCCTGGTGCTGCTCGGCCTGTTCGTCTACGGCGCGGCCACCAACGAGGCCTACCAGTGGGGCACCTACGGCCGGTACCTGTTCGACACCCGCATCCTCTCCGGCGCGCTGGTGACCCTCGAGCTCACCGTGCTCGCCATGGCCATCGCCATCGTGCTGGGCACGGTGCTCGCGGTGATGCGGCTGTCGCCGAATCCGGTGCTGCGCTCCACCGCGTGGGTGTACCTGTGGATCTTCCGCGGCACGCCGGTGTTCGTGCAGCTGGTGTTCTGGGGCCTGTTCCCCTCGCTGTACCGGCAGATCGACCTCGGCGTGCCGTTCGGGCCGCAGTTCTTCCACCTCGACGTGCAGGGCCTGCAGGCCGCGTTCGCCTTCGCGGTCATCGGTCTCGGCCTCAACGAGGCCGCCTACATGGCCGAGATCGTCCGCGCGGGGATCAACTCCGTCGGCGAGGGACAGCGGGAGGCGTCCATCGCCCTCGGCATGTCCTGGGCGCAGACCATGCGCCGGACCGTGCTGCCGCAGGCGATGCGGGTGATCATCCCGCCCACCGGCAACGAGCTGATCGGCATGCTCAAGACCACCTCCCTGGTGACCGCCATCCCGCTCAGCACCGACCTGTACGGCCGGGCCCGCGACATCTACGGGGTGAACTTCCAGCCGATCCCGCTGCTGTTGGTGACCGCGACCTGGTACCTGGCCATCACCAGCGTGCTCATGGTCGGGCAGTACTACCTGGAACGGCACTACTCGCGCGGTGCGTCGCGGCAGCTGACCGCCAAGCAACTGCGTGAACTGGCCGACGCACAGAAGCTGGATGCCGCGAAATGACGTCCACGACGAAAGGCGCCGCCGCGGCGCCGCCGATGATCCGCGCCGACCGGGTCTGCAAGAACTTCGGCGCCCTCCAGGTGCTCAAGGGCGTCTCGCTGGAGGTGGGGCGCGGGGAGGTGCTGTGCATGATCGGGCCGTCCGGCTCGGGCAAGTCCACCTTCCTGCGCTGCATCAACCACCTCGAGCAGGTGAACGCGGGCAGGCTCTACGTCGACGGCGAGCTCGTCGGTTACCGGCAGAAGGGCGACAAGCTCTACGAACTGCATCCGCGCGAGGCGGCCCGGCAGCGCCGCGACATCGGCATGGTGTTCCAGCACTTCAACCTGTTCCCGCACCGCACCGCGCTGGAGAACATCATCGAGGCGCCGGTGCAGGTGAAGAAGATTCCCAAGGCCGAGGCGGTGGCCCGCGGCCAGGAGCTGCTGGCCCGGGTCGGTATGCGGGACAAGGCCAACGCCTATCCGGCCCAGCTCTCCGGCGGCCAGCAGCAGCGGGTGGCGATCGCCCGGGCGCTGGCGATGGACCCCAAGCTCATGTTGTTCGACGAGCCGACCTCGGCGCTCGATCCGGAGCTGGTGGGCGAGGTGCTCACCGTCATGCGGGAACTCGCCGACAGCGGCATGACGATGGTGGTGGTGACCCACGAGATGGGGTTCGCCCGCGAGGTCGCCGATCAGCTGGTGTTCATGGACGGCGGGGTGGTGGTCGAGGCGGGAGCCCCGCGCGAGGTGCTGGCGCAGCCGAAGCACGAACGGACCAAGGCCTTCCTGTCCCGGTTGCTCTGATCGCTCAGCCGCGGCCGAGGGCCAGGCGCAGCTGACCGAGCAGCACCTTGGTGGCCGGGGCCGGGTGCTGGTCGGTGCGCCAGGCCAGCGCCAGCCGGCCGTGCGGTTCCGGATCGGTGATGCGCAGGGTGCGGACGCCCGCCGCCGCGGCCTCGGCGGGGCCGATGGCGGGCACCACGGCGATGCCGAGCCCGCGCGCGGCCAGCCGCAGCAGCAGCGCGGGTGCGGCGGCCTCGAACGCCACGTCCGGGGTGAATCCCGCGGCGGCACAGGATCGCTCGAAGACGCCGCGCAGGCCGGTGCCGCGGGTGAGGCAGATCAGCGGGCGTCCGGCCAGCGCGGCGAGCGCGATGGTCTCACCGTGATCGCGGTCCGTGGCGGCGACGGCGGCGACGATCGGGGTGTCCAGGACGACGTCGATGCCGAGGGCGGGATCCAGCGGTGCGCCGGTGAGGCCGACCAGCGCGATGTCCAGTTCGCCGCGGAGCAGGGCGGCGAGCATGTTCTCCGAGGTGTCCTCGGTGAGGCTGATGGCGATCTGCGGATGGTCGTGGTGGAAGGCGGCGAGTACGGCGGCGACGTCGAACTCCTCGGTGGCCGCGCCGGAGATCAGCCCCATGCGGACGTGGCCGCGCAGCAGCCCGGCGAATTCGTCCGCGGTGTGCGCGATCCGCTCGGACGCGGCCAGTGCGGCCCGTGCGTGCGGCAGCACGGCCGCCCCGACCTCGGTGAGCGTGACGCTGCGGCCGCCGCGGTCGAGCAGCGGGTGGCCGAGTTCGCGTTCCAAGGACCGGATCTGTGCGCTCAGGCCGGGTTGCGCCAGGTGCAGTCGAGCGGCGGCACGGGTGAAATTGCCCTCCTCGGCGACCGTCACGAAGTAGCGCAGCTGCCGCAGTTCCATAACCGATGATTCTAGGTTCGAGAAGGATCATCTGTTGTACTTCTCGACCGGGGCGGCGCACGGTGAAGACATGCACACCGACACCTTCTCCGGCCCGGTCCTGCGTCCGGGCGAGCCCGAGTACGACGCCGAAGTGGCGGGCTTCCAGACCGCCTACACCCATCGCCCCGCGCTCGTCGTCGGCGCGCGGCACACCGAGGACGTCCGCGCGGCGGTGGAATACGCGGCGCGCCATGGCTTCCCGGTGGCCGTGCAGGCGACCGGGCACGGACTGTCGGTCCCCGCCGAGGACGGCGTACTGATCAGCACCCGGCGCATGACCGCCATCCGGATCGATCCCGCCCGCCGCACCGCCCGCATCGGGGCCGGGGTCAGGGCGGGCGCGCTGATCGACGCGGCGGCCGAGCACGGGCTCGCGCCGCTGACGGGCTCGTCGCCGTCGGTCGGCGTGGTCGGCTACACCCTCGGCGGCGGGCTCGGCCTGCTCGCGCGCCGCTACGGCTACGCCGCCGACCACGTGCGCGAGATCGAGCTGGTCACCGCCGACGGGCGGGTCCGCACCCTGCGTCCGGGCGACGACCTCTTCGGGGCCGTCCTCGGGACCGGTGGCAACTTCGGCGTGGTCACCGCGCTGGAGGTCGAGCTGGTGCCCGTGCGCACCGTGCACGGCGGCCAGCTCGTCTTCGACACCGAGCTGGTGGCGCCGGCACTGGCGGCCTGGCGGGACTGGACCGCGACCGTGCCCGACGCGCTGACCTCCTCGTTCACCATGCTGCGCTATCCGGACATCGAGCAGGTGCCCGCCGCCGTGCGCGGGCGCTACGTCGCCTCGATCCGCATCGCCTTCGACGGCCCCGCCGAGGCCGGGCAGCGGTTGGCCGGCCCGCTGCGCGCGGTCGGCGACCGGTTGCGCGACGACCTGCGGGACATGCCCTACACCGAGTCGCACACCATCCACGCCGACCCCGACCATCCGCACCCCTACGCCGCGACCAACGCCCTGTTGGGGGAGTTCACCGGAGCGACGGCGGCGGCGCTGCTGGACATGGCCGGTCCGGACGGCGCGGTGGCGGCGGTCCTCGACATCCGCCACCTCGGCGGCGCGCTGGCCGAGCCGGGACCGGCGACGCCGGTGGCCGATCGGAGCGCGCCTTTTCTGGTCCGGGTCATCACCATGCCCGAGCCCGGCGCGGGCCGGGTGGCTCCGGAGGAGCACGGGCTCGTGCGCACGGCGCTCGCGCCGTGGACCGTCGGCCACAGCCTGGCGTTCCTCTACGGCGCCGGCGACAGTGCGGACGAAGCGCAGACCAGGGCGGGCTACCGGCCCGAGGTCTACGCCCGCCTGGCCGGGCTGAAGACGGCGTACGACCCGCACAACATGTTCCGCTTCAACCGCAACATCCGCCCCGCCTGATCGGCGGTTCCGGGCGCGCCCGCGTCATGCTATCTTCGTGCTATCACTTTGATACCCGGAGGTTGTCATGAAGCTCAGGCCCGCGGTCCACGTCAACGGCTTTCTGGTGCTGGTGGCATGGCTGGTGCTGACCCTCGTCTTCGGTGGCGCGGCCGCGCTCGGCTATGTCACCGGGGCGAAGGACGGCAACGTGCCCGCCCTGGTCGCCGCGATCGCCGCGACCGTCGTCGTGGTCGTGCTCGCCCTGCTCGCCACCGGCCTGACCGTGGTGAACCCCAACGAGGCCAAGGTCGTGCAGTTCTTCGGCCGCTACATCGGCTCGGTCAGCGAGCCCGGCTTCTTCTCGGTGGTCCCGCTCACCGACCGCAAGAGCATCTCGCTGCGGGTGCGCAACTTCGAGACCCAGAAGCTCAAGGTCAACGACGCCGACGGCAACCCGGTCGAGATCGCCGCGGTGGTCGTCTACCGGGTGGTCGACAGCTTCAAGGCCGCCTTCGCCGTCGACGACTACGAGGAGTACGTGGAGACCCAGTCCGAGGCCGCCGTCCGGCATCTGGCCACCACGCACCCCTACGACGCGCACGACGCGGGCCGCACCAGCCTGCGCGACGGCACCGAGATCGCCGAGGAACTCACCGTCGAACTGCGCGAGCGCACCGAGATGGCCGGTATCGAGGTGCTCGAGGCGCGCATCACTCACCTTGCCTACGCACCGGAGATCGCCCAGGCGATGCTGGTCCGCCAGCAGGCCGCCCAGGTGGTGGCCGCGCGCACGCACATCGTGGAGGGCGCGGTCGGCATGGTGGGCATGGCGCTGGACCGGCTCACCGCGCAGGGGGTGGTCGAACTCGACGAAGAACGCCGGGCGGCGATGGTGTCGAACCTGCTGGTCGTGCTGTGCGGCGACCGGGCCACACAACCGGTGGTCAACGCCGGAACGCTCTACAACTGAGCCCGGCTGATGCCCGAACGCAAGAAGTTGCTGCTGCGACTCGACCCGGCCGTCCACGAGGCGATCGCCAGATGGGCGGCCGACGACCTGCGCAGCATCAACGCGCAGATCGAGTACGCGCTGCGCCTGGCGCTGGAACAGGCCGGGCGCAAGCCCAAAGCCGACTAGCGCCCGCCGTCCCCGGCCCCGGCGAGTTCGGTCCGGGGTCAGTCCGGTTTGCGGGTCACGAAGATCGCGGTGCCGGGGAAGATCTCCCCGCGCAGCGGGCTCCACTGCCCCCATTCGCGGTCGAGCCACTCCGGCCAGTCCGGCTCGATCAGGTCCTCCAGGACCAGCCCGGCGGCGACGATCTCGCGGACCCGATCGCCCATCGTGCGGTGGTGCTCGACGTAGGTGGGCGTGCCCTCGGCGTCGACCTCCACATACGGCGTGCGGTCGAAGTAGGGGATGGTCGCGGTGAGCCCGGCCGCGCCCGGGTCGTCGGGGAAGATCCAGCGCATCGGGTGGTTCACCGAGAACACCCAGCGCCCACCGGGCCGCAGCACCCGCGCCACCTCCCGCATCACGCGCGCCGAGTCGGCGACGAACGGCACCGCGCCGAACGCCGAGCAGGCGGCGTCGAAACTGGCGTCGGCGAAGGGCAGCGCCTCGGCGCCGGCCTGCACCAGCGGCACCCGCGGCCCACCGCGCGCCATGGCCGCCAGCCCGCGGCGCAGCATCCCCATCGACAGATCCAGGCCGACCGCGTGCGCGCCCTGCCCGGCCAGCCAGCGCGCGCACGGCGCCGATCCGCAGCCGATCTCGAGGACGCGTTTGCCGGTCAGGTCCGGGCCGAGCAGGCGCATGTCCCCCTCGTGCAGGCCCTCCGGGCACCAGACGAACTCACCGCCGGGGGAGTCGACGCCGAGGAAGTCGGCGTGGGTGCGGTGGTAGTCGTCGGCGTCGGCGTCCCACCAGCGCCTGCTGGCGCGTTCGCTCTCGGCCGAGCCGAGGCGGGTGCGCGCCGTCCCGGTGGTGCCCAGCACCGCGTTGGCCTGGGCATGACGTTCGTCGGACACGGGTGCTCACCCTATCCGTCCCGCGCTGGATGTTTGCGCTCGCTCCGGGCCCGCCCGGCGCGCTCCCACCGTGGTGCGGACCGGTTTGCCCCTGCCGACCAAGGTCGCGTACGCTGAACCCGCGAGTGTGCACTGTTGCCGATGTTTCGCAAGGCGGTCCCGCCGCAAAAGTGGTTCCGTTCAGGCGGTTCGCCGTCACAGCGTACTGAAGATCAGTGCACCCGTGCTGGGTTTCACACATTGATGAGTGCGGTACGTTCCTTGGTGTCCGTCGTCGCATCGTCGCGGTGATCACGCAGCGTACCGAAAGTTCCAATGTCCGCAACCGACCACAATCCGTCCGGAGCAAACCGACACATGCCCACCACCGTCACCTCGCCGCAGGTAGCCGTCAACGACATCGGCTCCGCCGAGGACTTCCTCGCCGCCATCGACGCCACGATCAAGTACTTCAACGACGGCGACATCGTCGAAGGAACCATCGTCAAGGTCGATCGCGACGAGGTCCTGCTCGACATCGGTTACAAGACCGAAGGCGTCATCCCCTCCCGCGAGCTCTCCATCAAGCACGATGTCGACCCGAACGAGGTCGTTTCCGTGGGCGATGAGGTCGAGGCCCTCGTTCTCACCAAGGAGGACAAGGAAGGCCGCCTGATCCTGTCGAAGAAGCGGGCGCAGTACGAGCGTGCGTGGGGCACCATCGAGGAGCTCAAGGAGAAGGACGAGGCCGTCAAGGGCACCGTCATCGAGGTCGTCAAGGGCGGCCTGATCCTCGACATCGGCCTGCGCGGCTTCCTGCCCGCCTCGCTGGTCGAGATGCGGCGCGTGCGCGATCTGCAGCCGTACGTCGGCAAGGAGATCGAGGCCAAGATCATCGAGCTCGACAAGAACCGCAACAACGTGGTCCTGTCGCGTCGTGCCTGGCTGGAGCAGACCCAGTCCGAGGTCCGCAGCGAGTTCCTGCACCAGCTGCAGAAGGGCCAGGTCCGCAAGGGTGTGGTCTCCTCGATCGTCAACTTCGGCGCCTTCGTCGACCTGGGCGGCGTGGACGGCCTGGTGCACGTCTCCGAGCTGTCCTGGAAGCACATCGACCACCCGTCCGAGGTCGTCGAGGTCGGCAACGAGGTCACCGTCGAGGTGCTCGACGTCGACCTGGACCGCGAGCGCGTGTCGCTGTCGCTCAAGGCCACCCAGGAAGACCCGTGGCGTCAGTTCGCCCGCACCCACGCGATCGGCCAGATCGTGCCGGGCAAGGTCACCAAGCTGGTGCCGTTCGGCGCGTTCGTCCGCGTCGAGGAGGGCATCGAGGGCCTGGTGCACATCTCCGAGCTGGCCGAGCGCCACGTCGAGGTGCCGGACCAGGTCGTGGCCGTGGGCGACGACGCGATGGTCAAGGTCATCGACATCGACCTGGAGCGTCGCCGGATCTCGCTGAGTCTCAAGCAGGCCAACGAGGACTACAGCCCCGAGTTCGACCCGTCGAAGTACGGCATGGCCGACAGCTACGACGAGCAGGGCAACTACATCTTCCCCGAGGGCTTCGACCCCGAGACCAACGAATGGCTCGAGGGCTACGAGAAGCAGCGGGACGAGTGGGAGTCGCGCTACGCCGAGGCCGAGCGTCGCCACAAGATGCACACCGCCCAGATGGAGAAGATGGCGGCCGACGCCGCGGCCGAGGCCGCGAACGGTGGCGGCGGCAACTACTCCTCCGAGAGCGGCGCGCAGTCGTCCGCCGGTCAGTCCGAGCCCGCCGGTGGCTCGCTGGCCAGCGACGCCCAGCTGGCCGCGCTGCGGGAGAAGCTCTCCGGCAACGCCTGAGCGTACTGAGCACGACGACCCCCGGACCGATCGGTCCGGGGGTCGTCCGCGTTCGGTAGCCGTATCCGTCCGCGGAATTCCCCTCGGATGCGGAAGACCCCGGTCCGTGTGGACCGGGGTCTTGTCGTGACGTGGGTGGAACGGTGCCGTCGCGAGCGGCCTCAGCTCGCTGCTGCCGGTACCCAGCGCGACGTCGCCATGGCGGGGCGGCGGCGCATCGCGGAGAAGCTGTGCCGGGCGGGACTGACCAACGAGGTGAACCACGAGCGGCGGTGCTCGGCGAGCGCGGCCGCGACGGCGGGGATCTCGAGGCAGTGCACCCGACCCGGCGTACCCAGGCGGTGGCGACCCGCTTGGTTGTTACTCATGCCCAATGGTGTTCCTTTGCTTGCTGGTATCGGCCTGGATCGCCACGGCGAAGATTAGTCGAACCGAACTCGACCGCAGAGTATTTTGCTGGAGTAATTGCCCGGCGTGTCGGAACTTTGCCGTTCGTGCCGGGTGCCGAACCGGAAATGTTGCGAATCGGTCTCGGCGCCGTCACGGAACGGGCAATGCGCGCCCGCGCTCCCGGGAGAAAATTGCCCACCGCGCGCCCGGGATAAACGCGACGCCGGCCACGGTGGTCCGGCGCGGACGCCGACGGCGGGGATGCGAAACTGGGCCCATGTTGCGTATCGGCCTCACCGGAGGCATGGGAGCGGGCAAGTCGACGGTGGCGCGGATTCTCGCCGATCTGGGGGCGGTGATCGTCGATTCCGACGTGATCGCCCGGGAGGTGGTGGCGCCGGGTACCGAGGGGCTGGCCGCCCTGGTGGCCGCGTTCGGCTCCGACATCCTGGCGGCCGACGGCAGCCTGGACCGGCCCGCGCTGGCGGCCAAGGCATTCGCCGACGACGCGGCCAGGGCGAAACTCAATTCCATCACCCATCCGCTCGTCGGCAAGCGCACGGCGGAATTGATCGGCGCCGCGCCCGCCGAGGCGATCGTGGTGCAGGATATTCCGCTGCTGGTGGAAAACGGGCTGGCGCCGTTGATGAATCTGGTGCTCGTGGTGGATGTACCGGCGGAGACGCGAATTCGGCGGCTGGTCGAATTCCGCGGTGTCGCCGAGGCCGACGCGCGGGCGCGGATCGCCGCGCAGGCCACCGACGAGCAGCGCCGCGCGGTGGCCGACGTCCTGCTCGACAACAGCGGCCCCGAGGGCGCGGTCGAGCAGGTGGTGCGGGAGCTGTGGGAGCGCAGGCTGGTGCCGTTCGAGCGGAACCTGCGCGCGGCCACACCGGCCGCGCCGGGCACGCCGGAGTTGCGGGTCGACACGGAGCGGCAGGCGCAAGCGCAGCGGCTGGTCGCCCGGCTGGCGGTGGCGGGTGGCGCCGCGGCCGCGCGCATCGAGCACGTGGGACCCACGGCGGTACCCGATCTGCCCGCGCGGGATCTGCTCGAGCTGCAGATCGTCGTCGCCGATGCCGCCGCCGCCACCGGGCTGCGGGACGCGCTGGGCGCGGCGGGCTTCCCCGCGATGTCCGGGGAGGGGTCCGGTGCGTTGCGGGCGGCGGCCTGGCACGGCAGCGCCGATCCCGGCCGGCCCGCGGTGGTGGCCGTGCGTGTCGAGGGCACGCCGGAGCAGCGGTTCGCGAGTGCGCTGGGTGAGCGGTTGCGCGCGGATGCCGCGCTGCGTGAGGAGTATCTCGACGTCGCGCGCAAGGCCGAGGCCGAGGCGGCGGGCTCGGCGGGGGCGGCGGCAGGGGCGGCGTTCGACGCCGTGCTGCATCCGTGGCTGGCCGAGGTGGCCGAGCGGCTGCTCGGCACGGTCTGACAGCCCGACCGCGGTGAAACGTCAATATTTCAGAAATAGCCCGAGGCTTGCCTCTGCCTGTGTAGCCTGACGCTCACCCCACAGCAGTGGGGCGGGAAGACAGGAAGTGGCAACGCCCATGACAGCAGCACACCGTCACCTGCGACGCGCCGGAATCGGCGCATCGGCCTTCGGCGCCATGCTCGCCACCGCGGTCCTCACCGCGCCGCACGCCGCGGCGTGGGTGGGTGATCTCACCGTCTCCGGGGAGAACCACACGGTCGGTTGCACCTACACCCTCACCGCGCGCGTCGACATCGACCGGCTCACCGAGGTGAAGTTCACCGACAACGGCACCGCCATCGCGGGCAGCCCGGTCAAGCCGTCGCTGCTCAGCGACAAGGTGAGCATCAAGTGGAAGCCCGCGACGCCGGGCACGCACCGCTTGGAAGCCCGGCAGTTGCTGATCAGCGATTCGGTGACCGTGCAGGTCGCCGAAGGGTCCGGCGGCCTCACCGGCAGCGCCTCGTGCGGCGCGAGCGGGCTCGGCAGCCTGTTCCCGAGCCTGTCCGCGGGCTGAGCGGTCCCGCCCGAGGTGGTGCGGCCCGGTGGCGAGGGTTCGCCGCCGGGCCGCCGTCGTGTCGGCCTCAGCGCCAGGTCAGCGTGATGCCCTCGGACGCCAGCCAGCCCTCCAGCGAGTAGCCGTGCGCGGCGATACCGGCGATCGCGCGCGTGGCGTGTTCGATCGCGGCCTGCGCCGCGGCCGCGGAGAGCAGGCCCGCGGCGTGCGCGGCGAGCAGTTCGTCCACGTCGAGCAGTTCGGCCGCCCGTCCGGAGCGCACGACGATGTCGAGGTAGTGGTCCACCGACTGCCAGCGCTGCGGCGCCACCTCGGTGAACTCGCCGAGGTCCAGGTAGTAGTCCTGATCGCGCCGGTGCTCGGGCCGGAAATGGAAGATCGTCACGCGCACCGCGAGCGCGGGCAGCAGCCAGGACTCCAGGTAGTGGAACTCCGGATGGTCGGCGCTGCGCGCCATGTACAGGCCCCAGGGCTCGACGTGGTAGCGCTCGACGGCGCGGACGAAACCCTTCGGGTCGGTGTTGGTCAGGTTCGCCACGTCGAAGTGCTCGACCTTGGGCCGGTGCACGTGTACGGATGCCTGCGTCATGCACCGAGAATCTACCGGCGGCCCGCCACCGGCGCCGGTCGACGGCGGAGCCTCGATCGTTGAGAGTTGAATTTGTTGCTCGCCGGTAGCTGCCCTGGATATCCTGACCGCGCCCAGGCACGAGAGTTCCGTTTCGGTATCCCTCCGCCGTGAGTAGGGCCGGGCAGGAGGGGAGTCCGGCCCTCTCGGGCGATTTCTGTCGGTGCGCACGCCTACGCTGGTGACATGGCTTTCGCTACCGAGATCCCCGCCGAGGGCGAGACCCCCCTCGCGCATTCGGAGTTCCGCCCCGTCGGCGCCATCGAGCGCGCCGAGGGGCGTTTCCAGGTGGTCAGCGAACATCAGCCCGCCGGCGACCAGCCCGCCGCGATCGACGAGCTCGAGCGCCGCATCAAGGCCGGCGAGAAGGACGTGGTCCTGCTCGGCGCCACCGGCACCGGCAAGTCGGCAACCACCGCCTGGCTGATCGAGCGGCTACAGCGCCCGACGCTGGTGATGGCGCCGAACAAGACGCTGGCCGCGCAGCTGGCCAACGAACTGCGCGAGATGCTGCCGCACAACGCGGTGGAGTACTTCGTCTCCTACTACGACTACTACCAACCCGAGGCCTACATCGCCCAGACCGACACCTACATCGAGAAGGACAGCTCGATCAACGACGATGTGGAGCGCCTGCGCCACTCGGCGACCTCGAGCCTGCTGTCCCGCCGCGACGTGGTGGTGGTCGCCTCGGTGTCGTGCATCTACGGCCTGGGCACCCCGCAGTCCTACCTGGACCGCTCCGTGCAGCTCGAGGTGGGTACCGAGGTCGACCGGGACGCGCTGCTGCGGCTGCTGGTCGACGTGCAGTACACCCGCAACGACCTGTCCTTCACCCGCGGCTCGTTCCGGGTGCGCGGCGACACCGTCGAGATCATTCCGTCCTACGAGGAACTCGCGGTGCGCATCGAGTTCTTCGGCGACGAGATCGAGGCGCTGTACTACCTGCACCCGCTCACCGGTGACGTGGTGCGCAAGGTCGACACCCTGCGCATCTTCCCGGCCACCCACTACGTGGCCGGGCCGGACCGGATGGAGCGCGCCGTGCGCGACATCGAGCAGGAACTCGAGGAGCGCCTGGCCGAACTGGAGCGGCAGGGCAAACTGCTCGAGGCGCAGCGGCTGCGCATGCGCACCCAGTACGACCTGGAGATGATCCGCCAGGTCGGCTTCTGTTCGGGCATCGAGAACTACTCGCGCCACATCGACGGCCGCCCGGCCGGGTCGGCGCCCGCCACGCTGCTGGACTACTTCCCGGAGGACTTCCTGCTCGTCATCGACGAGTCGCACGTCACCGTGCCGCAGATCGGCGGCATGTACGAGGGCGACATGTCGCGCAAGCGCAACCTCGTCGAGTACGGCTTCCGGCTGCCCTCGGCCGTCGACAACCGTCCGCTCACCTGGGAGGAGTTCGCCGACCGGATCGGCCAGGTGGTGTACCTGTCGGCCACGCCGGGGCCCTACGAGCTGGGCCGCACCGGCGGCGAGGTCGTCGAGCAGGTCATCCGCCCGACCGGGCTGGTGGACCCGAAGGTGGTGGTGAAGCCGACCAAGGGCCAGATCGACGACCTGGTGCACGAGATCCGCCTGCGCACCGAGCGCGACGAGCGCGTGCTGGTCACCACCCTGACCAAGAAGATGGCCGAGGATCTCACCGACTACCTGCTCGGCCTCGGCGTCCGGGTGCGGTACCTGCACTCGGAGATCGACACCCTGCGCCGGGTGGAGCTGCTGCGGCAGCTGCGGCTGGGCGAATACGACGTGCTCGTCGGCATCAACCTGCTGCGTGAGGGTCTCGACCTGCCCGAGGTCTCGCTGGTGGCGATCCTGGACGCCGACAAGGAGGGCTTCCTGCGCAGCAGCACCAGCCTCATCCAGACCATCGGCCGCGCCGCCCGCAACGTCTCCGGCGAGGTGCACATGTACGCCGACAAGATCACCGACTCGATGCAGTTCGCCATCGAGGAGACCGAGCGGCGCCGCGCCAAGCAGATCGCCTACAACGAGAAGATGGGCATCGATCCGAAGCCGTTGCGCAAGAAGATCGCCGACATCCTCGACCAGGTGTACCGGGAGGCCGACGAGGTGGAGGTCGGTGGCTCCGGCCGCAACGCCAGCCGGGGCCGGCGTGCGCAGGGCGAGCCGGGACGCGCGGTGAGCGCGGGGGTGATCGAAGGCCGCGACGTGAAGTCGATGCCGCGGGCCGAATTGGCCGATCTGGTCACCGAACTCACCGCGCAGATGATGAACGCCGCCCGCGAACTGCAGTTCGAGCTCGCGGGCCGGTTGCGCGACGAGATCGCGGACCTGAAGAAGGAACTGCGCGGCATGGACGCCGCCGGACTGAGCTGACCGCCGACGATGTCACCCGCTGCCGTGGCCGTGCCGGTTCCACGGAACCGGCACGGCGCGGACCGGTGCCGGTGGTCAGGATTGAGTGGCCAGCCACTCCTGCACGCGCCGCTCGCCCTCCTCGCGAGAGACGTCCTCCACCCGGGTCATCACCACCCAGCGGTGGCCGAACGGATCGAGCACGGCGGCGAACCGGTCACCGGTGAGGAACGTCTGCGGCTCGTCCACCGACCGGGCGCCGTGCTCGGCGGCGCGGCGGACCACCGCGTCCACGTCGGGGCAGTAGTGCACGATCGAGGTGTGCACCCACTCGCCGTTGGGGGCGCGCACGCCGTGCTCGGGCACGGGCAGGCCGACCTGGACGGTGGAGTCGCCGATGCGCAGTTCGGCGTGCGCGGGCTGACCGTCGGGCAGGTCGTTGCGGCTGAGCACCTCGGCGCCGAACACGGCCCGGTAGAAATCGATCGCTTTCACCCCGTCGTCGACCGCCAGGAAACACGTGATGGAGTGGTAGCCGTCGGGGATCGGATTCACCTTCGCTGTCATGGTTTCCAGTCTGCGGCGGCCCGGCCTGCCCGATCTTGTAAGAAGGCGACATTCGCGAGCCAGGGCCGGGCGAGCGGAGATGATCGAGGGGCGCCACCGTGAGCGGGCCCGTCGACCCGGGGGAGAAGGGGATCCTGCACCCGCGTGAGCAGTCCCGGCACCGCACCCTGGAGCGGCGCCCGCCCGGGCCCGCGGTCGGCCGGTTCGTCGACTGGTACTGGATCGTGCACTGGGATCTGCGCGGCCGTCCCGCCTACCGCGCCGAGGTGTTGTCGTTCCCCTGCGTGAACCTGACGTTCGAACGCAGCGCGACCCGCACGGGCGCGTTCGTCACCGGTGTCACCACCACCAAGTACGTGCGCGAATTGACCGGTGTCGGTTCGACTTTCGGGGTTCGCTTCCGTGCGGGCGGGTTCGGCGCCTGCACCGGGATCGAGGTGGGGGCACTGCGCGACCGCAGTGTGCCGATACGGGAGGTGTTCCCGGACGCAGGCGACCTGCCCGAGGCGGTGCTGACGGCGGACTCGGACGAGGAACGCCAGGCGATGGTCGAGGACTGGCTGGCCCGGCGGGCGGGCACGGACGACCCGGTGTACCGGCTGGTGCTGCGGATCGTGGACGCGATGGAGCACGATCGCACGCTCACCCGCGTCGACCAGGTCACCGACCGCTTCGGGGTACCGGTGCGGACGTTGCAGCGCATGTTCCGCCGTTACGTCGGCGCGGGCCCGAAGTGGGTGCTGCGCCGGTACCGGCTGCAGGACGGCGCGGATCTGCTCGCGCAGGGCCGGGCGGCCGATTTGGCGACCCTGGCGGTGGAACTGGGCTATTTCGATCAGGCGCATTTCTCCCGCGAGTTCACCGCCGAGATCGGAATGACGCCCTCGGAGTACGCGCGGCATTCCGCGGCGCTCGCCGGAGATTCCGTGGGCGCGCCCGGCCGGTGAGTGCCCGGAAATATCCGCGCCGGAATGCGGGGGTGGCGCGCGACACGCCTGCCCCGATTCTCGCCGAATTTCCGCCACCGCCCTGGGGGCGGCAACGGGACTGGTCAACGGCTCGCGGTGCCCCCGAGCCCGGACCGCTGGGGCGGGTGGCGGCCCGCCTCGCCACTCGGCTCTGTGATGAATATCCCAGGGCCGCAAGAACCTTCGATTCGCTTGTGATAAATCACAGGAATACCCTCCGCCAATTCGAATCCCCGCAGGTAGGCAATGCCGCGTCACAATGCCGGGGCGGGCTCGGCGCGCACCGGGCGCGACCGGCGAAAGTGTGATGTGCTGCGATTTCTGCTGTTTCCGCACCCGGAGCGGCTATCGTCAACCGCAGTCGCCGCGCCGGAGCCCCGACATGCCGGGAACGCCGGGCGCAGGCACCCGACCCGCATAGTTGGAGGAGAGATGACCGCCTACCGGACCATTGTCGTCGGTACCGATGGCTCGGACTCGTCGTACGTGGCCGTCGAGAAGGCCGCCGCCCTGGCGGCCGACGCGGACGCCACCCTCGTCGTGGCCTGCGCCTACTACCCGACCGACGATCGGGAGATCGCCGCGGCCGCCGACGTGCTCAAGGACGAGGCCTACCAGGTGCGCGGTTCGGCCCCCACCACCGAGATCCTGCGCATCGCGCGCGACAAGGCGGTGGCCTCGGGCGCCAAGAACATCATCGAGCGCCCGGTGGTCGGCGAGCCGGTCGAGTCGCTGCTCAACCTGGTCAAGGAGACCGAGGCCGATCTGCTGGTGGTCGGCAACCGCGGCCTGAACACCCTGACCGGCCGCCTGCTCGGCTCGGTACCGTCGGACGTGGCCCGCAAGTCGCGCTCCGATGTGCTGATCGTGCACACCGTGCGCTGATCCGCGACCCCCACGGCTCCGCATCGCCTTCGGGCGGTGCGGAGCCGTCGGGTATCGCCACCCACTCACGCCAGGGCGCCGAGTACCTCCGGCAGCTCGGCGGTGTGCAGGACGTGCAGGCGCTGGGTGGCGCGGGTGAGCGCGACGTAGAGATCGTTGAGCCCGCGCGGTGACTCCTCGACGATCCGGGCGGGTTCGACCAGCAGCACCGTGTCGAACTCCAGCCCCTTCACCTCCGACACGGTCAGCACCCGCACCGCCTCGCCGTCCACCTCCGCCAGCGCGTCGGTGAGCTCGTGCGGTGCGATGACCGCCGTGGTGCCGGGCCCGTGGTGCTCGGCCACCGCCCGCGCGACCGCGGCGGGCAGTTCCGCCTCGGTGACGCGCTCGGCCCGCGGACGATGCCCGGTCTCGCGGACCGAGCGCGGCGCGGTGGCGGCCGGGTCGATCGCGGCGAGGACGTCGGCGGCGACCGTCATGATCTCGGCCGGGGTGCGGTAGTTCACCGTCAGCTCGGTGAGCTTCCAGCGTTGCGCCACATAGGGTTCCAGCACCTGCTGCCAGGACGCGGCCCCCGCCGGATCGCCGGTCTGGGCGACGTCGCCGACCACCGTCATCCAACGGTTCGGGATGCGTCGCATCACCATCCGCCAGGCCATCTCCGACAGTTCCTGCGCCTCGTCGACGATGACGTGGCCGTAGGTCCAGGTGCGGTCGCCCGCGGCCCGCTCGGCGGCGGTCAGCCGGGTCCGCACGTCCTGCCGCTCGGCCAGCTGGGAGGCGTCGATCAGGTCGTAGGCCATCAGGATCTCCGGGTCCAGATCGTCCTCGAGGTCCTGCGGCGCCGAACCGGTGAGGATGTCCAGCGCGTCCTGGGCCTCGGCGAGCTTGGCCCGCCAGCGCCGACGGGCCCGCTCGCGCTCCTCGGTGTCGTCGACACCGAGGAGTTCGGCCAGCTCGTCGAGCAGCGGGGCGTCGGCGGCGCTGAACTCGCCGGTGTCGGGCCGCACCAGTTCCGCGCGCTCCTCGGGCGTGAGCGAGGCCCCCGCGCGGTCCAGCCGCGCCGGATCGGCGAGCAGGTCGGCCAGCACCTGCTGCGGGGTGAGCAGCGGCCACAGCCGCCCGATCGCGGCCTGCACGGCCGGATCGGATTTCATCTCGTCCCGGATCTCGGCCAGATCGGCGCGACTGAGCAGGCTCGGCCCGCCGGACAGGTCGGCGCCCATCGTCTGGGCCAGCTGATCGGTGAGCGCGTCGATCACCGAGTTGGCGAAGATCGGGCGCGCCAGGTTGTGCGGGCGGCGCGAGGACCTGGCCCGGCCGCGGGCCTTGGTGGCGATCTTCTTGTCCAGCCGCACCGGATAGCCGTCGAAGCTGAGCTCGATCGGCTGCGCGGGCACCTCCTGCCGGTCGCGCACCGCCTGCTTGAGCACCTCGAGGATCCGCAGCGAGCCCTTGATCTCGCCCGCGCGCAGGGTGTCGGTCCTGGTCGCCTTCACCCCCGGATACAGGTCGCCGATGGTGGACAGCAGCACGCCGGTCTCGCCGAGCGAGGGCAGCACCTGGCCGATGTAGTCGAGGAAGGTGGCGTTCGGCCCGACGATCAGCACACCGCTCTTGGCCAGCTGTTGACGGTAGTTGTAGAGCAGGTACGCGGCCCGGTGCAGCGCCACCGCGGTCTTGCCGGTGCCCGGCCCGCCCTGCACCACCAGCACGCTCTTGTGCTCGGAGCGGATGATCGCGTCCTGCTCGCTCTGGATGGTCTCGACGATGTCGGTCATGTGCCCGGTGCGGGCGGCGTTGAGCGCGGCCAGCAGCGCGCTCTCGCTGCCGACGCCGCCGTCGGACTCCACCATTCCGGCCCGCTGCGCCGCGTCCAGATCGAGGTACTCGTCGTTGATCGCGGTCACCGAGCGGTTGCGGGTGCGGATGTGCCTGCGCCGGGTCACCCCGTCCGGCGCGGCGGTGGTGGCCAGGTAGAACGGGCGGGCCAGCGGCGCGCGCCAGTCCAGCAGCAGGGTGGCGTAGTCGTCGCGTTCGTCGAGGATGCCGAGCCTGCCGATGTAACGGGGCTCGTCCTCCTCGGCCAGGTCGATGCGCCCGAAGCACAGGCCGTGCTCGGCCGCGTCGTACTTGGCCAGGTCCTCGGTGTAGAGCTGGGTGAACGACTCGCGTTCGCTGCGCGCCTGCGGGGCGCCGCCGTTCTCCAGCAGCACGGTGCGCAGCCGGTTCTGCGCGTAGGCGCGCATCGCGTCGAGCCGTTCGTAGAGCACCGACAGGTAGGCCTGCTCGCGGTCGATCTCACGGTCGCGGTCGGCCGCGGCGTCGGTCGCGTCGCGGTCCTGGGTGAGGCGGTCGGGCACACTGAACTCCTTCTCGATGCCGCTGCTCCCGGGCAGGGAACACCGCGCGTGGCCGGTGGGCCGACCCCGGCGCGCCCGGCGGAAAACAGAGTTGTCGAGTCTACTGGGAGTTCGCCGGGCGCGCCGTCGGCACCGCCCGGGGCGTGGTCAGGACACGTGCGAGGAGTCGGCGACGGCACTGTCGCGGTGCCCGGGCGGTTTGGCCCGGTACATCGCCACGTCGGCGTCGTGCAGCACCGCTTCCGGGGTGCGGTTGTCGCCGGGCTCGAGCTCGGTGACGCCGATCGAGGCGCGCACCTGGATGCGGTGCCCGCGCGCGACGATCGGCTCGGCCATCGTCGCGCGCAGCCGCGCCACCAGGGCGTCGAGGTCGAGCGGGCCGGGCCCGTTCGCCAGCAGCACCAGGAATTCGTCGCCGCCCAGCCTGCCCACCAGGTCCTCCGAGCGCAGCGCGCGTTGCAGGCGCTGCGCCACGATCTGCAACACCGTGTCGCCGATGGCGTGGCCGAGCGTGTCGTTGATCGATTTGAAGCCGTCCAGGTCGATGAACAGCACGGTGGCGACCGGCAGGTCGTCGCTGGCGGCCAGCGCGCCGGCCAGCTGGGAGAGGATCAGCGAGCGGTTCGCCAGGCCGGTCAGCGAGTCGTGCGTGGCCTGGTACTCCAATTGCCTTCGGCTGGCGCGGAATTCGGTGATGTCGGAGAACGAGGACACCGCAGGGGAGTACGGATCGCCCGGATTGAGCAACCTGCTGCTGCCCGAGAGCCAGCGCCGCTGCCCGTCGCGGCGGTCGATCCCGAAGACGTAGCCGGTGAACGCCTCGCCGGTCGCCAGCGTGCGTGCCATCGGATGCCTGGTCACCGGGAGCGGTTTGCCGTTGGCGTCCAACAGGGTGAGCGGCAGGTCGTCGATCGAGTAGCCGACCAGGTCGCCGTAGCGTTCGTCGGCGCCGAAGATGCGCAGCGCCGCCGGATTGGCCGACTCGATCACCCCGCCGCGCGCGATCACCACCACGCCTTCCTCCAGCTGTTCGACCACCGCGGTGAAATGCTGTTCGGCGCGGCGCTGGGCGTCCTCGGCGGCGCGCTGGGCGGTGAGGTCGTGGATCACCACCTGGTAGGCGTAGTGGTCGTGCCAGGGGGTGAGCACCGAGACGGTCTCGACCGGGACGGTGCCGCCGTCGACTCGCACCAGCTCCATCTCGGTGGGCTGGGAGGCCGCGCCCGCGGTGGTGAGCTTGCCGATGCGTTCGAGCATGCCCGGCACGGATTCCGGGTGGACGAAGTCGGTCAGCGGACGGCCGACCAGATCGTCGGCGGTGCGGGCCCCGAGCAACCGCGCGGTGGCATGGTTGACGTAGACGATGACCCCGTGCTCGTGCACGCAGATCCCGTCCGGTGTGTGCTCCACCAGCGCGCGGTAGCGCTGGGCGAGCTGCTCGGCGTCGACCGCGTCGTTCGTCTGCTCCTCACCCACCTCGTCGACCCCCGATCGTAGACCCCCGTATGGTCATGGCGGCACGGGTTCATTCTGGTATCGACGTGCACGAGATCACACGGTCTTCGCTGTTGTCCAGATCACATCTCGTGTCGGTTGTCGTGCCGGGGACGATCATGACACCGGCGCTCGGCGAGCGCGCGGACGGGTACGGGCGGGGCCCGGCGAAGGAGGGGACGATGCGGGCGGATCGATCGCGCGGACTGTCGATCGTGGGCATGGGCGCGGTCACCCCGTACGGCTGGGGGACCGAAGCGCTGTGGCGGGGGTTGCTGACCGGGCAGCCGGCCGCCGCCCCGCACCCGGGCTACGGGCCCGGCCGCGACGAGCAGGCGTGGGTCGCGCTGGTGCCCGAGGGCGGCGATCCCGGCACCGGTGACGACCGGTACGCCCGGGCGGTGCTGGCCGCGGTCCGCGAGGCCGTCGCCGACGCCCGCGCTCGGGACTGGCGACCGGGCCGCACCGTCGGCCTGATCCACGCGATCGTGCTCGGCGACGTGCGCGGCTGGCGCGATTTCCACACCCTCGACGAAGCCGACCGCACCTCCCGGGGCTATCTCGGCCTCTTGCCGTCCACCCCGATCGCGCTCGCCATGCGGGAGTTCGGTTTCCACGGCCCCACCATGAACGTCTCCGCGGCGTGCAGTTCGGCCAATGCTGCGGTACTCACCGCGCGGCTGTGGCTGGACGCGGGCCTCGCCGACGACGTCGTGGTGGTGACCTCCGACCTGTCCGGCACCCCCGACATGGTCGAGCGGTTCGTGCGTCTCGGCGCCGCGGTGACCGACGCCGACCCGCTGACCGCCTGCCGCCCCTTCCAGGAAGGCAGCCGCGGATTCGTCTTCGGCGAGGCGTCGGTGGCCTTCGTGATCGGGCGCGACAACGGCAGGCCCTACGCCCGGGTGCTCGGCGCGGCGATGACCAACGACGCCCATCACGTGGTGTCCATCGACCCCGAGCACACCCACATCGTCGACTGCGCGCGCCGGGCGCTGGCACAGGCGGGCGTGCGGCCCGAGGACATCGCCTACGTCAACGCGCACGGCACCGGCACCAGGCAGTGCGATCTCGCCGAACGCCACCTCGTCGCCGACGTGTTCGCCGATCGCCCGCACCTGTACGCGCTCAAACCGCTCACCGGGCACAGTCAGGGCGCGTCGGGCGCGGTGGAACTGGCCGTCGCCGCACTGGCCTACGAGCGCGGGGTGGTGCCCGCCGCCCCCGTCGTCGCGCCCGCCCACCCGCGCCTGCTGGACGGGCCAACCCCGCTGGTGGACGGACTCACGCTGAAATCCTCGCTCGGGATGGGCGGCCACAACTCGATGCTGGTGCTCGGCCCGCCGCACTGAGTCATCCGGGCTCGCACAGCGCAGTGTTCGGTTCGAGGACTTTCGGCCCTGTTCGCGCGCCCGCCGCCGGGGTGAGATGAGCCCGACCGGGCGGTTACAGAGCAGGGGTGTCCCATGAGCACGACGCGAGCGGTGTCCTTCTCCGAGCACTGGTCCAGCGCCGCCGACCCCGATCTGGCGGTGACCACCCGCGGCGACGTCGCCCCGGCCGACGTGACCCGCGCGGTCCGCGCGATCGGCCGGGTGCTGCGCCGCCACCACCTCGATCTGCCTGCCCGGGTCCGGATCACCGCGCCCGCCGATCGCGACCGGCCCAACGTCGTGCAGGCCAATGTGCGGCTCCCGCACACACAGGCCCGCGTGCAGGTCACCGGTCCGCGCGGGTTCGCGGTGACCTTCGCGGTGGAGCGGCTGGACCGGCAGTTGACCCGGCTGGCCGCCCGGCGCGGCCGCGAATGGCCCGATCCGGCCCGACCGCCGCTGGCCGAGGCCGGTCCGGCCCGGCCGATCGTGCGGCGCAAGCGGTGCGCCCTGCTGATCGGCACGCCCGCCGAGGCCGTCGAGATGATGGACGCGATGGACTACGACGCGCATCTGTTCACCGATTCCGACACCGGCGAGGACGCGCTGGTCTCCTGGGCCGAACCGCATGCGGTGCGCCTGACCCGGCAGTGCGCCACCACCGTGCCCGCCCGCACCCCGCGGGCCGGCGAGGCCCTCGCGGTGCACGTGCGCCCGGAACCGGCCCCGGTGCTCACCGAATCCGAGGCGGCCGCCCACCTGTGCCGGCACGGCCTGCCGCACCTGTTCTTCACCGACGTGCGCACCCACCGCGGACGGCTGCTCTACCGCCGCTACGACGGCGACCTGACCATCGTGGTACCCGCCTGAGCCGATCAGCGGTCCCGCAGCCGGGTGGCGAGCACCGCGGCCTGGGTACGCCGTTCCATCCCGAGCTTGGCCAGCAGCCGCGAGACGTAGTTCTTCACCGTCTTCTCGGCCAGGAACATGCGCGCGGCGATCTGCCGGTTCGTCAGGCCCTCGCCGAGCAGCGCCAGCAGCTTGCGTTCCTGCTCGGTGAGATCGGCCAGCGGTCCCTCGGCGCCGCGCAGCCGCGCCTCGAGCGTCTCGGCGGCGCGGTTGTCCAGCAGCGAACGCCCGGCGCCGACGGCCTTGATCGCCTCCGCCAGCTCCATGCCCTTGATGTCCTTGACCACGTAGCCGGACGCGCCGGCCAGGATGGCGTCGAGCATGGCGTGCTCGTCGGTGTAGGAGGTGAGGATCAGGCAGTGCAGGCCGTCCAGCTCGGCGAGCAGGTCGCGGCACAGTTCGATGCCGTTGCCGTCGGGCAGCCGCACGTCGAGCACCGCGACGTCCGGGCGGGTGGCCCTGATCCCGGCCATGGCGTTCGCCACATCGCCCGCCTCGCCGATCACCCGCAGGTCGGGGTCGCTGTCGAGCAGGTCGATCAAGCCGCGCCGGACGATCTCGTGGTCGTCGACGAGAAACACCGAGAGCACACGACCCCCTCCTGACCGGTTCACCGTGGGCGGGTGAATGGCCCACCGGCTCACCGTATCTCGCGTCCGCGGCGGGCGCACCGGGACGGGGCGGGCGGACCGGCGGCGGCGGGCCGGGAATGCCGGGAGCGCGCGCGTTGCTGCACGGAAGCGGACCGGCACGCCCGTGGCCCGTGCGCGGTGCGCCGGGTGGTCGCGCGCGCCCGCGGACCCGAGCGGCGAAAACTTGTCGGTGGTCGCGCCTAGCATGGCGAGCGGGGGTATGTCTGGACGGCCGTACACGATCGAGAAGGGACTCACCTGGTGGCGGAACGCCTCACTGTGCGCGGAGCTCGGGAGCACAACCTGAAGGGGGTCGACCTCGATCTGCCCCGCGACAGCATGATCGTGTTCACCGGTCTGTCCGGATCGGGAAAATCGAGCCTCGCCTTCGACACCATCTTCGCCGAGGGGCAGCGCCGCTACGTGGAATCGCTGTCGGCCTACGCCCGGCAGTTCCTGGGCCAGATGGACAAGCCCGACGTCGACTTCATCGAGGGCCTCTCACCCGCGGTGTCGATCGACCAGAAGTCCACCAACCGCAACCCGCGCTCCACCGTCGGCACCATCACCGAGGTCTACGACTACCTGCGCCTGCTCTACGCCCGCGCGGGTACGCCGCACTGCCCGGTCTGCGGTCACCTCATCGCCAAGCAGACCCCGCAGCAGATCGTCGACCAGGTGCTGGAGATGCCCGAGGGCACCAAGTTCCAGGTGCTCGCGCCGGTGGTGCGCACCCGCAAGGGCGAGTTCGTCGACCTGTTCGACCAGCTCAACACCCAGGGCTATTCGCGGGTGCGGGTCGACGGCGTGGTGTATCCGCTCACCGATCCGCCCAAGCTGAAGAAGCAGGAGAAGCACGACGTCGAGGTGGTCGTCGACCGCCTCACCGTCAAGCCGAGCTCCAAGCAGCGCCTGACCGACTCCATCGAGACGGCGCTGCGGCTGGCCGACGGCATCGTGGTGCTCGACTTCGTCGACCGTGACGAGAACGCCCACGATCGCGAGCGCCGGTTCTCCGAGCGGCTGGCCTGTCCCAACGGGCACCCGCTCGACATCGAGGATCTCGAACCGCGCTCGTTCTCCTTCAACTCGCCGTACGGCGCCTGCCCGGACTGCGCGGGCCTGGGCATCCGCAAGGAGGTCGATCCCGACCTGGTGGTGCCCGATCCGGAGCTGAGCCTGGCCGAGGGTGCCATCGCGCCGTGGTCGCGCGGGCAGACCGCCGAGTACTTCACCCGGCTGCTCACCGGCCTGGCCGAGGCCATCGGGTTCTCGATGGACACCCCGTGGAAGGACCTGCCCGCCAAGGCGCGCAAGGCCGTGCTCGAGGGCAGCTCCGACCAGGTGCACGTCTCCTACACCAACCGGTACGGCCGCAAGCGCTCCTACTACGCCGACTTCGAGGGCGTGATGCCCTTCCTGCACCGGCGCATGGACAACACCGAGTCCGAGCAGATGAAGGAGCACTACGAGGGCTACATGCGCGACATCCCGTGCCCGGTGTGCAAGGGGGCGCGGCTGCGGCCGGAGATCCTGGCCGTCACCCTGGCCGCCGGGTCGGAGAAGAAGTCGATCGCCGAGGTCAGCGACCTGTCCATCGGTGACTGCTCGGCCTTCCTGAACGGGCTCACCCTGGGCGAGCGCGAGGCCGCGATCGCCGGGCAGGTGCTCAAGGAGGTGCAGGCACGGCTGGGCTTCCTGCTCGACGTCGGCCTGGAATACCTCACGCTCTCGCGGGCCGCGGCGACGCTGTCCGGCGGCGAGGCGCAGCGCATCCGGCTGGCCACCCAGATCGGTTCCGGCCTGGTCGGCGTGCTCTACGTGCTCGACGAGCCGTCCATCGGCCTGCACCAGCGCGACAACCGCCGCCTGATCGAGACGCTGACCCGGTTGAAGAACCTGGGCAACACCCTGATCGTGGTCGAGCACGACGAGGACACCATCCGCGCCTCGGACTGGGTGGTCGACATCGGCCCGCTCGCCGGTGAGCACGGCGGCCGCGTGGTGCACAGCGGCCCGTACCCGGACCTGCTCGCCAACACCGATTCGCTGACCGGCGCGTACCTGGCCGGGCACAAGCGGATCGAGGTGCCGATGGTGCGCCGCCCGATCGACCGCAAGCGCAAGCTCACCGTCGTGGGTGCGACCGAGCACAACCTCAAGGGTATCGACGTCTCGTTCCCGCTCGGCGTGCTCACCTCGGTGACCGGCGTGTCCGGCTCGGGTAAGTCGACGCTGGTCAACGACATCCTGGCCACCGTGCTGGCGAACAAACTCAACGGCGCCCGCCAGGTGCCCGGCAGGCACACCCGGGTCAACGGGCTGGACCAGCTCGACAAGCTGGTGCGGGTCGACCAGTCGCCGATCGGGCGGACCCCGCGCTCCAACCCGGCCACCTACACCGGCGTCTTCGACAAGATCCGCACGCTGTTCGCGGCCACCACCGAGGCGAAGGTGCGCGGCTACCAGCCGGGCCGGTTCTCGTTCAACGTCAAGGGCGGCCGGTGCGAGGCCTGCTCGGGCGACGGCACGCTGAAGATCGAGATGAACTTCCTGCCCGACGTCTACGTCCCGTGCGAGGTGTGCCACGGCGCGCGCTACAACCGGGAAACCCTGGAGGTGCACTACAAGGGCAAGACCATCGCCGAGGTGTTGGACATGCCCATCGAGGAGGCGGCCGAGTTCTTCGAGCCGGTCACCTCGATCCACCGCTACCTCAAGACCCTCGTCGACGTCGGGCTCGGCTACGTGCGGCTCGGCCAGCCCGCCCCGACCCTGTCCGGCGGCGAGGCCCAGCGCGTGAAGCTGGCCGCCGAACTGCAGAAGCGGTCGGCCGGGCGCACCATCTACATCCTCGACGAGCCGACCACCGGCCTGCACTTCGAGGACATCCGCAAGCTGCTCGCGGTGATCAACGGGCTGGTGGACAAGGGCAACACCGTCATCGTCATCGAGCACAACCTGGACGTCATCAAGACCTCCGACTGGGTGATCGACATGGGCCCGGAGGGCGGTTCCGGCGGCGGCACGGTGGTTGCCGAGGGCACGCCAGAGGATGTCGCGGCGGTGCCGGACAGCTACACCGGCCAGTTCCTCAAAGAGGTGCTGGCACAGGCGGAAACCGCACCGGCGCCCAAGAGTGCGGCCGCGAAGCAGGCAGCCGCGAAGAAGGCGGCGGCGAAGAAGGCGGCCGGGGAGTCGGGCACGGTGAAGAAGCGGACCGTGCCTGCTCCGCCGGAGACGGCGGCGGCCAAGCGGCTGGCCAGGAAGGCGGCGGCGTTGCGCTGACGCGCCGCCCGCGAGCCCGTTCCGGCGGCCCGGTACACGACGGTGTGCCGGGCCGCCGGTGTTCGCCGTCCGGTGGGCGGATGCCGGACGCGGCGGATCGGATCGACCCCGCCGACAAACCGGGCGAAAGTGAAATGCTGATGTGTAAGATCGGCTCACCGTGTCCGGGATCGTTCCGGACAGTCGCGGTAAACGGACCCGGCGCCGTGCGCGGGGGTGTCTCGACCGAGCTCCACCCCGGTGACGGTGGCCGGGGGACAAGAAAGGAAATCAGCTATGGAGGGCGTGGACATCGCCGCCATCCTCGAGATGGTTCTCGGGTTCCTGGGCAGCGGCTCGTCGATCAACTACATCCCGGGCTCGCCCGCCTGAGCGGGTTCCCCCACGAAAGGAACGACCACCCATGGACACCGGAAGCGCCGGCCTCGGCAGCCTGCTCACCGCCCTGGCGAACATGCTCGCCTCGGGCTCCTCGATCTCGGTCACGCCCCCGCCCATCCCGACGGTGTGACCCGCCGGGCGGGGCTGCTCACGAGGCCGCCCCGCCCGCTTCGGTTCAGTAGACGGGTCCGGTGTACTTCTCGCCCGGTCCCTTGCCCGGCTCGTCGGGATGCGCCGAAGCCTCCCGGAAGGCCCGCTGCAGCGATTGCAGCCCGTCGCGGATCGGCCCCGCGTGCGGCCCCAGATATTCCACCGACGCGGTCACCAGCCCGGCCAGCGCCGTGATCACCCGGCGCGCCTCGTCCAGATCCTTGCGCGGGCTGTTGTCCGGGTCCTCGTCGGCGAGCCCCAGCTTCTCTGCCGCCGAACTCATCAGCATCACGGCCGCGCGGCTGATCACCTCGACCGCGGGAATGTCGGCCAGTTCGCGCACGGAATCATCGAGCTCGTCAGTCATGGACGACAGGCTAGCCGCGCCGCCCGCAGCAACCGCAGCTGCCCGATCTCCGCGACGTTCTTCATCAGTTCCGCGTTCACCCACGCCGCGGTGTGCGCCACGGTGAGCCCGGCCTCGGCGGGCCACGGGTAGGCCGAGGGCGCCTCCAGGTCCACCTCGTCGGTGCCCAGCCACTCCGTCCAGGCCGCGTGCAGCTCGCGCAGCCGGGCCACCGCCGCCGCCGCGCTGCCCGCCCAGTGGACCTGGTCGCGGGGCGCCGGTTCGCGCCCGCGCACGTGCGCCAGCGCGCTGCTCCACCACCAGTCGATGTGCCAGGTGAGCCAGGCGATGGTGGGCACCGGGATCGGGTCGGGTTCGGTGTCGGCCCAGTCCGGCCGCCAGTGGTCGTCCGGGCCGCGGTGTACTGTCCAGATCAGCTCGGCGGGCGCGAAGTGCGCGTCGTCGTCGGTGAGCGGATCGAGGTGGACCTCGGCCAGTGCCCAGGTCAGCTCGAACTGGCTGCGCAGCAGCGCGCGCGGGGTGGTCGACACGCGGCCGAGCGTGCCACCCGTCGGCTGCCCCGGCAACGGAATATCCGCCGATTCGGTGTTCGACTGCCGCGATGCTAAACTTTTTGCCGACGACCGCCCCGGCTGCGCTGGGGCCGACAAGTGGAGCCCGACTCCCACCGTTGCCGGCGAGCAATCGCACTGGTGAAACGGTCCGGTCGCCCGCCGATCCGGTGGGTTTCTCGCACGGGAGAGATGTGCGAGAGTCGATGCGAGCCCTGCGTCGCGTCGACGATCGGTCGACTCGGGCCCCGTGCCGGTGAAATACCGGACCGGGGCCTTCGTGTTGAACAAGGGGTTGCATTGCTTGCGGTCGTCGGACGACACCGCTTGACCTAGGAGGCCCCATCAGCACTGAGACCCGCATCAACGATCGCATCCGTGTTCCGGAGGTCCGACTCATCGGACCCGGCGGTGAGCAGGTTGGGATCGTGCGTGTTGAAGATGCACTACGCGTCGCAATGGAAGCCGATCTCGATCTCGTCGAGGTCGCCCCGGATGCCCGTCCGCCGGTCTGCAAGATCATGGACTACGGCAAGTTCAAGTACGAGACCGCGCAGAAGGCGCGCGAGTCGCGCAAGAACCAGCAGCAGACCGTCATCAAGGAGCAGAAGCTCCGCCCGAAGATCGACGACCACGACTACGAGACCAAGAAGGGCCATGTCATGCGCTTCTTGGAGGCCGGGTCCAAGGTCAAGGTGACGATCATGTTCCGGGGTCGCGAGCAGTCCCGTCCCGAGCTCGGGTACCGGCTGCTGCAGCGGCTCGCCGGCGACGTCGCCGATCTGGGTTTCGTCGAGACCTCGGCCAAGCAGGACGGCCGCAACATGACGATGGTCCTCGCCCCGCACAAGGGCGCGAAGACGCGGGTGAAGGCGCAGCAGGCGGCCACGCGGCCGCAGCAGGGCGCCGCGTCGGCCGGTGGCACTCCGGCCGCGGGCCAGGGCGAGCAGGCCGGCCCGCAGTAATACGTTCAGATGCCGTCGGTCGGTGCTCGACCGCCGGGACGACTAGATAGAGGAACCCATGCCGAAGATGAAGAGCCACAGCGGCGCCTCGAAGCGATTCAAGGTGTCCGGTAAAGGCAAGCTGCTGCGTCAGCAGGCGAACCGTCGCCACCTGCTGGAGCACAAGCCCTCCCGCCGGACTCGTCGTCTGGACGGCACGGAGGTCGTCGCGGCCGCCGACGTCCGTCGTGTGAAGAAGCTGCTGGGTCGCTGAGACCCGCGCCGGCTTCGCCGACGTCACCCCGACCACATCCGGGCGCGCCCGCGCCCCCTATTCGATCAAGGACTGACCAGTGGCACGCGTCAAAAGGGCCGTCAACGCTCAGAAGAAGCGCCGTTCCATCCTCGAGGCCTCCAAGGGCTACCGCGGCCAGCGCTCGCGGCTGTACCGCAAGGCCAAGGAACAGCAGCTGCACTCGCTCACCTACGCCTACCGGGACCGCCGGGCGCGCAAGGGTGACTTCCGCAAGCTGTGGATCGCGCGCATCAACGCCGCGGCGCGCCTCAACGACATCACCTACAACCGCTTCATCCAGGGCCTGAAGGCCGCCGGTGTCGAGGTGGACCGCAAGAACCTGGCCGAGCTGGCCGTCTCCGACGCCGAGGCGTTCGCCGGCCTGGTCGCCATCGCCAAGGCCGCCCTGCCGCAGGACGTCAACGCGCCGGCCGCCTGAGCCCCGTTGACGCAGGGATCTCCGTCGAAACGACCCGCGGACGCGCTCTCCGAGCGCAACCCGCGGGTCGTTTCGGCTGTCAAGCTCCATCGCGCCGCGCACCGGCGCAGGACCGGCCTGTTCCTCGCCGAGGGCGCCAACGCGGTGACCGCCGCCCTCGACACCGGCCGGGCGCGTGAGCTGTTCTATTCGGCCGCCGCCGCCGAACGCGAGCACGAACTGGTCGCCACCGCCGCGGCGACCGGGGTGCGCACCACACTGGTGAGCGACCGGGCCGCCGAGCACCTCGGCGAGACCGTCACCGCGCCCGGCCTGGTGGCCGTCTGCGAGCAGATCGACGTGCCGCTGCCCGAGGTGCTCGCCCGCGACCCGCGCCTGCTCGCGGTCCCGGTGGAGATCGCCGAGCCCGGCAACGCGGGCACCCTGATCCGGGTGGCCGACGCGGTCGGCGCCGACGGCGTGGTGCTGGCCGGGCACACCGTCGACCCGCACAACGGCAAATGCGTGCGGGCCAGCGCGGGCAGCCTGTTCCACGTGCCGGTGGTGCGGGGCCGCGAGGTCGTGCCGACCCTGGACGCGCTGCACGCGGCGGGTCTCACGCTGCTCGCCACCGCCGCCGACGGCGAGGTGGTGCTCGACGAGGCCGACGAGATCCTCGCCGGCCCGGTGGCGTGGCTGTTCGGCAACGAGGCACACGGTCTCGACCCCGCCGTCGCCGCCCGCGCCGACCATCGCGTGCGCATCCCCATCCACGGCCGCGCCGAGAGCCTGAACCTGGCCGCCGCGGCGGCCATCTGCCTCTACGCCAGCGCTCGCGTGCATCACCGCGACGCGGCCCGCCGGTAATCCGCGTGAACCGCCCGCGAGCGATCCCATAGGATTCCACCAGCAGCAATACGGGCAGGGAGTCAGCCCGGCCCGCACCGACCCCAAGGGGAGAGACGAACCATCGTGGCCGACGACAGCACCGGAGTCGAGCAGAACGCCGCCGAACCGAACACGGCCGCCGCCGTGGATCTGAGCGAGGAGGCGCTGGCCGCGGCCGCCGCCGATGCCGAGAAGGCCTTCGCCGCGGCCGCCGATCTCGACGCCCTTGCGGTGGCCAAGACCGAGCATCTGGGCGGCAAGGCGCCGCTGGCGCTGGCCCAGCGCGCGCTCGGCGCTCTGCCCAAGGAGGAGAAGAAGGACGCGGGCAAGCGCGTGAACGTCGCCCGCGGCCGGGTCGCCGAGGCGTTCGAGGCGCGCCGCGCGGTGCTGCTGGCCGAGCGCGACGCCGCGGTGCTGGTCGCCGAGGCCATCGACGTGACGCTGCCCGCCCGCCGTCAGCAGGTCGGCGCCCGGCACCCGATCACCGTGATCTCCGAGCGGATCGCCGACGTGTTCGTCGCGATGGGCTGGGAGGTCGCCGAGGGCCCCGAGGTCGAGACCGAGCACTTCAACTTCGACGCGCTGAACTTCCTGCCCGACCATCCGGCGCGCACCATGCAGGACACCTTCCACATCGCGCCGGAGGGCTCGCGGCAGGTGCTGCGCACGCACACCTCGCCGGTGCAGGTGCGCTCGATGCTGGAGCGGGACCTGCCGATCTACGTGGTCTGCCCGGGGCGTACCTTCCGCACCGACGAGCTCGACGCCACCCACACCCCGGTGTTCTCCCAGGTGGAGGGGCTGGCCGTGGACAAGGGCCTGACGATGGCCCATCTGCGCGGCACGCTGGACGCGTTCGCCCGCGCGCTGTTCGGCCCGGAGACCCGGACCCGGATGCGGCCCAACTACTTCCCGTTCACCGAGCCCTCGGCCGAGGTCGACGTGTGGTTCCCGGACAAGAAGGGCGGTGCGGGCTGGGTCGAGTGGGGCGGCTGCGGCATGGTCAATCCGAAGGTGCTGATCGCCAGCGGCATCGACCCCGAGGTCTACAGCGGGTTCGCCTTCGGCATGGGGCTCGAGCGGACGCTGCAGTTCCGCAACGGCATTCCCGACATGCGTGACATCGTCGAGGGCGACGTGCGGTTCACTCTGCCCTTCGGCATCCAGTCCTGACCTCCCCTTCGATCGAGAGAGCGAAACGTCAAGTGCGAGTAGCGCAGTCCTGGCTGACCGAGATCATCGAGCGCACCAACGCCGGCTGGTCGGTGACGCCGGAGGAGCTGGACGCCGGGTTCGTCCGCGTCGGGCTCGAGGTGGAGGAGGTCGACCGGCTCGAGCGGGTGGGCGGCGACATCGAGCGTCCGCTGGTGGTCGGCCGGGTCGTCGAGATCACCGAACTCACCGAGTTCAAGAAGCCGATCCGGTTCTGCAAGGTCGACGTCGGCGCGCCGGAGCTGCAGGAGATCATCTGCGGCGCCCGCAATTTCGCCGTCGGTGACCTGGTGGTCGTGGTGCTGCCGGGCGGTGTGCTGCCCGGCGGGTTCCGGATCACCTCGCGCAAGACCTACGGGCACGTGTCCAACGGCATGATCTGCTCGGTCGCCGAACTCGGTATCGGCAAGGATCATTCGGGCATCCTGGTGCTCGAGCCGGGCACCGCCGAGCCGGGCACCGACGCCAACGAATTGCTCGGCCTCGACGACACCGTCATCGAACTGAACATCACCCCGGATCGCGGCTACTGTTTCTCGGTGCGCGGCCTCGCGCGCGAACTGGCCTGCGGCTTCGACCTCGAATACCTCGATCCCGCGGTGCGCACCCTGCCCGAGGACGCGGCCGAGGCCTGGCCGATCACGATCGAACCGGCCTCGCAGTGCACCCGGTTCGCCGCCCGCCGGGTCACCGGTATCGACCCGAACGCGGTGAGCCCGTGGTGGTTGCAGCGCAGGCTGCTGCTCTCGGGCGTGCGGCCGATCTCGCCCGCGGTGGACGTCACCAACTACGTCATGCTCGAGCTGGGCCAGCCGCTGCACGCCTTCGACGCGGCCAAGCTGAGCGGTGGCCTGGTGGTGCGCACCGCGAAGCCGGGGGAGAAGCTGCGCACCCTGGACGACACCGAGCGCACCCTCGACGCCGAGGACGTGGTGATCGCCGACGACTCCGGCGCCGTCTCGCTGGCGGGCATCATGGGCGGCGCGAGCACCGAGGTGGGCGAGGGCACCACCGACGTGCTGCTCGAGGCGGCCACCTGGAATCCGCTGCTGGTCTACCGGACCGCGCGCAGGCACAAGCTGGTCTCGGAGGCGGGCAAGCGGTACGAGCGGGTGGTCGACCCGGAGATCAACGTCGCCGCGCTCGACCGGGCCGCCACCCTGTTGGCCGAGATCGCCGGCGGCACCGTCGAGCCGGTGCTGTCCGACGTGCGGGTGCCCACCCCGGCGCCCGAGCCGATCCGGATGGACATCGACCTGCCCGACCGGGTCGCCGGGGTCGCCTACCCGACCGGCACCGCCGCGCGTCGGCTGGCCCAGATCGGTTGCCACGTCGAGGTTTCCGTCGACGAGGAGTCCGGGCACGGGCAGCTCGTGGTGACGCCGCCGAGCTGGCGGCCCGACCTCGCGCAGCCCGCCGATCTGGTCGAGGAGGTGCTGCGGCTGGAGGGGCTCGAGCAGATCCCGTCGATCGTGCCCGCCGCGCCCGCGGGTCGCGGCCTCACCTCCGAGCAGCGACGTCGCCGGGCGGTGAGCCGGGCGCTGGCGTTCGCGGGCGGGGTGGAGGTGCCGCCGCCGGTGTTCCTGCCGGCCGGTGTCTTCGACACCTGGGGTCTGGACGCCGACGATCCGCGCCGCACCACCACCCGGGTGCTCAACCCGCTCGACGTGGAGCGCGCCGAGCTGGCGACCACGCTGCTGCCGGGGCTGCTCGAGGTGGCCCAGCGCAACATCTCCCGCGGCGCGCGCGATCTCACCCTCTACGGCATCGCTCAGGTGGTGCTGCCCACCGGCGACACCAAACCGGTCGCGCCGCTGCCGGTGGACCGGCGTCCCACCGACGAGCAGATCGCCGAACTGCTGGGTTCGCTGCCCGACCAGCCGGTGCATGTCGCCGCCGTGCTCACCGGCCGCCGCGAGCCGCGCGGCCCGTGGGGGCCGGGCAGGCAGGCCGAGGCCGCCGACGCCTTCGCGCTGGTCGACGCGGTGGCCGACGCCGCAGGTGTGGTGATCGAACGCCGCCCCGCCGCCTACCTGCCGTGGCATCCGGGCCGCTGCGCCGAACTGGTCGTCGAGGGCCGGGTCGTGGGGTACGCGGGCGAACTGCACCCGGCCGTGCTGGAGCGTTCGGGGTTGCCCGCGCGCACCTGCGCGCTGGAGCTGGACCTGGACGCGCTGCCGCTGCGCGAATCCCGGCCGGTGCCGGTGGTGTCGCCGTTCCCGGCGGTGCTGCAGGACGTGTCGGTGAGCGTTTCGAAGTCCGTCGCCGCGGCCGCCGTGGAGTCGGCGCTGCGCAGCGGTGGCGGCGAGCTGCTCGAGGACATCGCGCTGTTCGACGTCTACGAGGGCGCGCAGGCGGGTGAGGGTCGCAAGTCGCTCACCTACGCGCTGCGGTTCCGTGCGCCCGACCGCACCCTCACCGAGGACGAGGCCAGCGCGGCCCGGGACGCCGCCGTCGCGGCCGCCGCCGACGCGGTGGGCGCGGTACTGCGCGGCTGAGTCACCGGTCGGCGGGTGCCGCTCGCCCGCCGGCCCCGCCCCCGGCACGCGGTGGTGCCCGCGCCACCGGCGCGCGCCACGGCTGTCCCGTGGACGCGCGTGGTCGGGCATAGTGGGGGCATGAAGTATGTGCTGCTGATCTGCGACGACGAGACGTCGTCGGCGAGCCCGGCGGAGATCGCGGCGGATCCGGCGTATCGCGCATACGACACGGAACTGGCTCGGCGGGGTGCCCGGCGGGGCGGAGCCCGGTTGCGTCCGGTGGCGGACGCGACGACGGTCCGGGTACGGGCCGGGGAAACGCTGGTGTCCGACGGTCCGTTCGCGGAGACCAAGGATTTCATCGGCGGCATCGACATCATCGAGTGCGCGGATCTGGACGAGGCCATCGCGATCGCCGCGCGTCACCCCTACGCGCTGCGCGGCTCCATCGAGATCCGCCCCGTGTGGGAATGACCGCGCCGCACGCGATTCGGGCCGCGGTGGACGCGGCGTATCGCGAGGAGTGGGGTCAGGTGGTCGCGACCCTGATCGGGGCGACCGGGGATTGGGATCTGGCCGAGGACTGCGCGCAGGACGCGTTCGCCGCGGCATTGACGACCTGGGCACGCGACGGTGTCCCCGACCGGCCGGGGGCCTGGCTCACCACCACGGCGCGCCATCGCGCGATCGACCGGTTGCGCCGGGACCGGGCCGCGAGCACGAAGCTGCGGCAGCTCGCCGTGCCGGCCGGAGACCCGGTCGAGCCGCCGGCGGACGGGATTCCCGATGAGCGGTTGCGGCTCATCTTCACCTGTTGCCATCCGGCGCTGCCGTTTCCGGCGAGGGTCGCGCTCACGTTGCGCACGCTGGGTGGGATGAGCACGGCCGAGATCGCGAAGGCGTTCCTGACCGCCGAATCGACGATGGCGCAACGCCTGGTGCGCGCCAAACGCAAGATCGTCGAAGCGGGCATCCCGTATCGGGTTCCCCCGGCGGAGCTGCTGCCGCACCGGTTGTCCGCGGTCTTGGCGGTGCTCTATCTGATCTACAACGAGGGCTACGGCGAGGAGGACGGTCACCGCGGGTTGCCGGCCGAGGGGATCCACCTCGCCCGGGTCCTGGTCCGGTTGTTGCCCGCCGAGCCCGAGGCGCGTGGTCTGCTGGCCCTGATGCTGTTGCTCGAAGCGCGTCGCGCGCATCGCATCGACGACGGCATGCTGGTCACGCTGGAGGACCAGGACCGATCCCGGTGGGATCGCACCCTGATCGCCGAAGGGGTCCGGGTGCTGGACGAGGCGCTGGCCGTACGGCGTCCCGGGCCGTATCAGGTTCAGGCCGCGATCGCGGCCTGCCACGCCACCGCGGCCGACGCGGCGGCCACGGACTGGCCGCAGATCGCGGCGCTCTACCGTGAGCTCGCCCGGTTGGCGCCCTCGCCGGTGGTCGATCTCAACCGCGCGGTGGCGGTCGCGATGGCCGAGGGGATCCCGGCCGGTCTGGCACTCGTCGATGAGCTCGCCGAGTCCGGCCGCTTGGCCGACTACCATCTGCTACCCGCCACCCGGGCCGATCTGCTGCGCCGGGCCGGCCGGGTCGCCGAAGCCGCCGCGGCCTACGCCACGGCGATGGAACTGGCGCCGACCGAGGCCGAGCGCCGCTATCTGGCCGGGCGGCTCCGCGACCTCTGACCTGCTCGGCAGAAATTTCCGGAATTTCTCGTGTCGTTGTCGATCTCGCGGGGCCTGCTTCGTCGGTGGGGCACAACCACCCGATGGAGAGAGGTAAGACGATGCCGAACACCGAGTACCTGACCGCGACCATGTCCGTGCGCCGGACCCCGGCGGAGGTCTTCGCCGCGGTCACGAATGTGCGCGGATGGTGGAACGAGAACATCATCGGCGCGACCGCCGCGCCGGGCGACGAGTTCGTCTTCACCGACGACATCCGGTACGCGGGGGAGACGGCCAAGGAGAAGCCGGGCATCCGCTTCGCGCGGTTCCGGCTCACCGAAGTGGTGCCCGGCGCCCGGATGGTCTGGCAGGTCGTCGATTCCTGCCTCACCTTTGTCGATGACCGCACCGAGTGGACCGACACCACCGTGGTCTTCGACCTCACCGCGACCGCGGAAGGCACGACGCTGCACTTCGCGCACGAGGGCCTGACCGCCGAATCCGAGTGCTTCGAGGCCTGCTCGCGCGGCTGGACCTTCTACATCACCAAGAGCCTGCCGCAGCTGATCGGCACCGGCACCGGCGATCCCATCCGAAAGTACAAGGCCTGAAAGCAGCCGTCCCCGTCGATCCGCGCCGGGTCGATCGGATCCGGGCGGATCGCGAAATGCTGGAGGAGATCCGGGCCCGCTTCGGGGGACTGCACGCGCTGATCCTCAACGCTTCCGGCGGTCTGGAACGCGACGCCGACCCCGGCTATGCCCTGCGCCTGAACCGCGATGCCCAGGTCCACCTCGCCACCTCGGCGCTGCCGCTGATGGGTCCCGGCGGCCGCGTCGTCTTCGTCACCAGTCACCAGGCCCACTTCCACGGCACCGGCCGGCCGCTGCCCGAGGGGTACGAGCCGATCGCCGCCGGCAAGCGCGCCGGGGAGGACGCTCTGCGCGCCCTTCTCCCCGAATTCACCCGCCGCGGTGTGGGTTTCGTCGTCGTGTCCGGCGACATGATCGACGGCACGATCATCGTCCGGCTGCTCGAACGGCGCGACCCGGCGGCCGTCGAGGCTCGCCGCTCCGCGGGCCCGCTGCCCACCGTCGACGACTTCGCCCGCACGGTGGTGGCGGCCGTCGATGCCCCGGTCGCCGACAGACACACCTTCTATGTCGGCGGCGAGGACTATCGCGCCGGGGAAGCGCGGCCGGCGGTGTCCTGACACGCCGGGTTTCGACCCTTCCATACCTAGATGCGCTAGGGTTGAACCTAGCAGTCCTAGGTATAGGAGACCTATGTATATCGACAAGGATCTGGTGGCGGCGTCGTCGACGCTGCTGGTGCTGGGGATCCTCGCCGAAGGCGAGTCCTACGGGTACGCGATTCTCAAGCGGGTCAGGGAGTTGTCCGGCGGGCGGATCGAGTGGACCGACGGGATGCTGTACCCGTTGCTGCACCGACTGGAGCGATCCGGGTACGTCAATGCCTCGTGGGGGGCCTCCGAGAGCGGGCGGCGGCGCAAGCATTACGCGATCACCGAGGCCGGGCGGGCGGTACTGGTGGAGCGGCGCAGTCAATGGGATGCGGTGGCCGAGGCGCTCGACGAGGTGTGGCGCAGCGCGCGGCTGCCGCTGGCGACCGAGGGCGGTCTCGCGTGACGGGGGTGGACGCGCAACTCGAGTCGCAGATCGGGCAGTGGCGCGGCTACGTCGAGCGGCACCGGGCGATCTCGGCGGCCGATGTGGACGAGATGGAAGATCATCTGCGCGGCCAGATCTCGGATCTGACCGGGTCGGGGCTGGCGGCCGACGAAGCGTTCCTGGTCGCGGTCAAACGGATGGGCAGCGTGGACAGCATCTCCCGCGAGTTCGCGCGCGAGCATTCGGAGCGGCTGTGGAAGCAGCTGGTGCTGCTGCCGGACGGACCGGACGGCAGCGGGCGCGCGGCCAGCCGGGAGCTGGCGGTCGTGCTGGCGCTGGCACTGGGCGCGGGCGCGGCCATCAAGATCGCGTTGACCGCGGGGATCGAACCGCACGTCTTCGCCCGCAATGCCGGCTTGTTCGTGCTGCCGTTCCTCACCGCCTACTTCGCGTGGAAGCGGCGGATGCCGCCGCTGGCCGCGGCGGCGCTGGTGGTGCCGTTCGCGGTGGTCGGGATGGTGGTGAACGTCTTCCCGTTCGAGCCGGAGGGGGCGACGGAGATCATCGCCGCGATCCACGCGCCGCTGGTGCTGTGGTTCGTGGTCGGCTTCGCCTACGTCGGCGGCGCGTGGCGCTCGGATCGGCGGCGCATGGACTTCCTCCGGTTCACCGGCGAGTGGCTGGTCTACCTGAGCCTGTTGGCACTGGGCGGTATGGTGCTCGTCGGCCTCACCGGCGCGGCGCTACAGGCGCTGGAGATGGACGTCGAGGGCGTGATGGAGCACGTGGTGCTGCCGTTCGGACCGGCGGGCGCGGCCGTGGTCGCGGCCTGGCTGGTGGAGGCCAAGCAGAGCGTGGTGGAGAACATCGCCCCGGTGCTGACCCGGGTGTTCACCCCCATCGCCATCCTCATGCTGGCGGCACTGCTGGTGGGCTTCGCGACGGCGGGCAGCCTCACCGAGGTCGACCGGGATCTGCTGATCCTGATGGACCTGATCCTCGTGGTGGTGCTCGGCCTGCTGCTCTACGCCCTCTCCGCGCGCGACCCGCTGCTGCCCGCCGGTCCGTTCGACTGGCTGCAACTGGTCCTGGTCGGCCTGGCACTGGCGGTCGACGTGGTGATGCTGACGGCGATGCTCTCCCGCATCGCGGAATTCGGTGCCACCGCCAACAAGACCGCCGCACTCGGCTTGAACCTGGTGCTGCTGGTGAACCTGGCCTGGTCGGCGCGGCTGCTGGCGGGTTTCGTGCGGGGCCGGGTGAGTTTCGCGGCGGCCGAACGGTGGCAGACCCGCTACCTGCCGGTCTTCGGCCTGTGGGCCGCGCTGGTGGTGGCCGCGCTGCCGCCGCTGTTCGACTTCGCCTGAGCGGGAGGGGAGCGCGAGGCCGCAGTCCGGGTGGGCCGGATCGGCGTAGCGTGGACCTGTCCGGTTCGACGACGATCACGGAGGAGCCCCGATGACAGTTCGAGCGGAATGGAACGGCACCGTGCTGGCCGAGAGCGACGACACGGTGGTGGTGGAGGGCAACCACTACTTCCCGGTCTCGGCGATCCGCACGGAGTACTTCGCTCCCAGCGACACGCACACGGTGTGCCCGTGGAAGGGCACCGCCTCCTACTACACGGTCCGCGTGGACGGCAGCGAAAACCCGGACGCCGCGTGGTATTACCCCGCGCCGAAGGACGCCGCGGCACAGATCAAGGACCGGGTGGCGTTCTGGCGCGGCGTGGACGTGATCGAGGACTGACCGCGGCCGCGCGAGCTGCGTAGCCTGGCTGCATGAGTGAGTCGAGCGAGATCCTGACCCGGCTGGCCGCGCTGCCGGACAGCGAGCTGGCCGCCGTCCTGCGCGCCGCCACCGCGGGCTGCGGCGCGTTCTGGGCGGTCCACGCCGCCCTCGCCGAGCTGGCCGGTGTCGGTCATGCCGACGCCGCCGATGCTGTGAGTCCGGCCACGCCGCCGGCCCGCCCCGAGCCAGGAACCCCGGGATCGGGGCAGGTCGGCGGGCCGGTCCCGCCGCCGCCGGTCGCCTCGCCGCCCTCCGGCGCCGGCGGCTACACCTCCTCCGGCATGCCCACCTTCGACTCCGTTCGCGATAAGGTCGAACAGCGTTTCGGCACCGCGCAGGGGAGAAGCGAACTCGACCGGGAGACTCCCGTGGGCCGCAGCGTCGACGAGCAATTCGCCGCGCGTGAAGAAGCCGCGCGTGAACGCCTGGACCGCATCCGCAGATCGCTGCACGGCGAGGGCGCCGACTGAACGCCCCGGCGCGGGCGGACCCGAGACAAGGGGTGGAACTCGATGACCGAACCGCGTGAGATCGCCGAACGGCTGCTCGACGCCCAGGTCGACTTCGTGCTGGCCGAGGTGAGCGGCGAGCGCTTCGCGCAGGTGGTGGCCCGCGACGTCGCCGACGTGCTGGCCGTCGCCGACACCATCGGATTCGGCGAGGTCGTCGGCCTCGACCAGGGCAAGCAGACGGTCGCCACCGTGGTGGACCTGATGGGCGGCAGCCCGGTGCTGGCCGACATGGTCGGCGTGTTCGCCGACGCCGTCTACGACCACATCGCCGAGAACACCGACTACACCCTGGGCGAGGTGGTGGACCGCGAACCGGTGGAGGCGTTGCTGGAGAAGGTCTTCGGCATGCACCAGGCGCAGGAGCGGATCCTGGACCGGCTCACCGAGTCGCCGCTGGTGGCCACCGTCGCCGCGAAGTTCGTCGACAAGCTGATCGACGATTTCCTGCAGGCCAACCGGGAGCGCGCGGAGAAGATCCCCGGCGTCGGCTCGCTCATGTCGCTGGGCCAGTCCGCGGCCAACCGCGCCAGGAAGGTCGCCGACAGTTCCTCCTTCGTCGGCGATCTGGCAGGTAAGGGTGCCTTGTTCGCCCTCAAGCGCACCAACAACGCGATCCGGGAGATGCTGCGCGACGCGCCCGTGCACTCGGCGGCGATGGAGTTCTGGGATCTGCACGCGGGCGAACCGGTGAGCGGGCTGCGCGAATACCTCACCAAGAAGGACCTCAACGAGCTGGTGCTGCTCTGCTACGAGATCGCGGTGACCACCCGTGAGAAGGAGTACTTCGGTCTGCTGGTCGAGCAGTGCGTGGAGGTCTTCTACGACAAGTACCGTGACTACACCCTCGCCGCCATGCTCCCCGAACTCGGTCTCACCGCCGACGACATCACCACCGAGATCCTGCGCTACGGCCCCGCCGTCATCGAAGCCGCCAAGCGCGACGGCGTGCTCGCCCGTCTCATCCGCGAACGCCTCGAACCCTTCTACACCTCCGACACCGTCCTGACCATCCTCACCGACGCCACCCACTGAGGGCAGATGGGCGAGCAGAAGGACCGCATGCTGCGCGGTGAGCTCTATCGGGACAACGATCCCGAACTGGTGGCCGACAGGCGCCGGGCACAGCGGTTGTGCAACGAGTTCAACGGGACCGGCCCCGACGAGACCGAGCGGCGCGCGGAGTTGTTGCGCACGCTACTGGGCCGGTTCGGGGACGGGTCGTGGATCATGCCGCGGTTCCAGTGTGACTACGGCTATCTCATCGAGATCGGGGCCAACAGCTTCCTCAACTACGACGCGATCCTGCTCGACTGCGCGCCGATCACGATCGGCGACGACGTCTCCATCGGTCCGCGCTGCCAGCTGCTGACCGCCCTGCATCCGATGACCGACCACGAACTGCGGCGGCAGCGGTGGGAGTCGGCCGCGCCGATCCGCGTCGGCGACAACGTGTGGTTCGGCGGCGGTGTCATCGTCTGCCCCGGTGTGACCGTCGGCGACGACACCGTCGTGGGCGCAGGCAGCGTGGTCACCAGGGATCTGCCGGCCCGGGTGTTCGCCGCCGGCAACCCGGCGCGGGTGATCCGGGGGCTGTAGGGCCTCGGCGTGGGGTTGCTCGACGTCCCGCCCTGGTACCGGCCGGACCGGTGGCGCCGACACCGGTGTGATCCCGGCCGGCGCGACCGCGCCGGGCCGGTGCGTCGCAGTAGGGTCGATCCCATGACCGAACCGCGGATCGAGACCGAACAGGATGCGACCCGGCCGCTGCGCGACGACATCCGCTTCCTCGGCGGCGTGCTCGGCGACACCATCCGCGACCACGAGGGCCCCGAGGTGTTCGACCTGATCGAGCGGGTCCGCATCGAGGCGTTCCGGGTGCGGCGCGAGGAGGTCGGGCGCAGTGCGGTGGCCGAGATGCTGCGCGGAGTCGACATCGCCGTGGCGCTGCCGCTGATCCGGGCCTTCAGCTACTTCGTGCTGCTGGCGAACCTGGCCGAGGACATCCAGCGCGACCGCCGCCGCGCCGTGCACGTCGCCGCCGGGGAGCCGCCGCAGGACTCGTCGCTGGCCGCGACCTACCGCAAACTCGACGCCGCGGCGCTCGACGCCGCCGCGGTGGCGGACCTGCTCTCGGACGCGCTGGTCTCGCCGGTGATCACCGCGCACCCCACCGAGACCAGGCGGCGCACCGTGTTCGACGCGCAGACCCGGATCACCGAGTTGATGCGCGCCCGCCAGCGCGCCACCGACCCGGCCGAGCGCGCCGCGTTGGAGTTGCGCATCCGCCGCCAGGTGCTCTCGCTGTGGCGGACGGCGCTGATCCGGTTGGCGCGCTTGCGCATCCAGGACGAGATCGCGGTGGGGCTGCGCTACTACGAGCTGACCCTGTTCGACGTGATCCCGGCGATCAACGCCGAGGTGCGCGCCGCGCTGCGCGCGCGCTGGCCGGGTGCCGACCTGCTGGCCCGCCCGATCCTGCGTCCCGGCTCCTGGATCGGCGGCGACCGGGACGGCAATCCGTACGTCACCGCCGAGGTGGTGCGGCACGCGGCCACCCAGGCGGCGGGTGTGGCGCTGCGCCGTTACCTGGCTGAGCTGGTCGAGCTGGCGAAGACGCTGTCGCTGTCGGCGCGACTGGTGCCGGTGACGCCGCGGGTGGCCGAGCTGGCCGCGGCGGGCTACCCGGATCCGGCGACGCACGGCGACGAACCGTATCGCCGGGCCCTGCACCACATCCGGGTGCGGCTCTCCGCCACCGCCGACCGCGTCCTCGACGCGCCCGTGCCCGAGGCGGTGGCGGAACCGGACGCGCAGCCCTACGCAGGCCCGCGCGAGTTCCTCGACGATCTCGACGCGATCGACGCTTCGCTGCGCGCCTCCGGCGACGGCCTGCTCGCCGACGACCGGCTGGCCGCCCTGCGGCATGCGGTGGAGACCTTCGGCTTCCACCTGCAGGGCCTGGACATGCGACAGAACTCCGAGGTGCACGAGCAGGTCGTCGCCGAACTGCTGGCGTGGGCCGGGGTGCATCCGGCCTACGGCGACCTGCCCGAGGACGCGCGGGTGGAGCTGCTGGCCGCCGAATTGCGCACGCGCCGACCGCTGCTCGGCCCGCACGCGCGCCTGAGCGAGCAGGCCGCCAAGGAGGTCGGCATCGTCCGCGCCGCCAAGCAGGTGGTGGACACCTTCGGGCCGGAGGCGGTGCCGAACTACATCATCAGCATGTGCACGTCGGTGAGCGACATGCTCGAGGCCGCGCTGCTGTTGAAGGAGGGCGGCCTGCTGGATCCCGGCGCGCCCGAGGGCAGCCCGTCCTGCACCGTGAACATCGTGCCCCTGTTCGAGACCATCGAGGATCTCGGCGCGGGCGCGGCCACGCTGGCCGCGGCGCTGGAGGTGCCGGTGTACCGGGAGCTGGTGGCGGCCGCCGGAATGCGCCAGGAGGTCATGCTCGGCTACTCCGATTCCAACAAGGACGGCGGCTACCTGGCCGCCAACTGGGCGCTCTACCGCGCCGAGCTGGATCTGGTGGAGGTCGCCCGCAAGACCGGCATCCGGTTGCGCCTGTTCCACGGCCGCGGCGGCACCGTCGGTCGCGGCGGCGGCCGCAGCTACGACGCGATCCTGGCCCAGCCCGCGGGCGCGGTGCGCGGTGCGCTGCGGTTGACCGAGCAGGGCGAGGTGATCGCCGCCAAGTACGCCGAACCCGGTGCGGCGCACCGCAATCTGGAATCGCTCATCGCGGGCACGCTGGAATCCACCCTGTTGGACGTGGAGGGGCTCGGCACCGACGCGGAACCGGCCTACGAGCTGATGGACGAACTCGCCGCGCTGGCCAGGGCCGCCTACGCGCGGCTGGTGCACGAGACGCCCGGTTTCGTCGAGTACTTCCGGCAGTCCACCCCGGTCGCGGAGGTGGGTGATCTCAACATCGGCAGCAGGCCCGCCTCCCGCAAACCCACCAACTCGGTGTCGGATCTGCGCGCGATCCCGTGGGTGATGGCCTGGAGCCAGGCCCGCGTCATGCTGCCCGGCTGGTACGGCACCGGCGCCGCGCTCGAGGAGTGGGTCGGCGGCGATCCGGGGCGGCTGGCCCGGCTCACCGACCTGTACCGCCGGTGGCCGTTCTTCCGGACCGTGCTGTCGAACCTCGCCCAGGTGATGGCCAAGAGCGATCTCGACATCGCTGCCCGCTATGCCGAACTCGTCGACGACGCGGCACTGCGCGACCAGATCTTCGGCATGATCCGCGAGGAGCACGCCCGCACCCTGCGCATGCACGCCGCCATCACCGGTCACGACCAGTTGCTCGCCGACAACCGGTCGCTGGCCGAGTCCATCCACAACCGCTTCCCGTACCTGGAGCCGCTCAATCAGATGCAGGTGGAGCTGCTGCGCAGGTTGCGGTCCGGCGACGACTCCGAGCTGGTCAAACGCGGCATCCTGCTCACCATGAACGGCCTGGCTACCGCCCTGCGGAACTCCGGATGACCGGTATCGACACCCGCGCGGTCGCCGCGCTGGCCGACGCGGTCCTCGGCCCGGAGCACAAGAGCATCCCGTCGGCCGCTTGGGGCGCGACGGTGCGCGAATTCCTCGCCGCGGCACCGGCACTGACAGAGCTGTCGACTCCGCTGCTGACGCTCGACCGGTCGGCGATGGCGGCCAACCAGGCGTTGCTGGGGGAGTGGGCGCGGTCGGCCGGGGTCCGCCTGGCCCCGCACGGCAAGACGACGATGGCGCCACAGCTCTGGGCGCAGCAGCTGGCGGCGGGATGCTGGGCGATCACGCTCGCGACCGCGTGGCAGGCCCAGCTGGCGCGGGCGTTCGGGGTGCGCCGGATCGTGCTGGCCAACGCGGTCCTCGACCCGGTCGCGCTGCGCTGGCTGGGCGCCGAGCTGGCCCGCGACCCGGAGTTCGAGTTCTGCTGCTGGGTGGACTCGCCGGCGAGCGTGGCGCTGATGGCCGAGCACCTCGCGGACGCGCCGGCGGGCGTGCGGGTCGACGTCGTCGTCGAACTCGGCGGGCCCGGCGGGCGCACCGGCCTGCGCCGCGTCGAGGACGCCCACGTGGTCGCCGAGGCGGTGCGGCGCGAACCGCGCCTGCGGCTGGCCGGAGTCGGGGGATACGAGGCGGCGCTGGCGAACACCCGCGAGCCCGATGCCGTCGCCGCCGTCCGCCACTATCTCGGCGAACTGGCCCGCCTGCACCGCGAACTCGCCGCCGCCGACGCCTACACCGGTCCCGCCCTGGTCACCGCCGGCGGCAGCGCCTACCCGGACCTGGTCATCGAGCACCTCGCCGGACTGGCGGACGAGACCGGCGCGCACGGCGTCCCCACCACCGTCGTCCTGCGCTCGGGCGCCTACCTCGTGCACGACGACGGTTTCTACGCGGGCATCTCCCCGCTCGCCGGTGCTCGCACCGCACACCCGTTGCGCGCCGCCATGCACGGCTGGGCCCGGGTGATCTCGCGTCCCGAACCCGGTCTCGCCCTGCTGGACGGCGGTAAACGCGACTTCCCGCACGACCTGGGACTTCCTGTCCCGCAGGGTGTTCCGGGTGCGACCGTCAGCGCGCTCAACGACCAGCACGCCTTCCTCCGGCTGCCCGACGCCGCCGACCTCGCGGTCGGCAGCGTCGTCCGCCTCGGCCTTTCCCATCCCTGCACCGCGTTCGACAAATGGCGGCTGATTCCCGTGCTCGACGACAGCGCCGTGGCGACACCGGTCGTGGTGGACCTGGTGCACACCTTTTTCTGAACGCGCGGGGATCCGGGCGACGCGAACGGTCGAGCGTCGCCCGGCAGCGCCGCTGTGGCGGTCAGTCCAACAACGCGGCGACCATCCGCTCCAGCCCCGGCCGCGGATCGAAATCCGGCGCGACGATCCCGTGCAGGATCAGCCCGTCCAGATAGTCGACGAGGATCGGCGCGACCGCATCGTCGGCACCGACCCCGCGCAGTTGTTCGGCCGCCCATTCGGTCAGCCGCCCGCGCCCCCGTCGCACGGCGTCTCGCGGCCCGTCGGCCTGTGCCTCGAGGAACAGCGCGTAGCGCGCCATGGTCCGGGCGCGATCGGTGGTGACCGCGTGCCCGACGAACGTGGCAGCGGCACTCACCAACTGCTCGACGGTGGTGGGCGCCGGCATCCGGCTCAGTGCCGTCCAGTCGGCGTGGTCGCGTTCCTCCAGGCGCTCGGCGAGCGCGGCGAGCAGCGCGTCCCGGGTGCGGAAGTAGTTCGACGCCGACCCGGCGGGCATCCCGGCCGCGTCGTCCACCGCGCGGTGCGTCAATGCCCGGGCGCCGCGGGTGCCCAGCAAGTCGATGGCGGCGTCGAGGAGCAGTTCGCGTCGGGTGGGCACGGCGCGATACTACGTCGGTAGTGACTGGCACTACAACTGTTGTTTGAAAACTACAGCAGTAGTAGCGTCGCGGGGGAACCTCGAGTGAACGGAGCAGCGGATGCGAAAAGTGGTTGTCGTCGGGGCCGGAATCGGCGGCTTGGCGACCGGGATCGCGTTCGCTCGGCAGGGATGGGAGGTGGAAATCCTCGAGCGCGCGCCGCGCCTGACCGCCCTCGGTGCCGGAATATCGTTGTGGTCCAACGCCTTGCGCGCACTCGATGCGCTCGGCATCGGCGACGAGGTGCGCGCCCGCGCGCGCGAGGACGTGTCGGCGGGCATCCGGGACAGCCGCGGCCGCTGGTTGTCGCGATTCGACGTTGCCGCCCTGCGGGCCCGATACGGGTTGCCGGTGATCCTGCACCGGGCCGACCTGCTCGACATCCTGCGCGCCGCGGTGCCGGACGAGGCGATCCGCACCGGCGTCACGGTGACCGAGGCGCGTCCCGACGGCACCGTCGTGCACTCGGCGGGGGAGTCCTGGGGCGATGTGGTCGTCGGCGCCGACGGCATCAACAGCGTGGTGCGCCGCGCCGTCGCGGGCGAGATCGCCCCGGTCTACGCGGGCTACACCGCCTGGCGGATGATCCTCACCCCCAGCGCGCCGACCACCGATCTCGGCGAAAGCTGGGGCCGCGGCGAGCGTTTCGGCTACGCCGTCCTCGCCGACGACCGCGTCTACTGCTTCGCCGCCGCCACCGTCCCCGCGGGCGCACCCGACGCCGGGCTCGCCGAGTTGCGCCGTCGCTTCGGCCACTGGCACGACCCCATCCCCGCCCTGCTCGCCGCCACCGACCCGGCCGCCGTGCTACGCCACGACATCTACCGGCTGCCCGACCTGCCCATCTTCGTCTCCGGCCGCGTCGCCCTGCTCGGCGACGCCGCGCACGCCATGACCCCCGACCTCGGTCAGGGCGCCTGCCAAGCCCTCGAAGACGCCGTCACCCTGGCGACCACCGCCGACGACCTGACGGCCTACGACCGCGCCCGCCGCCCCCGCACCCGCAGGATCGCCGCCCTCTCCGATCGCGTCGGCACCGCCGGCCAACTCTCCGCCCGCCCTCTGGTCGCCGCCCGCGACACCGCCCTGCGCGCCCTACCGTCCTCCCTGCAATGGCGAGCCCTGGCCCCGATCCTCGATTGGCGGTGTTGAGGATCGCCCGGTCCGAACCATGTTCCGCTGGGAAAGCACGCGGTACCGACCGGTCCCGTGGATGGTCGGTCGGGTCGCACCGCCCGCGCGTATCCGGCGGCCGCCTGGTGGTGACGGGCGCACCCGGCCGGGTGACCCACCTCGATCGCGGCGTGGGGTCACCCGGCGTAGCGGGCGGCCATTGCGTGGGTGGTGGCTGCCAGCCGGGCCCGCAACTCGGGCGGGTCGAGGATTTCGGCGTACTCGGCCAGCGGCAGGATGCCGTGCACCAGCACGGTCTCGGATTCGGCGGCCACGGTGACCTCGACCCATCCGTCGGCGTCCGGTTCGCCGCGGGAGGCGAATGCCTCGGTCACCGCCGCCGGGTCGAACCCCAGCCGGAGCAGTCCGAGATGGTCGGCGGCGATCCGGCAGCGCGCCCGCACCCGCAGCATCGACCGGGCGAACTCGTCCTGCGCGGTGGACCAGTGGTCGGCGAGCTCGAACCCGGCGGGCCTGGTGAATGTCTCTCCGGTCGGTTCCGCGGCACGGATGCGCCCGACCCGGTAGGAGCGGATGTCGTGCTCGTGCCGGGCGACCAGGTACCAGGTGCCGGCCTTGAGCACCAGGCCCAGCGGGTCGAGCAGGCGGCGGACCTCCCGGTCCGGGCGGCCGTAGCGGACGTCGAGCCTGCGGTCGTGCCACAGCGCGTCGGCGACGGTGGCCAGGGTCGGTGTCTCGTCGGGGCGGTGGAACCAGCCGGGCGCGTCGACGTGCACGCGTTCGGCGATGCGGGTGGCGCGGCCGCGCAGTTCCGGCGGCAGGGCGGCCAGCATCTTGAGCTGGGCGGTGGCCAGCACCGCGCCCAGTCCGAGGTCGGCGGCCGCCGCGGGCAGCCCGGCCAGCAGGACGGCGTCGGCCTCGGCGGAGGTGAGCCCGGTGAGCCGGGTGCGGAAGCCGTCGAGCAGCCGCACACCTCCACCGCGGCCCGCCTCGCTGTACACCGGCACCCCGGCCGCCGAGAGCGCCTCGACGTCCCGGTACACGGTGCGCACCGACACCTCCAGCTCCGCCGCCAGCTCCGGCGCGCTCACCCGTCCGCGGGTCTGCAACAGCAGCAGCAACCGCAGCAGTCGACTCGCTCGCATACTCGCCGACCCTATCCGGCAAACCTGACACCCGATGGCAGGGTTGGGTCGTAGCGTCGCGGTATGACCACATGGAGCAGGTTCACCGAGGAAGCACCGAAGATCGCGAGCGTGTTCACCCGTAGGCACCGGGCCACCGGCAACCTGTGCCTGCTGGGCACGGTGCGGGCCGACGGGTCACCGCGCATCAGCCCGGTGGAGCCGCGGATCTTCGACGGGATGCTCGTCATCGTCGGTATGCCTGGCACCACCAAGTTCAAGGATCTGGCCCGCGATCCGCGGTTCTGCCTGCACACCGCGACGGCGGACCCGCAGGTCCGCGAGGGCGACGCCAAGCTGTTCGGGCAGGTGCGCGACCTGCCGGACCGGGAGGTGCACGCCCGCTTCGCCCAGGACCTGTTCGACGAGAGCGGTTTCGACATCCGCGGCGAGGAGTTCGACCACTTCTATGTCGCCGATCTCACCGGCGCTTCCTGCGTGGAGGTCGGCGCGGACGAGCTGGCGATCACCATCTGGAAGCCGGGGGAGGGGGAGCGGGTGGTGCGCAAGTCCTGACACGGCGACGGCCCTGACACACCACCGGGGTGTGACAGGGCCGGGTGCGCGGATGCGCGACGATCAGAGGTAGGCGCCGCAGGTCGGCCAGGCGCCGGGACCCTGGGTGGCCAGCACGTTCTCCGCCACGCGGATCTGTTCCTCGCGGCTGGCGTTGTGGGCGTAGCCGGAGCCGCCGTTGGCGACCCAGGTGCTGTGCGAGAACTGCAGGCCACCGTAGTAGCCGTTGCCGGTGTTGATGCCCCAGTTGCCGCCGCTCTCGCACTGGGCGACGGCATCCCAGTCGTGGCCGTAGGCGGAAGCGGTGGCCGAGGAGACCGCGAAGGGAACGGCGACGAAGGCGCCGATCGCGGCAACGATTCCTGCGGCGCGGGTGCTGAGCTTTCGGTTCTGCGACATGGTGGATTCCTTGCTGCGCCCGCCGGCTCGACCGTGGCGGCCGAGTCCCTGTCCCCAGTGGATGTCGGGGGTTCTCGAACCGCGGGACAGGGTTGCCGGTGTTCGGCGGTTCGAGTGTCGAGCCCGTCTCCGGTCGATCGGGCCGCGTCCGACCATAACGAATCAATCTCGGCAGATCACGTACCGGTAACGTCAGGAATGTCTGGAGCGATGGTCCAGGTATTTGTACATTCCCCCAGCTCGACGCGCGGAAATCTGCGGACCCGCGGAGACTCTCGGCTAATCAAAATGTGTGCCATATCACGAATTGGTGGCGGAGATGCGGTCGCGAAATGTGAGGTCTGTGAACGATGGGATTTCTGAGACTGTCGCGGGGCGGCGTGCCTGCCCTCATGTCGGGGATCATCAGCGCAGGTAGAGACTGCTTTTATAAGAAATCTCGAGTGCGATGGGATCGCGTCGGGCGGCTTTCCGTTCTATCGGAGTTGCTTCCGTGACCTTTTCCGAGCCCCGCTGTCGCCGAGCCGTTCGGGATGGGGTGGACGACCGTCGGCGACCCCCTCCGCGCTTCTCGGTGCCGGGTCGTGAAAGGGCGCGATCTCCGGGACGTCCGGCTCGGACTCGCTGATCCGAAGCGCGCCCCGCGCTGCCGTCGAGGCGTGTGCTCGATTCTCTCTGGCGACCGTTGCGCGCACATTCGCTGGGCGCCGAAAAATAAGCTGTCCCCCCCACTTTTCGGCGCCCAACCGAATCGGTGTGCGTGATGATCGGGAATTTCGGGTCGAGCACGCGACTTCGCGACGCCACTCGGAACGTCTGTGGGACAACGTTTTCGGCCACGAATCCGCGCTACCAGGCTATTGGGTGGCAACTCGTCCGGGGGGTGTGTGTTTTGCAGCCCGACCGGCCGCCTCGGCTGTGTCACGATGAGCTGATGGACCTGACCGCAGCCGCCGCGCCGGAGTCGTCCGTGTCCCCGATCGTGTCACTGTTCTGGATCGCCGCCGTCGCCGTGGCGGCCCCAGTGATTTCCCGGCTATTGCGCGGCTACGTCCCGGATGTGGTGCTGCTGTTGATATTCGGGATCATCGTCGGCCCGCACGCCCTCGGCTGGGCCGACTCCGGCGGCGGGGTGAGCCTGCTCAGCGAACTCGGCCTGGGCATGCTGTTCCTGCTCGCCGGATACGAGCTGAACCCGGCGCTGTTGCGCGGACGGCCGGGCAAGCAGGCGTGGGTGGTGTGGCTGTGCTGCCTGGCGCTGGCCTTCGCCGCCGTGACGCTGTTCGCCGGCCATGCCTCGACCACCGCGCGGATCGCCGTCGCCATCGCCATGACCTCCACGGCCCTGGGCACCCTGCTGCCGATCATGAAGCAGGACGGGTTGCTCGGCCTGCCGCTCGGCCGGGCGGTGCTCACCCACGGGGCGGTCGGCGAACTCGGCCCGATCGTGGCCATGTCGGTGTTGTTGACCAGCCGCAGCCTCGGTTCGGCCGTCGTGGTGCTGGTGCTGTTCGTGATCGCGGCCGCGCTGATCGGCCTGGTGCACCAGCGGGTGCTGGACCGCGTGCCCGGCGCGACCCGGCTGCTGCGCCGCCTCGGTGGCGGCACGGTGCAGCTGCCGGTCCGGGTGGTGTTCCTGTTGTTGCTGGTGCTCATGACGGTCGCGGAAGTGTTCGAGCTCGACGTGGTGCTCGGCGCGTTCGCCGCGGGTCTGATCCTGCGCAGGCTCATCCCGGAAGGGGTGACGGAGGTGGGGCGCGCCTGGGAGACGATCGGCTTCGGCGTCTTCGTGCCCGTCTTCTTCGTGGTGTCCGGGATGGGCATCGACATCGGGGCCGTTCTGGGCGAGCCGCTGCTGTGGCTGTCCTTCGTGGTGTCGATCGCGCTGGCGCGTGGCCTGCCGGTGTGGCTGGGCGAACGCTTCGTGCCACACGGGGAGAATCTGGTGAGCGGTCGCGCCCGCGTCCAGCTGGCGCTCTACGCCGCCACCGGCCTGCCGATCATCGTCGCCGTCACCCAGGTCGCCACCGCCACCGGCCTGCTCCCCGTCGCCATCGCCTCCACCATGGTGGCCGCCGGCGCGACGACCGTGCTGCTGTTCCCGCTGCTCGCGCGGCTGCTCCGGCCGCGGACCGCGCCGGAAACCGCGAGGTCACACCCCGCTCATGAATGAGCTTGCACAATCGTGCATAATCATTTCATGGCTGATTCGGATGCCCCTCTGCGGATAGCTGTCGCCGGTGCGAGCGGATACGCGGGCGGCGAGGTGCTGCGCCTGCTGCTCGGTCACCCACGCTACCGATCCGGGCGCCTGGAGATCGGCGCGCTCACCGCGGGCTCGAACGCGGGCACCCCGCTCGGCGCCCATCAGCCGCACCTGCTGCCGCTGGCCGACCGCGTGCTGGTCCCGACCACCGCCGCGGAACTGGCCGGGCACGACGTCGTCTTCCTCGGCCTGCCGCACGGCCAATCCGCCGCGCTGGCCGCGGAACTGCCCGAGTCCACCGTGATCATCGACTGCGGCGCCGACTTCCGGCTGCGCGACGCCGCCGCCTGGACCAAGTACTACGGCAGCGAGCACGCGGGCAGCTGGCCCTACGGCCTGCCCGAACTGCCCGGCGCCCGGGAGGCCCTGCGCGGCGCGACCCGCATCGCCGTGCCCGGCTGCTATCCGACGGTGTCGAGCCTGGCGCTGGCGCCGGCCGTCGCGGCGGGCATCGTCGAGCCGATCGTCAACGTGGTCGCCGTCAGCGGCGCCTCCGGCGCGGGCCGCAAGCTCGACGTCGGCCTGCTCGGCTCGGAGGTGATGGGTTCGGCCCGCGCCTACGGCATCGCGGGCGCGCACCGGCACACCCCCGAGATCGCGCAGAATCTCTCCGCCGTCGCGGGCACCCCGGTGTCGGTGTCGTTCACGCCGGTGCTGGCGCCCATGCCGCGCGGCATCCTGGCCACCTGCACCGCCCGCACCACCGTCGACGCCGCGCAGGCCCGCGCCGTCTACGAGAAGGCCTACGCCGACGAACCGTTCGTGCACCTGCTGCCCGAAGGCACACTGCCGCAGACCGGTTCGGTGCTCGGCGCCAACGCGGTGACCCTCCAGGTCGCCGTCGACGCCGATGCCGGCCTGCTGGTGGTGATCGGCGCGATGGACAACCTGACCAAGGGCACCGCGGGCGGCGCGGTGCAATCGATGAATCTGGCCGTCGGCTTCGACGAGACCGAAGGACTTTCCACCGTAGGAGTGGCACCGTGACGACGACCGACAGCGGCACCGGCAAGCTGGTCCGCACCCAGGGCGTGACCGCCCCGCTGGGCTTCCGGGCGGCGGGCATCGCCGCGGGCATCAAGGCCAGCGGCAAACCGGATCTGGCCCTGGTGTTCAACGAAGGCCCCGAATACGCCGCGGCGGGCGTGTTCACCCGCAACAAGGTCAAGGCCGCGCCGGTGCTGTGGTCGCAGCAGGTGCTGACCTCGCGACGGCTGCGCGCGGTCATCCTCAACTCCGGCGGCGCCAACGCCTGCACCGGCCCCGAGGGCTTCCAGGACACCCACCGCACCGCCGAGGAACTGGCGCGCGCGCTGAGCAATTGGGGCACCGAGACCGGCGCGGGCGAGATCGCGGTCTGCTCCACCGGCCTGATCGGCGACCGGCTGCCGATGGACAAGCTCATCCCCGCCGTCACCGAGATCGTGCACGAGATGGGCGGTGGCCTCTCCGGGGGCACCGACGCCGCGCACGCCATCATGACCACCGACACGGTGCCCAAGGAAGCGGCGTTCCACCACCGCGACAAGTGGAACGTCGGCGGCATGGCCAAGGGCGCGGGCATGCTGGCCCCCTCGCTGGCGACCATGCTCGTCGTGCTCACCACCGACGCGGCCGTGACCGCCGAGCAGCTCGACACCGCGCTGCGCAAGGCGACCCGCCTCACCTTCGACCGGCTCGACGTGGACGGCTCCTGCTCCACCAACGACACCGTGCTGCTGCTGGCCAACGGCGCCAGCGAGGTCACCCCGTCGCAGGAGGAGCTGGAGGCGGCCGTGTTCGCGGTCTGCGACGACCTCGCCGCCCAGCTGATGGCCGACGCCGAGGGCGTGACCAAGCGGGTGCGGGTCACCGTCACCGGCGCGGCGAACGAGGACGAGGCCGTGACCGCGGCCCGCGCCATCGCCCGCGACAGCCTGGTCAAGACCGCGCTGTTCGGCTCCGACCCGAACTGGGGCCGGGTGCTGGCGGCGGTGGGCATCGCCCCGATCACCCTCGACCCCGACCGGATCTCGGTGTCCTTCAACGGCAATCCGGTGTGCGTGAACGGTGTCGGCGCGCCCGGCGCCCGCCAGGTCGACCTGTCCGGCGCCGACATCGACGTGCTCGTCGAACTCAACGTCGGTGACGGCGAGGCGATGATCCGCACCACCGACCTGTCCCACGGTTACGTCGAAGAGAACTCGGCCTACAGCTCATGACCGCCATCCATTCGCTCACCGCCCTGGACAAGGCCCACGTCCTGGCCGACGCGCTGCCGTGGTTGCAGAAGTTCCGCGACAAGATCGTCGTCGTCAAATACGGCGGCAACGCCATGATCGACGAGGAACTCAAGCGCGCCTTCGCCGCCGACATGGCCTTCCTGCGCACCGTCGGCGTGCACCCGGTGGTGGTGCACGGTGGCGGCCCGCAGATCAGCGCCATGCTGAAGAAGCTGGGCCTGCACGGGGAATTCCGCGGCGGCTTCCGCGTCACCACCCCCGAAGTGATGGACGTGGTCCGGATGGTGCTGTTCGGTCAGGTCGGCCGGGAACTCGTCGGCCTGATCAACGCGCACGGCCCCTACGCCGTCGGCATCTCCGGGGAGGACGCCGGGCTGTTCACCGCGACCCGCCGCACCGTGGTCGTCGACGGCGAGCCCACCGACATCGGCCTGGTCGGCGACGTCACCGAGGTCAACCCCGACGCCGTGCTCGACCTGATCGGCGCGGGCCGCATCCCGGTGGTCTCCACCATCGCCCCCGACGCCGACGGCGTGGTGCACAACATCAACGCCGACACCGCCGCCGCCGCACTCGCCGAGGGCATCGGCGCCGAGAAGCTGGTGGTGCTCACCGACGTCGAGGGCCTCTACACGAACTGGCCCGACCGTTCCTCGCTGACCAGCAGCATCGACGCGGGCGCGCTGGCCGAGTTGCTGCCGCGGCTGGACGCGGGCATGGTGCCGAAGATGGAGGCGTGCCTGCGCGCGGTGCGCGGCGGCGTGCCGACCGCGCATGTCATCGACGGACGGGTGCCGCACGCGGTCCTGCTGGAACTGTTCACCGGGGAGGGGATCGGCACGATGGTGACGCCCTCCGCCGCCTCGGACGGAGTCGTCCCGGCATGACGCCCGTGCCGAAAGGAGATACACCCATGAGCACATCGGATCTGCAGCAGCGGTGGTCGGCCGCGCTGATGAACAACTACGGCACCCCCAAGGTGGCGCTGGTGCGCGGCGCGGGCGCGGTCGTCTACGACGCCGACGGCAAGCGCTACCTCGACTTCCTCGGCGGCATCGCGGTCAACAGCCTCGGTCACGGCCACCCGGCCATCCTGGCGGCGGTCACCCAGCAGCTCGGCACGCTCGGCCACGTGTCGAATCTCTATGTCAGCGAACCGGTGATCGAGCTGGCCGAGCGGCTGCTCGCGCACTTCGGTGACGGCGCGGGCAAGGCGTTCTTCTGCAATTCCGGCACCGAGGCCAACGAGGCGGCCTTCAAGATCGCGCGGCTCACCGGCCGCCGCAAGATCGTCGCCTGCGAGGAAGGCTTCCACGGCCGCACCATGGGCGCGCTCGCGCTCACCGGCCAGCCGTCCAAGCGGGCCCCGTTCGAGCCGATGCCGCCCGGCGTCGTGCACGTCCCCTACGGTGACGCCGCCGCATTGGCCGCCGCCGTCGACGCCGACACCGCCGCGGTGTTCCTGGAGCCGATCATGGGGGAGAGCGGCGTGGTCGTGCCCCCGATGGACTACCTGGTCAAGGCGCGCGAGATCACCGCCCGCCACGGCGCGCTGCTGGTGCTGGACGAGGTGCAGACCGGCATCGGCCGCACCGGCAAGTTCTACGCCCACCAGGCCGCGGGCATCGTCCCCGACGTGATCACCCTGGCCAAGGGCCTCGGCGGCGGCCTGCCGATCGGCGCCGTGCTCGCCCAGGGCCGCGCCGCCGACCTGCTCACCCCCGGCATGCACGGCACCACCTTCGGTGGCAACCCGGTGTGCGCGGCGGCCGCGCTGGCGGTGCTGCGCACCATCGACCAGGAGGACCTGCTCGCCCACGTCGAATCGGTGGGCAAGCGGCTCAGCGACGGCATCGCTCTGCTCGAGCACCCGCTGATCGACCACGTGCGCGGCGCCGGGCTGCTGCTGGGAATCGTGTTGACCGACAACGTGTCCGGCGAGGTCGAGGCGCGCGCCCGGGAGGCGGGCTACCTGGTGAACGCGCCCAAGCCGAACATCGTCCGGCTGGCGCCGCCCCTGGTGCTCACCGAAACCCAGGCCGACAATTTCGTCGCCGACCTGCCCGCGATCCTCGACGGCGCGGCGGCGGACGCGAAGGGAGCACGGTGATGTCCGGCGAACTGCGGCACTTCCTGCGTGACGACGACGTCTCGCCCACCGAACAGGCCGAGATCCTGGCCCTGGCCGCCGAACTCAAGCGGGCGCCGTTCTCCCGCCGCCCGCTCGAGGGCCCGCGCGGGGTCGGGGTGATCTTCGAGAAGAACTCCACCCGCACGCGGTTCTCCTTCGAGATGGGCATCGCCCAGCTCGGCGGCCACGCCGTCGTCGTCGACGGCCGCGACACCCAGCTCGGCCGCGAGGAGACCCTCGCCGACACCGGCCGCGTGCTCTCCCGCTACGTCGACGCCGTCGTGTGGCGCACCTTCGAACAGAGCCGCCTCGACGAGATGGCCTCGGCCGCCACCGTTCCCGTGGTGAACGCGCTGTCCAACGAGTTCCACCCCTGCCAGGTGCTCGCCGACCTGCTGACCCTGACCGAACGCAAGGGCGACCTCGCCGGCCGCAAACTCGCCTACTTCGGCGACGGCGCCAACAACATGGCGCACTCGCTGCTGCTCGGCGGCGTCACCGCGGGCCTGAACGTCACCATCGCCGCCCCCGCCGGCTTCGAACCCCTGCCCTGGGTCCTCGAAGCCGCCCGCAAACGCGCCGCCGACACCGGCGCCACCGTCACCGTCACCGGCGACCCGCAGGCCGCCGCCGACGGCGCCGACGCCCTGGTCACCGACACCTGGACCTCGATGGGCCAGGAGAACGACGGCCTCGACCGCGTCGGCCCGTTCCGCCCGTTCCGCCTCGACGCCGCCCTGCTCGCCGAGGCGAAGCCGGACGTGTCGGTCCTGCACTGCCTGCCCGCCCACCGCGGCGACGAGATCACCGACGAGGTGCTCGACGGCCCGCACAGCGCCGTGTGGGACGAGGCGGAGAACCGCCTGCACGCGCAGAAGGCGCTGCTGGTGTGGTTGCTGGCCAAGCGGGAAGGCGCGGCGCTATGAGGTCCGCCCTTGCCTGCGCGGCCGGTATGCCCGCCCGACGACGGGGTGTGGGGGCGCGACGATGAGCGTCTCCACACCCGAACGCGGCGGCGCCGAGCAGGGCAAAGGCCCCGCCATCGCCCGCACCCGCGCCGGACGGCAGTCCCGCATCGTCGAACTGCTCTCCGCCCACGCCGTGCGCAGCCAGTCCGAGCTGGCCGCCCTGCTCGCCGCCGAGGGCATCGAAACCACCCAGGCCACCCTTTCCCGTGACCTGGACGAACTCGGTGCCGTGAAACTGCGCGCCGCCGACGGCGGCGCGGGTGTGTATGTGGTGCCCGAAGACGGCAGCCCGGTGCGCGGCGTCACCGGCGGCACCGACCGACTGTCGAAACTCCTCGGCGACCTTCTGGTCTCCACGGACGCGAGCGGGAACATCGCCGTCCTGCGCACCCCACCGGGCGCCGCCGGATATCTCGCCTCGGCCCTGGACCGCGCGGCGCTGCCGTACGTGGTGGGAACCATCGCCGGCGACGACACGATCGCGGTGATCGCCCGCGAACCCCTCACCGGAGCCGAACTGGCGGCGAAAATCGAAGAACTGGCCTGATCCGGGCGGACACACCGGAACCGATATCCGAACTCCCGTTCAGCCCACCGGCGTCCACACCACGCCGCGGTCGCCCGTGCGCAGGGACGCGAGGCGGCGGCGTAGTTCGTGAGCGGCCGGTGGGTGGGTCGGGGCGAGCCGGATGTAGGAGCCGAGTGACCCCAACTCCACGATGTCGCGCAGCACCGTCCAGTCCGGCCACTCGAGCGGGTCGTAGCCGTAGGCGGTGACGAACTCCGTGCGGTCCGCGGCCGGTGTGTGGAAATGGTCGGGCAGCGTGGCGGCCAGGTCGAGTTCGCGCGGTCCGGAACAGGCGTTGTCCCAGTCGATGAGTTTCCAGTCGGCTCCGTCGCGGACGACGTTCTCGGTGTGGGCGTCGGCATGGACCAGACCTCGGCCGAGCGGGAATCGCGTCGCGTCGAATCGAGCGACGAGATCGGCCGCACGACACCGCAGCCACGCGCGGTCGTCGGGATCCAATGCCGGTACCGCCCGTTCGGCATCGATGTCCAGCGCCTCGCGCAACCGGTGTAGCGGACGGTATTCCGGGAGCGGGACGGGCGGCGCCGGTTGCGCGTGGAGCCGGCGAACCAGCCGCGCGAGATCAGCTGTCCTCGGGCGATAGTCGGTGGGCCGATACGGCCAGAGTGTGGCGACGGCGTCCCCGGTCAGGATCGGCTGGTCGACCGGCAGTGGAGCCAGCGCGATCGGTTCGGTTGCCGCGGTCTCGAGCCAGCGGGTGACGCCGATGCTCGTGGCCGCGCGTGTCCTGCGCAGCGGTGTGTTCGGCGCGAGTCGCACGACCACGTCCTCGACGAGCCAGACCGCGTTGGATCGCCGGTGCAGCAGCCGGGCGTTCTGTGTCGACAATCCCTGTGCGCCGCAGACGTCCTCCAGCGCCGCGCGCCCGGGAAGCCCGCTGTCGACGGTCATCGTTCACGCCGTCAGTGCGGCGGCGAGTGCTGATCGGAGCTCGCGCACCTCGGCGGTGGGTTGCTGCCGCGCGGCGACGGCGTCCAGGTCGCGCAGGCGGCTGAAGCAGCGTCGTGAGGCGAGCGCGGTGCCGGCGGAGATCGCCTCGTGCCCGGTCTTCACCGCCGACGCGGTGTCACCGGCTCGGAACTGCGCCACGGCCAGGGTCGGCAGCACGACCGCCCGGCTGCGCTCGTGCTCGATCGGATGACCGGCGACGGCGGTCGAGAGCTCGGCCACGGCGGCTTCGGCGAACCGCGGGTCGGACAGCGACAGCAGGTGCAGCGAATGTCCGCGCTGCCCCGCTATTTCGGCGTCGGTGACGAACCAGGCCCACGGCGGAACCGAGTCCGGTGTCGTCGCCGCATACTTCTCGCCGGATTCGCCGAGTGCTCGCCGCGTCGGTTCGGCTTCGCCGAGCATCGCCCAGCACCAAGAGGTGACCGCCCGGATGTAACCGGCGGTAGTGGGCGAGACCGGGTGCCGTCGGCCGGTGGCGGTGGCCGCGGCGAGCCGTGCGAACGTCAGGGCGTCCCCGGGCCGCCGCAGATGCAGCGCCTGGTGGGCCATGTCGAGCAGGATGATGACCATGAGGTCGGTGGAGCGGGGGTGGTCCTCGGCCCGTTGTGCCGTGTGCACGGCGTAGGTCCACAGACGACGAGCGGCATCGTGATCCTCGACGTCGTAGGCGAGCCATCCGGCAATGCTCGCCAAGTCGGCGGTCGCGACATGCAGCCGCCCTCGTATGTTCGGTGCGCACACCGCATCGAGCGTGGCGACTTGGCGCACTTGACTGAGGGCCGCAGCCCGGCACAGACCGCCGCCATGGGCGAGGTCCCACCGCCGGAATCCGTCGTTCATCGCTTCGATCGCCGCGACATCGGCCGCGCCCACGCGGGTTCTCGTCGCGGCGGTGCGGGCGTCGGGCAGCAGGGCGGCGAGTCGCTCGAGTTCCGGGTGCAGGCGCGAGCCGAGGGCCGCGGCCGTGGCGAGAGTGGCGAAGTCCCTGCGGTCCACCCAGTCCACCTCCTCGAAGGCCGAGGGTACCGGCTTCGATGGTGTCGGCATGGAAGCCGAGAAGTGTTGCCGGTGAGGCCGACACCGCCGAGACGACCCACTACATTGGCGGCATGCCCGCTGAGCGACCGACCATCCTGGCGACCTCGATGGGTTTCCATCGAGCGCGCGATCCGTGGCAGCCCTCTCCGGTGTTCCGTCTGGCATTCGACCTGGCCGGCGGACCGTCCCGGCCGCGCCTGTGCTTCGTCACAACCGGTACCGGGGATCGGCAAACCAGTATCGACGCGTTCTACGCCGCGTTCGACGGTACGGGAGTGATGACGAGTCACCTAGCCCTGTTCGACAAACCGAATATGCCGAACGTGACCGAGCACTTGCACGAGCAGGACGTCATCTGGGTGGATCGGGGGAGCGTCGTCAACCTGCTGGCGGTGTGGCGTGCTCACGGTATCGATGAGATTCTCCGCGACTGCTGGACCCGAGGTGTGGTCATGGGTGGCGAGTCGGCTGGTTCGCTGTGCTGGTTCACCGGGGGCACCACAGATTCGTTCGGATCGATGCGCGCCTTCGCGGACGGCCTGTCCCTGCTTCCATTCTCCAACGCTGTGCACTATTCCGACCGCCGCGAGCACTTTCGGAGTTGTGTCGCGGCGGGGGAGTTGCCCGAGGGGTATACCACCGAGGCGGGCGCCGGGTTGCACTTTGCCGGGACGGAGTGCGTGGGGGCGTTCGCGGATCGAAAGTCCGCGGCGGCCTATCGGGTCGTACGGCGTTCCGACGGCACCGTGACGGAGGACCAGCTCGAAGTCAGGCGTCTCGAGCGATAGGCGTCAGGCGCCGGAGCACCGCGCGGATATCGTCTCTCCTGCGCCAACGGTGCAGTACCGGCAGCGCGCGGCGGAGCTCACTACGTGCAGACAGCGACCCGAGTTGCTCACTGGCGTCCAACGCGGTGAGTGCTTCCCGCGCCGCGAAAGATGGCGAACAGGTCGTCGTGGACGACGCTGCGTTGTCCCAGGAGGTCGTCAGAATCTCTGAGGGGCATCGCCAGATAGGTCATCGCTCGATCCAGGGCGCGAAGACTGGCGTTCTCGTCGCCGACGAGGGCGTAACCGAAGGCCATCTGTTTCTCGGCGAGTCCCTTCACCCGCGGCGACACTCCGTCGATTCCGAATGCCGCGCCGGCATTGTCGACCGCGCGATGGCCGTCGTTGGTGAAACTGATGGCAAGCATCGAGCGCCTGACGAAGCTGTATGCCGCGACATCCCGCCAACCCGATGCTTGTCCCCACTGACTGGCTCGATCGATCCAGTAGATCGCCGCGGCGAGGTCACCCCGTTCTTCGCTGAGCCAACTCAACGATTCCGCATAGCGCGCCTGCATGCGTCGCCAAACCAGCTGTTGTCGCCCCGCTGTCCGACGGCACAACATCTCGAGAACAGCTACATGGCTTGTCAAACCGTCGATGACGCGGGCAGGCGGCAGGCTCCGCGCGGCAGACTGAAATCCGTCGAGCGCATCCTCGAACTGCTGCATGGAACAATCGTCGATCGGGATGCGGTCCAGCGCCTTTTCGAACTCGGTGAGCAGATGCCCAGTCGTGATGCCCGCCCCCAGTGAAGCCAGCAACTCCCTTCGTGACAACGGCATCGAGATACCTCCTTCGGAGGGCAGTCGGACGAAGAGCAGCTCACCCTGAGATACCCGCTCCGCGCTGACATCCACAGCGGACCCGGCGTCGGCGGTGAGCGCCGAGATGGCACCACCTGTGCGATAGATGGCGTCAAGGCGTCCAGCAAGCCATGGTTGCAGCCGCCTGCGACCCGATTCCACATAGGAGATCAGGGATTCTGCACACCCGGCCTGTCGCGCGACCGCTGCCAACGTCAGTCCGCGGGACTTCCTGAGGTTGCGCAGTTCCGCTCCAGCTTCGGCCTCGTTCAGCATCTCAGCGACCCCTTGACAGTTCTTCACAACAACGGGCGTCCGATCGACCTCCGATGGTCGGTCGAGGAACGCTAACGGAGGCAGGGCCTTTCGGGGAATCGTTGGTCGGATGCGGACGGATCGCACCGGGAGGGCATGTGCCGATTCGGTCACCGGGTAGGGGAGCAACTGAATGGACGCGTTGGGATGGGTGGACCCTTGTTCACCGACCTCGGAGTGGGACGCGGCGCAAGTGAGTCGACTTGCGCGGCGGTTGGGTTTCGAGTGGGGGTGGGCTGACCCCTGTTCAGTACTCGGGTTGGTCGAGCAGGTTGCCGCTTCCGGTGTCGATGCTGTCCTCCTGCCGTCGACCGCCCACGTCGACGCGGTGACGCTCGATCGGCTGATGGCGGTGGCCGATGTCGAATGTGCCGCTCCCAGGCGGTCTTCGCGCGGTGGTCGAGTTTCGGCGGGGTGCATCGGTGAACCTCACGGATGTCGGGCTCGTGCTGGTGATCGTCGTTCCGCTCGCGGTCGTCCTCGCGATGATCTGCTGGCCTTCGGACTACGACGAATGATGCCGCCACCGACAGTGTCGGTCCCTGTGGCCGACCCGTGACGTCAGTTCTGCGCACGCCCGTCCGTGGACGACCGCTCGCTCAATACCCGTAGCGCCGCGAGGAATCCGCGCCGCTCGGCCGCGGGTAGGTTAGCGAGCACCTGTTCGTCCTCGCGGGCCTGGATCTCGGCGTGGACGGCGGCGTAGCGGCGGCGGCCTTCGGGGGTGAGCGCCAGCAGCCGGGCGCGGCGGTCGGCCGGGTCGGGGGTGCGTTCGATCAATCCGCGGTCCTGGAGGTCGTCGAGTACCGCGATGATCCGGGTCTTGTCCGCGCCGATCTCCTGGGCGAGGGCGCCTTGGCCGCGCGCGGTGCCGCGGCTCAACGCGGACAGGACCGTGTAGGCCCACATGGACAGTTCGTGTGCTTCGAGAACAGGGCGCTCCAGCGCGATGAGCGTGCGGATCAGCGGTGCGAGCATCGCCGCCAGGTCCGGGCGGTCCGTGGTTCCCATAGGCAGAACCTACCCAGGCCACAATTAGTAAGCATTTACATATAGTACGCATCTGCGTACAGTTGGGTCATGGCTTCCGATCTCGTAGAACTCGACCGGCGCGCGGTGCTGACCACGATGGCCACCGCCGAACTGGTAACCCCCGACGACCTGACCCGGCCCACCCCGTGCGCCGGCTGGACGGTCGGTGACCTGCTGGCCCACATGGCCGCTCAACACCGCGGTTTCGCCGCCTCGGCGCGCGGCGACGGCGCCGACCTCGCCCACTGGCACGTGCGGCCACCCGGCCCGCACACCCCCGCCGAATACGCCGAATCCGCCGACGACGTCCTGACCGCCTTCGCGGTCCCCGACGTGCTGGAGCGCACCTTCGCGCTCCCGGAATTCGGTCCCGAGGTGACCGTCCGGGGTGAACAGGCGGTCGGCTTCCACCTCGTCGACTACGTGGTGCACGGCTGGGACCTGGCCCGCGCACTCGGCGTGGACTACACCCTCGACCCCGATGCCGCCGACCCGGTGCTGCGCATCGCGGAGATGGTCCCCGACGGGCCGGACCGGGACGCGCCGAACAGCCCCTTCGCCCGGGCCCTGCCGGTCGACGACGGGAGCGCACCGCTGGACCGCATCCTCCGGCTGCTCGGTCGCTCCCCGACCTGGCCGGACCAGCCCGATCGTTGAGGTGCGACTCCGGCCGGCGACGGTGGCGAGGATGCGGCGGCCGGATCAGTCGAGGCTCACCCAGGACACCAGCGACCGCCGGGTCGGCTCGGGCTCGGGTGCCTGGGCGTCCGGCCCGCCGTCCAGGTTCGCGGCCATCCAGGTGTCGAGCGCGGCGACGGTGAGCTCGATCTGGCGGCGCGCCGCCGCGCGGTCGGCGAAAACGATCCAGTTCAGCGCGAATCCGTCGGACAGGGCGGACAGGATGTAGGAGAGTGCGTCGATGGTGTCCGGCCCGATCCGGCGGCCCGCCCGCGCCGCGGCGTTGCCGAGGATCTCCCGCATGGTCGCGAACGCCTCGGTGTAGACGATCTCGGCCTGCTTGTCCTCCTGGCGGCGGGCCCAGCTGATCAACTCGACGATCGCCGCACCGAGGTCCGGGTTCTCGACGTACCACTCCGTCACCCCGCGCATCAGCGCACGTGCCGTGGGCTCCACGTCGTCGTGGATGTCGCTGCGCGTCAACACGTCCCGGTACAGACCGGCGACGTACTCGAAGACGGCGGCGAACAGCACCTCCTTGGTGGCGAAGCAGTAGTGCAGGGTGGCCAGCGGCGCGTTCGCCTCCTGCGCGATGCGGCGGGTGGTCGCGCCGTCCACCCCGTGCGCGGCGATCATCCGCACGGCCGCGGCCACCAGGTCGGCGCGGCGTTCGGCGGCGGGAATGCGGGCCATCCCTCTGCTCCTGTCGGATCGGATCTGCCTGTCGCGGCAGATCTGAACAAGCGATCAAGTCAAGACCGACACTACCAGTTTCCATCGCGGTGACCCGGCCACCGAGGACGGCGGTGGGGACTGTTGATCAGTTGTCTTGATCAAATCCGGCGGCTCGGGCCCGTCGCGGACCTGATTGCGCGGCGCACGTCAACTCGTCCTCTCGGCGCGCGGACCTGGAATTCGTGCTCCGCCGCGCCGCCGGTTTCCGGATGCGGAAGCATCACGGGGCAGGGAAACCGGCACCGACCGCCGCACCGGCGGGGTAAGACAGAGCGTGGAAAGGAGCACCCATGGCCGGAGCGCGCGTACTGGTGATCGGAGTCGACCCCGCCAGGCTCGAGGGCTGGGACCCCGAACCGGTCCTGGCCGCGATCGCGCGCGGCCGGGACCGCTTCCACGACTACGGGATCGACGCCGACTGGTGCCTCGTCGCCCTCGACGAACACCCCGAGGACACCATCACCGCGGCACTGACCCGCACCGACTACGCCTGCGTGGTGATCGGCGGCGGCATCCGCGGTCACGAACCCCTGCTGCTGTTCTTCGAGAACGTCATCAACCTCGTCCGCCGCCACGCCCCCCAGGCCGCCATCGCCTTCAACACCACCCCGGAGGACTGCGCCGACGCCGCCCGGCGGTGGGTGGGGTAACGCCGGGGCGTGCCTCACTCGGACCCGTCTCGCGGTGGTGGCTCGCCCTCGGACTCGCCGCGCTGCCGGCCGGTGGGCCAGGCGCGGCGGAGATCGGGCGCGGCGTCGTCCATAGAATCGTGCCGTGGCCGCTCGATCGCATTCACAGAAGCTCACCATCGAGCTCGACGCCGAACGAGCCCGGGCTCTGAACGCCCTGTCGGAGCTCTACCACGCGACACCCGAACGCATGGTCGCGTCGTGGGCCGAGTACCACATCGACCGTTTGCGCGCAGGGCAGACGCCGGACAGTCATCCCTCCGGGTGGCGACCCGACACCGGCGCGTGACATGACCGAGCCGCACATTCCCGGGTCCCTCGGCGGGCTGCGGCCGACGCCGCCGCTGGACGCGGTGGTGCGGCCGGACCAGTCGCTGCCGCACGGCCTGGGCAACCAGCTCCGGGCGCTGTACGCGCGCTGCGGCGGGTTCCTCTCCCCGTCAGGTATCGCGGTGTACGCCGTGGCGGACACCGCCGAGCGCAACGCGACGTTCGAGATGGCGCGTCATGCGCCAGGTTTCGTGCTCTTCGGCGACGACTCGGGCGGGCGGGGCTTCCTCGCCGATGCGCGATCGCTCGACGCACGCGTGTATGCCGGCGGCCTCGGGGATCTCGACCAGGCCGACGTCGGCGCCGTCGCCGACGATCTCTCGGCGTGGAGTGCGAGGGACGCTTGCGCCGGGGAGGTTTCATGAGCGAGGCACATCCGGCCGTCGAGGTGGTCACCTACGACGGCCTGCCCGCCGCGTCCGGCGGTGCTCATCGCCTGCGGACGAGGAACCCCCGCCTGGCTTGGGAGGCCGTGCAGTCCTTCCTGGACGCGTGTGTCCTCCCTGCCGGGGATCCCACCGTGACACTGGTCGTGTGGAAGGGAGGCCCGCCCGGGCCGTCGGGCACCCCCTGGCCTCCCTGGTGTGGGACGCCCAGGTCCGCCTCCTCGACCCGCGGACGGGCGAGCCACACCAGGACGTGTCGCCCGAGACGTTCGCCCGCTTCCCCGTGGACGGGTACGGCCGCGTCCTCGGCGCGTCCGGCGTGCGTGCGTCGATCGGGACGACGACGTCATCGATCTCGCTCTGGCTCAGCCTGCCCGCCGACGACCGCCTGGCAGCTGCGGCGCGACATCTCCAACACCACCTCCCGGTCCGCCTGTCGCCCAAGCACTGGCGTCGCTGGCGGCCGACCCGCGACGGATCGTCCTACCGCTCGACGAAAACCCCCTCGCCCCTCACCGAATGAGATCTCCCAGGCGACCACAGGCGGCCATGCCCGTGTCTTCGGCCCCGGACGTCACGACTGTTCCCGCGCCCTGCATCTGCACGGAGGGACCCGGCACTACCCCGCCGGCAGATCGAACGCACCCTGAACCTGATCGACGCGGAGGCCTCGTCGTTCTCCGAGATCCGCGGCATCCGGGAGACCGCCGGTGGGAGTTTTGCAGGCATCGTTGGGTCATTCGAGGCGTGATGGGTTCGGACCGGCCGTGGCCGGTGCGCCTCTACTCCGGCCAGGTGAGCCGATGGGCCAGCCCGACGATCTTCTGCTCGGTTGTCCTACGGTGCTGACGGTGATCGCACCAGCGGCGATACAGCTGTTCGGCCTCGGTGATCGCGGTGGCCTCCGGGGTCCGGACATCGGTGTCGCGCAGGGTCGGATACCGCACGATCGTCAGCCCGATGACCGGATGGGTGATGCCGTCCCGGATCCGGGCGGCGCCAACTCGGGTGTGCAAGGCCAGTGCGCGCCCCCGGTTCGTGGGTGCGGGCCCACCCAGGCGGCTCAGCACGTCGGCGGCGCGGGCGAAGCGGTTCTCCCGGGTGAATCCCTCAGCGGCGATCGACAACGCCTCGGCCACCGGGTTGGGCAGCCGCGCGAGTGTCGCTTCCCGCTCGCGTCCGAGCAGCCTGACGAAGCTCTCGAACGGTGAGACGAACGCGTGTTTCCCGTTGTCTCCCAAGGGTCGACGGCACAGCTCCAGGAGCAGCGAATCGACGAAATCGCGGACAACGGGGCGGTCTCGGTGCATCGCGCGCGCCTCGGCCACGGTGACCACTCCGGTAAGCAGCAGGGAGCGAACCGAAAGGTCATCCTCCACATACATCGTTCACCTCGGCTTCCGGCCAGGTGACCATGCGCGCCACACGGACGATCTCGGCATCCGTCCACGCTCGGCCCGCGCGGTCGGCGATCCACCGCTCACTCAGCCTCCGAACCTGCTCGACCGCCAGCACCTCGGCCGTCCGTGGAGCACCCGCGTCGATATCCACCGCGGCCAGCCCCAGGGCACCGACGATCGGACGCGTAACCCCGTCCCGGATTCGATGCGCGAACACGCGCGCCTCCAGCGCCAGTGCCCATCGGCGCGGGTTGCTACCCGGCCCGCCCAGTGCGCGCAGCACGGCGACGGAGCGCTCGTCGGCGTTGTCCCCGGCGTATCCGTCGGCCGCGGCACCCAGAACCCGCGCCACCGGTTCCGCGAGCCGCCCGAGCGCCTCCGGTTCTCGCTTCACCAGGTCGGCATAGAGGCCGAAGTCCGGAAGGAAGAGATTTTCGGCAGCCTCGTCGGTCGGCTGCATACACAACCGCAGCAGTAGCGTGTCCGCCAGATCCCGCTCGGGAACAGGCGCCAACCGCAACGAATCGGCCTCGGCGACCGAGACCGCGCCCCGACGCAAGAGGCCGTCGAGCCTGCCTGCGTCGTCGATTTCCACGGCGGTCCTGTCCCGTTGGGCGTTCGTTCCTGCAACGGTGATTCTCGCAGGCGCTGCGCTGTCGTGTCCGCCGGACTTGTCATCGAACAAGATCCGCCACACCGGCGGTCTCGCCGCGCCTGCTCTCGTGTTGCTGCCTTCGTCTGCGCATGTCGATCCGGCCACGCTGGATCGGCTGATGGCGATTGCCGACGTCGAATGTGCTTCGCCGCGAGTCAGCTTCGCACGCTGGTCCGGGATCGGCGGGGTACATCGATGAGGATGGTCGACGCCGGACCGATCCTGGTGATCGTTCTGCCGCCGGCGGTGGTCGTCGCAATGATCGTCGATGGCGGATATGCGGGCCCATCCTCGGGGAGGGTTAGGCGCAGCGCGCGTCGAAGGATTGTCCCGCGCGCCGCGACGCGGAACAGTGCACGCGAACGATGTTGCTGTTTCCGGAGGATGACGTGATGGCCCCGACCGATCGGCCCTGCCCGAGGGTGGCGTGCGTCGGCGGGGCGGCGCGGCGTGTGCCGGCCGCGCTGGTCCGTCGGCGCGCGGTCGACCTTATGCGCGTTCCGCACGGTATCTGTCGCTGAAACGTCGCATCCGCGCGACCGGTGCGAGTTCATCGGTCGTTTCTCCCGAATTCCGGTTCGCCGCCACGCATCCCGGCGTGCCCTCCGAAGGAAAAAGTATGTCCAGAACCGCATTCACGCGGCGCCTCACCCGGGCCGCCGCCGTCGCGCTCGCCGCCGCGGGGGCCCTGTCCACCCTCGGTGCCTGCGGCCAATCCAGCACCGCCACCACCGCCGACGGCAAGACCGTCCTGCGCTATCAGGGCACCACCGGCCAGGTCACCGCGTTCGAACTCGCCGATGATCTCGGCTATTTCAGCAAGATCTCCCTGAAATGGGAGGGTGACACCACCAGCGGTCCGGCGAGTATCCAGGCGGCGGCGACGAATCAGACCGAGTTCGGCAGCGCGTTCAACGGCGCGGTGGTGAAACTGATCTCCGGCGGCGCGAAAGTCACCTCGGTGCTCAGCTCCTACGGCGCCGACGAGCTGTCGTTCAGTGGCTATTACGTGCGCGAGGATTCGCCCATCACCACCGCCCGCGATCTGATCGGCAAGAAGGTGGCGGTGAACACCCTGGGCGCGCACCACGAGTTCATCACCCGCGAGTGGCTGCACCAGCAGGGACTGTCGGAGGCGGAGATCGACCAGGTGCAGTTGGTGGTGGTGCCGCCCGCCAATACCGAGGACGCGCTGCGCAAGGGGCAGGTCGATGTCGGCACGCTCGGCTCGGTGTTCCGGGAGACCGCCCTCGAACGCGGCGGCCTGCGCCCGCTCTACACCGACAAGGCGATCTTCGGCGAATTCGACTACGGCACCTATGTCTTCCGCGACGAGTTCATCGAGAGGAACCGGGACGCCGTCGCCGATTTCGTGCAGGGCACGGCCCGCGCGACGCGTTGGTTGCAGGTGACGCCGCGCGAGGAGGTGGTGGCCCGCTTCGCCGACATCATCAACCGGCGCGGCCGCAACGAGAACACCGACCTGCTGAAGTACTGGCGCAGTCCGGGTATTCCGGTGCCCGGCGCGGTGATCGCGGAGAAGGAATTGCAGATCTGGATCGACTGGCTGGTCCGCAACGGCGAACTGGATCAGGGCAAGCTGCGGGCGAGCGATCTGTTCACCAACGAATTCAACCCCTACGCCAACGGCACCTTTCAGCCGGCGAGCGGACCGACCGGTGAGGCGGTGGCACAGAAATGACGGCGACGAAACTCGCGGTGCGCGGGGTGCGCAGGGAATTCGCCGTGCGCGGTTCCGCGGAACGGTTCACCGCCCTCGACGACATCACGCTCGAGGTGCGGGCGGGGGAGTTCCTCGTCCTGGTCGGGCCGAGCGGGTCCGGGAAGTCCACGCTGCTGGATCTGCTCGGCGGATTGAGCACGCCGACCGCCGGGAAAATCCTGCTCGACGACGAACCCGTCACCGGTCCGGGGCTGGACCGCGGGATCGTCTTCCAGCAGTACGCGCTGCTGCCGTGGCGGACCGCACGGGCGAACATCGAGTTCGGGCTGGAGGCCAAGGGTGTGCGGCGCCGGGAGCGCAGGCAGATCGCCGACCGGTATCTGGACCTGGTGGGACTGACCGGATTCGGCGATCGCTACCCGCACGAATTGTCGGGCGGGATGAAACAACGGGTCGCGATCGCGCGCAGCCTCGCGTTCGACCCCGAAGTGCTGCTGATGGACGAACCGTTCGCCGCGCTCGACGCCCAGACCAGGGAGTCGCTGCAGGACGAACTGCTGCGCATCTGGCGCGCCACCGGCAAGACCATCCTGTTCATCACCCACGGCATCGACGAAGCGGTGTATCTGGGACAGCGGGTGGCGGTCCTGACCTCCCGCCCGGGCCGGATCAAGGCCGTCGTCGATGTGGACCTCGAGCGCGACGCCGGCGAGGACATCCGCTCCACCGAGGCGTTCCGCGCCTACCGGCACCGGATCTGGACGCTGCTGCGCGGTGAGGTCGCCCGCGCCCAGGACGAGGAATTGACCGCCCGCACCGACGAATCCCGAGAGGTCTCCGCATGACCAGTGTTGTGGATGTCCGCCCCGACGCCGTCCCGGACGTGCGCGCCACCTCCGTCGAGTCCGCGCCCTCGGCCGGCGCCCGCCTCGCCGCGGTGGCGGGTCGCACCGTGTGGCGCGGGGTCAAACCGCTGTTCGCGATCGCGGCGTTCCTGGCGATCTGGCAGCTGGCCCCGCAGGCGGGGCTGGTGGACGAGGTGTTCCTGCCGCCGTTCACCACCGTCGCGGAGGCGTTCGTGGACCTGGTGCGCAGCGGCGAGATGTGGACGCACGTGTCCACCAGCCTCGGCCGGTCGCTGAGCGGATTCGCGATCGCGCTGGCCATCGCGGTGCCCCTCGGTGTCGCGATCGCCTGGTACAAGCCGGTGGCCGACCTGCTCAACCCGATCCTGGAATTGTTCCGCAACACCGCCGCGCTGGCGTTGCTGCCGGTGTTCGTGCTCATCCTCGGCATCGGCGAGACCTCGAAGGTGGCGCTGGTGGTGTATGCGAGCACCTTTCCGATCCTGCTCAACACCATCACCGGCGTGCGGACGGTCGACCCGTTGCTGATCAAATCCGCGGCGTCGCTGGGCCTGACACCGCTGCGACTGTTCCAGAAGGTGATCCTGCCCGCCGCGATTCCCGCCATCTTCACGGGTCTGCGCATGGCCGCCGCCAGCTCCATTCTGGTGCTGCTCGCGGCGGAAATGGTCGGTGCGCGAGCCGGGTTGGGCTATCTCATCACCGCGGCGCAGCAGAACTTCCAGATCCCGAACATGTATGCCGGGATTCTGGCGATCTCGCTGCTCGGATTGTCCTTCAACGGTCTGCTGGTCGCGCTGGAGCGCCGTTTCTCGCGCTGGCGCGCCGAGAGCAACCACTGACCGAATCCCGTCGTCACCGAGGAAACTTCCATGTCCCCGAAGCAATTCCATCTCAACGCGTTCCTGATGGGCGTCGGACACCACGAGGCCGCGTGGCGGCATCCGCGCCCCGACGAACACCAGGTGCTCGAGGTCGCGCATTTCCAGGAACTCGCGCGCATCGCCGAACGCGGCAAGCTCGATTCGGTGTTCTTCGCCGACGGCCTCGCGGTCGGCCCGCGCGTCGAACGCAACACCCTGGCGGTGTTCGAGCCGGTCACGCTGCTGTCCGCGATCGCGGCGGTGACCTCGCGGATCGGGCTGATCGCGACCGCTTCCACCAGTTACCACGAGCCCTACAATCTGGCGCGGAAGTTCACCTCGCTCGACCACATCAGCAAGGGCCGCGCCGGATGGAACATCGTCACCTCCGCCGGGGCGGACGAGGCGGCCAATTTCGGCCTCGACGGCATTCCCGACCACGCCGGGCGTTACGAGCGGGCGCGCGAATTCCTCGATGTGACCCTGCGCCTCTGGGACAGCTGGGAATCCGACGCCGTGGTGCTCGATCCGGACCGGGGCGTCTTCGCCGATCCGGCGAAAGTCCACACCATCGACTACGACGGCCCGCGCTTCCGGGTGCGGGGACCGTTGAACTCCCCGCGCAGCCCGCAGGGGCGCCCACTGCTGGTGCAGGCGGGCTCCTCGGAGAGCGGCAAGGATTTCGCCGCCCGCTACGCCGAGGCGGTCTTCACCGCACAGCGCACCCTCGCCGACGGGCAGGCGTTCTACCGGGACCTGAAAGCCAGGGTCGCCGCCCACGGACGCGCCCCCGAGGATCTGAAGGTGCTGCCCGGCCTGGTGCCCTACCTCGCCGACACCGAACGGGCGGCGCGCGAACTCGAGCGGGAATTCACCGAACTCATCTCACCCGACTACGCACTCGGGCAGCTGTCGCGGCTGCTCGGTGTCGACCTCACCGCGCACGCGCTGGACGCGCCGCTGCCCGCGCTGCCCGACGTGGCCGATTTCCAGGGCAACAAGAGCAGATTCGTGCTGGTGAAGGAGCTGGCGGAGCAGGAGCGGCTGACGGTGCGCGAGCTGATCGGCAAGCTCGGCGGTGGTCGCGGGCACCGGTCCTTCGCCGGGACGCCGGAGCAGGTCGCCGACGAACTGCAACGGTGGTTCGAGAACGGCGCCGCCGACGGCTTCAACATCATGCCGCCGTACCTGCCGGGCGGGCTGACCGACTTCGTCGACAAGGTGGTGCCGATCCTGCAGGAACGCGGGCTGTTCCGCACCGAGTACGAGGCCGACACCCTGCGCGGACACTACGGGCTCGCGCCCGTGGAGAGCCCGTTCGCGGTCCGGCCGCGGCGAGCGCGTGAGGCCGCGCCGATGAGCCTGCCGAAGGCGCGGCCCGGCGACATCCCCCTGACCAGGCGACGCGCGGTGGACTTCCTGCGCGTCACCCGCGCCGCCTGTCGGTGGGGACCGCGTATTCGCCGCCCGCACCCCTTCTCCCGGAACGAGTTCCCATGACCGCAGTGACCGAGAACCCCGTCACCACCGACACCGTGCACGTCGCGCCCGTCGCCGGACACATCGGCGCCGACATCACCGGCGTCGACCTGCGCGAGCCGTTGACCGACCCGCAGGTCGAGGCCATCACCTCCGCCCTGCACACCTACAAGGTGCTGTTCTTCCGCGACCAGCACATCGGCCACGCCGAACACGTCGCCTTCTCCCGCCGCTTCGGCGCGGTGACGCCGTCGCACCCCTACGACGACGACGCGCCCACCGACTACCCGGAGATCCTGGCCGTCGACACCCGCCTGTACGAGAAGCGGTTCGGGGTGCGGAAGGCGAGCTACACCAACCAGTGGCACACGGACGTCTCACCACTGATCAACCCGCCCGCCGCCTCGATCCTGCGCGCCGAGATCGCCCCCGAGCGGGGCGGTGACACCCGCTGGACCAACCTCGTCGCCGCTTACGAGCACCTGCCGGAATCGCTGCGCCGCTTCGTCGACGGTCTGCGGGCCGAACACCGCTTCGGCGGCAGCAGGCCGGCCTGGAGCACCGACAGCGACTACGCCAAGAAGGTGGCCGCCGCCCCGCTGGTCACCGAACACCCGGTGGTGCGGGTGCATCCGGTGACCGGCGAACGTGCCCTGTTCGTCAACCCCGGCTTCACCACCCGCATCGTCGGCCTGACCCCGGCGCAGTCCGACGCCGTGCTGCGCCTGCTCTTCGACCACCTCACCGACCCCGCCTTCACCGTCTCCTTCCGCTGGCGTCCCGGCAGCATCGCGTTCTGGGACAACCGCGCCACCGCCCACCTGGCCCCCAGCGACATCGACCACCTCGACGTGACCCGGGTGCTCTACCGCACCACCCTCGAAGGGGACATCCCCGTCGGCGTCGACGGACGGCCTTCCACGTCGGTCGCGGGGGAGCGGTTCACCGGAGCGTGACGGGTCCCGGCCCGGCCGGATCTCCTCGGCCGGGCCGAACTCGCCGGCGGACGTGCCCCACCAGCCCTACAACAGGTCGATCCGGTCCGGGTCGGGCAACGCCCGCGGCCGCTCGTCGGTGTACCAGGCGTATTCGATTCCGCTCAACCAGCCGTCCCCGACCCACACCAGCACCTCCCCGACCGGCGCTCCGTCCGCATCGCGCACCGCACCGCCGGCGAGTATCCCGTCGGTCGAGCCCGATACCGGAACCGCCCCCGGGCCGATCTCCAGGTCTACGCTGGGCGAGCCCACGCCCCAGGTGGCGACCACGCGCGCGTATGGCAGCTGAGCCAGGAACCGGCCCGCCTCGGGTGTACCGGACGACAGCAACTTGGTGACGACACCGACCTCGAGCTCGGTCAACGGTCGCGGCGAAGCACGCCGGGTAGCCATTCGATTCCTCCGGGAGCGTCAAGCGGTGACAAGGTGTGCGGGTCGATGCGAAGCGCGCCGCGGCCCATGAACGTTCCGCTCATCGACCCCTGGGGCCGGTGAGCATTTCCCGCGGCGAACCTACTTGGCGAAGAACTGCTGGAGGATCGGGGTGGCGGCCTCCAGTGCCCACTTGGCCGCCGCCAGCATGCCGTTGCCGAGGTTGATGACGACGAAGCCGATGAGGTCGCGGTTCTGTTCGGCGAGGGGCTGGAGTGGTTCGATGAACTGGTCGAACATGGTGGTTCCTTCGCATCCGGGGTGGATGGGGTAAGGCCCAGCCTTCCACCGCGGCGGTGCGTCGCCAAGGGGTCTGGACCGGGAATCTGCGCTGGTGGGAGAGTTCGGCACCCCGGTTGTGAATGGGATTGCATCATCGTGCATAATCATTTGCAGAACGGCGCGGGCCCGCCGAGGCCGAGTCCGACGGCGTCGGGACCGGGCTGGGCCCACCGCTCGGGCAGCCGAGCGCCATACTGCTGACACACGTACCGCAAACCTAGGAGCACTGAAGACATGTCCGAGCGCGTCGTACTCGCCTACTCCGGTGGGCTGGACACCTCCGTCGCCATCAGCTGGATCGGCAAGGAGACCGGCGCCGAGGTCGTGGCCGTCGCCATCGATCTGGGCCAGGGCGGCGAGGACATGAACGTGGTGCGCCAGCGCGCGCTGGACTGCGGTGCGGTCGAGTCGATCGTGATCGACGCCCGCGACGAATTCGCCGAGCAGTACTGCCTGCCGACCATCCAGGCCAACGCCCTCTACATGGGCCAGTACCCGCTGGTCTCGGCGATCAGCCGGCCGCTGATCGTCAAGCACCTGGTCGAGGCCGCCAAGTTCCACGGCGCCGACACCGTCGCGCACGGCTGCACCGGCAAGGGCAACGACCAGGTGCGCTTCGAGGTCGGCATCGGCGCGCTCGCGCCCGACCTGAACGTGATCGCCCCGGTGCGCGACTACGCCTGGACCCGGGAGAAGGCCATCGCCTTCGCCGAGGAGAACAAGCTCCCGATCAACGTCACCAAGAAGTCGCCGTTCTCCATCGACCAGAACGTGTGGGGCCGTGCCGTCGAGACCGGCTTCCTCGAGGATCTGTGGAACGCGCCGACCAAGGACGTCTACGACTACACCGCCGACCCCACGGTCAACTTCGAGGCGCCCGACGAACTGATCATCACCTTCGACAAGGGTGTGCCGGTCGCCATCGACGGCCGTCCGGTCAGCGTGCTCGAGGCGATCGTGGAGCTGAACCACCGCGCCGGCCGCCAGGGCGTCGGCCGCCTGGACATGGTCGAGGACCGGTTGGTGGGCATCAAGAGCCGCGAGATCTACGAGGCGCCGGGCGCGATCACCCTGATCACCGCGCACCAGGCGCTCGAGCACGTCACCATCGAGCGCGAGCTGGGCCGCTACAAGCGCCAGGTCGAGCAGCGCTGGGGCGAGCTGGCCTACGACGGCCTGTGGTTCTCCCCGCTCAAGCGCGCGCTGGACGCCTTCGTGCAGGACACCCAGCAGCACGTGTCCGGCGACATCCGGATGGTGCTGCACGGCGGCTCGGCCGTGGTCAACGGCCGCCGCTCCGAGCAGTCGCTCTACGACTTCAACCTCGCCACCTACGACGAGGGCGACACCTTCGACCAGTCGCTGGCCAAGGGCTTCGTGCAGATCCACGGCCTGTCGTCCAAGGTGGCCGCGCGCCGCGACCTGAACCAGAAGTAGTTCCGCACCTCGAACGGGAGAGACGGCAACACGATGACGCAGAGCGGCGGCACGAACACCGGTGCGCTGTGGGGCGGGCGGTTCGCGTCCGGTCCGGCCGCCGCGATGGCGGCGCTGAGCAAGTCCACCCACTTCGACTGGGCGCTGGCGCCCTACGACATCCGCGCCTCCAAGGCGCACGCCCGGGTGCTGCACAAGGCGGGACTGCTCTCCGACGCCGACCTGGACACCATGCTGGCCGGCCTGGACCGGCTGGCCGCCGACGTCGCGTCGGGGGCGTTCGTGCCCGCCGAGACCGACGAGGATGTGCACGGCGCGCTCGAGCGCGGTCTCATCGACCGGGTGGGAGCGGAGGTCGGCGGGCGGCTGCGCGCGGGCCGTTCCCGCAACGACCAGGTCGCGACCCTGTTCCGGATGTGGTTGCGTGACGGGGTGCGCCGGGTCGCCGCGGGGGTGCTCGACGTGGTCGACGCGCTGGTCGAGCAGGCCGCCGCCCATCCGGACGCGGTGATGCCGGGCAAGACGCACCTGCAGGCCGCTCAGCCGGTGCTGCTGGCGCACCACCTGCTCGCCCACGCCCATCCGCTGCTGCGTGACATCGAGCGGTTGCGCGATTTCGACAAGCGCGCCGCGGTGTCGCCGTATGGTTCGGGCGCGCTGGCCGGGTCGTCGCTGGGGCTCGATCCGGAGGCGATCGCCGCCGACCTGGATTTCGATGCCGCCGCGGCCAACTCGATCGACGCGACCTCGGCCCGCGACTTCGCCGCCGAGGCCGCCTTCGTGCTGGCCATGATCGCCGTCGACCTCAGCCGCATGGCCGAGGAGGTGATCATCTGGAGCACGCCGGAATTCGGCTACGTGACGCTGGCCGACGCCTGGTCCACCGGCTCCTCGATCATGCCGCAGAAGAAGAACCCGGACGTCTCCGAGCTCACCCGCGGCAAGGCGGGTCGCCTCATCGGCAACCTCACCGGCCTGCTGGCCACCCTCAAGGCCCAACCGCTGGCCTACAACCGGGACCTGCAGGAGGACAAGGAACCGGTCTTCGACTCGGTGGCGCAGCTGGAACTGCTGCTGCCCGCCATCGCGGGCCTGGTCGGCACGCTGACCTTCCACACCGACCGGATGGCCGAGCTGGCACCAGCCGGGTTCACGCTGGCCACCGACATCGCCGAATGGCTTGTCCGCGAGGGTGTCCCGTTCCGGGTCGCGCACGAGGCGGCCGGTGCCTGCGTGCGGGCGGCGGAGGCGCGCGGCGTCGGACTCGACGCGCTGACCGATGAGGAGTTCGCCGCGATCGATCCGGCGCTCACCCCGCGCGTGCGGGAGGTGCTCACCGTGCAGGGGTCCATCGCGTCCCGGAACGCCAAGGGCGGCACCGCGGGTACGCGGGTGGCCGAGCAGCTGGCCGAGGTGCGCGCCGCGGCGCAGCAGGCGCGGGCCTGGCTCGCCTGAGTCCTGGTCGGCCCGAGTCGCCGCCCGGCGCACGCGTCTCGGTGAACGTGAGATGAACTGGGAATGAACGAAACTCGCCCCCTACCGTGAGTGGCGACGCCACGGCCGGTAGGGGGCGGTTCGGATTCCGGTCGGTCAGAGACCGATCAGGCTGAGCAGAGCAGCGAGCAGATCAGAGACGAACTCGAAAATCATTCGAACTACCTCCTTCATCCGTGCTTGCTATTACCGAGTGGAACAGTAGCGAGCATCACCCCGGAACGCCAAACCGAATCGAAAAATCGGCCTCTGACCGGGGAAGGCGTTCCACCCCTTGAGATTTGGCCGCCGTCACCGCCCCGCTCACGCCCGAGGGCTGAACCTCATCCGGTGTCGAGCGCGACGTCGAGGTAGCGGCGGGTCGAGCGGGCCGGTGGGGGAGTGCTGCGCCAGCCAAGGAACAGCGGCGAGTCGGGAATGTCGGGCAGGTCGCGGTAGACCACGCCGGGATGCGGCGCGCGCTCGACGGCGATGTCGGGCACGGCGCCGATCCCTCGGTCGGCGGCGACCAGTTCGAGCCATTCGTCGAAGTTGGTGCAGGTGACGATCTCTCGGTCCGTGCGCGGGTCCGGCCAGTCGGCGGGGGTGGTGGTGCCGGAGCGGATGTTGACGACCAGCGGATGGGCGGCCAGGTCCGCCCAGGACAGCCCGGGTCGCCGCGCCAGCGCGGAGTGCGTGGACACCGCGAGGACGCGGCGTTCGGTGCCGATACGGCGCCAGGTGATCGCGGCGCTCTCCCGGTGCACGGTCCGGGCCAGGGCGACGTCGATGCGTCCGTGTTCGAGCGCGCCGGCGGGATCGTCGACGCGGTGGATGGCGAGCGTGCCGCCCAGTGCCTCGTAGCGGGCGCGGGTGGCGGCGAACCAGTCCGAGGGCAGCAGCCAGGCGAAACCGAGCCGGACCACGGCGCGACCGCGCATGTCGTCGTGCAGTTCGGTGAGGTCGGTGAGGATGCGCCGGGCGCGCGGCAGGAACTCGGCGCCCTCGGCGGTGAGTTCCAGACCGCGGCCACCGCGAATCACCAGGTCGCAGTCGAGGATCCGCTCCAGGTCCTGGATGGTGCGGGTGAGCGAAGGCTGGGTGAGGTGCAGCCGCGCCGCCGCCCGCGTGTAGGTGCCCGTGTCGCACAGCGCGACGAACGCGGCGAGATGACGCACCTGCAGATCCATGCGTCGAGCGTATACACCATGTTGAGCAAGCATTTCCCGGACGGTCGCGGTGCTCGTAGCGTGCAGGGGGTGACCGAAACGATGGAACGCCCGCGCCTGGCGCCGCGGGGCCGCGCGATCGGCGTGGCGGCCGCGGCCGGGCTGGCCGCGGCGATGGGGGTGGGCCGCTTCGTGTTCACCCCGTTGCTGCCGATCATGACCGCCTCGACCGGACTCGGCGCCGGCGACGGCGCCGTGATCGCGACCGGCAACTACGCCGGCTATCTGGTGGGCGCGCTGCTGCTGACCCGGCTGCCGCAGCTGAGCCGCCGCGGCACGTTCCTCGCCTGGTCGCTGGTGCTGATCGCGAGCGAAGCGGCCATGGCGGCGAGCGCGCAGGTGGCGGTGCACACGGCGCTGCGGTTCGCCGCCGGGGTCGCGAGCGCGGCGATCTTCATCGCGTGCGCCAGCACGGTGTCGCGGCACCGCGCCGAGGGCGCCTCGCTCGGCGTCGCGTTCGCCGGTGTCGGCTCCGGCATCGCGGTGACCGGGCTGTTCACCCTGCTCGCCGGGCCGCACCTGTCCTGGCAGGGGCTGTGGATCGGCTCGGCGGTGCTGACCGCGCTGCTGCTGGCGCCCGCCTGGCTGCTCGACATCCGGCCGGAGATCGGCACCGACGTCACCGGGTCACGTCCGGCTCCCGGACCGCGGGAGCGCCGGGCCTGGCTGCTGCTGCTCGGCGCCTATTTCGCCGAAGGCGTCGGCTACATCATCGTGGGCACCTTCCTGGTCGCCGCGGTCGCCGGGCCGGACACCACGGCCGCCACCGGACCGGCGCTGTGGCTGGTGGTCGGGCTGGCCGCCGCACCGGCGACCGTCGCCTGGCACGCCGTCGCCCGCCGCTTCGGTACCGGACGCGCCCTCGTCGCGGCCCTGACGGTGCAGGCCGTCGGCGTGGCCGCGCCCGCACTGCACGACGGCCTGGTGGCCGCGCTGATCTCGGCGCTCGCCTTCGGCGGCACGTTCATGGGCGTGGTGGTGCTCGCCATCGATCTCGGCAACCGGCTGCCCGTCGCGCGCCCCGCCGCCACCCTCACCACCCTCTACGCCATCGGCCAGGTCATCGGCCCGCTGCTGGTCGTCCCGGTGCTCGGCAGCTCCTTCACCGGCGCCTTCGCCATCGCCGCGGTGATCGTCGCCGTCGCCGCGGCGCTGGCAGCGGGCGCCACCCGCGCTGCCGCCCCGTCCTGACGGGTGCTGTCGGAGCCCGAGGCACCGGGGATGCCTGGCCGGGTCGGGGTCGGCACGACGTTGCGTTCGTCGCCCGCCGCGTCGGCGAGCAGCGGGTCGGGGCTGTCGTGGCCGGCCGCCCGGACATCGCGGGGATCGGTTCGGTGATCGCCGGTGCCGGTCAAGGTCGTTGCCCGGTCGGTGGACTGCGGCACGGTCAGCGCCGACCCGGCCGCGCGCCCGGCCGGACCAGGAAGGTGATTCCTTCCAGCACCCGCCTGCGCTGCGTCTTCTGCAGTGCGGCGATTCGCCATTCGCCATCGTGGTCGCGGACCAGGGTGTAGGTGACGCGCTTGCCGAGCCGTCGCGGCCGGCGGGCCGCCGACTCCCCGGCGGTGACGACCACGGCGGTGTCCGGGCCGTGCCGGTGGATGTCGAGGACCTCGCTCCAGAGCCGGGTCCCCTTCAAGAAGCTGTCGAACAACTCCTGATGCACCCGGCCGATCTCCGCCGCGCCGCGGTACACCGTGCCGGTGTAGGTGACGTCGGTGGCGTCGGTGGTGAAACACGCCGCGTAGGCGGTGCCGTCGCCCCGGCGCCACGCGTCGCGGCTGCGGGCGAGCAGGGCGTGGATCGCGTCGATATCGGTGGTCACGGTGTTCTCCTCGGGGTGGGTGGGTCAGCGTTCGGCGGCAGGCGCGGTGTCCGGGGCGACCAGGAACGAGATCCGCTCCAGCGCCCGGCGGCGTTGGGTGTTGTGGAAACTCGCGATCCGCCAGGCGCCGTCGGCCTCGCGCACCATCGTGTAGGTCTGGGTCTTGCCGAGATCGGTGGGTCGCTCGCCGGTGTAGGTGTCGCCGCGGCTGGTGACCACGGCGACGTCGTCACCGAAGAAGCGCGCGTCCAGGAACGCGTCGGCGAGCTTCGTGCCCGCGAGGAGTCCGCCGAAGAGTGCCTCGTGCGCGGCGGTGAGGTCGGCGCGGCCGCGGTAATGGGTGCCCAGGTAGGTGGTGTAGGTGGCGTTCTCGGTGAACACCGCGCCGAAGGCCGTGGCGTCGTTGCGATTCCAGGCCTCGGTCATCGCCGTGAGGGTGGTGCACACGCCCCGCAGGCTCTCGACGCTGCCAGCTTCCGGGCGCAGGTCCAGACAGTGATCGACACCGGTGTCCCGGACCTCGGCGGTGCGATCCAGCCACAGGTAGGCGCCCCCGCAGGCCAGCGCGGCCAGGGCGGTCGCAGCGCCGACCGTGCGGAGAACGCGGCGCAGACGTGGCTTCGGTGTGGCGGGGGCGTCGACCCCGGGGGTGTCACCGATCAGCATGAGATGTCCTCCATGTTATTCTTCTGCCCGTAAGAAGTTACGTCCTTGACGAAGTATCTGCGTCAAGGAAGATATTAGGGACGAGGGGTCGAAGTGTCAACACCGGACGGCTCGGCGGAGTCGCGCGAGGTCTATCGCCGTTACCTCAGCGCTGTCGTATTGCACGCTCAGGCCGGGGCGAAGGCCTGCGGCCTCGGCGCCACCGACCTCTACGCGCTGAACATCCTCGAGTTGAGCGGGCCCATGACGCCCGGGGAACTCGCCGCGCGCACGGGGCTCACGACCGGACCGACCACGCGGCTGATCGACCGATTGGCGAAGGACGGATACGTGCGTCGCGTACCCGATGCCGACGACCGGCGCAAGGTGGTGGTGGAACCCGTCGGCAGGCCCGCGGGACTGGACCGTGCGCTCGCCCCCGCGCGCCGTCGCGTCGCCGAACTTATCGCCGGATACAGCGCCGAGGAACGGGCGGTGCTGTTCGACTACTTCGAACGTGCCGCGCTCGCGTATCAGCACGCGGTCGACGAGATGGAGTGACCGGGCGAACCCGGCGTGCTTTCTCGCTCCGCGAATGCGGAGGAATTGCTGCGCCCCAGGGGAATTGGTCGTCCGAGTGAAACGGTGACCGGCCGGTGTGTCCGGGTCGAAGTTCGGCGGAAGGGCAGTGGAACACACCGCTACGGCAGTTCCGCATTTCCGCGCGTGCGCCCATGCTGGATATGCGGCCACCGCCGTGCCGGGCCGAACGGCACGGTGCCGCTGCCGGGTTCGCCGATCACCGCGTATGTCGTTACAACCGAGACACTTTCACGACGGGACGGTAGAGGAGGAGCGCTGTGACGATCTCCGACGAGCGTTCGTGGTCGGCGGCCGGGCGCCGGGAAAAGGTGGGTGCGCGGTGAGTTTCTATCATTTCGCGCCCGCGCTCGGATATCTGCGCGCCGACCTGTCGGGCATCCGGCAGCCCTGGGACGAGATCAGGATGCGCCACCTCGCGCCGCGCCTCGGCTACAACCTGCGCAAGACGATCGTCTTCACCGCTGCCACCACGCACCGCATCGAGCGGCTGCTCGACCAGGTCGACCGGCACGGCGCCGAGGCGGTGTTCGTGCCCGGCCGCCACCACCTGGACGGGCAACTCGAAGTGCTGCGCGAGCACGTCGGCGTCGTGATCGACCTGGACGACGAGCTGCGCGCCGGGCCGCGCCCACGGGCACCGCGCGCCGAGCGCGGCCTGTCCGGGGTCTGGAAGTGGATCACCGGGTGACGGCGCCGCGCCTGGTCGGCTGTGCTCGCTCGCGATGACGACCGGGACGGCACTGTGCCACGCACGGATGGGTGACCCGGCGCTCACCTGAGCGCCGCGCGGCCCGGCACGGGCCAGTCCCTCCGGTGCGCCGTCGCGCGCGCCCCACCTCCTGCCGCGATTCAGTTCACACCGAATCCACTTTCAGGCAGGAGATTTCATTGTCCGCACGATTCGACCACACCATCATCGCGGCCGCCGACCGGGCGGAATCGGCCGCCTTCTACCGCGAGATCCTGGAATTGCGTGATGCCCCGTCCTGGGGCGTGTTCACCAATCTGCGCTGCGCCGACGGGGTGTTGCTGCAGTTCGCGGAACCGCCCGTCGACATCCAATTCCAGCACTACGCGTTCCTCGTCGACGACGCGTTGTTCGATCGCGCGTATCGCCGGTTGCGTGAGCGCGGCATCGAACACTGGGCCGATCCGCATCGCAGGCAGCCGGGGAAGATCAACCACGGGCACGGCGGCCGCGGGGTGTATTTCCTCGACCCGGCCGGACACGGGCTCGAGATCCTCACCCGTCCGTATCTTCCGGAGGTTACCGTCGAGGAGCAGTGACGTGTTCCCACGGCGAACGGAGGCAGCGTGCGACGCCGATATCCGGTACTGGCGGGCGCCGCGATCGTGACGGCGGGCGCCGGCCTCGCCGCACTCGTCGGGGTCGACCGGGGGGACGGTCCCGTCCCGGCGGCTCCGGCGGTGCCGACCCCGGCGGACCTGGAGGCCACCCTGGTGAAGGCGACCGATCCGCGGGTGCCCCGCGCGGAACAGATCGGGCTCGTGGAAGGCGACGACGCGGACGGGCCCCGGCTCGCCGAGGGCAACATGGTGCTCGTCGCCGACGTGCCGGCCCACCGGCACCGGGTGGTGGACGTGCGCGTCGCCGGGCCGGACCGGGTCATCGCGGTGACGCGGACCTCGGTGGCGGGCGTCGAGATTCCGTCGACGGGCGAGGTGCCGTTCGTCCTCGACGCCGGTGCGTGGAAGATCGAGAAGGCGTGGGCGTGCACGGTGGTCGAGAACCTCGGCCACCGTGTACGTGCCTGCTGACCGCCTCACATGCCTGCCGCCCGCTCGCCGGTGGTCATGGCCGGTCTGCCTGGGTGTTGTGCCGGTGGCGGCGGTGCTGGTCGGGCCGAGTTCGGCTCATGCTCGCGCGCGTTCCTCCAACAGATCCGCCAGCCGCGACAGCGGGGCGACCACGCCGGGGACGGCGGCCGGATCGCGCAGCCTGCCCAGGTCGTAGGTGAGCAGGTCACGACCGGCCAGGCTCCAGCGCGGGACCAGGTCGGCCAGCAGCGCCTCGACCACCTCGGGGTCGAGCATGAGGCGCGCGTACTGCCGGTCGACGGCGGTGACCCGGAACCGCCGGTCGAAGCCCGCGTGGCCGGTGTGGAGGGGCGTGGCGCCGTAGTGGGCGTCGCCGAGTTGCAGGGACAGCGACCGGTCGAGCACGGCGATCGGGGGATAGGGCCGGTCGAGGTGCACGACCACGACGACGAACCGGTGGGTGTCGAACCCGTACTCGGCCACCGTCACCCGGCGGCCCTCGGCCACTCCGGTCAGCGTGAAGGCCACGCCGCCGCCGTCGCGCCCCGGCAACCGGGCCACCCAGGCCGGGCGGACCCCCTCGTCGTAGTGCCAGCCGTGGCTCGCGGCCCACTGGGCGAAGGTGTTACGCCGGGGCCGGTCGGAACGGCGGTACATCGGCTGGAGCACGAACAGCCCCGCCACCACCAGGACGGCGACGAACACCACCAGACCGATCACGAAGGCGTCCCGCACGGCTGTTCACCTCCTGCGCATCACCGTCCAGTGTGGAACATGGACGGCCGCCCACCGGCGATTCACTCGGTCGTGTCGGCGGGTCGTTAGGCTGCGGCCATGACCTTGCTCCTGCTGGCGCTGGCCATCGCGTCCGAGGTGACGGCGACAGTCTCGCTGAAACTCTCCGAGGGATTCACCAAACTCACGCCGTCGATCGTCGTGGTGGTCGGCTACTGCGCGGCGTTCTACTTTCTCTCCCAGGCATTGAAGCGGGGCATGGCGATCGGCGTCGCCTACGGGATCTGGTCCGCGGTCGGGGTGGCGGCCATCGCCCTGATCGGTGTGCTGTTCCTGAACGAACGTCTCACGCTGGTGCAGGTCGGCGGCATCGGGCTGGTGATCCTCGGGGTGCTGGCGCTGGAACTGGGTGGCACGCACTGACTCCGGCTCAGCCGGACCGTTTGGCGATGTTGTGGGCGAGTGCGCCGAGGCGGGCCAGCCGCGCGTCACCGAGCGGGGTCAGTTTGCCGCCGAGCCGGTTGGTGACGAACCCCAGCGACATGCCCGTCTCCGGATCGGCGAAGGCGCCCGAGCCACCGAGGCCGAAGTGCCCGAACGCCGAGATCGGCTCGGCGCGGGACGGTTTCATCGGTACACCGTGGTAGCCCAGCGCCCACGGAATGCGGAAGGCGAGCACGTAGTCGGGGGTGAAGACCTGGCGGGTGCGGATCTGCGCCACGGTCTCCGGCCGCAACAGCTGGACGCCGTCGAGCGTGCCGCCCAGGGCCAGCGCCGCGTACAGTCGCGCCAGCGCCCGGGCGGAGAAGACACCGTTCACGCCCGGCATCACCGAATCGTGCAGGCGCGGGTCGGACATGATCTCGGCGAAACCGCGCGGGGTGGTGTCGGCGGCCGCCGACAGGCGCGTCCTGCCCATCAGCCGCGCGCTGGATTCCCAGCTCATGCCCGCCACGGTGAGGGTGGGGAAGTTGGTCGCGATGCGGTGCCGCTGCTGCGGTGGCACCCGGAACCACAGGTCCTCGATGCCGAGCGGTTCGGCAAGCTCGGTGCGCAGCGCTTCGGTGAAACTCCCGCCGGACACCCGGCGCACCAGCTCGGCGACCAGGTGACCGAAGCTGATGCCGTGATAGCCGCTGGTGGTGGTGTGGCGGGGGTCCGGGGTGGCCGCGGCCAGCGCCGCGGTGACGGCTTCGTCGTCGAAGAAGCGCTCGACCGGGCCGGGCAGCAGTCCGCGCAGCCGGTGCAGGCCCGCGCGATGGGTGAGCAGCCGGCGCACCGTGATGTCCTGTTTGCCCGCGGCCGCGAACTCCGGCCAGTACTCGGCCACCGGATGGTCGTAGTCGAGCAGGCCGCGTTCGGCCAGGCGGTGCAGCAGGGTCGAGGCCACCCCCTTGCCCGTCGAATAGGCGACGGCCACCGTGTCCCGAGCCCACGGCACACCCGGCCGCGCGAACCCGGCCCACACATCCACCACCGGCTCGCCGTGCAGGTAGACGGTCAACGCGCCGCCCCCGTCGCCGGGCCGCCGGAAGAGCCGGTCGAACTCGGCGACGAGCCGGACGAACCGGCGGTCGACGCGCTGGGCCGCGTGATCGGCGTGCGATGTGGAGTCGGTGTGCGCTGTGTCGGCGGACGGTGTGGAATCGGCGGTCACCGCGGTCCCCTCTCGTTGGTGGTCCCGACCCAGACTAGGAGCCGACCGGGGGAGCGCGGACGAGACGGCGGGCGGTGGCCACCTCGTGCCACCGCCCGCCGTGTCCGGTGCCCGGACGACCGGAGTCCGGGCGCTCGGTTCAGGCCGCCGCCGCCCGGCGCAGGGCGCGCAACGTGGAGTCGGGATCGTCGACGTCGACCACGAGCCGGGTGAACTCGCCGCCGGTCAGCTCGATCTGTACCGCGCTGCCGTCGAACCGGGTGTCCCAGAACTCCTTGCGGCCCTTGCCGCGGAAGGTGCCCGCCGCGATCACGCCGGGGAAGAACGTGCCGGGCGCGCGCACCCACGGCGGTCGCAGATCCACCGACGCCGGACCGACCGCGGCGATGTCGCGCAGGTCGAAGGTGAGCCGCTCGCGTAGGGAGAGCAACCGGTGTCCGCCGACCACCTGAACCGTCACCGTCGTGCCCGTGACCTCGATCTCGACCATTGGCGCACCTCGCTCCCACCTCGGTAACTCGTACCTTTCCCAGGGTGCCGGGCAGCCCTGGTGTCAGGCTGTGGCGTTCCTGTGAATTCCCCAAGTCTCGGGTGGGGTGGCGATACCAGGATATGCGCATTCGACTATGTAGATGCGCCGTGTCGCCCGCCCGGCATGCTCGGCCGTGCTGTCGTCGCTGGGGACCGGGCGGGCCGGGCCGCGAACGCCCGAATTCGCGCCGGCCGGCGATCAGCGCCCGGCCGACTCCCGATACGCCGCGTCGGCGATCTCGAGCACCTCGGCCAGCCAGGGGGTGTACGCGGCGGGCTCGGCGGCCAGCTTCGCCCGCACCTCGGCGGGCGGCACCCAGCGCAGGTTCGCGACCTCGGCCGGGTCCGGGTGCGGGGTGGTGTCCAGGGTGCCGATGAGCACGTGATCCCACTCGTGCTCGACGCGCCCGGTGGCGGTGTCGGCGGCCCGGTAGCGGAAGACGCCGACCTCGGTGAGGCCGGCGGCGACGCCGAGTTCCTCGGCCAGGCGGGTGGCGGCCGCCGCTTCGACGGACTCACCGGGCGCGGGGTGCCCGCAGCAGGTGTTGGCCCACAGCAGCGGGAAGCGGGTCTTGACCGCGGCCCGCTGTTGCAGCAGTACCCGCCCGGCGGTGTCGAAGAGCAGGACGGAGAACGCGCGATGCAGCTTGCCGGGATCCCGGTGCGCCTCGGCGACCGGGCAGGCGCCCACCGCCCGGCCTGCCTCGTCCACGAGCTCGACGGGCATGGCCTCGCGGTCGGCGCGCGGCTGGACGAGGGTTTCGGTCACCACCCCACCCTATCGGGGCCGAGGTGTGACCTGGATCGGGCACGGGGTACGGCCACGCCGGACACATAATGGTCGCACGGTGTGGAAAGCTCGGTGGTACGCGTCGGCGTCGTGTGGTGCGTGTCACAGCACGGTAGGGCAGTGCAGTAGGGCAGTGCGGTAGGGCCAGGAGCGATCGTGAAGTTCAGTGCGAAGGATGTGGTGGGGCCGGTGCGGCGGTTGATGGCGACCGCGCAGAACGGTCTGGAGGTGATCCGTTTCGGCGGCCTCGCCCACGGTGTGGAGTCCTCGCCGTTCGAGGTCGTCGAGCGCAAGCGCATGTACCGGCTGCGGCACTACTTCCCCGACGACGCCGCACCCGGTAGGCCGGTCGCGCTGCTGGTGCCGCCGCTGATGGTCAACGCCGACATCTGGGACGTCAACGCCGAGGGCGGCGCGGTCGGCATCCTGCACCGCGGCGGGATCGACTGCTGGGTGGTCGATTTCGGTTCGCCCGCGCTGGAGGAGGGCGGCTGGGAGCGCGACCTGGCCGATCACGTGCTCGCGGTGAGCAGCGCCATCGACACCGTCTGCGCGGAAACCGGCGCCGAGGTCCACCTGATGGGTTACTCGCAGGGCGGCATGTTCGCCTACCAGACCACCGCGTACCGGCACGGCAAGGGCGTGGCGAGCATCGTCACCTTCGGCAGCCCGGTCGACATCGTCAACGGCGTGCCGTTCGGGCTGCCCTACGGCCTGGTCTCGGAGTTCGCCGACTTCCTCGCCGACCACGTGGTGACCCGGCTGCCGATCACCGACTCGATGGTGCGGGTCGGCTTCCAGCTGCTCGACCCGGTCAAGACCGCCAAGGCGCGCATCGATTTCCTGCGCCAGCTGCACGACCGGGAGGCGCTGCTGCCCAAGGAACGGCAGCGCCGCTTCCTCAACAGCGAAGGCTGGGTGGGTTACGCGGGCCCGGCGGTGGCCGATCTGCTCAAGCAGTTCGTCGCGCACAACCGGATGATGCTGGGCGGCTTCGTCATCCGTGACCAGCCCATCTCGCTGGCCGAACTGAAGTGCCCGATCCTGGCCTTCGTCGGCGAGGTCGACGACATCGGCCAGCCCGCCGCGGTGCGCGGCATCGTGCGCGCGGCACCGAACGCCGAAGTCTACGAATCCACCCTGTACGCCGGGCATTTCGGGCTCGTGGCGGGTAGCGTGGCGACCAACCAGACCTGGCCGCTCGTGCAGCGCTGGATCGAGTGGATGGACGGCGATCAGCCGCTGCCCGAAGAGATCTGCCCGATGTCGGAGCACACGGCGAGCAACGCGCCGCGCTCGGCGGCCACCCGGATCGTGAATTCGGCGGCGGCGCTGGCCGAGGCGGGCGCCGGAATGGGCAAGGCGCTCGAGGGCCTGGCGGGCAGTGCGCTGCGCGGATCGTTCGAGCTGGCCGGGGAGGCGGCGCGGGCGCTGCCGCGACTGACCCGGCTCGGCATGATCCAGCCCAACACCCGCATCTCGCTGGGGCTGCTGCTGGCCGAGCAGGCCCGCCGGGCGCCGTTGCGCGAACTGTTCCTCTTCGACGACCGCGTGCACACCAACGCCGCGGTGGACGTCCGGATCGACAACGTGGTGCGCGGGCTCATCTCCGTCGGCATCCGGCCCGCCACCCGCGTCGGTGTGGTGATGGAGACCAGGCCCAGCGCATTGGTGGCGGTGGCGGCGCTGTCACGGCTCGGCGCGGTCGCGGTGTTGCTGGCCCCCGGCGGCGAACTCGGCCGCGCGATGGAGCTGACCAAGACCGACACCGTCATCGCCGACCCGGAGAACCTGCGGCACGCGGCGAGCACCGGCGCGCGGGTCCTGGTGCTCGGCGGCGGCGAATCCCGCGGCCTGGACATACCGGCCAGCGCCGAGGTCATCGACCTCGAACAGATCGACCCGGCGCAGGTGCGGCTGCCCGCCTGGTACCAGCCCGACCCCGGGCTGGCGCGGGAACTGGCGTTCGTGCTGGTCACCGGCACCGGTGACAAGCTGGAGATCAAGTACGTCACCAACCACCGCTGGGCGCTGTCGGCCTTCGGCACCGCCACCTCGGCCGACCTCGACCGCCGCGACACCGTGTATTGCCTTGCCCCGCTGCACCACTCGTCGGGCCTGCTGGTGAGCCTGGGCGGCGCGGTGGCGGGCGGCAGCCGGATCGCGCTGGCCCGCTCGCTCGACCCGCGACGCTTTGCCGAGGAGGTGCACCGCTACGGGGTCACGGTGGTGACCTACACCTGGACGATGCTGCGCGACATCCTCGACGCGGAGGTCTTCCCCGCCGGGCACAGCCACCCGATCCGGCTGTTCATCGGTTCCGGCATGCCCGCCGGCCTGTGGCGGCGCACCACCGAGCAGTTCGAACCGGCCCGCGTGCTCGAGTTCTACGCCTCGATCGAGGGTGACGTGGTGCTGGCCAACGTCAAGGGCGTCAAGGCCGGATGCAAGGGCAGGCCGGTGCCGGGCACCGCGCGGGTCGAACTGGTCGCCTACGACCCCGTCGAGGGTCGCATCCGCACCGACGACAACGGGTTCGCCCGTCGCTGCGCCGACAACGAAGTGGGACTGCTGATCGGCAAGGCGTCCGAGGGTGTCGACCTCTCGGCGGGCGGCCTGCGCGGTGTGTTCGCCCCCGGCGACGCCTGGATGCCGACGGAGAACCTCTTCCGCCGCGACAGCGACGGCGACTACTGGCTGGTCGACCGCAAGGACACCGTCATCAAGACCCCGCGCGGCCCGGTGTTCGGCCAGCCCATCGTGGACGTGCTCAACGACATCGCCGCCGTGGACATGGAGGTCGCCTACGGCCTCGACCTCGGCGACCATTGCCTGGCGGTGGCCGCGGTGTGCGTGCGGCGCGGCTTCCAGCTCGAACCCAAGGACGTCACCGAGGCGATGCGGGCGCTCGACCCCGATCAGCGGCCGGACCTGGTGTACGTGGTCGACGAGATCCCGCGCAGCGCCTCCTACCGGCCCTCCACCAGTGCCGTGCGGGCCGCGGGCAGGCCGCGGCCGGGGCCGGACACCTGGTGGTACCACCGCGAGACGGAGTCCTACGAGGTGCTCACCGAGGCGGAGGCGCGCGCCCTGTTCGGCGAGTGAGGCGGGGCAAAGTCCTTGCGGCAGGCGCCGATCCGGCGGGCCCGCCCGGAACTGGCATAGTGGTGCGCGGGCGACGGTGCCCGCGCAACCGACGACTGTTCAGGGGTCCGATTTCGTGAGCACCAGCCTCATCTACCGCAACCGCGCCGTCTACGAGCTGATGATGCGCGGGCTGTACGGCCGCCACTACGCGGCGCGGTACCGGGCGATCGCGGACCTGGTGCCCGAGGGCGCCGACGTGCTCGATGTGTGCTGCGGGCCTGCCACTCTCTACACCCGGTACCTGCGGCACCGGAACGTGCGCTACACGGGGCTGGACCTGAACGAGAAGTTCGTCGCCGGTGTGACGCGGGCCGGGGGAGCGGGGCGGGTCTGGAACATGCGCTCGTCGCAGCCGCTGCCGCCGGCCGACGTGGTGATCATGCAGGCCAGCCTCTACCACTTCCTGCCCGACGCCGCCCCCGTGCTGGACCGGATGCTGGCCGCGGCCCGCGAGCGGGTGGTGCTGGCGGAGCCGGTGCGCAATCTGGCCACCAGCCGCAACCGGCTGCTCGCGCTGATCGGCCAGCGCTTCACCGACGCGGGCGACGGCTCCCAGGCGCATCGGTTCACCGAGGCGAGCCTGGCCGACCTGATGCGCGGATACCGGGCGCGGATCGTGCGCGACGAGCTGATCGCGGGCGGCCGGGAGAAGCTCTACGTGCTCGCGACCTGAGCCCGACCCGGCGTGCGTTCACACCGTGAACGCGGTGACGGCCTCGATCACCCGCTCGACCTGGGCGTCGGCCAGATCGGGCCACAGTGGCAGGCGCACGACGGTGCCGGAGAACTCGGCGCTGCGCACACACGGATACGGTGTGCGGCCCAGCTTGAGCCCGGCCGGGCTGGAGTCCAGCGGCACATAGTGGAACGGCGCGGAGATGCCGCGCGCGGCCAGATGCGCGATCAGGTCGTCACGGCGCTGCTCCGTGGGTGTGCGCAGGTAGAACAGATGGGCGGTGTGTTCGCGGTCGGCGGGCACCGACATCAGCCGGACGTCGTTGCGCGCCGCCCAGTCCGGCAGGCCCGCCGCGTAGGCGTTCCACACCCGGTGCCTGCCCGCCTGGATGCGGTCGAACTCGTCGAGCTGGGCGTCGAGCACCGCGGCGTTGAGTTCGCTGGGCAGGTAGCTCGAGCCGATGTCCTGCCAGGAGTACTTGTCCACCGCGCCGCGCAGGAACCGGGCGCGGTCGGTGCCCTTCTCCCGGATGATCTCCGCGCGGCCCATCAGGATGTCGTCGGTGAGCAGCAGCGCGCCGCCCTCGCCACAGTGCACGTTCTTGGTGTCGTGGAAGCTGAGCGTGCCCAGGGTGCCGATGGTGCCGAGCGGCCTGCCGCGCCACCGGCCGCCGAGGCCGTGCGCGTTGTCCTCGACGATCGCGAAGCCGTGAGCCGCGGCCAGCTCGAGCAGCCCGGCCATGTCGGCGGCCACGCCGCCGTAGTGGATGACCACCACCGCTTTGGTGCGCGGCCCGATCGCCGCGGCGACCGACTCGGGGTCGAGATTCCCGGTGGCCGGGTCGATGTCGGCGAACACGCAGGTGGCTCCGCGCAACGCCATCGACGTCGCGGTGGAGGTGAACGCGAAACTGGGCACGATCACCTCGTCCTCGGGGCCGAGTTCGAGCAGCAGGCCCGCCATCTCCAGCGCCGACGTGCACGAGGTGGTCAGCAGTGCGTGCGGCGCCTCGGTGATCGCCCGGAGCTTGGCGGTGGCCGACGCGGTGAAGGGGCCGTCGCCGTGGCTGTGGTCGGAGGCGAGCACCGTCGCGAGATTGGCCAGTTCCCGGCGCGCCCGGTACGGCCTGCTGAAGATGACCCGGTCAGTGCTCAACCCGCTCGGTCCCCCTGCTGGTGACGGTGGTGGTCGGCGCCGGGGGCTCGCCCGGGCGCGGTGTCGGCGAGGCGACGGTGAGGAACAGCGGTTTGCCGACGAGGATGTGCAGGGCGACGCCCAGGTACTCGGCGATGAGGCCGAGGGAGAACAGGATCGCGCCCGAACACAGCAGCAGCACCACGATGATCGAGGCCCAGCCCTCCGGCGCCCACTGCGAGGTGGTCAGCGCCTTGTAGACGACGTAGGCCGCCATGACGCCGCCGGCCAGCGCCAGCGTCACGCCCAGCATGCTCACCAGCCGCAGGCCGCGGGTGCCGCTGCACAGCACCATCTTCCAGAACAGCGAGAACAGCCTGCGGTAGTTGTATCCGGACTCCTCGCGGCCCTCCGCGCGCAGCACCACCGGCTCCTGCGCGACCCGGCCGACCACCCAGGTCAGCGCGACGTCGAGATAGGCGCCGTTGGAGGCGACCTCGGCCAGCTGCCTGCCGATGTCACCGCGGATGAGGCGGTAGCTTTCGAACCTGGTCGAATCCGGGAACGCGAACACCGTGGCCAGCACGATCTTCGCACCGCGCGAGGTGAGGTTGCGCAAGAAGCCGTGCGGGCGGGTGTTGACCGGCTTGGAGTAGACCAGATCGGCGCGCTGGGCCAGCGCGGCGTCGAGGAAGGCGCCGATGAAGCGCGGGTCGTGCTGGCCGTCCTCGTCCATCGTGACGATCCAGTCGCCGCGCGCCACCGACATGCCCGCGATGGTGGCGGCGTCCTGTCCGAAGTTGCGGCTCAGCCACACCACGCGGACCTCGGGATATCGCTGGTCCAGTTCCTGGAGCACCACGTCGGAGCGGTCCGGGCCGTTGTCGTGGACCAGGACGATCTCCTCGACCACGTAGTCGGTGCCCGCGGGGGTGGCGGTGCGGGTGGTGAGCCGGTGCAGTTCCGCCACCAGCGGTCCGATCGTCTGCTCGCCCCGATAGACGGGCACCACCACGGAGATGCCGTGCGGGCGGTCGACGCCGGGCCTGGCGGGCCTGCCGTTCGTCGCGGAATCGGCGGAGTGCGGGCGTGCGGTGGGAATCGGCATCAGCTGGATCGACTTTCGATGACGGTGCGTGCCGGTACTGCCCGCCGAACAGCGGAGCCCGAGCCGCGGGCCACTCTAACACGCTGCGATTCAGGGCTTCCGGCGCTGCTCATCCCGTCATCATCGGCATATTCGAGCGCCGATGCCAAGCCGGACACCCGCATGTAGGGTTGGGAACTCGTGACCGAGAGTGCAGTGCACGGGGCTGTGGCCGAGTCCGGGGCCGCGGCGCCGGCGGGCGGGGATTCGCGACGAGACGTCCTGCGGTGGGGTCTGGTCACCGTGGCCGGGGTGATCGCGGGGTATGCGGCGGTGCTGCTGGCCAATGCCAGGCACTATTTCACCGACGACACCGAATCCCAGTACACCGCGCTGTGGGTGGGGCTCGGCCGGGCCCTGCGCGAGGGCACGTTCCCGGTGATGGTGCCCGAGCAGTGGATGGCCGGGAACAACACCATGGACGACGCGGGTCTGTACAACCCCCCGCAGCTGCTCATCGACCTCATCGCGCCCTCGATCGACAACGTCGCGGTGTACGCGACGGTGGTCAAGCTGATCTTCTCGATCATCGCCGCGCTCGGTGTGTACCGGATCTGCCTGGTCTACGGCGCCCGCCCGGCGTGGTCGGCGGTGGCGGGCGTGGCGTTCCCGCTGTCGGGCTTCTTCCTGTTCTTCGACCAGGCCAGCTGGATGACCGCGCTCACCGGCACCGCCTGGATGGTGCACGCGTGGGCGTCCTCGGTGCGGTACACCCGCGGGCTGGCCGGCCCGATCCCGGTGTTCGTGTTCCTCTATCTGACCATCTCGACCCAGTACATCTTCCCGGCCGTGGAGGCGGTGCTGATGCTGGCGGCGGTCGCGGTCGCCGAGCTGGTCCGGCAGCGCCGATGGCAGCCGGTGCTGCGGCTGACGCTGGTCTCGGCGTGCGCGGGCCTGGCCGGCCTGCTGACCTTCCTGCCCAGCATCCTCTCGGCCAAGGTCACCTGGCGCGGCACCTCCCAGATCATCAACGACCAGTTCCTGACCGTGCCCTGGTCGGAATCGCTCAATGCCAGCCTGCCCAGCGCGATGCCCGCCTTCACCTCCTGGTGGGGGTATGTGCAGCCGATCCCGATGACCTACATCGCCTGGTTCGTGATCCCGGCGCTGGCCTTCGTCGACTGGCGACGGGCGGGACGGGGCTGGCGCGAATACCTGGCGGTCGCGCTGTTCGCCGGGATGATGCTGATGTGGACGGCGGGCCCCGGCACCATCGGGCCGCTGCGCTGGCCGGCCCGGGTGCTGCCGATGCTGGCGATCGGACTGCTGGTGCTGGTGTGCGTGCTGCTCGGCCGCTACGGCACGCTGCGCGACCGCCGCGGCCGGTCCGTCGCCGCGGGCCTGCTGATCCTGGCGCTGTTCGTGCGCACCTTCTCCGCCGACCCGCACGACGTCGGCTGGCACGTGCTCTCCGCGCTCGCCGTCGCGGCACTGGGCGTGGCCGTGGTCCGGCTCGCGGGGACCCGCGGCGTGGCAGCGGCGTGCGCGCTCACCATCGTCGCCATGTTCCCGATCGCCTACCTGCAGGTGCGCGACGCCCAGCCGACCCCGATGGCGTGGAACCTGCCCGCCGACCGCGGCGAGGCCAAGGCCGCCTTCCCCGATTTCGAGGGCACCACCCTGCAACTCGGCGAGCGCGGCCTGTTGCAGCCGCAGGACCGTTCGCTCGACGGCGCCTACGGCTCGCTGGTGTTCGGCAACTACGCCCGCGCGCTGGAGCGCGATTACGTCAACGGCTACACCCCGACCGGCTACTTCTACTTCGGCGAACTGCTGTGCATGCGCTGGGACAGCAGCGTCTGCCCCGACGCCTACCGGCGCGTGTTCGCGCCCGAACCGAGCACCGGCCGTCCACTGGTCGACCTGATGAAGGTCGACCGGGTGGTGCTGCAGCGCGCCCTGTTCCCCGACGTGCCGAACCAGCCCGCGCCCGACGGCTGGAAATGGGTCGACCAGCCCGGCCACGAGCGCTACATCGCGGTGCTCGAACGGGTCGACGGCCCGGTGTCCACGGTGAACGGGCGGATCGCCCACACCAGGAACGCGACCGCCACCTCGATCGACGAGACCGACACCACCAGCCGGGTGCGGGTCAGCGCCGAACAGGGCGGACAGGTCGTCTTCGCCCGGCTCGGGTGGCCCGGTTACCGGGCGACGCTGAACGGCACGCCGGTGCCGATCACCACCGTGGCCAAGTCGTTCGTCGCGGTGGACCTGCCGCCGGGCACCACCGACGCCGAACTGGTGCTGACCTGGCGGCCGCCCGGCTGGAAGATCGGCATCGCCGCGATGGCGGCGGGCCTCGTCGGGCTCGGCCTGATGCAGTGGTGGTACGTGCGGTCCACGCGCAGGCCCGCCGGCGATGATCCCGAACCGGGGGTGCCCGAGCGGGTCCCGGTGGACGTGCGGGCATGAGCACCGGTCTCGACCCGACGTCCGGGGCCGGTGCGGTGGCCGCCCTCCGGCGCGTCCTGCGCAGGCAGGAGGTCGGCTTCGCGCTGATCGGCGGCTTCAACACGGTGCTCGGCATGGTGCTCACCGTGGCGTGGCTGACGGTGCTGCCGGACCGGCCCTGGGCGCCCTCGGCCGCCGTCGCGCTCGCCTACGCCATCGGCATCACCGTCGCGTTCGTGTTGCACCGGACGCTGGTGTTCCGCGTGCGCGGGCGAGTGCTGCGCGATTTCCTCGGCTTCGTGGCCGTGAACTCCGGCGGACTGGTGTTGAACATGGCGCTGCTCTCGTTGGCGGTGTCGGTGTGCGGGCTGCCCGAAAAGCCCTCGGCGGTGGTCGTGATGGGCGTGGTCGCGGTGGCGAGCTTCTTCGGCCACCGCCACATCTCGTTCCGGCGTCGGCCGGTCGCCGCACCCGACGAGCCGGTCGGGTAGGTTCACCACCATGTCGGAGCGCACCGTCCTGGATCCCACTCTGCTCGAGCTGCTGGCCTGCCCGCAGGACAAGGGGCCGCTGCTGCTGGTCCGTGACAACGCGGGCGCCGACGTTCTCTACAACCCCCGCCTGCGCCGCGCCTACCCGATCGAGAACGGCATCCCGGTCCTGCTCGTGGACGAGGCGCGCGATGTCGCCGACGACGAGCACGCGGCGTTGGTGGCCCACCAGCGCGACTGACCCCGCGTCACCGCCACGTCATGCGGAACCGAGGTCGCCGGTGAGATAGCGCTGCAGGGTCGGCCCGACCGCCGCGGCGAGCTCGTCGAGCGGCATCGAGGCCAGCGGCTCGACGCCGATGATCTTGCGGGCCACCATGATTCCCATCATCTGCGAGGCAGCCAGTGCCACGCGGGCGCGCCCGTCGTCGGTGTCGGTGGCGATGCGCCTGCGCACCCGTTCGAGCACCACCTCCAGCACGAACGTGCGGGCCAGCGCCGGTTCGGCACCGGTGAGCAGTGTGCGCGCCACCGCGACCACCGCCGGTCCGGCGGGGGAGTCCCAGATGGCGGTGACCGCCCGGATGATCGTCGCGCCCAGCTGCTCGACCGGCGTCGCGTCGATCACCGCGAGCACGGCCTCCGGGTCGACCGGCAGGTCCACCACCGCGGTGAACAGCTGCTGCTTCGTGCCGAAGTAGTGGTGGACCAGGGCCGGATCCACCCCGGCGTCGGCGGCGACCGCGCGGATCGAGGTCCGGTCGAAACCGTGTTCGGCGAAGCGCACCCGCGCCGCGTCGAGGATCGCCTGCCGTGCCCCGGACCGGCCGGGCCGCCGTCCCGCGCCGCGCCCGGCCCCGGTGCTGCTCACGGAGTCTGCCGCCGGAGGGTCGCGGCCCCGAGCACCAGCGCGACCAGCGCGAACCCGGCGACGATCAGCAGGTCCACCCACATCCGCCCGGTGGCTTCGGGGTGCACCGACACCTCCTGCAACGCGTCCACGGCATAACTCAACGGCATCACGTTGCTGATGATCTCGAGCCAGCGCGGTAGTTGGTCACGCGGGACGAGCAACCCGCACAGGAAGATCTGCGGCGCCACCACCACCGGCATGAATTGCACCGCCTGGAATTCGGTGCGGGCGAAGGCGCTGGCCAACAGCCCGAGCGCGACCCCGCAGATCGCGTCGACCACGGCGATCAGCACCACCCAGCCGGGATTGCCCGCGGCCTCCAGCCCGAGCAGTCCGAAGGCGACCAGGCACGCCACCGCCGCCTGGGCGGCCGCGGCGAGGGAGAAGGCGCTGCCGTAGCCGCCGAGCAGGTCGAGTTTGGACAGCGGCGTGGTGAGCAGGCGTTCCAGCGTTCCGGAGGTGCGTTCGCGCTGCATGGCGATGGCGGTGATGAGGAACATGACGATGAACGGCAGGATGCCGAGCATGCTGATGCCGACGCGGTCGAACAGGGCGGGCGCGTGCGGGCTCGCCGGGGTGTCGGCGTAGATGAAGTACAACAGCGTCATCAACAGGGCCGGGACGACCAGGATCATCGCGACCGTTCGGTGGTCGTTGCGCAGTTGCCGCAGGATGCGGCCGGTGGTGGCGGCGTACGGGCGAAGCGTCGGGGTGCTCATGCGTGCTGTCCCATCGTGATGAGGGTCAGGAAGGCCTTCTCGAGGTTGTCCTGTCCGGTCCGTGCCCGGAGTTCGTCCGGGCTGAGTTCGGCCAGCAGCCTGCCCTCGCGCATGAGCAGCAGCCGGTCGCAGTGTTCGGCCTCGTCCATCACGTGGCTGGAGACCAGCAGTGTGGTGCCGGCGGCGGCGAGTTCGTGGAACTGCTTCCACAGCTCCACCCGCAGCACCGGGTCCAGGCCCACGGTGGGCTCGTCCAGGATCAGCAGTTCCGGTCGCGCCACCAACGCGCAGGCCAGGGAGGCACGGGTCTTCTGTCCGCCGGAGAGCTCGTCGCCGCGGTGATGGGCGTGCTCGCGCAGGCCGACCGCGGTGAGCGCCTCGTCGACCTCGGCGCGGTCGCGGCCGTACAGCGCCGCGAAATAGGCGACGTTCTCGCGCACGCTGATGTCGTTGTAGATGCTCGGCGCCTGGGTGACATAGCCGATCCGCCTGCGCAGCTCCGCCGCGCCCGCGGGCAGGCCGAGCGCGCTGATCCGGCCGGAGCGCACCTGCTGGGTGCCGACGATGCTGCGCATCAGGGTCGTCTTGCCGCAGCCGGACGGCCCGAGCAGCCCGGTGATCGTGCCGGACGGAATGGTCAGGGAAATCTCGTGCAGGACCGGTCGTCCGCCGCGGTGCACGACGAGATCGCGGACGTCGACGGCGGGGGTGGGCGAAGGACGCGACATGGCCGCCTAAATTCATCGTGTGTTGAATTCACTCTGTGGTGAATTCAACGCCTCCCACCGCCCGGGCGCAAGAGGTGCGTCCACCGGCCTTGTCGGGGCCGTCCGGGACAATGGCCGTCGTGTCTGTCGAGGAACTGGTTGTCGATCCGCCCACCGCCGCCCGCCGGCTGCTCGGTGCCACCCTGCGCTCCGGCCAGGTCGCGGTCCGGCTCGTCGAGGTCGAGGCCTACGGCGGGGATGCGGAGGGCCCGTGGCCGGATCCGGCCTCGCACTCCGGTCGCGGCCGGACCAAGCGCAACGCCGTGATGTTCGGTCCGGCCGGTTACCTCTACGTCTATCTGAGCTACGGGATGCACACCTGCGTCAACGTGACCACCGGGCCCGACGGCACCGCCAGCGCGGTGCTGCTACGCGCGGGCGAGGTGGTCGACGGGCTCGACGTCGTGCGCGGCCGGCGTCCCACCGCCCGCACCGACGCCGACCTCGCCCGCGGGCCGGGCAACTTCGGCACCGCCCTCGGCATCGCGCTCGACGACTACGGCACCGCGCTGTTCGACCCGGCCGCCCCGATTCGCCTGGAGCTGGCCGACCCGCTGCCCGCGGCACTGATCGCCGACGGCCCCCGCGTCGGCGTGAGCAGCGAGGCCGACCGGCCCTGGCGGTTCTGGCTGCCGTCCTCGCCCGCCGTCTCGGCCTACCGGCGCAGCCCCCGTGCGCCCGGCGCGGCCACGGTGCGCGCCCCGCGGTGAATTCCGGCGCGTCCCCTCGCGGTCGACGGTGCCGGCGTGTCGTGGGTCGGCGGGTGGCGCCCGCCGACCCCGTCGACACTGTTCCGCACCGGTGAGACCTGCCGGTCGGCGGTGGATCCCGGTGCGGAAAGATGGGACGGCGTGAGCGGCGACATCATCGATGAACTGACCTGGCGCGGGTTGATCGCGCAGTCCACCGACCTCGACGCCCTGCGCGCGGCGTTGGCCGCCGGACCGCTGACCCTCTATGCCGGTTTCGATCCCACCGCGGCGAGCCTGCACGCGGGCCACCTCGTCCCGTTGCTGGCGCTCAGGCGGTTCCAGCGGGCCGGTCACCGCCCCATCGTGCTGGCCGGCGGCGCGACCGGTCTCATCGGCGATCCCCGCGACGTCGGCGAGCGCACCATGAACTCCTCCGACACCGTCGCCGAATGGGCCCGGCGCATCCGGTCCCAGCTCGAGCGGTTCGTCGATCTCGACGACTCGCCGACCGGCGCGGTGATCGTGAACAACATGGACTGGACCGGTCCGCTGAGCGCCGTCGATTTCCTGCGCGACATCGGCAAGCACTTCTCGGTGAACGTCATGCTGGCCCGCGACACCGTCAAGCGGCGCCTGGAGGGCGACGGCATGTCCTACACCGAGTTCAGCTACATGCTGCTGCAGGCCAACGACTACGTGCAGCTGCGCCGCAGCTTCGGCTGCCGCCTCCAGGTCGGCGGCTCGGACCAGTGGGGCAACATCATCGCCGGCGTCGAACTCAACCGCCGCCTGGACGGCGAGTCCGTGCACGCGCTCACCGTCCCGCTGGTGACCTCCGCCGACGGCAAGAAGTTCGGCAAGTCCACCGGCGGCGGCAGCCTCTGGCTCGACCCCGAGATGACCAGCCCGTACGCCTGGTACCAGTACTTCGTGAACACCGCGGACGCCGACGTCGTCCGCTACCTGCGCTGGTTCACCTTCCTCGACCGCGAGGAGCTCGCCGAGCTCGAGCGGGCCACGGCCGAACGTCCGCACGCCAGGGAGGCGCAGCGCAGGCTCGCCGCCGAGATGACCACGCTGGTGCACGGCGAGCAGCACACCAGGGCGGTACAGCTGGCCAGCCAGGCGCTGTTCGGTCGCGGCGACCTGCGCGAGCTGGACGAGGCGACGCTCGGTGCGGCCCTGCGGGAAGCCGCGGGGGAGGGCGAGGTCGCACGGGTCACGCCCGGCGAGCCGGCCACGATCGTCGACCTGCTGGTGGCGACCGGCCTGGCCGAGAGCCGGGGCGCGGCCCGTCGCACCGTCAACGAGGGCGGCGCCGCGGTGAACAACCAGAAGATCGCCGATCCGGACTGGACCCCCGCCGACGGCGACTACCTGCACGGACGCTGGCTGGTCGTGCGCCGCGGCAAGCGCAATATGGCCGGCGTGCTGCGCGACGGAAATTGATCTTGGTGGCTTGGGTCACATTTGCGTGGCCCAAGCCCGTTTCCGGCCTGCTGGCGAGCCTCTGACCTGCGGAATCACACCGGTGTAGTGCGGATTTGACGAGGCGTTATCCGGCGCGTAACTTATTCAACGTCAGAGCGACACGGACACCGACCCGGAGCCGCAACGCTGAGCCGAGAGGCTGGGCGGGGCCTGGGAAACGAGGTAGGACGAGGAGCGCCTGACGGGCAGCAGGACCATGTGACGCAGCGGACTTGACTCCGGGCGGTGCAGTGGTTAGACTGGAAAAGTTGCCTCACAGAAGCTCCGGCGAAAATCCGGATCGGATGTGTGTGCGTGTGTTCTTTGAGAACTCAATAGTGTGTCGATGAATGTCAGTGCCAAATATTTTTTGGTTCCGGTTCCTCATACCCCCGTGTGAGGGTCGGATATTTTTTGTCAGCTAATTTCCGGCTGGCGATTGTTTTGCTGGGTTTTCGGACTCTAGTTTTGTACTTTTGATTGCGCCCTGTGGGTGTGATTGTGAGTCTTCAACGGAGAGTTTGATCCTGGCTCAGGACGAACGCTGGCGGCGTGCTTAACACATGCAAGTCGAGCGGTAAGGCCCTTCGGGGTACACGAGCGGCGAACGGGTGAGTAACACGTGGGTGATCTGCCCTGTACTTCGGGATAAGCCTGGGAAACTGGGTCTAATACCGGATATGACCTTACATCGCATGGTGTTTGGTGGAAAGATTTATCGGTACAGGATGGGCCCGCGGCCTATCAGCTTGTTGGTGGGGTAATGGCCTACCAAGGCGACGACGGGTAGCCGGCCTGAGAGGGCGACCGGCCACACTGGGACTGAGACACGGCCCAGACTCCTACGGGAGGCAGCAGTGGGGAATATTGCACAATGGGCGAAAGCCTGATGCAGCGACGCCGCGTGAGGGATGACGGCCTTCGGGTTGTAAACCTCTTTCGACAGGGACGAAGCGCAAGTGACGGTACCTGTAGAAGAAGCACCGGCCAACTACGTGCCAGCAGCCGCGGTAATACGTAGGGTGCGAGCGTTGTCCGGAATTACTGGGCGTAAAGAGCTTGTAGGCGGTTTGTCGCGTCGTCCGTGAAAACTTGGGGCTCAACCCCAAGCTTGCGGGCGATACGGGCAGACTTGAGTACTGCAGGGGAGACTGGAATTCCTGGTGTAGCGGTGAAATGCGCAGATATCAGGAGGAACACCGGTGGCGAAGGCGGGTCTCTGGGCAGTAACTGACGCTGAGAAGCGAAAGCGTGGGTAGCGAACAGGATTAGATACCCTGGTAGTCCACGCCGTAAACGGTGGGCGCTAGGTGTGGGTTTCCTTCCACGGGATCCGTGCCGTAGCTAACGCATTAAGCGCCCCGCCTGGGGAGTACGGCCGCAAGGCTAAAACTCAAAGGAATTGACGGGGGCCCGCACAAGCGGCGGAGCATGTGGATTAATTCGATGCAACGCGAAGAACCTTACCTGGGTTTGACATACACCGGAAACCTGCAGAGATGTAGGCCCCCTTGTGGTCGGTGTACAGGTGGTGCATGGCTGTCGTCAGCTCGTGTCGTGAGATGTTGGGTTAAGTCCCGCAACGAGCGCAACCCTTGTCCTGTGTTGCCAGCGCGTTATGGCGGGGACTCGCAGGAGACTGCCGGGGTCAACTCGGAGGAAGGTGGGGACGACGTCAAGTCATCATGCCCCTTATGTCCAGGGCTTCACACATGCTACAATGGCCGGTACAGAGGGCTGCGATACCGTGAGGTGGAGCGAATCCCTTAAAGCCGGTCTCAGTTCGGATCGGGGTCTGCAACTCGACCCCGTGAAGTTGGAGTCGCTAGTAATCGCAGATCAGCAACGCTGCGGTGAATACGTTCCCGGGCCTTGTACACACCGCCCGTCACGTCATGAAAGTCGGTAACACCCGAAGCCGGTGGCCTAACCCCTTGTGGGAGGGAGCCGTCGAAGGTGGGATCGGCGATTGGGACGAAGTCGTAACAAGGTAGCCGTACCGGAAGGTGCGGCTGGATCACCTCCTTTCTAAGGAGCACTTCTCCACGATGCGTCACACAGGTGATTGTGGTCGTGGCAGAGGCCATGTCGGACTCGAATGTAGTCCGGTGGTTGCTCATGGGTGGAACGCTGGCATGTGCCTCGTGTATCGGTTGGTCCTGTGTGGCCGGCCGGCGGGGATGTAGTCGACACACTGTTGGGTCCTGAGAGAACACGCGAGTGACTCTCTAGGTATGAGATAACGACGAGGCTGGATCTTCAGTCATACCGCGGGGCTTTCTTCGGAGGGTTTCGGTCTGGTGCTGAGTCAGGGTTTGGTCTTGTGTGTTGTTTGAGAACTGCACAGTGGACGCGAGCATCTTTGTTTGTAAGTGTTTAAGAGCGTTCGGTGGATGCCTTGGCACCAGGAGCCGATGAAGGACGTAGGAGGCTGCGATAAGCCTCGGGGAGCTGTCAACCGAGCTGAGATCCGAGGATTTCCGAATGGGGAAACCCAGCACGAGTGATGTCGTGTTACCCGCGCCTGAATATATAGGGTGTGTGGAGGGAACGTGGGGAAGTGAAACATCTCAGTACCCACAGGAAGAGAAAACAAGAGTGATTCCGTGAGTAGTGGCGAGCGAAAGCGGATGAGGCTAAACCATGTAGATGTGATAGCCGGCAGGCGTTGTCTATGTGGGGTTGTGGGGTTGCTCTTCCCGGTTCTGCCGAGCTGGGCGTGAGTCAGAAACCGTTGTGTTAGCTGAAGTGGTCTGGGACGGCCTACCGTAGACGGTGAGAGTCCGGTAAGTGAAAACATGACGGCTCATGTGAGTGATACCCGAGTAGCAGCGGGCCCGTGAAATCTGCTGTGAATCTGCCGGGACCACCCGGTAAGCCTGAATACTCCCTGGTGACCGATAGCGGACTAGTACCGTGAGGGAAAGGTGAAAAGTACCCCGGGAGGGGAGTGAAATAGTACCTGAAACCGTGCGCTTACAATCCGTCAGGGCCTGCGAGTGACTTTGTTGCTGTGGGTGATGGCGTGCCTTTTGAAGAATGAGCCTGCGAGTTAGTGGCATGTGGCGAGGTTAACCCGTGTGGGGTAGCCGTAGCGAAAGCGAGTCCGAATAGGGCGTTGAGTCGCGTGTTCTAGACCCGAAGCGGAGTGATCTACCCATGGCCAGGGTGAAGCGACGGTAAGACGTCGTGGAGGCCCGAACCCACTTAGGTTGAAAACTGAGGGGATGAGCTGTGGGTAGGGGTGAAAGGCCAATCAAACTCCGTGATAGCTGGTTCTCCCCGAAATGCATTTAGGTGCAGCGTCACGTGTTTCACGCCGGAGGTAGAGCTACTGGATGGCCTAGGGGGCCTACAAGCTTACCGAAGTCAGCCAAACTCCGAATGCCGGTGTGTGAGAGCGTGGCAGTGAGACTGCGGGGGATAAGCTTCGTAGTCGAGAGGGAAACAGCCCAGATCGCCGGCTAAGGCCCCTAAGCGTGTACTAAGTGGAAAAGGATGTGGGGTCGCGAAGACAACCAGGAGGTTGGCTTAGAAGCAGCCACCCTTGAAAGAGTGCGTAATAGCTCACTGGTCAAGTGATCCTGCGCCGACAATGTAGCGGGGCTCAAGTACACCGCCGAAGCCGCGGCACTCCAACATGACATCCGCATCGGGTTACGGTCCGGTGCGCAGTGGTTGGGGTGGGTAGGGGAGCGTCGTGCAGCCAGGGAAGCAGCGGGGTAACCCAGTTGTGGAGGCTGTGCGAGTGAGAATGCAGGCATGAGTAGCGAAAGACGAGTGAGAAACTCGTCCGCCGAATGACCAAGGGTTCCTGGGCCAGGTTAATCCGCCCAGGGTGAGTCGGGACCTAAGGCGAGGCCGACAGGCGTAGTCGATGGACAACGGGTTGATATTCCCGTACCCGTGTATCCGCGCCCAATGGCGAATCAGTGGTGCTAAGTGCCCAAAAGCGGATGGACCTCCTTCGGGAGGCCGGAAGTGGCTGCGCACGACCCCTGCTGTAGTAGTCAAGCGATGGGGTGACGCAGGAAGGTAGCTGGGCCAGTGAGTGGTTGTACTGGTGTAAGCCTGTAGGGCGTTGTGTAGGCAAATCCGCACAACATGAGCCTGAGAGGTGATGCGTAGCCGATTGAGGTGAATTCAGTGATCCTATGCTGCCGAGAAAAGCCTCTAGTGAGTTGGTACACGGCCCGTACCCCAAACCGACACAGGTGGTCAGGTAGAGAATACCGAGGCGATCGAGAGAACTGTGGTTAAGGAACTCGGCAAAATGCCCCCGTAACTTCGGGAGAAGGGGGACCTGATCTGGTGACCGGTCTTGCACCGTGAGCTGGGTTGGGTCGCAGAGACCAGAGAGAAGCGACTGTTTACTAAAAACACAGGTCCGTGCGAAGTCGTAAGACGATGTATACGGACTGACGCCTGCCCGGTGCCGGAAGGTTAAGAGGACCGGTTAGCGCTTCGGCGCGAAGCTGAGAATTTAAGCCCCGGTAAACGGCGGTGGTAACTATAACCATCCTAAGGTAGCGAAATTCCTTGTCGGGTAAGTTCCGACCTGCACGAATGGCGTAACGACTTCTCTGCTGTCTCAACCACAGACTCGGCGAAATTGCATTACGAGTAAAGATGCTCGTTACGCGCGGCAGGACGAAAAGACCCCGGGACCTTCACTATAGCTTGGTATTGGTGTTCGGTACGGTTTGTGTAGGATAGGTGGGAGACTGTGAAAGCCACACGCCAGTGTGGTGGGAGTCGTCGTTGAAATACCACTCTGATCGTATTGGACTTCTAACCTCGGGCCATGATCTGGTTCAGGGACAGTGCCTGGTGGGTAGTTTAACTGGGGCGGTTGCCTCCTAAAATGTAACGGAGGCGCCCAAAGGTTCCCTCAGCCTGGTTGGCAATCAGGTGTCGAGTGCAAGTGCACAAGGGAGCTTGACTGTGAGACTGACGGGTCGAGCAGGGACGAAAGTCGGGACTAGTGATCCGGCACCGGCATGTGGAAGCGGTGTCGCTCAACGGATAAAAGGTACCCCGGGGATAACAGGCTGATCTTCCCCAAGAGTCCATATCGACGGGATGGTTTGGCACCTCGATGTCGGCTCGTCGCATCCTGGGGCTGGAGTAGGTCCCAAGGGTTGGGCTGTTCGCCCATTAAAGCGGCACGCGAGCTGGGTTTAGAACGTCGTGAGACAGTTCGGTCTCTATCCGCCGCGCGCGTCAGAAACTTGAGGAAGGCTGTCCCTAGTACGAGAGGACCGGGACGGACGAACCTCTGGTGTGCCAGTTGTCCTGCCAAGGGCACTGCTGGTTAGCTACGTTCGGAAGGGATAACCGCTGAAAGCATCTAAGCGGGAAGCCTGTTCCAAGATGAGGTTTCTCACCCCCTCGAGGGGGTAAGGCCCCCCACAGACCATGGGGTTGATAGGCCAGAACTGGAAGCGCGGTAACGTGTGGAGGTGACTGGTACTAATCGGCCGAGGACTTACCAACAACGATGTTACGCGTCCACTGTGCGGTATCTGAAACAACACACAACCCACCGTTGACACCCGCCCCATCACCGAAAGGGTGTGGGGTGTGTGCGGGTGGTGTGGATAGTTTCATAGAGTTACGGCGGTCATAGCGGTGGGGAAACGCCCGGTCCCATTCCGAACCCGGAAGCTAAGCCTGCCAGCGCCGATGGTACTGCACTCGACAGGGTGTGGGAGAGTAGGACACCGCCGGAACATCCTTTCCTGATAGGGGACCCATGACTGGGTCCCCTATCGGCATTTCCGGAACCACCCACACCCCCAGACACCGGCCACCCACCGACTACCACACCGGCACGTGATTGAATTCAAGAGGGCCAGCAAACCCTCTGCTGAAAAAACTCGGAAAGGGAACACCGTGTCCGAACACAATGACGGTCGGAGGCCGTTCCGGCGCGCGTCCGATGCGGGTCAGCGCGGTGCCGGCGCCGACCGTCCCGGTGCGGACAGCGGCGCCACCGGCGATCGGGACTCCGGGCGATCGGGCGGCGCGGGCGAGCGTCGCGGGTTCCGCCGTGGCGAGCCGGATAGTGGGCAGCGAAGTGATTCGACCGGACGCGGCGGCTACGAGCAGCGCGGCGGTCGGGATCGCGGCGGCTACGAGCGGACCTCGGGGGATCGCGGCGGCTTCGGGCGCGGTGAAACCGGCGACCGGGGTGGATTCCGCCGCGGCGGCTCCGAAGGCGGCCGCGACCGTGGCGACGAGCGCGGTGGTTTCCGGAGTGGGGAAGGCGGCCGTGGTGCCGGCGGCGGCTTCCGTCGCGGCGAGTCGCGCGGTTTCGACCGGCGTGATCCGGGTTTGGAGAGTGCCGGCGGCTTCGCTCGTGGACGTGATGCGGATCGGGCCGGCGGCGACCGCGGATCGCGCGGTGCGGACGCGGGTGAGCGTGGTTTCCGTCGCGGCGGCGAGCCCGGTGGTTCGCGCGAAGGCGGCGGTGTCGCGCGCGGTACGTCCGGTGAGCGCGGCGGGTTCCGTCGCGGTGGACCGTCCGAGGGCGGCTCCCGGTACGGTGCGCCCGATCGGGGCGACGACCGGGGAGGTGCGCAGCGCGGCGGGTTCCGTCGTGGTGCGTCGGATCGTGACGACCGCGGGCGTGGTGGGTTCGATCGCGGTGGGGCGGCGCGCGGTGCCGGCGGCGGAGGTGAGCGCGAGGGTTCCGAGCGCGGCGGTTTCCGTCGTGGCGGCGAACGGGGCGGCTCCTCCAGCGGCAGTGAGCGTGGTGGTTACCCGCGCGGTGGTTCCGACTCCCGGGGTGCGGATCGTGGCCCCGGACGCGGCGGTTCCGGATTCGACGCGACGGCTCGTGGGGGTTCCCGCGACGCCGGTGCGGATCGTGCGCACGATGATGCGGAGCGTGGGGCGTCGGCACTGGGCGGCGAGCGCGGTGGTTTCCCGCGGGGCGGGGACGAGCGGCGCGGGTCCGGCGCGCGTGGCGAGTTCGAGGACCGGCGGCGCGGTGGTGAAGGTGCGCGCGGTACGGGAGGACGCAATCTCGAGCGGCGGGCGCCGCGGCCGGAGGAGCCGGATCTGCCCGACGACGTGGAGGCGTCGGACCTCGATCCCGCGGTGCGCCGGGATCTGCTGAGCCTGGACAAGGGCAATGCCGAGACCGTGGCGCGGCACCTGGTGATGGCGGTGCGGCTGCTGGACGACGATCCGCGGCTGGCGTTGGCGCACGCACGCGCGGCGCGGCAGCGGGCCGGGCGGATCGCGGTGGTGCGCGAAACCGCGGGCGTGGTGGCCTATCACGCGGGGGAATGGGCCGAGGCGCTGTCGGAGCTGCGGACCGCGCGGCGGATGTCGGGCGGTTCGGGTCTGCTGGCGGTGATGGCCGACTGCGAACGCGGGCTCGGTCGTCCCGAGCGGGCCATCGAACTGGGCCGCAGTGACGAGGCCAGGGCGCTCACCGGGGACGAGGCCAGCGAACTGCGGATCGTCGTGGCGGGCGCCCGGATGGACCTGGGCCAGTACGACCAGGCGGTCGTCACCCTGCAGACCGACGACCTCGATCCCGAGCGCACCGGCTCCTCGGCCGCCCGCCTGTTCTACGCCTATGCCGACGCGCTGGTCGCCGCGGGCCGCACCGCCGAGGGCCTGGAGTGGTTCCTCAACGCAGCCGCCGCCGATCTCGACGGCGAAACCGATGCCGAGGACCGCGCGGCCGAACTGACCGGGGACGCCTGAGCCCGGCCGCGGATCGATCCCGGGGATCCGGGACCGCCTCGACCACCCGGCGCTCGTGTCGGCGGGCTGACGTAGTGTCGTGTCACGCCGGTGCGGCGGGGGCACGGCCGGGGTGGATGCGCCGGGGTGGATGCGACGAAGTGGGAGTGGTGTGACGCGGTTACGAGATCGCTATGAGGCGTTGCTGCTCGACCTGGACGGCACGCTGTACCGGGGTCCGGTGGTGATCGCCGGTGCGCCGGAGGCGTTGGCCGCCGCGGCGACATCGCAGCGGCTGGCCTATGTCACCAACAACGCCAGCCGCGGGCCCGCGGTGGTCGCCGCGCATCTGGCCGAGCTGGGGTTCCCTGCGCGGGCCGAGGACGTGGTGACCAGCGCGCAGGCCGCGGTCCGGTTGCTGGCCGAGCGGCTCGAACCGGGCGCGACCGTCCTCGTGGTCGGCACCGATGATCTGGCCGCCGAGGTGGAGGAAGCCGGGTTGAAGCCCATCCGGCGGTTCGACGGTGCCCCGCCCGCCGCGGTCGTGCAAGGACATTCCCCCCAGACGGCGTGGCCGGACCTGGCCGAGGCCGCCTACGCGGTGCGCGCGGGCGCGCTGTGGGTCGCGGCCAACACCGACCGCACCCTGCCCAACGAGCGTGGTCTCGCGCCCGGCAACGGCGCGATGGTCGCGGCGTTGCAGGCCGCCACCGACCGTGCGCCGGTGGTCGCCGGCAAGCCGTACGCGCCGCTGCTCGAGGACGCCGTCGCCCGGGTCGGCACCCGCGCCGCGCTCGTGGTCGGCGACCGGCTCGACACCGACATCGAGGGCGCCGATCGGGTCGCCCTGGATTCGCTGCTGGTGCTCACCGGCGTGAGCACCCTCGACGAGCTGCGCGCCGCGCCGCCGGAGCGGATCCCGACCTACGTGGCCGAGAGCCTGGACGCGCTCAACCACCCGCCGGTCGCCGACGACGCCGAGCTGGACCTGGCCGAGCGGCTGCGCAAGTACCCCGGCAGGGCGGTGACGGTACGCGCGTCCCGTTCGGAAATCCGATAGCGTTGGCACCACGATGACTACTCCGACCAATGCGCCCCGACCGGGGGTCCCGCTGCCCGGGCAGCATCTGCCCGGCGCGCAGGGTCGGCCGGAACCGGCCGACCCGGACCGGATCCGCGCCGAGATCGATGAGCTGCTCGCCGAACTCGACGCGGGCGGCGGCCGCACCGGACCGGCCGAGCACGCCGAGACCGGCGCGGACATCACGCGGCGCGCCCGCATCCTGGAACAGGCACACGAGGTGTTGGTCCAGGCACTGGCCACGGTGGACAAGATCTGAGGTGGCCAGGCGCGCACGAGTGGACGCCGAACTGGTTCGCCGCGGGTTGGCGCGATCGCGGGAGCACGCGGTCGAGCTGATCGGCGCGGGACGCGTCCTGATCGCTGGAACGGTCGCCTCGAAACCGGCGACCGCGGTGGAACCCGGCACCCCGCTGGTGGTGCGGGAACAGCCCGACGAGGTGCAGTGGGCCTCGCGCGGCGCGCACAAACTGCTCGGCGCGCTGGAACGTTTCGAGCCCGCGGGGCTGCGTGTGGCGGGCAAACGGTGCCTGGACGCCGGCGCGTCCACCGGAGGTTTCACCGATGTGCTGCTCAGCCGGGAGGCCCGCGAGGTGGTGGCCGTCGACGTCGGATACGGCCAGCTGGTCTGGCGGTTGCGCACCGACGAGCGGGTGCGGGTGTTCGACCGCACCAACGTGCGCACGCTGACGCCGGAACAGATCGAGGGCACCGTCGAGCTGGTGGTCGGTGACCTGTCGTTCATTTCGCTGGGGTTGGTGCTGCCCGCGCTGGCCTCCTGCTGTGCCGAGGGCGCCGATCTGCTGCCGATGGTGAAGCCGCAGTTCGAGGTCGGCAAGGAACGGGTGGGATCCGGTGGCGTGGTGCGCGATCCGGCGCTGCGCGCCGAGGCGGTGTGCGGGGTCGCCGCCGCCGCGGCCGAACACGGGCTGCGGACGGTGGGCGCGGTGGCCAGTCCGCTGCCCGGGCCGTCGGGCAATGTCGAGTACTTTTTGTGGCTGCGCAAGGACGGGCCGTTCGAGTACGACGCGGCACAGGTGCGCGAGCTGGTCGCGCGGGCGGTCGAGGAGGGGCCACGATGAGCGGGTCCGGCGACCGCGAGATCCTGCTGATCGCCCACCCGGGCCGCGCCGAGATCGTCGAGACCGCGCACCGGGCGGCGAAGATCTTCACCGAAGCCGGGATCGGGCTGCGGGTGCTGGCCGACGAGGCGCCGAGTACCCGGTTCGACAGCCGTGCCGAACCGGCGCCGGTGACCGGTCCGGCCGGCGATGCGGTGCGGGTGGTCGAGCACAGTGCGGCGGCCGCGGTCGGCTGTGAGATGGTGCTCGCCCTCGGCGGCGACGGCACGTTCCTGCGCGCGGCCGAACTGGCCAGGCCCGCGTCGGTGCCGGTGCTCGGAATCAACCTGGGCCGCATCGGCTTCCTGACCGAGGCCGAGGCCGAGCACCTCGACGAGGCGCTGGGCCAGGTGGTGCGCGGGGACTATCGGGTCGAGGACCGGATGACCATCGACGTGGCCGTGCGGGTCGAGGACGAGGTGGTCGAGTCCGGCTGGGCGCTCAACGAGGCGAGCATCGAGAACGCTTCGCGCATGGGCGTTCTCGAGGTGGTGCTGGAGGTCGACGGGCGCCCGGTCTCGGCGTTCGGCTGCGACGGCATCCTGATCGCGACGCCGACCGGGTCGACGGCCTACGCGTTCTCCGCCGGTGGGCCGGTGGTGTGGCCGGAACTCGAGGCGCTGCTGGTGATCCCGAGCAACGCGCACGCCCTGTTCGCGCGGCCGCTGGTCACCAGCCCGGAGTCCCGCATCGCGGTGGAATCGGTTGCCACCGGCCACGATGCGATAGTTTTCCTGGATGGCAGGCGCACGCTGGCGCTACCGCGCGGCGGCCGGGTGGAAGCGGTCCGCGGCAGCGAACCGGTGCGCTGGGTGCGGCTGGATTCCGCGCCGTTCGCGGACCGGATGGTGCGCAAGTTCCAATTGCCCGTGACCGGCTGGCGAGGCCGACGGCGAACGGAGAGCACACGTGCTGACAGAGATCAGGATTGACAGTCTCGGTGTCATATCCGCGGCCACCGCGCAGTTCCACGAGGGTTTCACGGTCCTGACCGGTGAGACCGGCGCGGGCAAGACCATGGTGGTCACCAGCCTGCATCTGCTCGGCGGTGCCCGCGCGGACGCGGGCCGGGTGCGGCTCGGCGCGAACAAGGCCGTGGTGGAGGGCCGGTTCACCGTCGAGGACCTGAACGAGGACGCCCGCGGCCAGGTGGCCGAGGTGCTCGAGTCGGCGGCGGCCGAGGCCGACGACGACGGCAGCGTCATCGCCATCCGCACCGTGAGCAGTGACGGCCGCTCCCGCGCTCATCTGGGCGGACGCAGCGTGCCCGCCTCGGTGCTGGCCGACTTCACCTCCTCGCTGTTGACCGTGCACGGTCAGAACGATCAGTTGCGCCTGCAGAAGCCCGAGCAGCAGTTGGCCGCGCTGGACCGGTTCGCCGCCGACACCGTGGGTCCGTTGCTGCGCAAGTATCAGGTGCTGCGCCGCGCCTGGCTCGACGCGCGCACCGAACTGCTGGAGCGCACGGCGCGCAGCCGGGAGTTGGCGCTGGAGGCCGATCGGCTCAAGCACTCCCTCGACGAGATCGACGCCGTCGCGCCCGAGCCGGGGGAGGACGTGCGCATCGTCGACGAGGTGCGCAGGCTCAGCGATCTGGATTCGCTGCGCGAGGCGGCGGCCGTCGCCCACGACGCGCTCGCCGGGCCTGCCGACGCGCCCGAGGACGGCTCGGGCGCGCTGGAACTGCTCGGGGCCGCGCGGGCGCGGTTGGAGGCGGCCGAGGATCCGGCGCTGTCGGCGCTGGCGCCGCGGTTGGGCGAGGCGATCGCCGTGGTGGTCGACCTGACCACCGAGCTGAGCGGTTATCTGTCGGATCTGCCCTCGGATCCGGGTGCGTTGGATTCGCTGCTGACCCGGCAAGCCGAATTGAAGAGCCTGACCCGCAAGTACGCCCCCGACATCGACGGTGTGCTGGCCTGGGCGGCCGAGGCCAGGACGCGGCTCGAGTCGCTGGACGTGTCGGAGGAGGCGCTGACGAAGCTGACCGCCGAGGTCGACATCGCGGCCGAGCGGGTGCGCGCGGCGGCGGTGAAGTTGACCGCCGCGCGGACCAAGGCCGCGGGCAAGTTGGCCGCCGCGGTGAGTGCGGAACTCGCGGGGCTGGCGATGGGGAAGGCGAAGCTGGAGGTGCAGGTGCGTGCGGTGCCCGCGGCCGCGCAGGATTCGGCGCCGCTGACCGTCGACGGCGTCGAACTGCACGCGGGCGCCACCGGCGTGGACGAGGTCGAGTTCCGGCTGGCCGCGCATTCGGGCGCGCAGTCGTTGCCGTTGAGCAAGAGCGCCTCCGGTGGTGAGCTCTCGCGGGTGATGCTGGCGCTGGAGGTGGTGCTCGCCGGGTCCGACCACGGGGCGACGATGGTGTTCGACGAGGTCGACGCCGGTGTCGGCGGCCGGGCCGCGGTGGAGATCGGTCGCAGGCTGGCCCGGCTGGCGCGCACGCACCAGGTGATCGTGGTGACGCATCTGCCGCAGGTGGCGGCGTTCGCGGACACGCACCTGGTGGTCGACAAGTCCGACGAGGGCGGCACGGTGAACAGCGGCGTGCGGGCGCTGACGAAGGACGAGCGGGTGGTGGAGCTGGCGCGCATGCTGGCCGGCCTGGACGACACCGAGACCGGCCGCGCGCACGCGGAGGAACTGCTGGAGATGGCGCGCGCCGAGCGGGCGAGCGTCTGATCCGGCGCGCCGCGACGGCGCGCCGGTGAGTGGGTCAGGCGAAGGCCTTCTTGGTCGCGCCCATGATCTGCCCGATCAGGGTGCGCAGACCGGCCTCGAGCACCTTGGCGGGCACCGGCAGGCTCGGCTCGGACTCCATGGTGTAGGTGACGCGGGTGCCGCCCTCGGCGTCGGCGAAGGTCACGATGCCGACGTGGCGCTTCACCGGCACGCCCTTGACGATCTTGTACTCGAAGCGCTCGTTGGGCACCAGCGTGGTGGTCTCCTCCACGAAGCCGATCGAGCCGCGGCCGACGGTGTATTGGGCGCCGACGCCGGAGGGGCTGTCGGTGCCTGGCTTCTTCAGCGTGAACTGCACGCCCGGCAGGAAGGGGTTGATGCCGTCACGGTTGACGAAGAACGTGTAGACGGCCTGGCGCGGGGCCGGGATGACGGCCTCGACGGTGCTGCGTGGCATGAATTCTTCTCCTCTACGGGCGACAGGTCGACGGAAGTGTATAGGCACTGCCTCATCGTCTCGGCGGTGCTGTCACGTGCGTCACATTCGCCGACGTTGTTTCGGATCGCGCTGAACGGCAACTGCCGGTACGTCGGTAAACGCAGATGAGGAGGACGACCCATGATCCGTTCCGGAGTGCGAGTGGCGGCGACCGCGGCGGCGGCTGCGACCGTGACCCTGCTCGGCGCGGGACTCGCCGCGGCCGCGCCCACGGTGAGCGCGGACACCAGCGAGGAAGGCGCCGTCGTGGTCGGCAGCCGGCCCGAGGGCGAGCAGTGGATGTGCGTGCTGGCCGGCGCGGGCGCGCAGACGATGCTGCGCGTGGATATCGCCCGGGCGGGGGAGAGCCGGGGTGATTTCGCCGCGGGTACCACGGTCGGCGCGGGCTGCGTCAGCACGGCGCCGTTCGGCGCGACGGTGGTGACCGGCAACGCCTCGCTCGACGACGCCGACTGATCCGGTCGCGGAACGGGGTCCGGGTGCGGTGCTCCGCACCCGGACCTTTTCGTGTGGCGGAGCCCGCGCGCTCGGCGGTGACCGTGCTCGCGACCCCTCGGCCCCGGACCCGTTTTCGCCCCTGGCCGCCGGGTAGCCGTCCAGTACCCGACGAACCCGTCGGCCGAGCAGTGAGGAGTGGCGGATGAAGGCCGTGACCTGGCAGGGCAGGCGCAAGATCGCCGTGGACGAGGTGCCCGACCCGCGGATCCAGCAACCGACCGACGCGATCGTGCGCATCACCTCCACCGCCGTCTGCGGCTCGGACCTGCACCTGTACGAGGTGCTCGGCCCGTACATGACACCCGGTGACGTGCTCGGGCACGAGCCGATGGGCATCGTCGAGGAGGTCGGCGCCCAGGTGCGCGACCTGAAGCCCGGCGACCGGGTGGTGGTGCCGTTCCAGATCAGCTGTGGACACTGCGCGATGTGTGACACCGGCCTGCCGACCCAGTGCGAGACCACGCAGGTGCGCTCGCAGGGCAGCGGCGCGGCGCTGTTCGGCTACTCCGAGCTCTACGGGCAGGTGCCCGGCGGCCAAGCGGAGTACCTGCGTGTCCCGTATGCCGATCACACCCACATCACCGTGCCCGAGGGGCCGGACGATCAGCGGTTCCTGTACCTCTCGGATGTGCTGCCGACGGCGTGGCAGGCGGTCGAGTATGCCGCGGTGCCCGACGGCGGCTCGGTGACCGTGCTGGGTCTCGGCCCGATCGGCGACATGGCGTGCCGGGTGGCCGCCCACCGGGGGTACCGGGTGATCGGCGTGGACCGGGTACCCGAACGGCTGTCCCGCGTGGCCGCCCGCGGCATCGAGGTCATCGACTTCTCCGCCGTGGACGCCGACCTGGGCGATGTCATCCGCGACCGCACCGACGGGCGCGGCACCGACGCGGTGATCGATGCCGTCGGGATGGAGGCGCACGGCTCGCCGCTCGGATCGGTGGCGCACCGCTCGGCGGCGCTGCTGCCGGACGTGGTGGCTCGCAAGGTGATGGACACGGCAGGGGTGGACCGGCTGGCCGCCCTGCACGAGGCCATCGACATCGTCCGCCGCGGCGGCACCATCTCCCTGGTCGGCGTGTACGGCGGCATGGTCGATCCGCTGCCGATGCGGGTGCTGTTCGACAAGCAGATCCAGCTGCGGATGGGGCAGGCCAACGTCACCCGCTGGGCGCCGGAGATCCTGCCGTTGCTCACCGACGACGACCCGCTGGGCGTGGACACCTTCGCCACCCACCGCCTGCCGCTGAGCAAGGCCCCCGCGGCCTACGAGATGTTCCAGCAGAAGGCCGACGGCGCGGTGAAGATCGTTCTCGATCCGGCCGCGTGACAGCTCAGCCCGCCAGCGCCTGCACCTTCGCGGCCGTCTCGTAATCGGCGCGCCAGTCGGGACCGGTGGGGGCCAGCGTCAACCGTTCGACGCCCGCGTCGGCGTACTGCGCCAGCAGCTCCGGCCAGCGGTTGGAGTCCTGGCCGAGCGGCGGCGCGACGACGGTGATTCCCGTGTGGGCCTACCGAATCCGGCCGCCAGCTCGGCCAGCTCGCGTCCGCCCGCCGCGGCCTGTTCCGGGGTCGCGGCGATGGCGATCCACCCCTGGGCGAATTCGGCGGCCCGGCGGCGGGCCCGGGGTCCGTCACCGGCGACGAGTACCGGCGGGACGGTCGCGCCGGGCGACAGCGCGACCTCGGTGCCGTCGGGCAGCGCGGTGGTGCGTCCGGCGATCAGGTCGGGCAGCACCCGCAGCGCGGCGTCGGTGGTGCGGCCGCGCTCGGCGAAGGACGCGCCCGCCGCGCGCCAGCCGATGTCGCCGTGGGCGGGATTGCCGGTGCCGATGCCCAGCAGCAGCCGGTCACCGGAGACGTACTGGAGGCTCGCGATCTGCTTGGCCGCCCAGGCCGCCGGGCGCAGCGCGAGCAGCAGGACGCCGTAGCCGATGCGGATCCGTTCGGTCACCGCCGCCGCCGTGGCCAGCACCACCGTGCTGTCGAGCATCGGCGCGCTGGCGATCAGGTGATCGGTGGACCATACCGAGTCGAGGCCGATCTCCTCGGCGAACCGGGCGCTCGCGCGGACGTCGCCGAGGATGGGGCGGGCGGGGTCGGGGGTCGAGGTGGGCAGGATGACACCGATCTCCATGAGATGTCCTTCGTCGAGGGGGGCGGGGGCGTGATGCGCCGGTGTCCGGGAACAACCCGGGGGCGGTCCGTGCTGTTCCCGGGTGGGTGATCGCCGTCCGGGTGCCTGTGGGATTCCCACAGTTCGGGGCGGTCGGTACGAACACCACTGGGGCACAAGTGGTTTCACGCAGAAGTTCCGACCGCGGCGGTGGTGTCGCCGCTGATAGCGGAACTTCCTGAGTTGCTCGAACTGGTCATCTGATCGAAATCGTGCGGGCATGCGGTCGTGAACCGCGGAACGGCTATCGGCGAGAACTCGCGCCGGAATGCGGAAACCCACGCGACACGGGGGCGTGGCGACCGGAGTGCAACAGTGGATGCCGTGCGTGTGCCGATTACCCTGTTCCGGCTGATATCACAGTGACGAATGTGACCCACCGCTCGGCGCGCCTCCACCACGGGCCCCGACATAGCCGCCATCATCGGCCCCATGAAGTTGCCGGCCCTGTTGTCGAAGAACACCGAAACGCTGCCCGGCCGCACCGGGATAGCCCGGGTGGATCGCAACACCCGGCGACTGCTGCGGCGCGTCGGCCCCGGTGACATCGCCGTCGTCGACGAAATGGACCTGGACCGCATCACCGCCGACCGGCTGGTCGAAGCCGGTGTCGTCGCGGTGGTCAACACCTCGCCCTCGATCTCCGGCCGCTACCCCAACCTCGGCCCGGAAGTGCTTGTCGCCAACGACATCATGCTGGTGGACACGGTCAGCTCCGACGCCTTCACCAAGATCAAGGACGGCAGCAAGATCCGCATCCACGACGGCGTGGTCTACGCGGACAAGCTGACCAAGAAGGAACCCGAGGCACTGGTCGAGGGCATCGAGCTGACCGAAGCCGCCATCGCCGAGCGGATGATCGAGGCGCGCAACGGGCTCGCCGACCACCTCGAAGCCTTCGCGGGCAACACCATCGAATTCGTGCGCACCGAGAGCGCGCTGCTCATCGACGGCATCGGGGTGCCCGAGCTGGAACTGGACATGAAGCAGCGGCATGTGGTCGTGGTGGCCGACGGGCCCGATCACGCCGAGGACCTCAAGCGGCTCAAGCCGTTCATCAAGGAGTACGCGCCGATCATGGTCGGCGTCGGGCGCGGTGCCGACACGCTGCGCAAGCAGGGGTACCGGCCCGACCTGATCGTCGGCGACCCGGAGGAGATCACCTCGGCCACGATGAAGTGCGGCGCCGAGGTGATCCTGCCCGCCGACACCGACGGACATGCCAAGGGCCTGGAACGCATCCAGGACCTGGGCATCGGCGCCACCACCTTCCCGTCCTCGGGCGCCCCGGCCGACCTCGCGCTGCTGCTGGCCGAGCATCACGGCGCCGCGCTGATCGTCACCGTGGGTGCGGCGGCCTCGCTGGACGACTTCTTCGACCGCGGCCGCCGCGACAGCAATCCGGCCACCTTCCTGACCCGGCTGAAGGTCGGCACCAAACTCATGGACGCCAAGGCGGTGGCCACCCTCTACCGCAACCGCATGTCCGGCGTCGCGCTGGCGATGGTCGTGCTGGCCGCGCTGATCGCGGTGATCGTGGTGCTGCTGGCCTCCAACACCGGCACCGAGGTGCTGGACTGGGCGGTGGACACCTGGAACCGTTTCGCGCGATGGTGCCAGGATCTCGTCGGCGCGGGCCAACGATAGCCGGGAGCGATTGATGATCTCACTGCGCCAGCACGCCATCTCGATCGTGGCGATCTTCCTCGCGCTCGCGATCGGGGTGGTGCTCGGCTCGCAGACCCTGGCCGCCGATCTGCTCTCCGGCCTGCGCGCGGACAAGACCGAACTGGCTCGGCAGGTCGACGACCTCGGTGCCCGCAATCGCGCGCTCACCGACCAGGTCGACGCCGCCGACCGCTTCATCGCGAGCTCGGCCGGACGGATCCTCGGCGGCACCCTCGCCGACCGGTCGGTGCTCGTCTTCACCACGCCCGACGCCGACCCGGCCGACGTGGAGGCGGTGAGCACCGGCCTGCAGACCGCGGGCGCGGCGGTCGCCGGGCGGATCGCCCTGACCGACGCCTTCGTCGACGCGGCCGAGGGCGACCGGCTGCGGACCGCGGTGACCAACACCATCCCGGCGGGCGCGCAGCTGCGCACCGGCGGCGTCGACCAGGGCAGCCTGGCCGGTGACCTGCTGGGCATGGTGCTGCTGCTCGACCCCGCCACCGGACAGCCCCGATCGACGCCGCAGGAGCTGAGCCTGGTGCTCGAGACGCTGCGCGGCGGCGGGTTCCTCGCCTACGGTGACACGCCCGTGCAGCCGGCCCAGCTGGCCGTGGTCGTCACCGGTGCGGGCGCGCAGGCCGCCGAGAACGCCCGCGGCGCGAACGTGGCCCGCTTCGCCGGTGCCCTGCGCGGTCGCGGGGCGGGCGTCGTGCTGGCCGGGCGTACCGGCGCGGCCGACGGACAGGGCGCGCTCGCGATCGTCCGCTCCGATGCCGCGCTCGCCGCGGCGCTGACCACCGTGGACAATCTGGACCGGGAGATCGGCCGGGTCACCACCGTGCTGGGGCTGACCGAGCAGCTCGGCGGCGGCGCGGGCCGCTACGGCACGGGCCCGCAGGCCGGCTCGCTGACATTGGCCGGACTGCCCGGCTGATCCGGTGGTGGCGATCGATCAGCTAACGGGCGTGGCGTGCGAATCGGGCGCCCGTTTCGTGTTACTGTGAAGACCCGTGGGTCAAACACGGATTCAGGCGCGAACCGCCACGAAACACATCTTCGTCAGCGGTGGTGTCGCCTCCTCATTGGGCAAGGGCCTTACCGCCTCCAGCCTCGGTCAGCTGCTCACCGCGCGCGGACTGCGCGTCACCATGCAGAAACTCGACCCCTATCTGAACGTCGATCCCGGCACCATGAATCCGTTCCAGCACGGCGAGGTGTTCGTGACGGAAGACGGTGCCGAGACCGATCTCGACGTCGGCCACTACGAGCGATTCCTCGACCGTGACCTGTCGCGGGACGCGAACGTGACCACCGGGCAAATCTATTCCTCGGTCATCGCCAAGGAACGCCGCGGCGAATACCTGGGCGACACCGTCCAGGTCATCCCGCACATCACCGACGAGATCAAGAACCGCATCCTGGCCATGCGCGGCCCCGATCTACAGGGCCAGACGCCGGACGTGGTGATCACCGAGATCGGCGGCACGGTCGGCGACATCGAATCCCAGCCGTTCCTCGAGGCGGCCCGCCAGATCCGCCACGACGTCGGCCGCGACAACGTCTTCTTCCTGCACGTCTCGCTGGTGCCCTACCTGGCGCCCTCGGGCGAGCTCAAGACCAAGCCCACCCAGCACTCGGTGGCCGCGCTGCGCAACATCGGCATCCAGCCCGACGCGCTGATCCTGCGCTGCGACCGCGAGGTGCCGCAGGCGCTCAAGTCGAAGATCGCGCTGATGTGCGACGTCGAGGTGGACGCCTGCATCTCCACCCCGGACGCGCCGTCGATCTACGACATCCCGAAGGTGCTGCACCGCGAGGGCCTGGACGCCTACGTGGTGCGGCGGCTGGGGCTGCCCTTCCGCGACGTGGACTGGACCGTGTGGGGCGACCTGCTCGACCGTGTGCACTCCCCGCGCGAGGAGGTCGAGGTCGCGCTGGTCGGCAAGTACGTCGACCTGCCCGATGCCTACCTCTCGGTCACCGAGGCGCTGCGCGCCGGTGGCTTCGCCTCCCGGGCCAAGGTGAACATCCGCTGGGTGGCCTCCGACGAGTGCGAGACCGCGGCGGGCGCCGCGGCCGCGCTGCGCGATGTCGACGCGATCCTGATCCCCGGCGGCTTCGGCATCCGCGGCATCGAGGGCAAGGTCGGCGCCATCCACTTCGCCCGCACCCGCGGTATCCCGCTGCTCGGCCTGTGCCTCGGCCTGCAGTGCGTGGTGATCGAGGCGGCCCGCTCGATCGGGCTCACCGACGCCAACTCCACCGAGTTCGAGCCCGACACCCAGCACCCGGTGATCTCCACCATGGCCGATCAGAAGCAGGCCGTGGCCGGTGAGGCCGACCTGGGCGGCACCATGCGTCTGGGCGCCTACCCGGCGGTGCTGGAGAAGGGGTCGGTGGTCGCCCGCGCCTACGGCTCGGAGCAGGTCTCCGAACGGCACCGGCACCGCTACGAGGTGAACAACGCCTACCGCGACAAGATCGCCACCAGCGGGCTGAAGTTCAGTGGCACCTCCCCGGACGGGCTGCTGGTCGAGTTCGTGGAGCTGCCCGCCGAGGTGCACCCGTTCTTCGTCGCCACCCAGGCGCATCCGGAGCTGAAGAGCAGGCCGACCCGCCCGCATCCGCTGTTCGCCGCGCTGATCGCGGCCGCGCTGAAATATAAACTGGCCGAGCGGCTTCCGGTCGACATTCCGGACGACGAGTTGGCGAGCGCAGAACAGGGAGCGTGAATGAGCGAGCGTGACGGCGGGACCGGGGCACCGGGCAGCCACGATTTCGAGACCGTGGCCAGCCGGACGGTGTATTCCGGCGCGATCGTCGCGCTGCGCCTGGACCAGGTCGCCATGCCCGGCGGCCGGGTGGTCGAACGCGAGGTCATCGAACACCACGCGGCGGTCGCGGTCGCCGCGGTCGACGACGAGGACAACGTGATCCTCATCCGGCAGTACCGCCACCCGCTCGGGCGGCGGCTGCTGGAACTCCCCGCCGGGCTGCTCGACATCCCCGGCGAGGATCCGCTCACCGCCGCCCGGCGCGAGCTCGCCGAGGAGACCGGGCTGGCCGCGCGGGAGTGGTCGGTGCTGGTGGACGTGGCGCTCTCGCCGGGCTTCACCGACGAGGCACTGCGCGTCTACCTGGCCCGCGGGCTCAGCGCGACGCACCGTCCGGACCCCGAACTCGAGGAAGCCGACATCGAGGTGGTGCGCATGCCCGTGGCCGAGGCGGTGCGCGCGGCGCTGGCCGGAGAGATCGTCAACGCCACCGCGGTCGCCGGGGTGCTCGCGCTGACCGCGGCCCGCGCCAACGGCACCGAACTACGTCCCGGCGACGCGCCCTGGCCGGACCGGCCGACCACCTTCCTGGATCGCAAGGCAGCGCAGAGGGCCGCGGACTGACAGGATCAGGGGATGCTCGCGCGCGAGATCGACGCCTACCTGGACCATCTCGCGGTGGAGCGCGGCGCGGCCCGCAACACCCTCGGCGCCTACCGGCGTGATCTGGGGCGCTACCGCGACTTCCTGACCCAGCGCGGGATCGGCGGGCTCGAACAGGTGCGGGAGGCCGACGTCGCGGCGTTCACCGTCGCGCTGCGGTCCGGCGGCGGCGATCATCCGCCGTTGGCGGCCAGCTCGGTGGCACGAGCGTTGATCGCGGTGCGCGGGCTGCACCGCTTCGCCGCCGCGGAGGGGATGACCAGCACCGACGTCGCGCATGCGGTGAAACCGCCCACCCCCGGCCGCCGGTTGCCCAAGGCGCTGCCCTACGACCAGGTGCTGCGGCTGCTCGAGGCCGCGGGCGGGGGACCGGCCGAGGACGGGGACACCGCCGCCGTGGACGGCGGCCCGCGCGGTCTGCGCGATCGGGCGTTGCTGGAACTGCTGTACTCCACCGGGGCGCGCATCTCGGAGATGGTCGGCCTCGACGTCGACGATCTCGACACCACCGAACGCGCGGTCGTGTTGCGCGGCAAGGGCGGCAAACAGCGCATCGTCCCGATCGGCCGTCCGGCGCTGGCCGCCGTGGACGCCTACCTGGTGCGCGGACGGCCGGTGCTGGCGGCCGCGGGCAAGGGCACCGGCGGCGCGCTGTTCCTCAACGTGCGGGGCGGGCGGCTGTCGCGGCAGAGCGCGTGGCAGGTGTTGCAGACCGCCGCCGAACGCGCGGGCATCGGCGCCGCCGTCTCCCCGCACACGCTGCGGCACTCCTTCGCCACCCACCTGCTCGACGGCGGTGCGGACGTGCGCGTGGTGCAGGAGCTGCTCGGCCACGCCTCGGTGACGACCACGCAGATCTATACCCTGGTCACCGTGAGCACACTGCGCGAGGTCTGGGCCACGGCCCATCCACGCGCCAGGTGAGGGGACGGGGGATCGTCGCGGTAGCCGGTCGGCGCGTGTCCGAACGCGTGTCCGACGCCGTCAAGCGGTAGCGTCTAGCGAGAGCTGGACCGTACGAAAGCGAGGTCGGGCGCGATCGGCCTCGCTACGCTCGGCAAGGCAGCGCGAGCGTCCTCGCTACGCTCGGCAACGGGCAGGAACGTATAAGGAGCAGCGGATCGTGACGACAGCCGGCGCGGCGGAGCCGCCATACGGTGAGGCGCAGCCGCCGACAGAACCCCGCCCGGGAGAGGATTCGGACGTCGCGGCGGAGACCCTGTGGGGCGGCACCGCCCCGCCCGTGCCCGAGGACGGCGAACTGGGTCCGACGGGCAGGCCGCTGCGGGTGGTCCCCGACCCGCCCCCGCTCACCTCGCACGGCGACGCGCTGATCGTCGCGATGTGCAACCAGAAGGGCGGCGTCGGCAAGACCACCTCCACCATCAATCTCGGCGCGGCCCTGGCCGAATACGGCCGCCGCGTGCTGCTGGTCGATCTCGACCCGCAGGGCGCGCTCTCGGCCGGGCTCGGCGTGGCCCACCACGACCTCGACCTGACCGTGCACAATCTGCTCGTCGGCGGGCGCACCTCGATCGACGACGTGCTGATGCAGACCAAGGTCGAGAACATGGACCTGCTGCCGAGCAACATCGACCTGTCGGCGGCGGAGATCCAGCTGGTCAACGAGGTCGGCCGCGAGCAGACGCTCGGCCGCGCGCTGGAACCGGTGCGCGACCGCTACGACTACATCCTCATCGACTGCCAGCCCTCGCTGGGTCTGCTCACCGTGAACGCGCTGGCCTGCTCGGACGGGGTCATCATCCCGATGGAGTGCGAGTACTTCTCGCTGCGCGGGCTCGCGCTGCTCAACGACACCGTGGAGAAGGTGCGCGACCGGCTGAATCCGCGGCTGAGCCTGTACGGCATCGTGGTCACCATGTTCGATGCCCGGCTGCTGCATTCGCGTCAGGTGATGGCGCGCGTCGTCGAAGTGTTCGGCGACCTCGTGTACGACACCGCGATCGCGCGCACCGTGCGGTTCCCCGACGCCAGCGTGGCGGGCGAGCCGATCACCACGTGGGCGCCGAAATCCGGTGGGGCCGAAGCGTATCGGGCGATGGCACGGGAAGTCATCCACCGGTCCGGCCGGTGAGCGCGGCCACCGACCCCGCCCCGCCGACCGTCCCCGATCCGCACGAGCCCGTCCCGGCGAACGCGCAGGCCGAGGGCGACGGCGAATCCGGCGGCGAATCCGGCGGCTTCCGGCTCAAGCTCGCGAATTTCGAGGGCCCGTTCGACCTGCTGCTCACCCTCATCAGCTCGCGCAAGCTCGACGTCACCGAGGTGGCGTTGCACCAGGTCACCGACGAGTTCATCGCCTACACCAAGGCGCTCACCGCGAGCATGGAGACCACCGCGGGCCTGCGCGCGGACAAGATCCTGGACCAGACGACCGAATTCCTCGTGGTGGCCGCGACCCTGCTCGACCTCAAGGCCGCACGGCTGCTGCCGTCGGGGGAGATGACCGACGCCGAGGATCTGGAGTTGCTCGAGGCCCGCGACCTGCTGTTCGCCCGGCTGTTGCAGTACCGCGCGTTCAAGCAGGTGGCCGAGCTGCTCGGCGAGCTGGAGGCCGTGGCTCTGCGCCGCTACCCGCGCGCGGTGGGGCTGGAGGAGCGCTTCGCCGGATTGTTGCCCGAGGTTACCCTGGGAGTGGACGCGGCGGGCTTCGCCGAAATCGCGGCCGCGGCGTTCCGGCCTCGCCCCCGCCCCACGGTCGGACTGGATCACCTGCACCAGCACACGGTGTCGGTGGCCGAGCAGGCGGCGCTGGTGCTGGAGATGCTGAAGGCACGCGGGCCCGGCGGTTGGACCACCTTCGCCGAACTGGTCGCCGACTGCGAGGTGCCGGTGCAGATCGTGGCGCGTTTCCTCGCGCTGCTCGAGCTGTACCGGGGCAAGAGCATCGAGTTCGACCAGCCCGACCCGCTGGGTCCGCTGGCGATCAGCTGGATCGGCGATCCGGGCGAACAGGACACGACCGTGACGATCGAGGAGGACTACGGGTGAGCCAGCCACCGAACACCGCCGCGGACGTGGTGTCCGATCTCACCCCGCCGGTTCTCGACGACGCCGAATTCCGTTCGGCGCTCGAGGCGATGCTGCTCGTCGTGGACGCTCCGGCCCCGGTAGAGCAGCTGGCGGCGGCCCTGGACGACACCACCGAACGGGTCGAGGCGACGCTGCGGCAGATGTCGGCCGAACTCACCGCGCGGGGCAGCGGCATCGATCTGCGTTTCGTCGGCGACGGCTGGCGCTTCTATACTCGCACCGAGTACGCACCGTACGTGGAGCGCGTACTGCTCGACGGCGCCAGGACGAAACTGACCAGGGCGGCGTTGGAGACGCTGGCGGTCGTGGCATACCGCCAGCCGGTGACCAGGAACCGGGTGAGCGCGGTGCGCGGCGTGAACGTCGACGGCGTGATGCGCACGCTGCTCGCGCGCGGCCTGATCGCCGAAGCCGGGGTCGACCCGGAGACGAACGGCACGCTCTACCGCACCACCGAACTGTTCCTGGAGCGGATCGGGCTGGCGTCGTTGTCGGACCTGCCACCGCTGGCGCCCCTGCTCCCGGGCGTCGACCTGATCGACGAGATCAACGACAGCCTGGAAACCGATCCCCGGTACACCAGGCTGCGCAAACCCGCCGAGTCCGACCTGGACCTCGGCACCGAGGATTGACGAAGGACACATGAATACGCCCGCTCGCCGAGATGGCACACCGGATCGTAGGAAACACAGCGCGCACTCCGCCAGGAGCGGGGCAGCGCGGGCCGCGGGATCGCGCGGCGCCAGGGCCGCCCAGCGCGGCGGCGCCCCCCGCGGTGGCGCACCGTGGGAGAACGACGAGCGCGGCGGGCCGCGCCGCGCACCCCAGGGCGGCACACCGCGCGCGGGCCGTTCCACCGGGCAGGGCGCGGCGCGCACCGGCGCCCAGGGGACGGGACGCCCGGCCGGCCACGGCGCGGGACGCCCGGCGGCGCAGGGCACCGGCCGACCCGGCGCACCGAGCGCATCGCCACCCGCCCGGAAGGCCAAGAATCCCAAGCCGCAACGGCAGGCTCCGGTCGCTCCGCTGCTGAGCAACGCCAAACCGGCCCGTCGCCAGAACGTCGAGCCCAAGCACACCGACGGCCCGGCGAAACTGCCGTGGGGTGAGGGCGAACGGCTGCAGAAGGTGCTCGCCAAGGCCGGTGTCGCCTCGCGTCGCGCCGCCGAGGAGATGATCGACCAGGGCCGCGTCGAGGTCGACGGCGTCATCGTGCGCGAGCAGGGCCTGCGCATCGACCCGCAGACCGCCGTGGTCCGCGTCGACGGTGTCCGCGTGGTGGTGCGCGACGAGCAGGTCTACGTCGCGCTGAACAAGCCGAAGGGCTGGCAGTCCACCATGTCCGACGATCTGGGCCGCCCGTGTGTCGGCGACATCGTCGCCGAGCGGATCGCGGCCGGGCAGCGCCTGTTCCACGTCGGGCGCCTCGACGCCGACACCGAGGGCCTGCTGCTGCTCACCAACGACGGCGATCTGGCGCACCGGCTGATGCACCCGTCCTTCGAGGTCTCCAAGACCTACCTGGCGACCGTGCACGGCGAAGTCCACCACAAGGTGATCGGCAAGCGGCTGCGCGACGGCATCGAGCTCGAGGACGGCCCCGCCAAGGTGGACCGCTTCCAGGTGCTCGAACTCGGCGAGGGCCGTTCGCTGGTCAAGATCGTGCTGCACGAGGGACGCAAGCACATCGTGCGCAGGTTGCTCGACGCGGTGGGCCACCCGGTGACCCGGCTGGTGCGCACCCACATCGGCCCGGTCGCGCTGGGCGACCAACGGCCCGGCACCCTGCGCGTGCTCGGCCGCGACGAAATCGGCAAACTCTACGAGGCGGTGTCGCTGTGAACGGTGTGCAGATCCCGGTCGAGGCCCCCGGCGCGATGTCGGCGGACACGCCCCTGGTGGTCGCGATGGACGGGCCGTCGGGCACCGGCAAGTCCAGCGTGTCGCGGCGGCTGGCGACCCGGCTCGGCGCCCGCTACCTCGACACCGGTGCCATGTACCGGGTGGCGACGCTGCGCGTGCTGCGCGCGGGCGTGGAACTCACCGATCCCGCCGCCATCGCGGCCGCGGTCAAGGAACTGCCGCTGACCATCGGCACCGACCCCAGCCGCGAGGTGATCGAACTCGACGGCGAAGACGTCTCCGCCGAGATCCGCGGCGACGCGGTCACCAAGGCCGTGTCCGCGGTGTCGGCGGTGCCCGAGGTGCGCGACCTGCTCGTGGCCGCGCAACGCGACATCGCCGCGGACGCCCGCCGCATCGTGGTGGAGGGCCGCGACATCGGCACCGTGGTGCTGCCCGCCGCCGACGCCAAGATCTACCTGACCGCCTCGGCCGAGGCGCGCGCCGAACGGCGCAACCAGCAGAACATCCGCGAGGGCCGCGGCGACGACTACGCGGCCGTGCTCGCCGACGTGCAGCGGCGCGACACCCTCGACTCCACCCGCGCGGTGTCCCCGCTGCGTCCCGCCGCGGACGCGGTGCTGGTCGACACCAGCGAGCTGACCATGGACGAGGTCATCGACGAACTGTCGCGCGTGGTGGCACAACAGATTTCGACAGGAAGTGCACAATGAGCGAGGACGTGCTCGCCGGCGACGGCGTCTGGAGCGACGAATCCGACTGGGAGATCGCCGATCTCGATGGCGAGCAGGAGGGGGAGGCGCAGCAGGCGATGCCGACCCTGGCCGTGGTCGGACGCCCCAACGTCGGCAAGTCCACCCTGGTGAACCGGATCCTCGGCCGCCGCGAGGCGGTCGTGGAGGACATCCCCGGCGTCACCCGCGACCGGGTCTCCTACGAGGCCACCTGGGCCGGCCGCCGCTTCCTGGTGCAGGACACCGGCGGCTGGGAGCCCGACGCGAAGGGGCTGCAGCAGGCGGTCGCCCGGCAGGCCGAACTGGCGATGGCGACCGCCGACGCCATCCTGCTGGTCGTCGACGCCACCGTCGGTGCGACCGCCACCGACGAGGCCGCGGTGAAGAAGCTGCGGCGCTCGCGGATCCCGGTCATCCTGGTCGCCAACAAGGTCGACGACCAGCGGCTCGAGGCCGAGGCCGCCGCGCTGTGGTCGCTGGGGCTCGGGGAACCGCGCATGGTCAGCGCCGCGCACGGCCGCGGTACCGGCGATCTGCTCGACGACGTGCTCGAGGTACTGCCCGAGACCCCGCGCGAGGGCACCGGCGGTACCGGCCCGCGCCGGGTCGCGCTGGTCGGCAAGCCGAACGTCGGCAAGTCCAGCCTGCTCAACAAGCTCGCCGGGGACGAACGCTCGGTGGTGCACGACGTGGCGGGCACCACCGTCGACCCGGTGGACTCGCTGGTGGAACTGGGCGGCAAGATCTGGAAGTTCGTCGACACCGCGGGCCTGCGCCGCAAGGTCTCCAATGCCAGCGGCACCGAGTTCTACGCCTCGCTGCGCACCAAGTCGGCGCTGGAGGCCTCGGAGGTGGCGATCATGCTGATCGACGCCTCCCAGCCGATCACCGAGCAGGACCTGCGGGTGATCAGCCTGGTGGCCGACTCCGGGCGCGCGCTGGTGCTGGCGTTCAACAAGTGGGACCTGGTCGACGAGGACCGCCGCCTGCAGTTGGAGAAGGAGGTCGACCGGGAGCTGGTGCGGGTGCCGTGGGCGCAGCGCGTCAACATCTCCGCCCACACCGGTCGCGCCGTGCAGAAGCTGGTGCCCGCGATGGAGACCGCGCTCGAGTCCTGGGACAAGCGCATCTCCACCGGCCGGTTGAACAACTGGCTCAAGGAGGTCGTCGCGGCCACCCCGCCGCCGATGCGCGGCGGCAGGCTGCCGCGGGTGTTGTTCGCCACCCAGGCGGCCACCCGGCCGCCCACCTTCGTGCTGTTCACCACCGGTTTCCTGGAGGCAGGTTACCGACGGTTCCTGGAACGCAGGCTGCGCGAGGAGTTCGGCTTCGACGGCTCGCCGGTGCGCATCTCGGTGCGCGTGCGAGAGAAGCGCGAGCGCGGACGCAAGTGAGCACGGTCCGGTAGCGCGGCGTTCGCCGGACCGCCGCGCTCGGGCCTGGCATCATCGCAGACATGGTCATTCCCCGCGTGCTCGCGCCGTGCCCGACCGACTACACCCCGTTCAGCACCCACTGGCCGGTCCGACTGGCCGACACCGACCGGGAGCAGCGGCTGCGCCTGGACGCGGTCGCCCGCTACCTGCAGGACATCGGCTTCGAACATCTCGACGCCGTGGCCGACGGGGCGAACCACCGCGGCTGGGTGGTCCGCCGCACGGTGATCGACGTGCTCGAGCCGGTGCGCTGGGGCGAGCACGTCACGCTCTCACGGTGGTGTTCGGCACTGTCGAACCGCTGGTGCAACATGCGGGTGCGCATCGAGGGCAGCGGTGGCGGATCGATCGAGACCGAGGCCTTCCTCATCCACTTCGCCCCCGACAGCGCGGTGCCCTCCCGGATGAGCGACCGGTTCATGGCGCCCATGCTGGCCACCACCACCGAACACCGGCTGCGCTGGCAGGCCGCGCTCACCGACCCGATGCCGGCACCGGACGCGCCGGGGGTGGAGGAGCGGCCGTTCCCGCTGCGGGTGGCCGACATCGATCTGCTCGACCACGTCAACAACGCGGTGTACCTGAGCGCGCTCGAGGAGTTGCTGGACCGGCACGCCGACCTGATCGCCGGACCGCACCGGGTGATCGTGGAATACGCCAAGCCGCTGCGCGCGGGGGAGCAGGTGCGGCTGCTCGGCCTGCGCACCGGCGGGACGCTGGACGCCTGGCTGGCGGTGGGGGAGCAGCCCCGCGCGGTCGCCCGGGTCACCAAGCTCTGACACCGATCTCGGGTTGATTGTTAACGACGGTTCTTAGTTGAGCTAACGTGCTCGGGGTAGTCCGCTTCACCCCGGGAGGCCAACGGTGGAATCCACACGAGCGACGCGTCTGCGGCAGCGGATCGCCGCCCTGTACGCCGACGACGCGCAGGTGCGCGACGCGCGGCCGGACGAGGCGATCAGCGCGGCGCTGCGGGAACCGGGCCTGCGGCTGCGCGATCTCGTCGCCACCGTGGTCGACGGCTACCGCGACCGGCCCGCGCTGGCCGCGCGCGAGGTGGAGCCGGCCGTCGACGCCGGGACCGGTGCCTGCGTGGCACGGTTGCTGCCCGAGTACACGACGATGAGCTACGGCGAGCTCGGCCTGCGGCTGCGCGCGGTGGCCGCGGCCTGGCAGCACGACGACGAAACCCGTCTCCGCCCCGGCGAATTCGTCGCGACCCTGGGTTTCACCAGCCCCGACTACGCCGTCGTCGACCTGGCCTGTGTGTGGGCGGGCGCGGTGGCGGTGCCGCTGCAGGCGAGCGCGTCGGTGACGCAGCTGACCGCCATCCTGGCCGAGACCACGCCCGCGATCCTGGCCACCGGCCTGGACACCCTGCCGCACGCGGTGGACTGTGTGCTCGCCGGGGCCACGCCACGGGCACTGCACGTGTTCGACTTCGACCCCGCCATCGACGCGCAGCGCACGGTGTACGAGGCGGCGTGTGCGCGGCTGGCCGGTACCGGTGTGCGCGTGCGCACGCTCGCCGAGGTCGAGGACCGCGGCCGGGCGCTGCCGCCGGCCGTGATCGACGACGGCCACGGCGACGACCGGCTCGCCCTGCTGATCTACACCTCCGGCAGCACCGGCACGCCCAAGGGGGCGATGTACACCGAGCGGCTGGTCGCGCTGATGTGGCTGGGCCAGCCGCAGGTCGCCGCGCTCACCGTCAACTACCTGCCGCTCAGCCACGTCGCCGGGCGGCTGGCGCTGTTCGGGCTGCTCGCGCGCGGCGGCACCGCTTACTTCACCGCGCGCGCCGACATGTCCACGCTGTTCGAGGATCTGGCGCTGGCCAGGCCGACCGAGCTGTTCGTGGTGCCGCGCGTGTGCGAGATGGTGCTGCAACGATTCCAGACCGAGCGGCTGCGGCGCCAGGCCGACGACGACCGGGTCAAGGCCGACCTGCGCCTCGAACTGTTCGGCGACCGGCTGCTCTCGGTGGTGTGCGGCAGCGCGCCGCTGGCCCCGGAGCTGAAGGCGTTCATGGAATCGGTGCTCGACCTGACCCTGCACGACGGCTACGGCTCCACCGAGGCGGGCGGCAGCGTGGTCATCGACAACACCGTGCGCAGGCCGCCGGTGCTGGACTACCGGCTCGCCGACGTGCCCGAACTGGGCTATTTCCGCACCGACAAGCCGCATCCGCGCGGCGAGCTGCTGCTCGAGACCACCACCATGATCCCCGGCTACTACCGGCGGCCGGAGCTCAACGCCCAGATCTTCGACGAGGACGGCTTCTACCGCACCGGCGACGTGGTCGCCGAACTGGCGCCGGACCGGCTCGTCTACGTCGATCGCCGCAACAATGTGCTCAAGCTGGCGCAGGGCGAGTTCGTCACCATCGCCCGGCTGGAGGCGATCTTCGCCAACAGTCCGCTGGTGCGCCAGATCTTCGTCTACGGCAACAGCGAACGCGCCTATCTGCTGGCGGTGATCGTGCCGAGCCGACAGGCGCTGGCGGGCGACCCGGCCACGCTGAAGACGCGGATCGCGGAGTCGTTGCAGCACATCGGCCGGGACGCCGAGCTGGAGGCCTACGAGATCCCGCGCGACTTCCTGATCGAGACCGAGCCGTTCACCACCGAATCCGGGCTGCTCTCGGGCATCGGCAAGATCCTGCGTCCCGCCGTCGAGGCGCGCTACCGCGACCGGCTCGAACAGCTCTACGCCGACCTGGCCGCGGCCCAGCAGGACGAGCTGGTGGCGCTGCGCCGCGAGGCCGGGCAGCGTCCGGTGCTCGAGACCGTCACCCGCGCCGCCGCCGCGATCCTCGGCGGCACGGCGAGCGACCTGAGCCCGGCCGCGCACTTCACCGATCTCGGCGGCGATTCGCTGGCGGCGCTGGCGCTGTCGAACCTGCTGCGTGAGATCTTCGCCGTCGAGGTGCCGGTCGGCGTCATCACCGGCCCCGCGACCGACCTCCGCGGCCTGGCCGCCCACATCGCCGCGGAACGCGAAAACCGCACCGAGACACCGCTGTTCGACCGGGTGCATCCCGACCAGACCCTGATCCGGGCCACCGACCTCGCCCTGGAGAAGTTCTTCGACGCCGAGGAGCTGGCCGCCGCGGCCACCGCCGCGCCGCCGGTCGCCGAGCCCCGAGTGGTGCTGCTGACCGGCGCCAACGGCTATCTCGGCCGGTTTCTGTGCCTGGAATGGCTGGAACGGCTCGACCGCGTCGACGGACGGCTGATCTGCCTGGTGCGCGGCGCGGACGAGGCCGCCGCGCTGGCCCGCCTGGAAGCCGCCTTCGACAGCGGCGATCCCGAATTGGTGCGCCGCTTCAAGGAATTGGCCCAGCGCAGGCTCACCGTGGTGGCCGGCGACATCGGCGAGCCCGGCCTCGGCCTGGCCGCCGCCACGTGGCGACGGCTGGCCGCCGAGGTCGAGCACATCGTGCACCCGGCCGCGCTGGTCAACCACGTGCTGCCCTACCGGCAGCTGTTCGGGCCCAACGTGGCGGGCACCGCGGAGATCCTGCGGCTCGCGCTCACCGAGCGGCGCAAGCCGATCGACTTCCTGTCCACGGTCGCCGTCGCCGCGCAGATACCCGCCGACCGGTTCGCCGAGGACGGCGACATCCGCGTGATCAGCCCGACCCGCACGGTGGACCGCGGATACGCCAACGGCTACGGCAACAGCAAATGGGCCGCCGAGGTGTTGCTGCGTGCGGCGCACGACCGCTTCGATCTCCCGGTGGCGGTGTTCCGCTCGGACATGATCCTGGCCCACGGCAGCTTCGCCGGACAGCTCAACATCCCCGACGTGTTCACCCGGCTGCTGCTCAGCCTGCTGGTCACCGGCATCGCGCCCGCCTCGTTCCACGCCGCGACGGTCACCGGCGAGCGCCCGCGCGCCCACTACGACGGGCTGCCCGCGGACTTCACCGCTGCCGCGATCACCGCGCTCGGGGCGCGCACCGCGGGATTCCACACCTACGACGTGCTCAACCCGCACGACGACGGCATCAGCCTGGACACCTTCGTGGACTGGCTGATCGAGGCCGGACATCCCATCGAACGCATCCCCGAGCACAGCGAGTGGGTCACCCGCTTCGAGACGGCGTTGCACGCCCTGCCCGAACGTCAGCGCAAACACTCGCTGCTCCCGCTGTTGCACGCCTACCGCAGGCCGGTGCCCGCGCTGCGCGGCTCGGCGCTGCCCGCCGCGGAGTTCCGGGCGGCGGTGCGGGCCGCAGGCATCACCGCCGACGGTGACATCCCGCACCTGACGCGCGCGCTGATCGAGAAGTACGTCGCCGATCTCCGCCTGCACGGACTGTTGTAGTCCGCGCTCAGGGGCGCGGCAGCATCGCCAGGGCGAGTGGCACGCCCGCGGAAATGCTCGCACCGGCGAACAGGCCGGTGGTCATCGAGCGGCTCAGCGCGCCCACGCCCACGGCGAAGGCCACGGCGGCGATCAGGGCGAGCACCGCGGTGCCGCGCTCGACGCGTCCGCGGCGTGCGCCGCCCGCGGCGGGCCGCACGGCACGGCGCTTCGGGCTAGCTTCCAGCAACATGGCATCCTCCGCGCAGTCACGGGTGCGCCTCGGGTGACGCCCCTGTTCTGGGGACACCGGCGGCCGGAGAATCGGCACGCAGCTATTTCTGAGACAACCGTCACGTCCGGCTCAGGCCGCGCCGGGCCAGCAGCGGCCCGATGTCCGGCTCGCGCCCCCGGACCTGCGCGAACGCCGCCATCGGGTCGACCGAGCCGCCGCGTGCGAGCAGCGTGCGCCGGAAGATCTCGCCCTTGTCCCGGATCGGCGCCGCGCCGTCGGTGAACCATTCGACCGTGTCGGCGTCGAGCACCTCGCTCCAGATGTAGGAGTAGTAGCCCGCCGCGTACCCGCCGGAGAAGATGTGCGCGAAGTAGGCGGTGCGATAGCGGGGCGGGACGGCCGACAGCGCCAGCCCCGCCTTGCGCAGCGCCTGCTCCTCGAAAGCGGCGGCGTCCACGCCGTCGAGCGCGGCCGGGTCGGCGACCCGATGCCAGGCCCAGTCCAGCTGCGCGGCCGCCAGGTACTCCACGGTGCGGAACCCTTCGCCGAAGCGCGCCGCCTCGCGCAGGCGTTCGACCAACTCCGCCGGCATCGGCGCACCGGTCTCGACGTGGCGGGCGTAGCGCGCCAGGATCTCCGGGTGGTCCATCCACATCTCGTTGACCTGCGACGGGAATTCGACGAAGTCGCGCGGCACCGCTGTGCCCGAGAAATACGGGTAGCGCACGTCGGAGCACAGCCCGTGCAGGGCGTGGCCGAACTCGTGGAAGAGGGTGCGCACGTTGTCCCAGGTCAACAGCACGGGCTCGCCCTCGGGCGGTCGGGCGATGTTGAGCACGTTCGTCACGACCGGGCGGGTGCCCAGCAGCGTGGACTGATCCACCAGCGCCGTCATCCACGCCCCGCCGCGCTTGGACGGGCGCGCGAAGTAGTCACCGAGGAACAGGCCGAGCGGGCTGCCGTCGGCGTCGAACACCTCGAAGACCCGCACGTCCGGGTGATAGCCGGTCAAGTCCGCGCGTTCGCGGACGGTGATGCCGTAGACCCGCTCGGCCGCGTGGAAGACCCCGTCCCACAGCACCCGCTCCAACTCGAGGTACGGCCGCAGCGCCGCACCGTCCACCGCGAACCGTTCGGCGCGCACCCGCTCCGACCAGTACAGCCAGTCCCAGGCCCGCAGCTCGTCGCCCGCGCCCGCGGCACGCATCGCCGCGGCCAGTTCGGCGGCCTCGCGCTCGGCATTGGCCACCGCCGGCGGGACCAGCCGCGCGAACATCTCCTCGACCGCCTCGGCGGTGCCCGCCGTCTGGTCGGCCACCACGTACCCCGCGTGATCGGGGAAGCCGAGCAGCGCGGCCCGCTCGGCGCGCAGGGCGGCGATCCGCACGGCCGTCGCGGCGTTGTCGGGGTCGGTGCCGAAACCGCGATCCAGCGAGGCGTCGAGCACCCGGCGGCGCAGCTCCCGATCGCTCAGCTCCGCGAGCACCGGTTGGTTGGAGACGTTCTGCAGCCGCAACGCCCAGCCCTCGTGGCCGAGGGCCCGTGCCTGCTCGGCGGCCGCCGCCACCGCCGCGGGCGCCAGCCCGGCCAGCTCCCGCTCGTGCTCGACCAGCACCGTCCCCGCGTTCGTCGCCGCCAGCAGGTTCTGGCCGAAACGGGTGGCGGCGGCGGCCAATTCGGCGTTCAGCTCACGCAGCCGGGCCTGTCCCGCCGCGTCCAGTCGCGCACCGGCCCGCACGAACTCCAGGTGGTACTGCTCGAGCAGCCGCAGATCCTGCGCGTCCAATCCCAGCTCCGCGCGCCGCTCGTACAGCGCGTCGATCCGGGCGAACAACTCCGCGTTCAGGTGGATCGCGTCGTGATGCGCGGCCAGCCGCGGCGAGACCTCCGCCTCGATCGCCTGGATCCCCGGCGTCGAATCCGCCGAGACCAGCGCGAAGAACACCGCGCGTACCCGCCGCAACACCGCCCCCGAGCGCTCCAGGGCCACCACCGTGTTCGCGAACGTCGGCGCCTGCGCGTCCCCTGCGATCGCCGCCACCTCCGCCAACTGCTCGCGCATCCCCCGCTCGAACGCGGGTAGGAAATGCTCCTCCCGTATCCGCGCGAACGGCGGCAACTCGTAGGGCAGCGCACTGCGTTCGAAGAACGGATTCATCCCCCGACTCTAAGCCGCCCCCACCCACCCCGGCCGCGCCGATGTGAGACGAGCCTCCTGTGAGCCACGTAACACCGCGGTACTTCCGGCCGATAGCGACTGCGTCGACTCCGAACGTGAGCGACTTTCAGGGGGCGCGTCGGAGTGGACCTGGCCCCGTGGGGCAGGACCAACCGATCGTCGAAGGGTGAACGTGATGTCTCCGATGCTGTCCAAAGGCGAGAACGTGCCGCTGCCGGACGATGTGGAACGAGTCGATGTCGTGCTCGGCTGGAGCGAATCCGAGGTGGAGGTGGACGCGTCGGCGTTGCTGCTCGGGGCGGACGGGAAGGTCGGTGACGACGCCGATTTCGTGTTCTACAACCAGCCGGAGTCGCCCGACGGCTCGGTGTGCTTCCTCGGGGCCAGCACGACCGAAGAGGGCGCGCAGGCGAGAATCGCGCTGGACCTGTCTGCGGTGAGCGAGCGGGTGCACCGCATCGCGCTGGTCGGCAGTGTCGGTGCCGGAACCTTCGGGGACTTGGGGAAGCTGGCCTTGCGTGTGGTGGACGCCGCCGGGATGTCGCTGGCCGAGTACGTGACCGCCGACGCCACCACCGAATCGGCGTTCGTGTTCGGAGAGGTGTACCGGCGCCACGGAATCTGGAAGGTGCGCGCCGTGGGCCAGGGCTGGGACAGCGGATTGGCCGGGTTGGCCACGGATTTCGGCGTCGCGATCGACGACGACGGCGAGCGCGCCGAGGCTCCCGAGGGCCCGGACGGCAGCATCGAGACGTCGCCCGCGGAACCCGCCTCGGGCGCGCGGGAGCCGCAGGACACCCCTCGGCAGGAATCGGATGCTCGGCGGTCGGTCGAACCGCCGGCCGAGGACGCCGGCCCGCGTTCGGTCGATGCCGTTTCGGTACCGGAGCCGGCTCAGCGCCCGGCGGCGGCCCGTCGCGGGGTGCGGACCACCAAGCGAGCGCCCAAGAAGGTGAAGCCGCTCGAGTTCACCCTCGCCGAGCACGACGGCTGGCAGCCCGCCCGGTTGTTCTCCGTGGTCGGCGTCGGCGCGGGGGAGGAGCAGGAGCGCCGCGCGACCTCCGCACTGATCTCGGCCATGCAGGCCGTCAAGCCGTTCGCGCGGGCCATCTGCGCGCGAATGGGTGCGCCCGCAGGGGTGTTCGAGGGTTATGTGGAGGTGCCCTACGAGCGTGGCGAGTCCAAGGTGGTGCCCGACGCGGTGCTGAAGGTGGTGCGCGGTGGCCGGGTGTGGACGGGATTGCTCGAGGTCAAGACCGGCAACGGCAGGCTGCGCCGCGAACAGCTCGAGAATTACCTCGATGTGGCGCGCCGCAAGAAGTACGACGTCGTGGTGAGCCTGTCCAACGACGTGCCCGCGGGACCGGGCGAACTGCCGGTCGACGTCGACCGCCGCAAGCTGGCCAAGGTCGCGCTGCGGCACCTGTCGTGGTCGGAGGTGGCGCACGAGGCACGCATGCTGGTCGCCCACGGCGGCATCGACAACGAATTGCAGGCATGGATCCTCGCGGAGTTCCTGCGTTACCTGGACCATCCCCGTTCCGGTGCCGCCGAGTTCGTCGACATGGGCAGGCACTGGGTCGCGGTGCGCGACGGGGTGCTGGCGGGCACCCTCCGCGCGGGTGACCAGAAGGCGCTCACCGTGGCCGAGACCTGGTCCTCGCTCTCGCGTCACCTGGCGCTGCGGATGACGGCGGAACTCGGTGTCACGGTCAAGCATGTCCTGGCGCGCAAGTACCGAACGGATCCGGCTGCCCGCAACGCCGCCGTCGCGGAGCGGCTGGCCGCCGAGGGCGTGTTCGAGGCCGTGCTGCGCATCCCCGACACGGCGGGCGACCTGGTCGTGGTCGCCGACCTGCGCACCAACCGAGTGCGTTGCCGGACCACCCTGGATGCCCCGAACGAGGGCACGTCGGGGCGTCGGCTGAGCTGGTTGCTGCGTCAGCTCGCCGACGCACCGGGCGAGGTCCAGGTGGAGGCGGTGTTCTCGGAGAAGGGCAACGAGGCGTGCGAGCACCTGTCGACGGTGCGGGCGACGCCGAAGGTGCTGACCGAGGGGCGGGCGGGCACCATCGTGTCGTTTTCCCTCGAGCAGTCCTTTCCGATGGGCAGTCGGCGGTCGGGGACCGCGGCCAGTTTCGTCGCCAGCGTCACCGGAGCGATGGATGCCTTCTACGGCGGGGTCGTACAACCGCTGCGGGGGTGGGTGCCCGCGGCGCCGAAGCAGTCGGACATGGTGCCCGCCGAGGACTGACGCTGTCTCCGAGCACCCGGCAATCGTGTGGTTGTCGGGTGCGGACGGTGATGTATCGGGTTCGGACCTAGCATGCTCGATCGTATGGTCCGATTTGTCGAGGTATTTCCCGGTTAAACACGAATTGTCGGAGAAATTCGGACTTTCGCAGCGGGGGCGGCGGCATTGCTGGAGCATTGCTGGTGGCGCGCCGTTCGGCGCGACGGGTCGGGAAAGACATTTCGGCAGGAGTCCACACCATGCCAGACGAGTGTGAGCCTGAGAACAATACGGGAGCGGTCGCCATGAGGGCGCCTGGGCGGCCGCTAGGGGAAGGGCCGGATCTGGCGGCACTGCTCTCGCAGATCGCCGCCGGTGACCGGGAGGCGTTCACGCAGTTCTATCGGGCGACCAATGTCCGGGTGTTCCGGACGGCACTACGGGTGCTGCGGGGGCATGCGGCGGCCGAGGAGACCACCCAGGAGGTCTTTCTCCAGGTGTGGTCGATCGCCGACCGCTACGATCGCCGCCTCTGTTCCCCGGTCGGGTGGCTGATGATGCTGACCCACCGCAGGGCGGTGGACCGGGTGCGGGCCGAAGCCGCGGCGGGAATCCGGGAATCGACCTACGGCGCAACGAGTTCCAGCGCCGCCTACGACGTGGTGGCCGAGGCCGCGGTGCAGCGGCTGGAGCGCCTCGAGATGGCAAGATACCTGCGCGGCCTCAGCGCCGTGCAACGCGAGGCCATCGCGCTGGCCTACTACGGCGGGCGCACCTACCGGGAAGTGGCCGCCCACCTGGACGTGCCGTTGCCGACGGTGAAGACCCGCATCCGCAGCGGACTGCAGCAGTTGGAGGCATCGCTGCGCGCCGCCGCGAACTGACCCGGGATCAGCGGGGGGAGTCCGAATAGGCGGGCAGTACCTGGGTGTCGTCGTTTTCGTTCAGTGATTCGCGGATGGCGGCCTGGGCGGCCGGTGGCAGGGTGTGCATGATCTCGCGCACCCGCGCCCGCCGCCGTTCCACCGCCTGCCGCACCGGCATGCCCGGCGTCGCCCGCATCTGCGGGATGATGCCCTCGACCTCCTCGGCACCGCCGTGATGATGACCGGCATCGACCATGGCCTGCTCGCGGGCCATCTGCGCCTCGTCCTTCTCCTCCGACATACCGATCGGACCGATCATGCGACCGTTGAGGAACTGCTTGACCACCGGCTCCTCCGAGGTCAACAACACCTCACGCGGCCCGAACATCACCAACTGACGCCGGAACAACATCCCGATGTTGTCGGGCACCGTCCGCGCCAGATTGATGTTGTGGGTCACGATCAGGATCGTCGCATCGATCTGGGCGTTGATATCGATCAACAACTGCGACAGATACGAGGTACGCACCGGATCCAGACCCGAGTCCGGCTCGTCGACCAGAATGATCTGCGGATCCAACACCAACGCCCGCGCCAACCCCGCCCGCTTGCGCATACCACCGGAGATCTCCCCCGGCAGCTTGCCCTCCGCACCCAACAGACCGGTCAGCTCGAGCTTCTCCATCACGATCTTGCGGATCTCGGACTCGCTCTTCTTGGTGTGCTCGCGCAACGGGAAGGCCACATTGTCGAACAAGTTCATCGACCCGAACAGCGCACCGTCCTGGAACAGCACACCGAACAACTTGCGGATCTCGTAGAGCTCCTTGTTCGAACACGTCGTGATATCGGTGTCACCGATGTAGATCGACCCACGCTCCGGCCGCAGCAACCCGATCAACGACTTCAAAAACACCGACTTACCCGTACCCGAGGGACCCAGCAGGGCGCTCACCTCACCGGCGGGCAGCGTCAGCGAAACATCCTGCCAAATACGCTGCGAACCGAAGGACTTCGTCACACCCTCGGTCCTGACCTCGACGCCCACGCAAACCTCCATGCTCTCCGGTGAGCCCCCCACGACGGCCATCGCGCGCGCATCCAGGGCCTGTGGACGACAAGTTACTGCATCTTCCGTGTTTCCGGAATTGTGCGCCGTCACCTACCCGCGGTGGTGCGGTTGTCGGCGCGGCCTTTCCATGCACAAGAATATAGGTTCACTTCGATAGACGGCGGCGGATCGGCGGGGCGGCCGCGTCCGGGGCGGATTCACGCGGCACGCGCCCGGTGCATCCGGGGCCCTGCGGTGGGTCCGCCGAGTCGCCCGGAGGTGTGCACCGCCCGTTGAACCTCCGGATGAGGTCGCGTAACGTTGATATTCGTTCTCGGTTTCGGTTTTGGATGGGGGTCGGTGGATGACCACAGCCGCACAGGGGCGCCGGCTCGGTCCGGTGTCCGACGGTGCACCGATCCGTGTCGGGCGCGGCGCGGATCCGGCGCCGAGTGAGAGAAGAATGATCGGTCACTTGTCGGGAATGCCGGGCACCGGGCGCGCACCGTCGGGCAGTGCTGGTGCGCCGCTGTCCTGCGCCTGCCACGACTTGGCCGTCGGCATCCTCGGCGAGGAGAACGTGGCGGCGGCGGCCGCCAGACTGGCCGCGGCCGCGGCGTCCTGCGCCCGCGAGGGCGTCGCACTGGGCACCGTGCACCGCATCGTCTTCGATTGCGTGCACAAGGAATTCGCGACCGTCGAGGCCGCGCACGGCACCGGCCGCGACGGCGTGGACCGGCGGCTGTGGGAGGTGCTGGAGCAGGCCGCGGTGGCCGTGTCGGTGGGCTACCTCGAGGAGGCGGGTGCGGTCGGCACGCAGCAGCACAGCGCTGTCGACACGTTGACCGCCGCGCTGCTCGGCGGACGGGTCGACCCCGTCCTGGTCCGCGAATCGGGCATCGAGGTCGCCGAGACCTACGCGGTGGTGGCGGTGTCGTTCGCCACCGCCGAGGACGAGGCGCCGCGCGAGAGCGGCCGGCTCGCCCAGCGGGTGCGCATCGCACTCGCCGAACGCGGCCGCCACGTGCTCTCGCTGCTCGGCCGCGACGGCGGAACCGTCCTGGTGCCGGTCAGCGACCGGACGAACCTCGAACGCCTGATGGTCGCGGCCGCGCAGGCGGCGGGTGGCCCGCTCACCGCCACCGCGGTCACCGTGCCCCGCGACGAGATCCCCGACGCCGCCGACCGCGCGCACGAACTGCTCGACATGGTGCACCGGCTGCGCATGGGCCCGGCCCTGTACCGGTTCGAGGAACTGGCCCTCGAATACCAGATCACCCGCCCCGGACCGGGTTTGGACTACCTCGGTACCGTGCTCGACCCACTCGACGAGCAACCGAAGCTGCTCGAAACCTTGCGCTGCCACATCGGTAACGGCCTGAACCGGCAACGCACCGCCCGAATGCTGAACCTGCACACCAACGGACTGGACTACCGCCTGCGCCGCATCGGCAGGCTCACCGGCTACGACCCCGGCGACGCCAGGGGCATCTGCTATCTGCGGGCGGCGCTGGTGGCGCGCAGCTACCGGGAGCACGCAGGCTAGTCGCGCGGCCGCCATCACGGCGTGGACACGCCCGGGTGGCATTCGCCACATCCGCACGGTGTGGTGACCCGCCGTCCGGCGGGTACGTCCTTGCGAGGACCGCCGAACGACACAGCCTCGGCGCGCCCGTCATCCGCACAACCATCTTCGCGGGGAACGACTTCCGGGTCGCGCGGCGCGCCGGGCGACGACGGACAAGGAGTTCCACCCGGTGGAGCAAGTACTACGGCCCCTGATCGTCTTCGCGGTGACCCTCGCGGGCACCGTCACCCTCGGACTGCTCATCGATCGCCTGCTCTGTTACGGCGCGCGCAGACGCCCCGGCACCGCGCTCCCCGGCCTGCTGCGGCGCGTCCATCTGCCGCTGCAGGTGTTCCTCGGCGCGGTCGCCCTGCACGGCACCTATCCGCTGGCCGAACTGAATCTGCGCCAGGACGCGGTGATCCGCAATCTGCTGGCCACCACGGCGATCATGGCCGCGGCCTGGCTGGTGGTCCGTGGCGTCGACGCGGCGGCGGAGAACATGTTGCGCGCCTACGCCGACCGCACCCGCGACATCGCCAAGGTGCGTCAGCTGCGCACCCAGCTCGGCCTGGTGCGGCGGATCGTGACGTTCCTGCTCGCGGTGACCACCGCCGCGGTGGTGATCCTGCTGCTGGTGCCGAGCCTGCGGGCACTGGGGACCTCGCTGCTGGCCTCCGCGGGCGTGATCGGCATCATCGCGGGCGTCGCCGCCCAGTCCACGTTGAGCAACCTCATCGCCGGACTGCAGATCGCCTTCGGCGATTCGGTCAAGATCGGCGACACCGTCGTGGTGGAGGGGGAGTGGGGCACGGTCGAGGAGATCACGCTGGCCTTCCTCACCGTGCGGATCTGGGACGACCGGCGGCTCACCATGCCGGTCTCCTACTTCAACAGCAAGCCCTACGAGAACTGGTCGCGCGGCGGCTCACAGATCACCGGCACGGTCTACCTGCACCTGGACCACAGCACCCCGATCCCGCTGCTGCGCGAGCATCTGCGCGAGTACCTGCGACAGCGCAGGGACTGGGACGGCCGCGACTGCGGCTTGGTGGTCACCGACAGCACCCCGACCAACATCGTCGTGCGCGCGACCATGACGGCCGCCGACGCCGACGACGCGTGGACGTTGCGCTGCGCGGTGCGCGAGGAACTGCTCGGCTGGCTGCGCGAGCATCATCCGCAGGCGCTGCCGAAGATCCCGACCGCGATCACCACGGCCGGGGAGACCGCGGAGTCGGATCGCCGGGAACTGGTGTCGGCCACGGACGGCGCCCGCGTCTGAGCCGGTTCGTCGGGGCCGGTTTCGGGAGGGCCGGTTTCGTGGGGGCCGCGCGTGCCGTCGTGTGCCGTCGGCGACGGCCCCCACCGCGGGACCGGTCGGGGTGTTATCCGCCGAAGCCGACCAGTGCCGAGGCCAGATCCGGCACCTCGAGCACCTCGAGCGCCTGCTGGCGCACATCCGGGCAGGTCTGCGTGGTGACGGTGTCGACGATGGTGCGGTCGCGGATCACGTCGTCGTTGAGGCCGTCGTTGCGTGCGGCCCAGTTCTGCACGGTGCCGTTGAAGCTCACCTTCGCCACCGTGGCTCCCTGCCCGCGCCAGTTGTCCAGTTCGGGCTGGATCATGTCGCACAGCTGCTGGGCGGCCTGCGGTGTCACCGCTTCGGTCTCCGATTCGGTGGTGGTCTGAGCACCCTCGGTCGTGGTGGGCACCATGGTCACCGTCTCGGTGGCGTTGCCGGTGTCGGTGTCGTTGTCGTCGGTACACCCGGCCAGGACGGTGCCCGCCACCAGTGCGCCGGCGATCAGGAGCGAGCGAGTGCAGTACGAGCGATCGAGATTCATGTTTCGTTCTCCTCCGAGTCGGAAGCTGTCAACACGACGGCATAGCTGCTGTACCCCGCGCGGGGGCCCCGAATCGGCGGCGGTGCGGCACCGGCCGCGGCCGCGCTGTCAGGATAGGAGGCGAACGAGACGGTCACCGACGGCGAAAGGGGTGGCAGATGTCCGGATTCTGCGTGCTGGCCAAATACGGCGAGATCGCGGTCAAGGGGCGTAACCAGGGCTGGTTCGAGAACTGCCTGGTGCGCAACCTGCGGCATGCCGTGGGCGGGCCCGTGCTCATCCGGCGCCGCGGTGGGTTCCTGGTGGCGTCGGCGCACCACCGCGACCCCGCCGAGCTGACCCGTCGCCTGCAGGAGGTGATGGGATTGAGCGTGGTGCAGCCCGCGCTGTCGGTGCCGCCCACCGTCGAGGACGCCACCGCCGCCGCCGTCGACCTGTTGCGGCGCAGGCACGCCGAGCGTCCCGGCGCGCCCGTGCCGACCTTCGCGGTGCGGGCGCGGCGACGCTGGAAGGACTTCCCGATGTCCTCCGACGCGTTCGCCGCGCACATCGGCGCGCGGGTGTGTGCCGAACTCGGTTGGCGGGTGGATCTGGCCGCGCCCGAGGTGCCGGTGCTGGTGGAGGTCGATCGGCGGGAGATCTTCGTCTCGGTCGAGCGGCTGCCCGGCCAGGGCGGGCTGCCGGTGGGCTGCAGCGGGCGGGCGCTGGTGCTGCTGTCCGGCGGCTACGACTCGCCGGTGGCGGCCTATCGGGCGATGCGCCGCGGGTTGCACTGCGACTTCGTCCATTTCACCGGCGCCCCGTACACCGACCCCAGCTCCATGTACAAGGCGTATGCGCTGGCCAGGGAGCTGGGGCGGTATCAGACGCCCGCGCGGCTCTACGTCGTGCCGGTCGGCAACGCGCAGAAGACGTTGGCGACCGCGGGCGCCGAAGAACTCCAGATCGTCGCCCGGCGCCGGCTCTACCTGCGGATCGCCGAGGAACTCGCGCGTCGTCGCCGGCGCGACGCCCTGGTCACCGGCGACAGCCTCGGGCAGGTGGCCAGCCAGACGCTGTCGAATCTGGTCTCCGCCGACCAGGCCTGCACGCTGCCGGTGCTGCGCCCGCTGATCGGCTGGGACAAACAGGAGATCATCACCGAGGCCCGGCGCATCGGCACCGCGGAGATCTCGGTGCTCCGCGACGAGGACTGCTGCAGCCTGCTCGCGCCCAGCGAGGTCGCCACCCGCACCAACCCCGCCGATCTGCGGGTGATCGAGCAGCGCGCCGACATCGACACGCTGGTCGAGCAGGCGCTCGAGCACGTCACCGTGCTCACCCCCGGCCGCGTCCGCGGAGCCGAGCCGCCGCGCGCGAAGGTCGCCCGGCCCACCGTTGTCGCCGGGTGAGGTGAGCGCACCGCCGCGCCGGCTTGTGCGACGGCCGCCGCCGCCGTCGGCGACGGCCGCCCACCGGGCCAGCCGACCCGCGCTTTCGCCGGAGACGCGGATCGGCGCGGGACGTTCGGGGTGAACGCCCGCGCCGATCGCTGCGGAGATCTGCGGTGCTCAGGCCGACGGGGGAAGCGGGGAGACCTCGTGGACGGTCACCACGACCGCGGTGTCGCCGTACGGGGTCGAGCCCATCGCGACGTTGTGGAAGATGCGGGCCAAGCCGACGCGCATGCCGTACTTGGTGCGCAGGCCCGCGTCGATCTTGTCGAACAGCGGTCCGGCCGGGATCAATTCGGCACGGCCCTGGTGCTGACGGGAGCCGACCGCGGGCTTGCCGCGCCAGTTGCCCGCCTGCACGATCACCCGCGGATCACGGACCAGCTGTTGTGCTTCCGGCGAATGCGAGGAGACACGGAAGGCGAGCCTGCCGCGGTCGATCGGAATCACCAGGTGCGCGGTGGTCGGCCAGTGCCCCGCGGGATCGGGACGGGTCACCAGCACGGTGCTCGCATCCCACCACAGCATGCCGGGATGCCATTCGCTCGGCCGATCCGGCACGGCAGGCAGCCGCTGCACGGTGTGCGCGGCGGCCGGGTGCGGGACCGGGGTCGGTGGGGTGGGCGGCACCGCGCCGGTGGCGGCGGGATGGCCGAGGGTGTGAGTCATGCAAACCTCCGGAACGGGGTGTGGTGTCGGTGCTGGACGGCCCGCTTCTTCACAGGATGCTTGAGAAAATCTAAGCCTTAGGACATAGATTTGGTATAGCACCGAGTTGAGATAGCTGCAACGTCCGGCCACTTCGGGTCCACTCCAGCCGTTCCCGATCGATGCCGCGTGAATCTCCTGTCCGCCGAATCAGTCTGTGTTGTCGGCAATTTCCGGCAGAAGGATCCGTCGCGCTCGATCCGCCCGGCGCGGTCGAGTCGCGGCCGTCGATGAAGACGTACTGGTGGTTTTCGGTAGGGGTCCGCCGGTGCGCTCCGAAGTGGCTGCCGCCCCTGCGGATCGCCTGTGAGACGATGATAACGCAACTATCTCATAGTATCGCGCGTGCGGCCTCGGTGGTCGGCGACGCCCGTAATCGAACGGAAGCGGAGCTGCGTATGAAAACTCCCGCAGTACCACGTGATTCGTTGCTCGGCCGCTATCTCGGCGACCGCCGCTTCGCCCTGACGCTGCCCCGTGCGGTCGGGTTGCAGATCCTGCACCCGTCCGTCGCGGCGGCGATCGTCGAGCACGCGCCCACCGCGCTGTGGGCGCACAAGAAGCGGGTGGTCTCCCGCATGATCCACCTCGCCTACACCCCCTGCGACCCGCACGCGGCGATCCTGTACGGCCACGAACTCGTCCGTGGCGTCGACAGCCGCGGCCGCCGCTACAACGGCCTCACGCCCGACTTGTTCTTCTTCCAGCACGCCACCTACGTCGACACCCTCGTCACCGCCATCGAAACCTTCGACCGCCCCCTGTCCGCCGAGGAGAAGAACACCCTCTACGCCCAGTGCTGCGCCTGGTACCGCCGCTACGGCATCTCCGCCCGCCCCATGCCCGGCACCTGGCCCGCCTTCACCGACTATCTGGCCGAGATCTGCGCCACCGAACTCACCGTCACCCCCGACACCACCGCACTCGCTCCCCAGCTCCTGCACCCCGACACCTGGATCCCCCGCACCCTCCCCGACTTCGCCCTCCGCACCCTCCTCCACGACCGCACCCGCGCCCTGCTGGACATCCCCCGCCACCCCACCGACCGCCCCGCCACCGCGGCCTATGCCCGCGCGGTGAAGTCCGGCATGCGAGTGCTCACGCCGCGAGCCCGGCTGGTCGCCTCGGCGCGGGTGTGAGTGCGGCGCGCGCTCACAGCGGGATGTCGTCGAGGACATCGCGAACCACCGCCAGGGCGTTCGGGAGGTCGCGGGGGGACAGTGATCCCACGGCCAACCGCAGGCCGTGCGGGACGTGCGGGGTGGTGGCGAACAGGTCGGCGGTGGAGACACGGATGCCGCGGCGGGACAGTTCCGCCGCGACCCGGTCCATGCGCTGGCCGGGATCGACGGGCAGCCAGGCGAAGTAGGAGCGGGGGTGCGCGCGCATCGGCCTGCCGTCGAGTTCACGCCGCAGGATGCGCTGGTGTTCGGCGGCGGCTTCGCGGCTCGCGGCTTCGAGATCGGCGAGGGTGCCGTCGCTCAGCCAGCGCACGACCAAGGCGGTGACCAGGCTGGACGGGCCCGCCATGGTGGTGCGGACGATGCGGGACAGCGCGTTGCGGGCCGACGCGGGCGTGACGAGGAGACCGAAGCGCAGACCCGCCGACACGCTCTTGGAAATGCTCGACACCCAGAAGGTGCGTTCCGGGGCCAGCGCGGCCAGCGGCGGGGGCGCGGGGTCGGCGAGGAAGGCGTAGGCGGCGTCCTCGATCAGCAGCAGGTCGTGCTTGCGGGCGAGGGCGATCAGCTCGGCGCGGGCAGCGGCGTTCAGCACCCAGCCGAGTGGGTTGTGCAGTGTCGGCATCGTGTAGACCGCTCGTAGCCGCCGCCGGGCGCAGGCCTGGGCGAGGGCGGTGAGGTCGGGGCCGTCGCCGTCGGCGGGAATCGGGACCAGGTCGAGCCGTTGCGCCTCGGCCAGCATCCGGAAGCCGGGGTAGGTGAGTTCGTCGACGGCGACGGCGTCACCGGGCGCGAGGGTCGCGCGGAGGACGAGATCCAGTCCGTGCTGGGCGCCCGAGGTGAGGAAGACACGCTCGGCTTCGGCCTCGATGCCCAACCGCGCGGGATACCCGGCGGCGGCCCGGCGCTCGTGCGGACGGCCACCCGGCGGTGGCCGCCGCAGCACCGCGTCCAGCTCGCCCGCCGTCGCGAGCTCGCGCAACGCCGCGCGCAGCAGCTCGCTGCGCCGTCGCGAAAACGGTTGCGTGATGGACAGATCCGCCCACACCGTATCGGCGCCCGGCCCGTACTCCGGCGACACCAGCCGCACCGAGCGATCCCGCACGAAGGTGCCGCGGCCGGGTTCGCCGACGACGATGCCGGTGCGCTTCAGCTCGGCATACGCCCGTGTGGCGGTCGCGATGGCGATACCGAACTCCGCGGCCAGTTGGCGGTGCGTGGGCAGCCGATCGCCGGGCGCCCATCGGCCCGCGGTGATCTGTTCGGCGATCAGGTCCGCCACGCTGCGGTAGGACGGCATCCGCCCACTGTACCTAGGACAATTGTTTGATCGTCCTAGTCGACCGTCGTTAGCGTGCGCGCATGACGAGCACGACCACCGAACTCCCGGTCCTGGACTACCTGCGCGCCGTCGTCGCCGGTACCGCCACCCCCGACCAGTCCTGCCGGTTCCGCTACCCGACCGCCATTTCGCGGACCCTCGGCATCCGGCTGGTCGCGGTCGACCACGGGACCGCCACCGTCGAGATCGACGCCGACGCCGCGGTGCACGGCAATCAGCAGGGCACGGTTCACGGCGGGTTGCTCGCCGAACTGGCCGACGCCGCGATCGGCACCGCGCACTCCACGGTGGTCGCCCCGGACGAGAGCTTCACCAGCATCGACCTGCGCGCGGTCTACCTGCGCCCGGTCTGGCGGGAGACGCTGCGGGCGGTGGCCCGCCCGGTGCACTCCGGGCGCACCATCACCCACTACCAGTGCGAGGTGGTGCGCGCGGACGGCACACCGGTCGCCCTGGTCACGAGTGTGGTCACCACCTTGCGCGGGGAACGGGCGGCGGGCCGGTAGATCACCCGGCGCGCCGAGCAGGGGTGGACGCCGACGGTTCGGACATTCGATGGACGCCCCCCGCGGACCGGCGCGAAAACGGGGACCGCGCGTCTGCTGCGCAGTTGCCCGCGACGCGCCCGTGCGCGGGGGAGTGGTGCGGGGCGGGATACTGGAACCGTGAGCGAAGGCAACGGGACGCCCCCGGTCTCCGCCGCCGATGCGTGGCGGCCGGCGGGCAGCTATCGGTTCTGGTTCGCGGACCAGCGCTGGGAATGGTCGGACGAGGTGGCCGTGTTGCACGGCTACGCACCGGGTTCGGTGGTGCCCACCACCGAGCTGATGCTGGCTCACAAGCATCCCGAGGACCGCGATGCGGTCGCCGACATTCTCGCGGCCGCGGTGTCGACCGGTCAACCGTTCTGCAGCAGGCACCGCATCCTGGACACACACGGCCGCGTCCGGCACGTCCTGGTCGTCGGCGACGAGATGCGCGACGCGGACGGCCGCGTCGTCGGCTCGACCGGCTACTACATCGACCTCACCGACCGCCTCGACGAAGCCCGCAAGGAAGTCCTCGACGAGACCCTGCCCGACCTGGTCGCCACCCGCTCGGTGATCGACCAGGCCAAGGGCGCCCTCATGCTCATGTACGGCATCAGCGCCGAGCAGGCTTTCCGCGTGCTCGCCTGGCGCTCCCAGGAGACGAACACCAAACTCCGCGACCTGGCCGCCCGCCTGGTCGAAGCCGTCACCGAATTCGGCGGCTGCGGTGTCGGGGAACGCACCCGCTTCGACCATCTCCTGTTGACCGCGCACGAACGCGACACCCCGGAACCCTAGAGCGGGCGGCGGCTGTCGGCGCAGGTGGGGGCGAGTACCCACCGGCCGCGCCGGCGGAATCGTCCTCGCCGCGCCGTCCCGAATCGAGTAGTCGCTACTCGCGATCCGCCGCCCCGCGCGGACCTAGCCTTGGTGCCTCCTTCCACCCCACCCCGGAAATCTGGAGTCACCATGTCCGAGCCAACACATGTCCTCGCGGGGGAGAAACTCGTCGTGTTGCGCGCCCCCGCCCGCGCGGTGCTGCGGGAGCCGAACGCGGGCCCCGCGGCCTTTCCCGCCGAGGTCGCCGCCGACGTCCGCATCGATATCGATGAGGTCGACGCGGCGACGTTGCGGTCGGTCGCCGCCGATCCGACCGTCGTCGGGTTCGGCCCGGCGATGCCGATGCGCCTCGTCGAACCGGCCGAGCGCGGCGGTGTCGTCGCCGCGGCGGCGGGTCCCACCTGGGGCGTCGAGGCCGTCGGCGCGACGACCTCGCCGTTCACCGGGCAGGGTGTCACCGTCGCGGTGCTCGACACCGGTATCGACGCCGACCACCCCGCCTTCGCCGGCGTCGACCTGGTCACCAGGGACTTCACCGGCGGCGGCTCCGCCCACGACAAAGACGGTCACGGAACGCACTGCGCCGGAACGATTTTCGGTCGCGACCTGGACGGCACGCGGATCGGCGTCGCGCGCGGGGTCGGGCGCGCGTTGATCGGCAAGGTCCTCGGCCCCGGTGGCGGCGGCAGCGACACCATCGCCGAGGCGATCCTGTGGGCGCGCGACAACGGCGCGCACGTGATCTCGATGTCGCTCGGCATCGATTTCCCCGGCTTCGTCGAGAAACTGGTCACGCTGCGCGGGCTGTCCATCCCGGTGGCCACGTCGCTGGCGCTGCGCGCCTACACCGCCAACGTGCAGCTGTTCGAGACGCTGTCGCAGTTCCTGGCCGCGGGCATCGGTCAGCCGATGGTGGTGGCGGCCACCGGTAACGAGAGCGGCCGCGACCGCACGCCACCGTTCGAGATCGACGTCGCCCCGCCCGCCGCGGCGGCAGGCATCGTCGCCGTCGGCGCGCTGGGACGCACCGCGAACGGCCTTGCCGTCGCGCCCTTCTCGAACTCGCGCGCCACCGTCTCCGCACCCGGCGTCGGTGTGGTCAGCGCGGCCGTCGGCGGCGGCACCGAGTCCATGAGCGGCACCAGCATGGCCACTCCGCACGCGGCGGGGGTGGCGGCGCTGTGGGCGGAGAAGCTGGCCGCACAGGGTCAGCTCGCCCCGCTCGTCCTGCAGGCCAAGCTGATCGGCGAGGCCACCACCGACCGGCTCATCCCCGGTACCGATCCCACCGACACCGGCGCGGGGCTCGTCCGCGCCCCCCAGTCCTGATGTCATCCGAGGAGCACACCATGACCGTCATCGATCCCGCGCCGGGCCACCTGCTCGAGCGCACCGAGATTCCCACCACCGTCAAAGAACTCGTGCATGCGATTCCCGGCCAGGAACAGCACGCGCTGAACCCGGCCGAGGCGCCCGCACGCGGCGACGCCGTCACCGCGCCCTACTGCCCGCCGTGGGCGACCTACGCCGAACCCACGGTGGCCGAGACGTTCTCGCTCGACGGCCAGACCTTCTACGAGCCGCTCGTGCACGAGGAACCCAACCCGATGCTGTATCCGATGTGCACGGTGGGCATCGTGTTCAACAGCAACGGCAAACGCGGCAGCGGCGTCCTCGTCGGCCCCAACCTGCTGCTCACCGCGGGGCATGTCGCCCCGTGGGGCGCGAGCAACTGGAGCATGGAGTTCATCCCCGCCTTCCGCAACGGCGACCGGCCGTTCGGATCCTCGTTCGTGCAGAGCTATTGGGGCTACAACCCCGGCGGCGACGTGCCCACCGGCTACGACTACGTCATCTGCAAGCTCTACAACCCGCTCGGCAACGCGCTGGGCTGGATGGGCTCGCAGTCCTGGGGCGACGAGGACGAGTACTACAACCGGCGCTACGTCTCCTCCGGCTACCCCGGCAGCTACGGTCAGCGCCCCGCCGTGGAGCTGGACATGGGCATCCGCGACATCGACAACGACAGTCCCGGCAAGGAACTCGAGTTCGCGCTGCGCGCCGACCTCGGGCCCGGCTGGTCGGGCGGCCCGCTGTGGGTGCACACCGCCAACCCGTTCGTGGTCGGCGTCTGCAGCGGACAGGAGAAGGACGGCCTCGATCCCACCCGCCTGGTGTTCGCCGGCGGCAAGGGGATGGTCGACGTCGTCCGGCACGGATTGACCGACATGCGCCCGTGAGGACGCCCCGGGGCCGGGTGCTCCCGGCCCCGGCCCAGCCCGGAGAACCATCATGAACACCCTCGCGATCTGCAGCCCCAAGCGGCTGCCCGACGACAAGCAGATCGAGTCCGCCCGGCTCGCCGTCGAGATCAATCCCGCCAACATGCCCTATGTGCGTCCCATCGCGGGACTGGTGGGCGAGCGCCCGGTGAACCGCGAGTTCATCTCGGCCATGACCACCAAGTACTGGCGCAGCGGCGGCGTCCACCTCGGCGTCCGTTTCCTCGACACCACCGACCGCGCGCTCCAGGACCGCATCCTGGCCCACATGAACGCCTGGTCACCGGGGGCGAACATCGGTTTCCACCGCAGCACCGCCCCCGACGCCGAGATCCGCATCGCCCGCACCCCCGGCGACGGCTACTGGTCCTATCTCGGCACCGACGTGCTGCAGATTCCCGCCGACGAGGCGACCATGAACCTCGACTCGTTCGGCCTCGACACCGACGAACGCGAATACACCCGCGTCGTCCGCCACGAAACCGGCCACACTCTCGGTTTCCCGCACGAACACCTGCGCCGCGACGTCGTGCACCGCATCGACCCGGCCAAGGCCATCCGCTACTTCCGCGACCGCGTCGGCTGGTCGGAGGCCACCACCCGCGCCCAGGTGCTGACACCGCTGGAGGAGGTGGCCCTGATCACCACCCCCACCGACACCCAGTCGATCATGTGCTACCAGCTCCCGGGCTCGATCATGCGCGACGGCCGACCGGTCCCGGGCGGGCTCGACATCAACGACCGTGACCGCGGTTTCGTCCACGTCCTCTACCCGACGGCCGTGGCCACCACCCCGATCCAGGCGCTGGCCGGGGTGCACTGAGGTTCGTGACCGGCGAGTCCACCGCGGGCTCGCCGGTACCGGACGGCTCCCGCTGAATGAGCACCACCCTGCCCGGCGCGCGTACTGGTGCGGTAGTAAACAGGACGGGGGCCGGTATCGCCCGACCGCACCGAGTTCGAGGAGGCCGCAGGCGGATGCGCGGAATCAACCATGTCGTCCTGTTCGTCGCCGACCTGCCGCGCAGTCTCGCGTTCTACGAAGACGTGCTCGGCTTCCAGCGCCTGCCGGGCGGCTTCCCCGGTGGCGCGTTCCTGCGGCACGCGGGCTCGGCCAACGACCACGATCTCGGCCTGTTCCAGTCCCGCGACCGCACCCCGGTCACTCCGGGCGCGGTCGGGCTCTACCACGTGGCCTGGGAAGTCGACACGCTCGCCGAACTCGCGACGATGCGGGACCGACTCCGAGCCGCCGGAGCCCTCACCGGCACCGGCGACCACGGCTCCACCAAAGCCCTCTACGGCCGCGACCCCGACGGCATCGAATTCGAGGTGTGCTGGCTGGTCCCCGACGAACACGTCGAGGAAGCCCTGAAACCGGGAACGGCGCTGACGGCTCCGCTCGACCTGGACGCGGTGATCGAGCGCTACGGAGCCGAGACGCCGGGCGGACCGCGCACGGACCACGCCGTATGGGCCCGCCTCGCCGCACGCACGGCCGAGACGAATCGCTGACTCGCGCCGCACCCCGTCCGCCTGCGACCATGACCGGATGAACTCTCTGGGGGAACCCGTCCTCTACGCGCTCGTCACCGGTTCACCCGCCGCCCGCGACGTCGGCCGGCTCGTGGATTCGGCGCAGCGCGACGGCTGGGACGTATGCGTCGTCGCCTCACCGCAGGGCCGCCGTTTCCTCGACACCGCCGCGTTGGCCGAGCAGACCGGCCACGTCGTCCGCACCGAGTACAAGGACCCCGGCACCCCCGACCTGCTGCCACCCGCCGACGCCATGATCGCCGCACCCCTGACCTGTAATTCGGTGGCCAAGTTCGCCGTCGGCATCTCCGACACCCTGCCGCTCGGGCTCCTGGTGGAAGGCGTGGGAAAGGGCCTGCCGATCGTGGCCGTGCCGTTCTCCAACCGCGCCCAGATGAGCTTCCCGCCCATTCGAACCGCGTTGCGCAACCTCGCCGAATGGGGCGTGACCCTGATCGGCGACGCCGTCCACGGCGGGCACGAGCCCGGCACCGGCGAGCAACGCCTCGCGGAATTCCCGTGGGCGCAGGCATGGCAGGCCGTCCTCGACCACCCCCGGTGGAAGGGCGCGGGTCAGGGGTAGTCGTTCATCTCCGGGTGAAGCTCGCCTGGGGGGCGGTCGTCAACCCGGTACCACACCGACCCGCTGGGCGAGTCGGCCCAGCTCGCCCGTCGTCAGGTCGCGGCGCGCCTTGCGCATCATGTGGCCGACGAGTTCGCGCACGTGGACCATCGTGCGGACATGCTGCGGCGCAAGGTGTTCCGCCCGCAGCAGCGCGTAGAGCGAGTCGCGGTAGTGCTTCTGCATGGCGTGGGCACGCCCGATCTCGACGAAGTACTGGGCGCGGCGGCCCTGATTCGGCAGGTCGGCGGGGGAGAGTCGTGGTGCCAGGGCGAGCACGCGGCCGGGCTCGCGGCGCTCCAGGGCGGCCGACATTCGCCAGAGCGTCACGTTGGCGGGGCCGAAGGAGTCGTTGCGCGCCAGGGAGGTGCTCGGCCGGGCGGCGGCGAGGCGGTCGGCCTGCGCGGCGGCTTCGGCCAGGTGGGGTTCGGGATCCCCGCCCAGGGTGGCCGCCACCATGGACCCGTGCAGGTGCAGCATCCCGTACGTTTCCACCTCACCGACGGTGCGGACGGCACCGGCGATCTGCTCGGCGGTGCCGATGGTGGTGTCCAGCGCCGCGGGCAATGCGCCCGGGCGCGACAGCATGATCTGTCCCTTGCTGAACGCCGCCGTCGCCACCGCCGCCACCCCGTCGACCTGCGCCGCGGCGCGCTCGCACTCCTGCGCCGCCGTCCAGGCCAGGGCGTGATAGCCGCGCGCCCGCAGTGCGGAGGCGATGCCGTAGGTCACGGCGGCGAGCACGTCCCACGCCCGCTCGCTCTCCGCGTCGCGCACGTGCCGGTAGGCGTCGGTGAGCATCGGCACGAGCATCGGTCCGAGCGCGGAGTAGTCACAGTCGTTGCGCAGCTCGGTGGCCTTGCGCGTCAGCGCGGCCAGTTCCGCCGGACCCACCGGCGGGCGATGGTCGGTCACGTTGCCGCGCGACCACAGCACGGCCTCGATCTCCGGGACCACCATGTGGAATGCGGCGGTGCCGGGGTCGAGCTTCTCGTGTTCGTGGCCCGCCAGGTCTGCGACGGTGACCCCAAGCGCTGAAGCCAGCGCCAACAGCGTCCGCCGCGAGTCCACCGGCCGTAAACCGTTCTCGTACTTGGCGATCGCACTACGGGACAGTCCGGCTCGGTCGGCGAGGACCTGCTGCGAGATGCCGCGCCGCGCGCGGATGGTGCGCACTCGGCGGCCGACCCACCGTCCGTCGTCCGGCTGGAAGTCGCTCATTCCTCCACTGTTCCACAGCGGAACGGTATGCGGCGGTCGCACTGCCAAGGTTTCCCTCCAGCTCGCAGCCGCGCGGGGCGTGGCTGCCGGCTTCGGCCATCGAGGGGATGGAGGGATTCGCGTGTTCGCGTTCGGTTGGATAGATCCGTTGTCTCCGACCTACGAGTGGGATTCGGGACAGGTCCGCCGCCTGGCGCGGCGGTTGGGGTATCCGGTGCGGTGGGGTGATCCGTGTTCGGTTCTCGGTGTGGCCGAGCAGGTGGCGGCGTCGGGTGCGGATGTGGTGTTGTTGCCGTCCTCGGCGCATATCGATGCCGTGTCGTTGAACCGGGTGCTGGCGGTGGCGGATGTGGAATGTGCCGCGCCCCGGGTGTCGTTCGCGCGGTGGTCGCGGTTCGGCGGAGTGCGGCGGTGACCGGGGGCGTGCCCGGTGCGGCCATTTTTCTAGAACCTGTTCTTGCTAGAGTGCTCGGGCGACCAGTGAGGGGTGGTGGATGTGCCGTACATCGAAAACAACGGGGTGAAGATTCATTTCACCGATACCGGTGGAAGCGGCCGGGCCGTGGTGCTCGGGCACGGCTTCTTCCTGGACCACGAGATGTTCGCGGCGCAGGCGGCCGGGCTCGCGCCGGACTACCGGGTGATCGCCATCGACGCGCGCGGCTTCGGCGGCACCGAGGACTCCGGTGAGCCGTTCAGCTACTGGGACCTCGCTCGCGACGCGTGGGCGGTCGTCGACGCGCTCGGGTTGGACCGGGTGGTGGCCGGCGGGATGTCGCAGGGCGGGTTCACGGCCCTGCGAATGGCGTTGCTCGCGCCGCCGCGGGTGGACGGGCTGATCCTCATCGGCACCTCCGCCGAGGCCTACACGCCGAAACAGAAGATCGGCTATCGCGAGGTCATGGACGCCTGGACCGGCAGCGGCCCGCTCGCGCCGATCGCCAAGACGATGGCCTCGGTGATGATCGGCGGCACCGACGAGGACCGCCGGCCCTGGCTGGACAAGTGGTCGACCGGTGATCGCCGGCGCATCCGGCTGGCGGCCGACTGCCTGATCAACCGCGAGTCCATCACCGAGCTGATCGGCGAGATCACCTGCCCCGCACTACTGTTGCGCGGAATCAGCGACCAGGCGTTCGCCGCGGAGGACATGGAAGCGCTCGCCGCGAGTCTCGGCGGGCCGACACGACTCCACACCGTCCCCGGCGCCACGCACGCGGTGAACATCACCCACCCGCGGGAGGTGAACGCGCTGTTGCGGGAGTGGCTGGCTCAGCTCGACGGCACGCCGAGCCAGAGCTGACGCGCCGGGTCGGCGGTGTCGGCGAAGAGTTCGGTCCGCAGGGTGAACACCTCGCCGGTGCCGGGCCTGCGCAAACGGAGGTGCGGGTCGGGCCGGGCGACCGACACGATGCCCGCCGACCACAACCGGTGGAAGTCGGGCTGCTCGGCGAGATCGCCGAGCAGGCGTGCCACCGCCCCCGGATCGCGCGGGCACGCGGCGTGATGGCGCAGCATCCCCACGGCGATGCGGGCTTCGCGCTCCCATTCCTCGTGCACCAGGCGGGCGCGCGGATCGGTGAACAGCCAGCGCAGCACGTTGCCGTGCCGGCGAAGGCCGGGGAAGGTCGCGTCGTGGGCGGCGTTGGCGTCCAGCACGTCCCCGGTTTCGCTGCGGTATGCGGCCGGATGCGGGGCGAAGGCGTCCAGGGTGTCGCGATGGGCGGGCGCGGTCGCGGGCGGGTCCTCGGGTGTCTGCCCGGCCAGCCGATACAGGTGCCGTCGTTCGTCGGCGTCGAGACCGTAGACCTCCGACAGCGCTTCCAGGACCGCGGGACTCGGGCCTGCGGCACCGCCCTGCTCGATCTTGGCGATGTATCCCAGGCTGGAGTGGATCGCGGTGGCCAACTCCTGCCTGCTCATCCCGCGCCGTTCCCGTCGCGCCCGGACGAACCCGCCCAGCGTGGGCAATTCCACTGCCGCCACCCCTATCGTTCCGCGCCCGCCGACGCACGGCTGGTACCACTGCCGAGTAGTACCACCCGCGACGGTGCACCCCGTAACGGGGTGCGGTCGGGTGTTGTCGAGCGCGCCGCGCGGACGGTGAGATGGGAGGGCCGCCGCGCGCCGAGACGTGGAGGGGAGGGCTCGGCGGCCGATCGGCGGTGCACGGCCGACCACCTGGGTCCCCGCCGTCGGCACGCTCGGGTCGGTGGCGGTGGCGTGATGGACAGGGGCATCGCGCCACCGCCGTTCGGAACCGGCCCGGGCGGGCCGGCGTCGGGCGGGTCGGCGGTGCACCGCCCGTCGCCCCATGCCGCCCGTGTATCGATGGACCGGTGTATTGACGGTGGACTGGACACTCGTCTACCTTCGGACGGGACTGTCGGCGCGCAGTGCCGACGCCGAAATCGCCGGTGCTGTCGGGGTCCGACCGCCTGCGGTCGACGCCCGCGCCGCGCCGACCCGGCAGCGCGGACCGAACGAGAAGATCGAAGGTGCTGCCATGAGTGACCGGACCGAGCCCCTCCAGGGGAAAGTGGCACTGGTGACGGGCGCGGCCCGCGGCCAGGGCCGGGCGCACGCCGCCCGGCTGGCCGCCGACGGCGCCGACATCATCGCCGTCGACGTGTGCGCGCCGGTCTCCGACACCGTCACCTACCCGGCTCCCACCGAGGCCGACCTCGCCGAGACCGCCCGCCTGGTCGAAGCCGCCGGCCGCAAGGTCCTCACCCGCGTGGTCGACATCCGGGATCTCGCGGCCCTGCAGGACGTCGTCGCCGACGGCGTCGCGATGTTCGGCCGCCTCGACGTGCTCGTCGCCAACGCGGGCGTGCTGAGCTGGGGCCGCCTGTGGGAGTTGAGCGAGGACGCCTGGGACACCGTCGTCGACGTCAACCTCAACGGCACCTGGCGCACCGTCCGCGCCGTCGTCCCCGCGATGATCGAAGCGGGCAACGGCGGATCCATCGTCATCGTCAGCTCCTCGGCCGGACTGAAAGCCACCCCCGGCAACGGCCACTACGCCGCCGCCAAACACGGCCTCGTCGCCCTCACCAACACCCTGGCGCTCGAGGCAGGCGAATTCGGCATCCGCGTCAACTCGATCCACCCGTACTCCGTCGACACCCCCATGATCCAGCCCGACGCGATGATGGAGATGTTCGGCAAGCACCCGGCCTACCTGCACGCCTTCCCCCCGGTGCCGCTGCGGCAGGCAGCCGACGGGAAGAGCGGCTTCATGCCCGTCGACCAGGTCGCCGACGTGGTTTCGTGGCTGGCCGGGCCGGGCTCGGGCGTCATCACCGGCACCCAGATCCCCGTCGACGCGGGGGCACTCAAGTACTGAGAGTTGCCCGCCGGTCCCGTTCCCGGCGTCGTCGTTCGGTATTTCTACCGATGACAGCCTGCCCACCCCCCTCGATCCTGACTCCACCGAACACTCGGACGGAGAGGAACGATTGTGGCAACCACCACCGGATACATCTGGAACACGCTCTACGGGTGGGCGGACACGGGCAGCGGCGGCGTGTTCCCGCCCAGCGTGGACGCCTTGACCCAGCCGATCTCGCACCATGTCGCGCACCCGGACACCAAGCGGCGGCTGCACGAGTTGATCTGCGCGTCGGGGTTGATCAAGTCGCTGCACCAGCTCGAGCCCGCGCCCGCCACCAGGGACGACGTGCTCCGGGTGCACGACGAGGCGCACTACGAGCGAATTCTCGCCGAGAGCGCGCTGCCCAAGGGTGGTGACGCCGGGGACGGGGTGTCGCCGTTCGGCAACGGCGGCCACCACATCGCGCTGCTGGCGGCCGGTGGGGCGATCGAGGCGGTTCGCGCGGTCGCCGACGGCACCGTGACCAACGCCTACGCCTTGATCAACCCGCCGGGGCACCATGCCGAACGGGCGACCGGCCGTGGTTTCTGCCTGTTCAACAACGGTGCCATCGCGGCCGCGTACGCGCTCGAGGTGCTGGGGATGCAGCGGGTGGCGATCGTGGACTGGGATGTGCACCACGGCAACGGCGCCCAGGACATCTTCCGGGAATCGGCGCGGGTGCTGAACATTTCGGTGCACCAGGATCGGTGCTTCCCGTCCGACTCCGGGTTCCGCGACGAGCGCGGGTCGGGTGCGGGCTTCGGGTACACGCTCAACATTCCGTTGCCGCCGGGCGGGGGCAGCGGCGCCTACGACTACGCCTTCGACACCGTCGTCCTGCCCGCGCTGCGCGCCTACCGGCCCGAATTGATCATCGTCGCGAGCGGTTTCGACGCCTCGATGATGGACCCGCTGGCGCGCATGATGTTGCGCAGCGACGGGTTCCGATCGCTGACCCGCAAGATGCTCGACGTGGCCGACGAGGTGGCGGGCGGCCGGCTGGCCTGTCTGCAGGAGGGCGGTTACAGCCCGTACTACGTGCCGTTCTGCGGGCTCGCGGTGGTCGAGGAACTGGCCGGGGTCTCGACCGGCATCGCCGACGCCTACCAGCCGATCCTGGGGGCGATGGGCGGCGACGAACTGCTCCCGCACGAGCGCGCGGCCGTCGACGCGGCCGCCGAGCTGGTGGCCGACATCAGCTGAGCGCGGTGTCCCGGTAGATGCGGGCCAGGTCGGGCACGGGGGCCGTCGCCGGGCCGGGCACGAAGGTCGCCGTCGCGGTCGCGCGGGCGGCGGCCTCCGTCCGCCGGGTCACGCCGAGCTTGCGGCGGATGCTGACCATGTGGGCGTGCACGGTGCGCGGGCTCAAGCTCAGGTCGGCGGCGATCTCGGCATCGGTGCGGCCGACGACCAGGCCGCTGAGCACCCGCAGTTCCTGCGCACTCAACCGCCACACCTCGTCGGGGGTGACGGCGCGGACGCACACCTCCAGGTCGCCGAAGTCGCCGCGGCGGGCGAGCACGACGCGATACCACGCGCCCTGATGCAGCCACAGGTGCCGGAGTTCGGTCAGGGCGCTGGTGAGGAAGGCGTCGACGACGCGCGCGAACGCCGGGTCGTCGAGGAAGGGGACCGCGCGTGCTGTGTCGGCGATCCGCTGGTCGGGGCCCCACCGCAGGTAGGTGCGGCCCGCGGCGCCGCGCTCAGCGGGTGACTCGGCCGCGTGCTCGCCGTGGCGCAGGGCCAGCGCCAGTAACCCGGACAGGTCCTGGGCGAGCGCGCGCTGGGCCGTGCCGAAGGCGTCCGGGCGACGCGCGGAGAAGTGGGCGACACCGACGTAGTCGCCGTCGTCGAACAACTCCACCGACATCCCGTCGGCATAGCCCTCAGCCCGCAGATACCGGCGGAACAGCACCGTGCGGGTGAACTGCTCGCGGATGTCGACCCGGACGTCGCTGATCGACAGCGGCAGGTGGTCGTCCGGGTTGAGCCGGGCGGTGAAGCCGACTTCGTAGTCGCGGGGAAAGAGATGCTGCAACGCCCACGCGGCGCCCTGGCTGTACCCGAGCCGCGACACGATCCGGCTCCGTGCCCCCGCCGGTTGATGGACGAGCAGGGCGGCATCGAACAGCATGTGCCGCTGGAGCTGCCCCACCGCCTTCGCCAACCGCCCCCCACCGGAATCGACCGCCGGGTTTCGCATCGCGTCATCGTAGGCGGACCGGCCACCCTGCCGGAAGCCTCATCGCGGCCGGTGCCTACGCCGGCCGGTGCAGCTGGTTCGTTCCGCGCCGCTTCGGCGGGCGCGGCACGTCGAAGCCCGCCGTCGGCGCCGTGCCCGGCGGCCGTCGCCTCGCGGACTGGGCGCCACGCCGACTGTTCACACACCCGGAACCGGCCGGGTGTGTCGTCGTGCGCGCTCGAACGGGTGGCGGCCACCGCTGCGACCGAGGGAGTACGCCTCATGTCCAGACCACTGGAGACCTTCAGCGCGACCGGTCGGCACCTTCTCCTACGACGACCACGTGCTCGACACCGCGGTGCTGCTCGGCGCACTGCCCGAGCGGGTGCGCGGTATCGACGACGAGCTGGATCGCTGTTGCGCGGCCGCGCGGGGGCACCAAAGTGGTTTCGGCGGAACGACTGTGGGTGAACCCGGACTGCGGGCTCGAGACCCGCGGCGCCGAGGAGTGGTGGCGTCGCTGCGCGATCTCGTCGCCGCCGCGGCGGTCGTGCGGCGATCCTGCGCGTGACCGCCTCGCGGTGAAACCGGGACGGCCGCGCGCTCGCGGCCGTCCCGGCCCGGTGGTCCGGTTCGCCCGGCGACTGTCCGCCTGACCGTCCGTTCCGGCGGACGTGCTCGCTCGCTCGCCGCGGGGCCGGTTCCGGTGCGCCCCGGGCGAATACCCGGAGCGCCCGGACTTCCGACTACGCCTGGATGACCTCGACACGCACCAGCGCGTTGAACGAGTCGCAGCTGGCCCAGGACTGGTTCTGCCCGTACTGCACCGGGCCGTACTTCCAGTAGGTGAACGGAACGGGCCACGCGACACAGGTCAGCTTCACCTGATGCCAGGTCGGCAGCTCACAGTTGGCCATGCCGCCGGTGTTGAAGATGTTGTAGACGTGGCAATTGGCCTGCCACACCGGAACGTCGGCCTGGGCGACGCCGCCGGCGGCGAGCGTCGTGGAGACGGCTGCGGCGGCGACGAAGGCACCGGCGGCGAGTCGCTTGGGGGAGAGCATGTCGAACCTCCTGAGTCGATGTTGTCTGGAAGATCGCCAGAGGATCGCCGACGTTACGCCGAGCCGTCGGAGCGGGCGCCGTGATCGGGGGCGGTGGTGTCGCCGGCGGCCGGTTCGACGTGTGCCGAGGCGGGTTTCCGGTCTCGCAGCGATCGGGGGCGACGGAATCGGCGTGCTGCGAACGAAGATGGCGGATCGGTTGCGCGCCTGTCGCCGAACCCTCGGCACGGTGACCGGACTGCGGCAGGCATCCCTGCCTCAACTCTCGCCCGCCATGCGGTAGGCGCCCGCCTCGAGCCGTGCCAGCAGGTTACGAGTCCATTCGGCCCGGCTGCGCGCGGTGTGCAACCACAGGCCGATGACGTCGCCGACCGGGCCCCAGGTCGCGAGGTCGGTGTCCGGTGGCAGGTGCGCGGTGATGGACGCCTCCCACTCGGCCATGGCCGCCGCTCGACGGCGCAGGAGCGCGACGGCTTCCGCACGGGGCAGGTCCTCGATGAACCCCACCGCCGCGGCCAGCAGGTCCATGCGGGGGTCGCGGGCCGAGAGCGCCTTGCGCAGCAACGCGAGGTAGGACTGCTCACCCTTGTCGGTGAGTTCGTATTCGATGCGCGGCGGCCCGCCCGCCGTGCTCGGCGTGGTCTCGTGTTCGCGCAGCAGCCCGGCCTGCGCCGTCGACCTCAGCGCGTGATACACCGAACCGGAAGTCGCATTGGACCATTCGTGCGCACCCCAGGACTCGAGATCGGCACGCACCTGGTAGCCGTGCGCGCGCCCGCGCCGCCGCACCGCGCCGAGCACCAGCAGCCGAACCGCCGTCACCGGCTCAGACCGCCGCGGGGGCGGTGGTGCTGATCCACCAGAGCGTGCCGAACGGGTCGACGAACCCGCCCATCCGACTCCCGTCCGGCTGGGCGGTGATCTCCTGCGCGGGCCGCGCCCCCGCCTCGACCGCCCGCGCGAACACCGTGTCCGCGTCCGGCACCGTCGCCCAGAGCTGCACGTGCACCGGCTCGGTGGGCGAACTCAGGCACCGTTGCCCTTCCGCGCCCGAGTCGGCGAAGAACAGCACGCTGTCACCGATCCTGGCCTCGGCGTGCACGACGCGGCTCTCGTCCGTGGGCAGGGCCACCACCGTCGAGACCTCCGCGTCGAGGGCGTGTTCCAGGAACGCCCGGTAGTCGTGCGCGCGGTCGACCATCACATAGGGGGTTATCGACGTCATTGCTCACCTCGGGGCTGTGTGGGGAACCAGCCGAGCTCGGCTGGTCGCTCCACGATAGGCTCGAGTAGCCAAATTTGGCTAGTGGCCACCGGCGTGGGTCGCGGTCTCAGCGCAGCCCGGCGGTTCACACCTCCTCGCGGGCGAGGGCTTCGGCTGCCATCCCGGGGATGTCCGAGCCGGCGAAGTCTCGCGAGCCAGATGTTTGCTGCATTCGTGGGGGAAATCCGGTGATACCCAACGGTCGAAACACCGTGCCTCGAATTGATCTGATTCCGTCGGGTCCGGATAAAGGAATTACCTATTCAGCGCCCCGCGAATATGCCCTATATAAGTCGGTTCGTCGATGCCGACCACCGTCGCGACGGTGGTCGGCATCGACATTCCCGATTCAATCCCGTCAGCTGGATTGCTCCACCGGTTTCGCGTCGGCGGGAAAACCGGCGCGCGCTGCCCGGTCGGTGCTGCCCGCGGCGGCGCCGAAGCGGCTCCGCACCGAGCGCCCGACCGCCAGCGGCGCGGTCTCCTTGCCCTTCATCAGGGCGAACAGGCTGATCAGCATGAGTGCCGCGGCATAGAACCCGACGGGGATCACGCTGCCGGTGCCGCTCACGATCCGGTTCGCGACCATCGGCGCGATACCGCCGCCGACCACCGCCCCGACCTGGTAGCCGATGCCCACACCGCTGTAGCGCTGGGTCACCGGGAACTGCTCGGCGAACATGGTGAACATCGGCCCGTACACGAACCCGGTCAGCGTGAACCCGATGCAGATCACCGCGATACAGGCCAGGAACGAACCGTGGGCGGTGACCCAGAACAGCACCGGGGCGAAGACCGCGGCCGACGTCATACCGAAGCCGATCACCGTCTTGCGGCCGAGCCGGTCGGACAGATGACTGCCGAGCACCACCGTCGCGGCGTGGCAGGCGAGGGCCGCGGTGATGCCCCAGACCACCGCGGAGCGGGAGAAGCCCCGGCCCGGGTCGGGTTCGGTCAGGAAGGACAACATGAAGGTGAACAGCAGGAACGCATAACAGTTCTGGCCGATGTTCACGCCCGCGGCGCGCAACACCCCGCGCCAGTCCTGGCGCAATACCGCCAGGCCACGCGGCGCCGGCCGATCCGCGCCGGAGCGCGCGCCGGCGAAATCGGGTGTCTCGGAGATCCGCATCCTGGTCCAGATGCCGATGATCAGGACGACGCCGCCCACCAGGAACGGAATCCGCCAGCCCCACGCGATCACCTGGTCCATCGGGAGCAGCAGGACGAGCGCGAAGGCGGTGTTCGCCAGGATCGCGCCGACCGGCGATCCGAGCGTGACGAAACACCCGTAGAGCCCGCGTCGGGAGGCGGGGGCGTGCTCGGCCGCCAACAGCACCGCGCCGCCGATCTCACCGCCCCGCGAGATGCCGTGCAGCATCCGCAGGAAGATCAGGATCAGCGGGGCGACGATCCCGATCGACCGCGAGTCCGGCACCAGGCCCATGACCAGGGTGGCCGACCCCATCAGGATGAACGCGGTGGTGAGCGCCGCGCGCCGGCCGAACCGGTCACCGTAGTGCCCGAAGATCACCGCGCCGACCGGTGCCATGACGAAGCCGATGGCGAAGGTGGCGAACCCGAGGAAAGTGCCGAACCAGGGATCGTCGGTGTCGAAATACACCTTGTTGAACACCAGCGCGGTGGCGGTGCCGTAGATCGCGAAGTCGTAGAACTCGAGGATGGTGCCGACCCCGGACGCGATCGCCAGCTTCATCGGGCGCTCGCGGGTCTCCGCGGGAGCGAGTTGGGGTGAATTCACAGCAGTCACAGCCGTCTCCTCATCTGTCCTGCGACCCGCCCGCGGGGCGCGCCGAGAGCACCTCCGCGACGGCTCGGCCGTTGCGCCGCGGAAGGTCGTCGTACCTGTGTAGTTGGCCGGTCGCATCGAGGACCTGCGCGAAGTCGGCGATGCGGCGGGTCCGGTAGTCGTCGCGCGCGGCCGGCGCGATGTCGTAGAAGCCGCCGCCGTCGGCGGTGCCGGGACGGCGGTCGGCCATCGACCGTTCGACCAGGGGTGCGGGGGCGAAACGCTCACCGAGTTCGTCGCGCAGATAGGTGGAGGCGTGGAACAGGGTGTCGCAGCCGCCCCAATCGATGAACTCGAGCAGGCCGAGCACAGCGAATCGGGACCCGAATCCGATCCGCACGGCCCGGTCGATCTCGGCGGCATCGGCCACGCCCTCCTCGACCATCCGGACGGCTTCGTTCATCACCAGCACCTGGAGTCGCGGCACGATGTAGCCCGGCGATGCGGCGCAGACCACCGGTGTCTTGCCGACGGCCGACAGCAGCTCGCAGGTCGCCTCGACCACCTCCGGTGTGGTCGCGGCGCTCGGGCTCACCTCCACCAGCGGCATCAGGTCGGCGGGGTTGAGCCAATGCGCGTTGAGCAGCCGGTCCGGCCGCGCGACGAATTCGGCGAGGCGACTCACGAGGAAACTCGAGGTGGTCGAGGCGATGGGCGTGTCCGGGCCGACCACCGATTCGATCCATGACAGGGCCGCGCGTTTGACCGCGAGGACCTCGGGCACCGCCTCGAAGACGAGCCGTGCCTGCGCCATCGCGTCGGCCGCGGCGTCCCGGCTCACCACCCGGATCCGGTCGAGCACCTCCGGCAGATCGGCGTCGGCGAGCAGCCCGAGCCGCACCTTCCGCGCCAGCGACGACCGGATCTCGGCCCGGGCCGCCGCGCGATACGCCTCGCCGGCGTCGCCGCGATCCCGCAGGTCGACCACGATCACCTCGACCTTCCCGAACCCGAGCGCCGCCGCGATACCCTGCCCCATGCGGCCGGCGCCGACGACCGCCACCACGCCCGTCACCGCGAGAACCCGTCGTGCAGTAGCTCTGTCATTCCCGCGCGGTCCAATCCGTCCAGGCCGAGGGCGGCCAGTGTGCGGCCGCCGCTGTCGGCGGACCGGCCGGTGATCGCGCCCGCGACGGCGAGGAGGCCGCTCGCCACCGGCGTCGGCACCCCCGCCCAGCGGCCCACCGAGGTGAGCAGCGCGAGCCCGATCTCGACATCCTCGGTCATGTACCGGTGGGTGTGCAGGTCGATGTGCTCGCGCCAGTCGCCGCTGTCGGTCAGCTTCTCGTGCGCGGCGTTGCCGTACATCCATTCGTCGCCGTCGGCGGTGTAGTGGTCGGCGAGCGGGAAATGCGGCGCGGCGTATCCCAGCGCGGTGCGGATGGCGATCCGTTCGGCGTCGAGGGCCGTGGTGACGCGGCGGATGGCGTCCTGGGTGCCCTCGTTGTGGATGTCCCAGGCCTCGAAGTGCTGCAACGGGCCGGCGTTCATGAGGATCAACGGCGGGTGGATGATCGGGCCCGCGTTCATCAACGCCCCGCTCAGCGCGTCCTCGACCGGCTCGACCGGATAGATCTCCGCCAGCACCGCCAGCGCGCGCTCGCTGTCGTGGGCGGGCAGCACCCCGGTGGGCAGCCGGGTGGCATAGCCGCTCACCACCACCCGGTCGTCGCCGTGCTTTCGGGCCAGGTAGGGGAGGGTGCCGGTCTCGGCGAAGGCGACCTTGGCCGGGTTACCGGCGGCGGCCACCGCCCGCGCGAAGATCACCGAACCGAAGCTGCCCGGCGGCAAATACACCACCTGGCCGTCGGTCAGGTGCGGCGCGATCCGCTCGGCGAGGTCCGGGTGGGAGAAGGCGGGGATCGGCACGAGCACGACCGCCGCCCCGGCCACCGCGCGACCGAGATCGGGTTCGACCGTGATGCCACCCGCCGCACCGATCAGCAGCACGCGATGCCCGCGGTGGTCGTCGACGCGAATTCCGCCCGCGTCGAGCAGCGGTGCGAAAGCGCTGTGATCCCGCCGCCACCAGACGACCTCATGGCCTTTCGCGCTCATGTCGGCCACTGCCGCATATGCGCCGTGACCGCCGCCGATGACCGTGATTCTCATTCCGATTACCTCCTCGATCGACGGCCCGGGGGAATGCCGCCGAGATGTGAAAGCGAACGTTAAGATGCGCTCGCCGAATTTGCCTGGCAGTGTTGAGAAATGCAGACAGAGGGCCGCCCGGTGAAAGATTCTTACGTTCCGGACGACGTCGATTTCCGGATCGTGCACGCGCTCCAGTCCGCACCGCGCGCGCCGTGGGGCGCTGTCGGCGACGTCGCGGGCGTCAGCGCGCCCACCGCCGCCCGCCGCTGGGATCGGCTGGTGGACAGCGGTCTCGCGTGGATCGTCACCTACCCCGGCCCGGCCTACCTCAACACGCGATGCGCGGCCTTCGTCGAGGTCCAGGTGGCGCAGCGCGGCCCGGATCTGATGCGGGAACTCTCCCGGGACGGCAAGGTCGCGACCATCCAGCGCACCGCCGGCGACGGGGACCTGCTCCTCACCGTCATGACCTTCGATCTCGACAGCCTCGGCGACTGGGTGCAGCAGCTGTCCGGGTCGCCCATGGTCGCCCACACCCGGACCCGCGTGGTGATGCAGGTGTTCGGGGAGAGCGAACGCTGGCGGGTGCGCGCTCTCGACGTCGGCGAGGAATCCACCCTGTCCCGTTACCGCCCGCCGCCGCGCCCCCTGGTCCATCAACCGGACGCGGTGGACCTGGCATTGATCGCCGCCCTCGCCGCCGACGGCCGCCGCTCGGCGGTCGAACTCGCCGACGTCTGCGGCATCAGCGCGGCGGCCGTCCGGCGTCGCCTGACCTACCTGGTCGCCGAGCGCATCCTCTCCATCCGCTGCGAAGTCGCGCACGTCCTCGGCGGCTGGCCGGTCACCGCCAACATCTGGGCCCGCGCCATCCCCCGCACCCTCGGCACCCTCGTCGACGCGCTCGACGCGTTCCCCCAGATCCGCGTGTGCTGCGAGGTCACCGGAACCGCCAACGTCCTGATGACCGCATGGCTGCGGCAGATCAGCGAATTGTCGCGCCTCGAACACGAACTCGAATCGCAGGTACCCGGCCTCGTCATCGCCGACCGCAGCATCACGCTGGAAACCCCCAAGCGGCTGGGTTCGCTGCTCGACCGTGCGGGGCGGTGCACGGGGTTTCATCCGTTGGAACTGTTGACCACCAGTCGCCCGGCCACCGGGTGAGGTCGTGTCGGGGCACACTGCCATCGCGTCGGGGACCGTCATCGGGTGCGGATGATCGGTTCAGCCGCGTCGGGGAGAGTCGAGGCCTGGGCAGCGGGTGTGAACGGGTGCTCGATCTGCCTGGTCCGCCGGCGTGTGCGCTGCCGGTCTCCCGAACCGATGAGTCGATCGGGCATCGACGCGGAGCGGATCGTCCGGTGGCGGTGGTCGGCGCGCCCGGCAAGATTCGTGCGGGCCGAGCACTCGCGGCGACGCCAATCGTTCGCGGCTCGGCTGGTCCCCCGGGCGCGCTAGGTGATGCCGAATTGCCTGATCTTGCGGTACATCGTTGCTCGGGAGATGCCGAGATCGGCTGCTGCCGCTTGCTTGTCCCCCCGGTGGTCGAGGAGGCTACGGACAATGGCGTCGCGTTCGAGTGCTTCGATCGGTGTGAGCATCCGGCGCGTGAGCGCGTGGCACTCCGGCGGCAACACGTCGGGAGTGATGGTGCCGAAACGTTGCCGAGAGAGCGTGTCCGACAGAACGCGGCGGAGCTGGGCGACATTCCCCGGCCACGGTAGTTTCGTCAGCTGCCGGTGAGCTGCCGGCGACAAGCGCACGTCGGCGCCCTTGGTGAGCTCGCGCAGCAGGTGGGGCACCAGCTCGTCGAGATCCTCGATGCGGTGGCGCAGGGCCGGGACCGGAACAGTGTGCATGAACAGCGGTAGTAGTTGGGATTCCACTTCCGGTGACGGCTCGGTCGAGCAGATCGTGGCTGCCACCCAACCCCGGCCCGCGCACCGCTGCAGGATGGTCGAGACGGGCTCGACGAGTTCGGCGGGCAGCTGGTCCATGTCGGCGAGAACGACGTCGAAGTCCTCCTTGGCGGTTTCGGCCTCGAGGTCGGCGGACAACTCGTCGGCGTCGATGTTGCGAGTGAGCCGGAACACCCGGACCGACCTCGCCGGACGGACGTGACGGGCGACCATCTCGGCCAGTTTGGCGCGCCCCGAACCCGGTTCGCCGTCGACGACCACCCAGTTGCGGTCAGCACAACAACGTTCCACCTGCTGACAACTGCGCCGCCACGAACTACTGCTGCCCGCGAGACCGGGCACGATGGGCGACCTCGGCAGCAGCGCCGTGTTCGCTGCGGCACTGTCGGTCAACGCGACATGGAAGACCACGTCGGTGGCGTCACCACGCAGATCGATCCGCTGTGCGACAGTGAGTTTCGCGTACTGGCCGCTCGGAAGTACCGTGACGGTGCCTGTCGCGCGGGAGCGCTGGAGGTCGCCCGCGTGTTCGAGAAGGGCATGCTGGTCGAGCGGGTTCAACGCCTGGCGGAGATAACGGTTCATCAGGATGATGTCGGCGCCGACGCCGAGGACGCCGGCAGGGTAGCGACGGCACTGCCTCAGGTAGCTGTCGAGCAACGCCGCCTCGGTTTCGGTGGCTTGGGCACGCAGGCGCTCCTCGATTTGTGCGCCCGCGGTCTGTGTCAACGCCACCAGCAGCTGATCGGCCTGGTGGGCCCAGCAGGTGAGGTCGAGGATGCCCACCACTCGCCCGGAAAGCGGGTCACGGATCGGAGTGCCCGCGCACGCCAGACGATCCAGCGCGCCGAGATAGTGTTCGCCGCCGCGGATGAAGGTGGGCCGCCCGGTCTCGGCTGCCGTGCCGATGCCATTGGTTCCGACGAACTTTTCGGCGTAGCTGTAGCCGCTGGCCAGCTGCACCGAATCGAGGGTGTCGCGGATCGCCCGGTCGGCGGCCACGCGATCGAGGACGACGCCGTCCGCCGAGGTGAGGATGACGCTCACCGCTTGGTTCGCGAGCACGTCGGCCAACTGATGGATGACCGGTGCCGCCGCGGTGACCAGAGGGGAATCGAGGTCCGGCTCACGCACGAAGGGCAGATCTACCCGGTCCGGATGGACGCGCAGGTCTCGACAGCGTCGCCAGGAGTCCCGGACGGTGCCGGAGATCAGGTTCTCGTCGACCAGGCCCGAACTCAGAAACCGGTCACGTGCCCGGAGAAGTTGCGGGCCGGGGTCGTTTTTGCGCGCCATCGCTCCACCTCACACACCATCGGCGATCACACAGTAGCGCGCGTCTGTGTGACGCACGTCTCAATTTGAGACGGTGGGCCTCGAGGGGGCCGGCCGTGTCGCTGCGGCGCGCGGTCGGGGCTCGCGTGTGACCCACGTCTCATTCTGAGACGCTCGCCGGGCCACTCAGCCCCTCCAATGGACCAGGCAACGTCCCGACAAGTCGGCACACCCCGCCGACCGTCAGCCCAGGAGGCGAACATTGAGTAGGCAAAGCCTGACGAAGGCGCATGCGAAGATCACCGAATTGTCGTGGGAGCCGACCTTCGCGACTCCGGCCACTCGTTTCGGCACCGACTACACCTTCGAGAAGGCGCCGAAGAAGGACCCGCTCAAGCAGATCATGCGCTCCTACTTCCCCATGGAGGAGGAAAAGGACAATCGCGTCTACGGCGCGATGGACGGGGCCATCCGCGGAAACATGTTCCGGCAGGTCCAGCAGCGCTGGCTGGAATGGCAGAAGCTGTTCCTGTCGATCATTCCGTTCCCCGAGATCTCGGCGGCCAGGGCCATGCCGATGGCCATCGACGCGGTGCCCAATCCCGAGATCCACAACGGGCTCGCGGTGCAGATGATCGATGAGGTCCGTCATTCGACGATCCAGATGAACCTCAAGAAGTTGTACATGACGAACTACATCGACCCGGCCGGGTTCGATATCACGGAGAAGGCGTTCGCGAACAATTACGCCGGCACGATCGGGCGCCAGTTCGGGGAAGGGTTCATCACCGGCGACGCCATCACCGCGGCCAACATCTACCTCACCGTGGTCGCCGAGACCGCGTTCACCAACACCCTGTTCGTCGCGATGCCCGACGAAGCCGCGGCCAACGGTGACTACCTGCTCCCCACGGTCTTCCATTCGGTCCAGTCCGACGAGTCCAGGCACATCTCCAACGGCTATTCCATCCTCCTGATGGCTCTCGCCGACGAGCGCAACCGTCCCTTGCTGGAGCGGGATCTGCGGTACGCGTGGTGGAACAACCACTGTGTCGTCGACGCCGCCATCGGCACCTTCATCGAGTACGGCACCAAGGACCGCCGCAAGGACAGGGAGAGCTACGCCGAGATGTGGCGGCGGTGGATCTACGACGACTACTACCGCAGCTACCTGATTCCGCTGGAGAAGTACGGCCTGACCATTCCGCACGATCTCGTCGAGGAGGCGTGGCGGCGCATCGTCGACAAGGGCTATGTGCACGAGGTGGCGCGGTTCTTCGCGACCGGCTGGCCGGTCAACTACTGGCGTATCGATGCCATGACCGACAAGGACTTCGAGTGGTTCGAGCACAAGTACCCGGGTTGGTACTCGAAGTACGGCAAGTGGTGGGAAGACTACAACCGCCTCGCCTACCCCGGTCGCAACAAGCCGATCGCCTTCGAGGAGGTCGGATACCAGTACCCGCACCGGTGTTGGACCTGCATGGTGCCCGCGCTCATTCGCGAGGACATGGTGGTGGAGAAGGTCGACGGCCAGTGGCGCACGTACTGCTCGGAGACCTGCTACTGGACCGACGCGGTCGCCTTCCGCGGTGAGTACGAAGGCCGGCCGACGCCGAACATGGGTCGTCTCACCGGCTTCCGCGAGTGGGAGACCCTGCATCACGGCAAGGACCTCGCCGACATCGTGTCGGACCTCGGCTACGTGCGCGACGACGGCAAGACCCTCGTCGGCCAGCCGCACCTGGATCTGGACGACCCGAAGAAGCTGTGGACCCTCGACGACGTGCGGGGCAACACGTTCCAGAGCCCGAACGTGCTCCTGAACGAGATGTCGGACAGCGAACGCGAGGCGCACGTCGCCGCATACCGCGCAGGCGCGGTACCGGCGTGAGTCCGACTCGATGGGTGGCGCCACGCCACCCATCGAGGTGCCGAAAACCCTATTTCAGGAGAACTTTCGTGTCCGACAAGCACCGCATCACCTTCGATCCCGTCGATATCGAGATGGAGGTCGGGGAGGACGAGTACATTCTCGACGCTGCTTTCCGGCAGGGCATTCATCTCATGCACGGCTGCCGTGAGGGACGGTGCTCGGCGTGCAAATCGTATGTGCTCGACGGCGAGATCCAGATGGAGAACTACTCGACGTTCGCGTGCAACGAGGCCGAGGTCGACGAGGGGTACGTCCTGCTGTGCCGCTCCACGGCCTACAGTGACTGCACCGTCGAACTGCTCAACTTCGACGAAGACGAACTTCTGGGTGGCATCCCCATCCAGGATGTCCGCACCCGGGTCACCGCGCTGACACCGCTGACCAGAGACATCGTCTCGCTCCGTCTACAGCCGATCGAACCCGCCACCTTCGAGTACAAACCGGGTCAGTACGCCGACCTGACCATCCCGGGGACCGACGAACACCGTTCCTTCTCCATGGCCAGCACGCAGACGACGCCGGACCGGCTGGAGTTCCTGATCAAGAAGTACCCGGGAGGCAAGTTCGCGGAGTTGCTCGAGAACGACCTCTCGATCGGTGACGAAATCGAGCTCACCGGCCCCTACGGGTCGTTCACACTCAAGGAAGGCCACATACTGCCCATCGTCTGCATCGGCGGCGGTGCGGGTATGGCTCCCATTCTCTCGTTGCTTCGGCATATGAGCGAAACAGGCAACACCAGGCCGGTGCATTTCTATTACGGTGCGCGGACGGCCGGCGACCTGTTCTACCTGGAAGAAATACTCGAACGGGGAGAACGTCTGGCGGACTTCCACTTCGTCGCATGCCTGTCCGAATCGGCAGAACACGACCTGACCGGTGCGTTCTCCGTGGAGCCGGGCAATGTCACCGACGTCGTCGGCAGGCTCGAACCGGACATCGCGAAATCCGAAGTCTACCTTTGCGGGCCGCCGCCGATGGTCGACGCGGCACTCGCACTGCTCGATGCCGAGGGCACGCCGCCCGATCAGATCTTCTACGACAAGTTCACCAGCCCCGCCTTCGATTAGGCGGAGCGAGTCACACAACACGAGAGGTAAGACCACATGCCGGCACGCACAGGGACGAAGCAACGCAGCTTCCCCGTGATCGAATTCACCGATTCGGAGGCGGGAGCGCTGGAATTCCCCGGTTCACGCAGCCGCACGTTCAATTACTACACACCCGCCAAACGACGCGCGACCATGTACGAAGACGTGACCGTCGACGTACAGCCGGATCCGGAGCGACACCTGACCCAGGGATGGATCTATGGCTTCGGCGACGGTCCCGGCGGATATCCGCTGGAGTGGACGGCCGCGAAGTCCGCCAACTGGCACGCCTTCCTCGATCCGAACGAGGAGTGGGACCAGACGATCTATCGCAACAACTCCAAGGTCGTCCATCAGGTCGAACTGTGTCTGGTCAACGCCAAGCGCGCGCGGGTGTACGACGCCTGGGGGTCGTCCTGGCTGACGTTCCTCGCCCGCAACCTCGGCGCCTGGATGCACGCGGAGAACGGCCTCGCGCTCCATGTCTTCACTTCGATCCAGCGGTCGTGTCCGACCAACATGATCAACACGGCCGTTGCGGTGAACGCCGCCCACAAGCTGCGGTTCGCGCAGGATCTGGCGCTGTTCAATCTGGATCTGGCCGAGGAAGCCGAGGAGTTCGACGGCCAACTGCACAAGCAGGTGTGGCAGTCCGCCCCCGAATGGCAGCCCACCCGCGAAGTGCTCGAGCGTTTGACCGCGGTACCGGACTGGTGTGAGCTGCTGTTCGGCGCCAACATCGTCTTCGAACAGCTGGTCGGTCTGCTGTTCCGGAGCGAATTCGTCATGCAGGTCGCCGCCGGGAACGGCGATTACATCACGCCGACCATCGTCGGCACCGGCGAATACGACTACGACCGCGATCTCGCCTACACCCGCAATCTGTTCCGCCTGCTGACCAGAGACCCGGAGTACGGCGATTCGAACAAGGAGCTGTTCGGCACCTGGTTGCGGACCTGGGTCCCGCGCAGCCTGGCAGCGGCCCGAGCCCTCCAGCCCATCTGGTCGCAGCCGAGCAACAAGGCGGTCACCTTCGCGACCAGCCTGGCGAATGCGAAGGCGAAGTTCCGGTCTCTGCTCGAGGACATCGGGCTCGACATTCCGAAGGAGTTGGATCAGTGACCATGCAATTCGGTTCGTCCACCGAGTTCTCGAACATGTGTGGCGTCACCCTCATGAACACCCCCGTCGGCCGCGTCGTCGCGGAGGTCATGGGGGCGAAGGACGGCGTGGAACTCACCGAATACCCGTCGATGATCCGTGTCGACGGCCGGCGGCTTCTCGATTTCGACTATGCCGAACTCAGCGAGGCGCTCGGCGAGGATTTCGACGGCTCGATCTTCGAGGAGATCAGTTCCACGCACTACGGGCGGATGGTCCACCTCGATGACAAGACCCTCCTGTTCGCCAGTCCGGAGGACGCGGCCGAGTACATCGGTTTCGACCTCACCGCCCAGTGAGGCCGACGAGGCGGTGACGGCGCCGGCCCGCACAGCAGCCCGAGCAGCCGGGCCGGCATACACAACCCCAACAGCCCGCAACAGACATCGGAGTCATTGCCATGTATGAGAAGAACGGCGACAAGTACTTCATCGTGGACGGCCACGTCCATATCTGGGACGCCCGCAAGTCGAACCAGAAGAACGTGCACGGACAGCAGTTCATCGACTGCTTCTACGACTACCACAAGAACCTGAGCCCGGCCGATGCGGTCTGGGACTACGACACCTACACCTATTACGGCAGTGCCCGGTTCGAACGCGATCTCTTCGTGGAGGGCTACGTCGACCACGCGATCTTCCAGGCCACGCTCCTGAACGAGTTCTACCACCGGGGTTTCGGCCAGACCGACGAGGCGCTGGCTCTGGTCGAGAAGTATCCCGGGCGGCTCACCTACAACCATGCCTACGATCCGCGCCACGAACAGGCGGGCCTGGAGCAGCTGCGGCGAGACGCGGAGCGGATGGACCTGCAAGGCGTCAAGCTGTATACGGCCGAGTGGTACGGCGATTCGCGCGGGTACAAGCTCGACGACCCCTGGTCCCGGCGCTATCTGGAGGCGTGCCTCGAACTGGGAATCCGCAACATCCACGTGCACAAGGGACCGACGATCCGGCCGCTCGACCGTGATGCCTTCGACGTGTCCGACGTCGACAAGGTCGCCACCGACTACACCGATCTGCGGTTCGTCGTCGAGCACGTCGGACTGCCACGGCTGGAAGACTTCTGCTGGATCGCCACCCAGGAATCGAACGTCTACGGCGGCTTGGCGGTGGCGATCCCCTTCATCCACACCCGGCCGCGGTATTTCGCCCAGATCATCGGCGAGCTCCTGTACTGGCTCGACGAGGACCGGATCCTGTTCGGCAGCGACTACGCCCTGTGGACCCCGAAGTGGCTGGTCGAGAAGTTCGTCGACTTCCAGATCCCGGAGGACATGCAGGGTGAATACCCACCGATCACCGTCGAGCAGAAGAGGAAGATCCTCGGTCTCAACGCGGCAACGTTGTACGACATCGAGGTACCTGCCGAGTTGCAGCTGAACAGCGGTGTCGCGGCAGCGGGGGCGCGGGAAGTGGCAGTGTCATGAGTCGCACCGCGCTCTGCGTCGAGGACGAGGTGCTGCGAGCGCTGTCGACCGTCGTCGACCCGGAACTGGACACACCCATCACCGACCTGGGGTTCGTTCGATCGGTGACACTCCACGACGAGGGTGTCGTGGTGCACCTGCGACTGCCGACCGCCTTCTGCTCGCCCAATTTCGCCTACCTGATGGCCTCCGACGCGGTGGACGCCCTCCGCCTCGTCGAGGGGATCGGTGAGATCCGAGTCCTGCTCGACGATCATCACGACAGCGACAAGATCAACGCCGGGCTCGCCGCCGACGCCGGCTATCTCGGCACCTTCGGCGTCGAGGCCGAACACGACCTGGACGAGCTGCGGAGGACCTTTCGTGCGAAGGCGCACGCCGCCGCAATGGAACGTTGCGTCTCTGCGCATCTCGCGCGCACCGGCATGGCAGTGGACGACCTACACCGGATCACCCTCGGTGATCTCGCGCCGGGCAGGGATAAGGATGCACTGCTGCGCAGGCGGATGGCGCTGGGACTGAGCCTGTGCCCTGCCGGCCGCGTATTCGTCGATGACAACGGGAAGCGAATACGTCCCGAGGACGTACCGCTTCGGCTGCGGTTCGCCAGGTCGGTGCGCATATCGATGGAGGGGAACGCGCACTTCTGCCGAGGCCTGCTCGCCACCCGCTATGCCGACGGCGAGAACCTGTGCAGCACAACGAGAATCGCCGATCTGCGAACGTCGAGGAGCCCACGATGAAGGCCGTGCAGGTGGTCGGATACCACACGAAACTGCAATTGACCGAAGTACCCGAACCGGTCGTCGAAGGACCACTCGACGTGGTCGTGCGCATCGGAGGTGCCGGTGTATGCCGGACCGATCTGCACATCCTCGAGGGTCAATGGGAGGCCAAGAGCGGCGTCGAACTTCCCTACACCATCGGACACGAGAACGCCGGGTGGGTGCACGCGGTGGGCGACGCCGTCACCAACGTCGCCGTGGGCGACAAGGTGATCCTGCATCCGCTGATCACCTGCGGGCTCTGCCGAGCGTGTCGTTCCGGTGACGACGTTCATTGCCAGAACAGCCGATTTCCCGGCATCGACACCAACGGGGGCTACGCGGAGTTCCTGCGGACCACCGCGCGCAGCGTCGTGCGCATCGATGACACCCTCGAGCCCGCGGACGTCGCCGCCCTCGCCGATGCCGGCCTCACCGCGTACCACGCCATGGCGAAGGTCGCCAAGACCACGAGCCCAGGACAAGTGTGTGTCGTGATCGGAGCGGGCGGGCTCGGTCATATCGGGATTCAGGTCCTGGCGGCGATCTCGGGCGTGACGCTGGTCGTCCTCGATCGCAATCCCGCCGCCGTCGACCTGGCGGTACGTCTCGGCGCCGACCACGGGATAGTCGCCGACGGCACCCATGTCGAGCAGGTGCTCACCCTGACCGGGGGCAACGGCGCGGAAGCGGTCGTCGACTTCGTCGGCGAAGGCGGGTCGACGCGCGAAGGCATCGCGATGCTTCGGCGCGCGGGCAACTACTACGTCGTGGGATACGGCGAGAACATCGACGTTCCCACCATCGACGTGATCTCCACCGAGATCAACTTCATCGGCAACCTCGTGGGGTCCTACAACGATCTGCAGGAACTCATGACACTGGCCGCCCAAGGAAAAGTGGCCCTGCACACGACCAAGTACCCGCTCGAGAACTTCCAGCAAGCTCTCGACGACCTCGAGGCCGGGCGGGTTCGAGGCCGGGCGATCCTCGTTCCCTAGCAGCGCTTCCGGGACGGCGAGAAAGGAACCACGAAATGGCAAAAGAGTTGCGGTACAACAAGGATGCGCGATCGAGGCTGGAACAGGGCGTGAACGCTCTCGCCGACGCGGTCAAAGTCACCCTCGGCCCCAAGGGCCGCAACGCGGTGCTGGAGAAGCTCACGGGACCGCCGACGATCACCAACGACGGCGTGACGATCGCGCGCGAGATCCAGCTCCGCGATCCCTTCGCGAACATGGGCGCCCAGCTCGTCAAGGAAGTGGCGATGAAGACCAACGGACTGGTCGGGGACGGCACCACCACCGCGACCGTCCTCGCTCAGGCCATGGTCAGGGAAGGACTGAAAGCCGTAGACAACGGAGCCAATCCGATGCGGGTCCGCCGCGGCATCGAGCGCGCCGTCGCCGCGGTGATCGATTCGCTCCGACTGCAGGTCGCCGAAGTCGGTGGCGCCAGCGATCTGCACCGCATCGCCACCCTGGCCGCGAGCGACGACGAGGTCATCGGCCAAGCCGTCGCCGAGGCGGTGGCGTATGTCGGCCGTTCGGGGATCGTCACCACCGAGGAGAGCGAAACACTCGGCCTGTCTGTCGACATCGTCGACGGCATCGAGTTCGATCACGGATACACCTCCGGGTACATGGTCACCGATCCGGAGCGGATGGAGGCGGTGCACGTCGATCCGCTGATCCTGTTGACCAACAAGAAGATCACCCAGGTGCAGGAGATCATGCCCAGCATCGAGGCGGCCAAGCGTGCCGACCGACCGCTGGTCGTGCTCGCCGAGGAGGTCGACGGGCCGGCGTTACAGCTGCTCGTCGGCGGCAACATGCACAAGACGATGCAGTCGGTCGTCGTCCGAGCACCCGGATTCGGGCACCGCAGGGTCGCCGAGCTGGAGGACCTGGCCGTCGCGCTGGGCGGACATGTCGTGGCGAAAGACACCGGACTCGAACTGTCGGAGGTAACGATCGAGCACCTGGGGTCGTGCGATCGAATCACCGTGACCGAGAACCAGACCACCATCGTCGGGGGCCATGGCGATCAGGCTCTGTTGGTCGCGCGGGTAGCTCAGCTGAAGACCCAACGTGAACGCGCGAAGATCGACGCCGATCGCGAGAGCATCGACCTCCGCATCGCCCGCCTCACCGGCAGGGTTGCGGTGATCCGCGTCGGCGGTGCCACGAGCGTGGAACTCAAGGAGCGCATGTTGCGGGTCGAGGATGCGCTCGCCGCCACCCAGGCAGCGGTGGAGGAGGGGATCGTCGCGGGTGGCGGCACCGCCTTGGCACAGTCGCACTGGGCACTCGCGGACCTGGTGCTGCCGGGTGACGAAGCAGTGGGCTGCGACGTGGTGCGGCGTGCGCTCGCCGAACCGGTGCGGTGGATCGCCGTCAACGCGGGATTCGACGGCGACGAGGTCGTCGACACGGTCGTCGACCTGCCCCTCGGACACGGCTTCAACGCCCTCACCGGCGCCTACGAGGACATGTTCGACGACGGCGTCATCGACCCGTTCAAGGTCACCCGAGCGGCGTTGGAGAGCGCGGCATCCATCGCGGCATTGCTGATCACCACCGAGACCGCCGTGGTGGAGGAGGTCGTCGGGAATCCCGGGGCCGTTCTCGCTCCCGGCTTCGGTGATCTCGCCGAGGGCATGGTCCGCCCGTCGAACATCTATTGATCGGGACCGCGCGCTCGCGTCGGCCGAGAGCGCACCGGCGTGGGCAGCGCGGTCCTTCCCGAACAGCGATCACAGGAGCAACTTTCATGATTTTCATCGTGGTCAAATTCGACGTACGCGACGAGTACGTCGACACGTGGCCCTCCATTACCCGAGAGTTCACCGACGCCACCCGTGCCGAGGCCGGCAATCTGTGGTTCGAATGGCATCGGAGCCTGTCCCAGCCCACCGAGTTCGTTCTTCTCGAAGCCTTCCGGGATGCGGCCGCGGGGGCCGACCACGTGAATGCGGATCACTTCCGGAAGGGGCTGGAGGCCATGCGGCCCGCGCTGCGGAGCACCCCGCGCATCCTGCATGCTCCCCTGCCCGACACCGATTGGGCACGGATGGGCGAACTGGAAATCGTCGGCTGACGCCGACGGCGAGTGGGTCGGCCGGCGTCACCACGAGCACTTGGCGCCGGGCGACAGGAAAGGTGGCGTACGACGGTGGCGATGACGGATCCGTTGAAGGAATTGACGCAGGCCCTGGGCGGATCCGTGATCACGGATCCCGACGCGATGCTGGCCTACACCCGCGACCACTCGGTGCTGACGCCGTCGGGCCGGCCGATCGCGGTGGTTCGCGCCGAGACCACCCATGACGTGGTCGCGACGACGCGCACGGCGCACCGATACGCGGTGCCGTTGGTCACCAGGGGAGCCGGCACCGGCTTGGCGGGCGGCGCCAACGCGCTGGAGGGCGGCATCGTCCTGAGCACCGAGCGGATGAACCGAATACTCGACATCGACGTGCGGGCACGCACGGCGACAGTCGAGGCCGGCGTGCTCAACGGCGATCTCGCGGCGGCGGTCGAGGAGCTGGGGCTGTGGTATGTGCCGGACCCCGGCAGCCGGGCGATCTCGACCATCGGCGGCAATCTGGCGACCAACGCGGGCGGCGCCTGCTGCGCCAAGTACGGAGTGACGGGCGACCACGTGGCACGGATCAAAGCAGTACTGGCGGACGGGCAGATCATCCACACCGGCGCCGACACCCGCAAGAACACCGCCGGCCTGAATCTCACGCAGCTGCTGATCGGCTCGGAGGGCACGCTCGCGGTGATCGTCGAGGCGACGGTGCGACTGCGGACACGGCCGACGGACACCGCGACCGTTGCCGCGTTCTTCACCTCCGTGGCCGACGCGATCGACGCTGTGCTGTCCCTCCGCTCGGTCGCCGACCCGTGCGTGGTCGAACTGATGGACCGCACCACGATCGCGGCGGTGAACCGGATGACCCGGATGGGCCTGGACGAGCGGGCGGGTGCGTTGCTGTTGATCGGATGTGACGGCCCCGCCGCGCAGCTCGAGGCCGAGCGCTGTGCCCGCGAGTGCCGTTCGTCGGCTGCCACCGAAGTGCACCTGACCGGCGATCGGGCCGAGAGCGACGCTCTGATGCGGGCGCGCGGCGTGGCGCTCACCGCGCTGGAACGGTGTGGCAGCACGTTGCTGGACGACGTCGCTGTTCCGGTCCCGCGCTTGCCGGAGATGCTCGACGCGATCCGGCGGACCGGCGACCGACACGGATTGGTGATTGGCACCTTCGGCCATGCCGGGGACGGAAACCTGCATCCCACGATCGTTTTCGACGCCGCGGATGCCGACGCCGCCACGCGCGCCGTGCGGGCCTTCGACGACATCGTGACCAGCTGTCTGGCACTCGGCGGATCGATCACCGGAGAGCACGGAGTCGGCACACTCAAGTCCCGTCACCTCGAAGCGATGGTCGGTTCGGCGGAGCGAGAGCTCATGAGCCGCATCAAGGACGCCTTCGACCTCAGGGGAATCCTCAATCCGGGGCGCGGGATATGAGGGCGCCGATCGACCGGCGACCCCCTTCGTGACCCTTACAGCCGAACGGCTTCCCGAGATCGTCGTCGAGCACGCCCGGTTCCGGCGTGCGCGCCCGGCGGTGTGCGGTATTCGAGTCCGCGCTTCCGGCCGGTAACAGGTCGGCGCGCACCCCGAACTCGGACCCGCGGCGCGCGGACACCTTCGCCCAGGGTGCCCGCGCACCTGGCACGGGTGGCGTCCGTGGCCCACCACTCCCCGGGGAGACCTCGGCGCACCGCCCACCGAGCGACACGTGCGCGGTCACCGAGAACCACGAGGTCGACCTGCCCGAGCGGTGGCCCGGGCGTGCCCGGTGCTGGGTGCACGGTGCGGAGGGCGCCAGTTTGAGATTTCTGCCGGCTCGGTTCGGATCTCCCCGCGCCTCTTCTACGAGAACACCCCTTCCGGCCGAGGTTGGAAGGGTGTTCGTTGTCGGGCTGACAGGATTTGAACCTGCGACCACTTGACCCCCAGGAATGGTGATCGGGCATTCACGCACGTTATGCCCATGATTCATGCCACCGTTTGCATTGCATAAGCAGGTGCGGCACATGGTCGCGCACGGCGTGCGGTCCCCACGCGGTCCCCATCTCAACAGCGTGATCATGCTGGCACGCAGCGGAAAATCCTCAGCTTGTCCAGCGACCTGCGTCTAAGGGTTGTCCCGTAAGTCCGACCCGGCGATGACGACCTGCCCCTGGCTGGGGTCAGCGGGCGTGGGCGAGGTTGGCCAGGGTGGCGACTCCGGCCATCGCGACAGCGACACCGTTGCCACGTAGACGGCAGTCCCGCAGGATCTTCCAGGTCTTCATCCGGGAGAAGGTGTGCTCGACACGAGCACGGACCTTGCGATGGGAGGCGTTGTGGGCCTGTTTCCACTCCGGTAGGTCCCGGCCCGGGACACGGCGGTGCGGGATGATCGCGCTCGTGCCCTGGTAGCCGCCATCGGCGATCACCACCGCGTTGCGGCAGGCATGGGCCGCGCCTGACTCGCCGTAGGCGCGGCAATCGTTGCGGTTGCCCGGCAGCGGCCGGCCGAGAGCGACGACGAGTTCGGTGTCGGCGTCGATGACGACCTGATGATTGGTCGAGTACCGGTAGTTCTTGCTGGGTGCAGCCACATCGTGGTCCCGGGTCGGGACCAGGGTGCCGTCCACGATCAACACCGCGCCATGCGGAAACCGGACACGGGGACGTAAACCCAGGGCCGGGCCGAGATCTTCGATCACTCTGGCCGCGGCGGACTTCGATACCCCGAACACCGCTGCCAGCTGCCGCATCGTGAGGTTGGTGCGCCAGTAGGTGGCCACCAGCAACACCCGGTCCTCGAAGCACAACCCCCAGGGCCGGCCCCGCAACGGCCGGTCGGCGCCCTCACGCCGCAACCGCGTGATCAGGCGGGCGAACTTGCGTGGCCGCAGCCCACTGAACAACTCCACCATCACCGGATCGGCCGCCGAGATCACCGCCACGGGAACACGATAACGGCTGGCGCTCAACAACTTACGGGACAGCCCTTAGGTGCGGCTCAAATCGTGTCGTCGTTCGACGCTCCCCCTGGGGGGTCTCAGTTGCGACAAGCGACACGGTGCGATCCCCCAGCGTCGCTGAACCTGCGGAGTATCCGACTCCGCGAAATTCGCCGTGCTTCAGTGGAATCTCAGCAACTTCGACCACTGCGGCGCCGGTCACTTCTACGCGAGTGATTCGGCGGAGGTAATCGCCGGTTGGTTCTTCCTTACGGAGGTAGATATCATACAGCTCTCCGGTTTCCGGATCTCGCAGATGCGCTGGCTCCATGCCGACGGTGAAGAACTTTTCGTCGCCCTGGGCATCTCGCATCGCATCGTTGTCCATGTCGAGGTTTTGGACGAGGCCACGCGCCATGGACAACGCGTCAGTCACCTCCGTGTTGTCTCCACGGAAGATCAGAGTGTCTGGGAAAGCGACGATAATTTCTTAGGGTCTGTCAGCAGATTCCTCGACCCACATTCGCATCTTGGTCGGGGTCAGCGCGAATGTTTTGACCCACAATGCGTTCAACTTCCCCACGAGGTCAGAACCGAATGATTCGGACAAGTGACCAGGGACGGCCGTTTGAATTCCGTAAGACTCTGCCTTCTTCAGAGCCGAACCCGTAAAGCCGGATTCTGATGCAAGCACAAGCAGGTTCGTATGCAAGCGTTGGTGCTTCGCGTGCATCTGTTCGACCCAGGTCACGTCTCGCGCCCGCTGGTGGCTCGAACATTCGATGCAGATGCGAAGTGGATGCCCGGCGACATCCTGTTCAATACAGATGTCAACTTCTCGCTCTTGCCCCGTATCGAGGTCGATCAGCATCTTCGATTCAGTGACGATGGCGCCGGCGCTGAGGTGCGCAGTGATGGTTGCCACCAGCTTCTGGAACGCGTTCGTACGTTTTGGCACCCGGTCACGTTATCTCTCGCAACCGACAGCACGGACCGGTTACTGCGGTTGGCGCGACAAACTTGGATGCAACAGGACCAGAGCCAGTGGACCGGGCAGATGCCCAACGGATTCGTGCTCGTCTGCGGGAGGCAGGTCGGGTACGGCTCGCGTCGTGCCCAGTACTGTTCGGCAATCTGAAGGTGACTTGTGCCGGCGAGGTCCCCAGAGTGCGGTGATGACCGGCATCCCAGGGTGATCCACATGTCGGTCAGGCGGCAGAGGTGACGTCCGTCGTCCAGCGTGCCAACTCATGTCGGTGCTTCGTGGCAACATCGCTCGGGTGACCCCTGCCGAGAACGAGGACGAAGAAGTCCTTGAGTCCTGGACCAACCCTTACATCGCGGAATACGAACGGCGCAGCGACTTCTTGAAGGCGACGAACGCCTACCACGTCAACCTCAAGCTTCGATCGCTGAACCTGGCATCGTATGCGTTCAGTCGGAATGCGCAAGAGATGGTTGGGCATGTAGGGCGGTATCCAGGTTTCGGCCAGTTCACCTCTGCCGTGAGTGACCCCTACTCCGATGAGCTGGCGCGGTTGCTCCACAACACACTCGCCTCCGCGAGCTCGTTGATCTCTGGTCAGCGGGTGGTTCTGCGGCACATCTGGCCAAAGATTGGCAGGACCTTATCGGAGTTTGAGTCGGGCGAGTACACGAACAAACGCGTTGAAGTTTTCGAGACGGACGAAGCTGAGTTCATCGTAGAGCTAAGGAACTACTCGCAACATTACTTTCTACCCCGATTGGAACCACGAGATACCTTTTCTTTTGATTCTCATTCGACGTCTCGTGACCTCCAGTTCCTATTAGAGGTAAAGCCGCTCTATGACTGGAGTGGCTTGGCGCCGAAAGTGAAGCCATATCTTGAGGCGGCTGGGGAATCGATCGCACTTCTCCCGATCCTGGAGCGCTACGCCCAATCTGTGCGCGAGTTCTACACCTGGTTTTGGGCGAAGGCCGAGGAGAAGCTCAAGGATGAACGCGCAGAGCTGGAAGCGCGGACAGCGGAGTTGCGCGCCTGGGGTGAAGAGGTCTTTCTTGCGCCGGACTGGTTCAGGAAGCCAGGAGGTGAACCGCCGCCGGATTGGAATGGCCGTAGGTGGATGAGGCGCGAGAAGGCGAAGATCCGACTGAATCGCTGGCAGCTCGGCTTCACCTCACGTCGTGGTATCACCGTTGACAGCGAAGGTGTCGCCGAGGTTGGTCACGATGCGTGGACGCCTATCTATCTGCGCGCGTAGGAACTGGAAATATGTGGCTGGCCGGGCCGGTAGGGGTCACTGTGTAGCTTCGCGGAATGACTGATCTCACAGAAAGTATGGCTGCCGCCAAGGGGCTGCTGATCGCTTGGGGGTGGGACGGGTGGCGCCAAGCGGTACGTCGTTTGGAAGCGGATCCAGAGCGAGCCCCGCGGCCGGTTGCTACTGTTTGATGCGACTTGGGAACAGGTCGCAAAGTTCGTGAAGACTTGGGGTCCAGTCGAAGACTTCGTTCACGGCTGGGAGTAATACGTAACGACAACCGGTTGACTGGGCAGACTGCCTGCCTCTCTGTGGTCGACTGTGGGAGGTAGGTCGGGTACGGCTCTCGACGTGCCCAGCACTATTCGGCAATCGAGAAGGTGACCCTCGCCGGCGGAGTGACCGCGGTAGGCCGCGCGGCCGAAGGACGCGGAAGCCACTGCCGCAGAGAGGTTCTGGTCCGTCTCGCCTTTAATCTAAGTAATAGGCGAATTCGGCAGTCGGTCGTGGTGGCCGGGTTCGGTGACCGGACCTGGTTGTAGCTGGCCCGGTCACCGTGTGCGGATCAGAACGGCGGCTCGGTGGCGTCGACGGTGCTGGTGCCGTTGCGGGTCCAGCGGGTGATCTGTGCGGTCTAGCCTTTCAGGTCGACGGCGACAGTGTCGGCGGTGAGTTCGAGGGCGGCGCGGGGTTTGACGTCCTTGCCGAGGTAGGGGTCAGCGGTCAGGCGGTGGCCGGTGACGGTGACGCGGCATCCCTTGGTCAGGCTGTCGCCGGCGAGTTGGACCAAGTCGCCTCATCAGTTGATCCGGATGACGGTCTTGGCGGCGTCGACCCATTCGTTGCGGTCGCGGTCGTAGCGGCGGTCGTTGGAGATGACGGCGAAGTTGGTGACGAGTTTGCCGGTGTTCGTGACGCGGGGTTCGGGGTTTTCGGCGAGGTGGCCGGTGATCATGACGGTGACGTTGCTGGCCATGACGGCTTCCTCCTGGCGGGGTACCGGGGGCTCGGTCGGCTCCCGGTGGTTCGTTGGACGGAGGACGCGGTGGCGGGGCATGCAAGGTCACGTCAAGGCTGCCATGGAGCCGTATCACTGGAATACAGTGTATGGCAGCTGAATTGGTGATGCGGGTGTGTGGTGACTCGTCTTGGCCTTGCCGGGAACGGGTAGGGCCTGCCATGGTGGCATCCGCTCCGCCGGACGCCGGGAATCGAAGGTGCCTCCCACCGCTAGGAGGATGCTGGGTGGCCGGTGACGGCGAGGGTGCCAGCGCTGGATGCCTGGTCGGCATCACCGGTGGGGAGAGGCAGAGCACGGGGTGGCGGGGCGCTGGTGCCGGGCGCCGTCTGCCCGTTGGGTCCTGGCTCGGGAAGGGCGGCGAGTGCCGGGGACGGTCGCGGACTTGTCGTCGGCGTCGTGGCTGTCGGCGTGGGAGGTCAGGGTGTGCGGGTCGCTCGATGGATTCGCGGTGGTGGCAGCGGTGGCGAGGTCGGCGGGTCGGTGTGCTGGTCCGGGCGCGGTGAGCGGGTCTGATGCGGGCGGGTCAGGTTGGCGAGGACGGTTACCGCGGTCGGCTGCCGGATTCGACTAGTACTTCGATCAACTGCGGCCAGCGCGCCGCCTTGATCCTGTATGGCGAAATTCGGCAACGACCTACCAGCCGAGCCGATCGCGCAGCTGAGCCATGGTCGTGATTAGCGTGGCAGAGCGAGCCGCGGGGTGGGGTGATGTGGTGATCTTCGCCGCGTGCACGGCTTCGCGGATCGGGGAGGTGTCCGGCTGTCGTGTGCGCGGCATCGATACACAGACCTGGACCTGGTGTGTGCGTCGACAGACCACGTCGTCATCGGGGGAATGGAGGACAAGGGGACCAAGGGCAACCGTGTTCGGTACGTCCCGCTGATCGAGGAAGTTCGGCAACTGGTCCTGGATCGGCTACAGGCGGTCGGCCGCGGCGATCCGGATGCGCGGCTGTTCCGTGGTCCTCGGGGTGGGCGCATCGCCACCGGTGTTCTGCGGGACGCGACGCACTGGGATGAGGTCGTCGTCAAGCTCGGGTACGAACACCTCCGTCGGCACGATCTACGGCACACCGGCCTGACGTGGTTCGCCGATGCCGGGGTGAGCCTGCACGTGCTGCAAAAGATCGTCGGGCATGCCGACAGTCGCACCACTGAGCGGTACTTGCACCCGGATCGGCGCGAGATCACCGGCGCGGGTGACAAGCTCACGGAGCATTTGCGGTCCCGTTCTGGTCCCGCTCTGCGGGTGGTCGGATGATGAAGAAAGCCCCTCCGGTGCTGGTCGGAGGGGCATTCTTGATTGTCGGGCTGACAGGATTTGAACCTGCGACCACTTGACCCCCAGTCAAGTGCGCTACCAAACTGCGCCACAGCCCGTTGCGCCCGTGCTCGGGCGCTCCAAGAGATTACAACAGGGTGTGCTCGTCCAGCGAATCGCCTGGTCAGAGGGGTGGGGTGGGGGTCGCGCGGTCCCGCCGGCGCGCTCGGACGAACGGGCAGCGCGGAATGGGGCCCGGGGGAGCGATCGGGCGACGGGCCGCTCTCGACCGTGGCCCGGAAACGCGTCGACCGATGCTCGGCAACCCCTTGACCTCGAGTAAACTTCAGCTTCTACCGTCGGGCCATGACTACCACATCGCAATCACACGACCACACCCGAACCGACTCTCCGTTGCGGCAGGTGCTGCCGGATTTGTGGGAGACGCCCGCGTTCGTCGTCCCGGGCGGTCCGCGCACACACGCCTACCTCTGGACGCCGCCGTCCGGGGGCAACATTCTCTTCTACTCGCCGGGGGACGAAGGCCCGTTCGAGGGGGTGGCGGCGCTGGGCGGGGTGGAGCGGCAGTATCTGAGTCATCAGGACGAGGCCGGGCCGATGCTTCGGGCGGTGGCGGATCGGTTCGGTAGCCGATTGCACGCGCCCGCGCCGGAGGCCGGACAGATCGGGCGGTTCGCCGCGATCGACGTGCCGCTATCGCGACGGGGTACCGATGACGCGGGGGTGGAGGTGATTCCGACGCCGGGGCACTCGCCGGGGAGCACCTGTTATCTGGTGCGTGGCGCGGACGACCTGACCTACCTGTTCACCGGTGACACCCTGCTGCGCTACGCCGACGGTGTGTGGCGGGCCGGGTATGTGCCCGGGTACAGCGACAAGACGGGGCTGCGGGGCGCGCTGGACGTGCTGGCCACGGTGCGTCCGGACGTGGTGATCTCGAGTGCCTTCGTGGAGGGCGCGGAGGGGTTCCATCGGATCGCACCGGGGACGTGGTCGGCCTGCCTGGACGAGGCGCGCGCCGAGCTGGGGTGAGGGGCGGGGCTCACGCGACCACGGCGAGCAGTGTGGTCGCCGCGTCGGTGAGCTCGCGGTCCCCGGCGGGTTCGGTGCGTTCGCGCGCCTCGTCGACGGTGATTCCGCGGGTGGCCAACCGCCACAGCGTGTCCTGGTCCATGCGCACGGTCGCGGCGTAACGGTCGTGGTCGGCGGCGGTCAGCTCCCAGCCGGTACCGTCGGAGACGACGGACCATTCGCCGCCCGCCGGGCCGGTGATCGCGAATTTCAGCGCGGTCTCGGCCGGGCGGGTGTGCTCGCGCAGGGCGAAGGGGAGTGCGTGCAGAAAGGTGACGAGGACCGGGCGCATCAGCTCCACCTGGTCGGCGCCGGGGCGGGCGACGGCGTCGCGGATCTGCTGCTGGTGCACCCAGTATTCGGTGTAGTCCCGGGCGATGTCGAGCCACGCCGGACTGGTGCGGGCACCGGTCCACGACACGGCCAGGTCGGCCGGGGCGTCCGGATCCATTGCGGCCCAGACACGATCGAGTTCCGGGCCCAGGTGCGCGAGCAGGTCGATCATCACGCGCGGACTGCATTGGCGCATCGCGCGGACGAACTCGTCGTTGACCCGCGCGAGGTACTCGGGCAGGGTTTCGTCGTCGCGGAACACCGCGCCGCTGTGCCGGTCGCGGCTGCCGGAGATGCGTCGCAGGTGGTCGTTGAGGAGGTGCGCGGTGACGTCGGCGACGGTCCAGCCGGGGCAGATCGTCGGTCGTGTCCAGTCGGCGGGTTCGAGCGCGCGCAGCAGGTCCAGCAGGGATCGGTGCAGCAGCGGGAACAGGGGCCGGGTGTCGAGCGGGATCATGGCGCCAGTCAAGCGGGCAGGCCGCGCGGTGGCCAGTGGTTTTCGTGGCTGTCGGTCAGGCGTCGGGGATGCGGACGGCGATCTCGCCGCCGAGGGTGTATCCGTCGGACAGGCGCAGATGGTCGCCGCTCCAGAAGCGGCCGGGGTCGTACCAGTCGACGTCGCGGTTGTCCGGCAGCAGGCCCATCGACTGGTAGGTGGCGGCGACGATTTCGGCGCAGTAGGCGTTCTCCATCCGGCGCGTGGCGCGCTGGCGGGTGCGGGGCAGGCGGGCGCGGCCGCGCAGCCACTTGCCGGCGAGTCGCGCGGTGGAGGGGAAGGGGGTGCCGTCGAGGCGGGCGATGGCGCGCAGCACGCCGTCCTCGCGGTCGCGGGTGACCGGTGGGTGGAGTTGGCGCAGCCACGCCCGCTGGCCGTAGCGGTGCGCCCAGACCAGCACGGCGTCGCGCAGGTTGTGCAGCTGGGCGCCGCGGTGGGTGGTGCCGGTCCACATGTCGGGCAGGGAGTGGCCGAGTTCGGCGTGCCACATCAGGGCGGGCAGGTCGTCGAGGACCACGGCCATGCCGACATGGTTGACCGGGCTGTTCGTCGTCATCCGGATCACGCGGTCGGCGGTGGACCGGCCGCGGAACAACCAGATGTCGCCCGTCCTGGTGATCTCGACTGCCCGGTCCAGATCGATCCCCGCACCCGCCATGCCCGCTAGCCTAGGCGGTGTGCGGTGGTGGAAGGCAATAGGTTTGGCGGGGGCGGCCGGTGTGGTGGCCACCGGTGTCCTGGTGGTGCGCGGTGAGCGACGGCGGCGGGCCTACACGCCGGATCAGGTGCGCGAGCAGTTGCACGTGCGGTACGCGCAGGTGGTGGCGGCCGAATCGGCGAGGGTGCCGGAGTCCGCGTCGGCGGACGTCGGCGTGCGGGCGCTGCTTCGTCGCGGGGCCGCGCATGCCCAGCAGTGGTGCGGCCGAATCAGAGTCCCGCGCAGTACTTTCGGTCCTCGCTCGCGAAGCTAGTCCGGGGAAGCGACCCGCCGCAGGGCGGCAGCGAGACCGGCACGCGCCTGCGCAGCGATCGCCAGCAGCGCGGGACTGCCCACCAGGCGATCCGGGTCCACCGCCGAGACCACGGTGTCCGCCTCCTCCTCACGTACCACGACGGTGCAGCACACCGGTGCTGCCGGACCGTCCTCGACGTCCAGTGCGCGGTGCGCGAGATGCGGATCCAACGCGCCGAGGACCACGTGGTTCCGCACCGTGGCACCGAGTTGTTCACGCAGGGTGGCCCGCACGTCGACTTCGCTGACGACGCCGAAACCCTCGGCGCGAAGGGCGGAGCGGACAGCGGCCAGGGCGCTGTCGAAGGGCATGGCCAGACGCACCGCGAGGTCGTCGGCGGCGACCGGGACCCGGATCTCGGTGAGCAGGTCGTGCGGGGTGACCGCGTCGTCGGGGGCGACCAGATAGACCTCGGTCGGTGGACCGGTCGCGGTCAGGCCCCCCTCGCGCAGCGCGACGTCGAGCGCACGATAGGCGTCACCGATGGACTGGTAGGGGCCGCGGTGCACGAGACGCGCGTGCAGGATGGGCTCGGTGCGGCGCACGACGATGTCGCCGGGTTCGTCGTCGAGCGAGGTCTGGACGGGGAGCGCGAAATCCACCTCCGTCGCGCTGCCGTGCCGGATCGGCCCGCGGTAGGTGGTCGAGGGCGCGCCCGCCGGTGCGAGACCGATGGCCGCCGCGGCGGCGTAGAGGGCGCGCATGCCATTGCCGATGTCCTCGCCAGGGCGATCGGCGTGAACCGTCCGACGCAACTCCAGGACGGTTTGGGCGGGTGCGCGATCGACCGTGACCTGGTACGACATGGTGGCTCCTGTCCGGGTGCCCGAATGGTTCATCCGGTCGTCAGGCGACGGCTGGGCGGGCGAGTCCGGTGGGCGTGCCGGTGCGGAATCGGGCCAGACGGAAGCCGAGCGCGCCGACGGCCGTACCCAGCACGCCGAAGACCGCCTGCATCCAGGAGACCTGACCGATGATGAAGGGCTGCACCACCACCCAGCCGAGCAAGATCGTGCCGCCGGCCATCGCGGTCGGCGCTGCGGCGGGATGGGAGCGGAGGGCGAGTACAGCGGTGGCGGTCATGGGTGCGCCGACGAGCAGCGCCAGCGCGGTGCCGGCGAATATCGGGCTCTGGAACGGCAGCCGAGCCGTGATCTCGGCGCCCAGATCGACCCCGCCCCCGATCAGCCCGATCGCTCCCGCCCCGGCCCAGAAGGCAACGAACCCGGCCGTGCCGACCAGAGCGGCGCGAACGGCGCGGTTCTTCTTGCGTTGCGAAAAGGAGGACATGGGTCAAGTCTGTTCCGCGAGCCGGCACGAGGGAGAGGGCCGCACGGCCCCGGTGTGAGGGACCTGTGCCGCCGGGCGGCAGCCATCGGACCTCGGGCGGCCCTCGCGCACCTGGTGCGCCGCGAGGTCCAAGGACCCTAGGTCGGTTCAGGTTCCGTGCGACAGGGTTTCCTGGTCCCCGCAATACGTCGAAAGCGCACACGATGACCGCGAATACCCGGCCGCTACCCGCCACCGACGCGCAGCCGATCGCCGCTCCCCGGCTGGCCGCCTACCTGCAGGCCCAACGCGACGCGCTCGTCGCCGCCGAGGGCCAGGCACTCGATGGCGACGCCACCGCCTATATCGGGATGCTCGGCGCGGTGCGCAGAGCGCGCAGCGCGCTGACCGTGTACCGGGCGACGGTCGGGGGACACCGGGAGATCCGGCGGCTGATCGAAGAACTGCGCTGGTTCGGCTACGACCTCGACCTCTTCCACGACCTGGACGTGCAGCGGACCAGGATCGCGGCGGCACTCGCCCTGCTCCGGCCCAGCCACGTGCAGGGCCCGGTGCGTGCCCGGATCGGCGCGTACTTCGACGTGCGGATCCGCCCCGCCCGCATCATCGCCGAGGACGCGCTCGACTCGGACCGCTACCGGACCCTGCGGGGTGACCTCGCCGACGTGGTCGGACTGTTGCACGGTAGTGCCGCGTGGCCGGACACCCACCCGGTGGACGATTCGATCGCCGAGCTGGTCGATCGGATGCGGCTGCGGATGCACACGGTGACCGGTGCCCTCGGCGAAGACGCGCACGACGCGGCCGTACACGACGTGCGCAAGGTCGTGCGCCGGGCTCGCTACTTCGCGGAGGCGATGCGCGATCTGGACCCGGTGCGGTTCGATCACGCCCGGACCGAGCTGGCCGCGGTCCAGGACCTCCTGGGCGAACACCACGATGCGGTCGTCGCCAAGAACCACCTCGTGCAACTGGCCCGCGAGGCCGACAACGCCGATGAGCCCACCTTCACCTACGGCATGCTCTGTCAGCGCCAACTCGACATCACCGAGCGCTGCGGCCGGGAACTGCCCGCCGCGTGCGCCCGCGCACTGGAGGCACTCGCGGCGTGCCGGTCGTCGCGCTGAGCCCTCGCCTCAGCGGTGGACGGCCGTCCGGCGCGCTCAGCCCTGCCGCACGGCGGCCGTCGCGATGCGAGCGCCCACCAGCATTCCGGTGATCACCACAGCGCCCGCCACCGCGATCAGCCGGTTGACGTCGACCGCGGGCCGCCACGACACCCTCCCGTCCCGGATGACGTAGGCGCCCGCGGGTTTGGCGTTCAACCCGAAGCCGCCGCCCGACCCCTCCTCGCCGTCCTTCACGCCCGCGCCGGCACCGCCGCCGCCGGAGACGACCGCCGCCGCGATCACGATGGTGCCGTCGCGCTCGACGGGCTCGGCGTAGACGCGCCGCACGGTCATGGTGTCTTTCGCCGCCGCGAGGATGTCCTCGACCTTCATTGCGGTCCTCCGTTCCTGGGTGGGCCACAATTGTGCGGCCGCGGCGCTATTCTCGCTCGAATCGCGCGCGCACCGCGTCCATCCGGGCGCGCAGTTCCGCCGGGCTGATGACGCCGCGCTCCATCAGGGTGTGGGCGGTGACGACGGCGGAGCGGGCGTGCACGGGGAAGTCGCGGTAGATGGTCTCGCCGAGGGCGTCCTCGGCGCGGCGGCGCGCCAGATTGTCCAAAGTGCCGCGCCAGGACAGGCATTCGCAGGTGGCCTGCATGCTCGATTCCCACGGGTCGGGCGTGCGGTCGAGGTCGGGGAGGCGGGCCTCGCGGGCGGCGTCGGCAGGCAGGGTGGCGAGCAGGATCTCGTAGGGGGTCACGGGCGGGCCTCCCGTCGCATCGCGTCCTCGGCGCGGTCCGGTGGTTTCTGCGCGGTCCAGTCGACCTGGGGCAGGGCGACGCCGATCATGGTGTCGCGGGTGACGATGGCGGCCAGCTGCTCCTCGGTCCAGCCCTCGGTGCCCGCGGGACGCATCGGCAGCACCATGAACCGGGACTTCTGATTCGAGTCGTGCACCCGGATCTCGACCTCGGGCGGGAAGTGCAGGCCGAATTCGGCCAGCACCTCGCGCGGCCAGCGCACCAGCCGCCTGCGGTAGTTCGGGGTGCGATACCAGTCGGGGGACATCCCGAGCACCGGGCGGGGATAGCAGGAGCACAGCGTGCAGACGATGACGTTGTGCACCTTGGGGGTGTTCTCCAGGACGTAGAAGTAGGTGTAGTCGCTGGGTGTGCCGGAACCGGTGGGGTCGCGCCAGTCGATACCGATCTCCTTGCACGTCTCGGTGCCGTCGGCGAGCAGGCGCGCCTTGAAGTCGGGGTCGAGCCAGGCGCGGGCCACCAGGGTGGAACCGCCGTGCGGGCCGACGGCCTGCGCCCATTCCGAGAACCGTCGATGGTCCTCCTGGGAGAACAGGCCCTTCTCGATCGCCAGTTCCCGGATCGCGGTCTCGAGCACCTCGAATTCGCTTATCTCCGTGCCGGTTTGGATGGGGGCGTGCGCGTCGTGGTCGTGGTCGTGGCTCACTGCGGGTCGTCCTCCTCTGCGGGTTCCAGCCAGTGTTCGGAGACCTCGGTCTCCAGGGTGTCGGCGTCGTGGCCGGTGTAGTTCGGCCACAGCTCGCGTTGCCGGAACCGGACGACGTAGAACGGTTCGACGCGGCCGTCGTCGCGGCCCCACGCCTCGTCCTCGGGGATGATCCACTCCGGCCGGTATTCGACGACCACGCCGGTGCGGCCGCGGGTGTAGGCCTGGGTGCGGGTGTGGAACAGCGAGGTGGCGCGGCGGACGGTGACGCGGTCGCCGATGCGGAAGCGGCGGGTCATCGGCGCGCCGCCGATCGGGCGCGGACCTCGTCGATCTTCGCCGACAGCTCGTCGGGGGTGATCAGGCCCTTACCGACCAGCACGCGCGCGGCGACCGTCGCCCAGCGCGCGTAGTAGGGCAGGCCGAAGTAGAGGGTGGCACCGAGGTCGTTCTCGGCGCGCCTGCGTTCCTCGGAGTTCCACACACCGCGCCAGCCGAGACATTCGCAGGTGACGTAGGTGTTCATCTCCCACGGCTCCTCCTCCTTCTCCCGATAGGGCACCGGGAGGTCGGGCTGGCCGCCGACGTCGTGCGGCACGTGCCGCAGCGCGGCGTAGAGCTCGTTGGAGATCTCGTACGGGGAGTCGAGGGTCCGGTGCAGCACCGGGGCGATGTCGGCGACACCGTCCGGTGCCGGCTCGGGGGGACGCGATGTGCTCATGGTGGCTCCAACGGTGGGCGGGCCTGCTGGTGCACTCGAACAACCGGGGGAGTGACCCCCGTCACATACTCGCTCCGGTCACAGTACACGGGTCGGTGCTCGTCGGAGCGGTTTCCGCCCGGCTGCCCTCAGTTGTTCGCGCGCTGGATGGACCGGCGCACCAGCGCGCGGATGCCGGGCAGCTGGATCGCACGCAGCGCGAGCTCCCCGGCCATCACATGGGCTCTGGTGGGTGGGGCGAAGCGGCTCACCCCGCGGCGGGCCAGCGCTTGGCGTTTGTGGATCTCCGGGCCCAACTCGGTCTCCCACGCGGCCAGCGCGGTGGGGATGTCGCCGTGCCGCGACAGCGCGGCGCCGAGCCGGTCCGCGCCGTCGATGGCGAGGGCGGCGCCGTAGCCCGCGAAAACCGTGACGCACCAGGCGGAATCGCCGACCAGGACGACGCGGCCGCGGTGCAGGCCGTCCAGGGTCACCTGGGTGGCCGCGTCGAAGTAGGCGGTGTCGGTCACCTGGGCGAGCGCCTGCGCGGTCGCGCCGCCCAGATCGCCGAAGGCGGCGGTCAACGCCCGCTCCGGACCGCGGGCGTACTCGGCGGCGGTGTCGTCGCACCGATAGGTGAAGAAGGTGGCCGACCGGTGCGGGCCGAGGTTCATCACCGCGGCCGTGCGGTGGGGTCCGATGTAGGTCGTGCCCGCGCCCTCGGGAATCCCGGCGGGCGGCTCGGGCAGGGAGAAGGCGGCGACCATGTGCCGCAGGTCGCGCAGGTGTCCCGGGTCGTCGCCGAACACCAGCGCGTGGGTGCGCGAGCGTACTCCGTCGGCGCCGACGAGGAGGTCCGCCCGGATGCGGGTGCCGTCGCTCAGCGCCACGTCGACGCCTGCGGTGTCCTGCGTGACGGCGTGCGGCACGGTCGCGAACCGGATCTCGACGGTGTCGGCGACGGCCTCGTACAGCACGGTCTCGAGGTCGCCGCGGAAGATCGTCAAGGCGCGGGTGCCGACGGCGGCCTGCGCGACCTCGCTGGGCACCGTGAACTTCTCACGCCCGTCCGCGTCGACCAGGATCGAGCGGAAGAAGCCGATGTCGCGGGCGGCGAGTGCGGGGATCAGGCCGAGCCGCTCCACCGCGTCGTAGCCGGGGCCGTGCAGGTTCACCAGGTAGCCGCTGCTGCGGCGAGCCGGGCGCGCTCGACGACGAGCACGTCCCAGCCGTCCCGGTGCAGGCGCAGGGCGGTGGCGAGTCCGGCCATGCCCGCCCCGATCACGATCACCCGCCTCTGCCGGGCGTCGCGGTGGTGGGTCGGGTGGTGGTCGGTCATGGGTGGGCCCCGTTCGTCTCGTTGCGATTGCGCCCGGTCGAGCGCTGCGTCAACCTATAGTTGACGCGGGGGGTATCGTCAACCTAAGGTCGACGTTATGGGCGCACCGGTCAGGACGCGAAGACGTCCAGCGACGCCGGGATGTTCGGCTTGTCCGTCCGCAGCGTCAGCTGGACCCGGCCCGGGCCGGTGGGGAGGAGCGTGATCGCCGGGGGCAGGCGCTGCCCGGCAAGGTACGAACCAGGCTCACCGAAACCCGTGGCGGCGGTGTCGAGGTTGCGCCAGTCGGCCACCACGGTGACGTCGCGGCCGGCAGCTGCGGGCCCGTTCGCCGATCGACGAAAAACCTTGCGTCACAGGAGGACCGCCGCGTGGATGGCGCCGGGCGCCTCGTTCGGTGTCATGCGGACATTTCCGCCGCGAAGCACGGTGTAGGCGCGGCGTGAAGCCCGGAGAGTTCGGGTCTGTCGGTGGGGGACGGCGCGGTCGAGACTGTCCGTGCAAGCGCCAGACCCCGACCGGACGGAGTGTGTCGATGTCAATGTCCCGGACTTTCGCAACTGTCGCGGTGGCGGCGGTGATCGCGTCCACCGCCGGATTCGCCCCCGCCGTCGCTGCCCCGCCGGCCGTCGCGGTGGCCGACACCGGCTCGGCGGCCGGTTCGAGCGAATACGCCCGCGGCCTGGTCGAATTGGTCGTCTGCCTGTTCAAGGGCGAACTCGTCGGTTCACGCGCACCGCTGTGCTGAGCACCAACCCGGGAAAGGAAACCCGTTGTCCAAGTTGATCACCGCCGTTGCCGTGGCCGCCGCCCTGCTCGCCGCGCCCGCAGCCGCCTCCGCCGCCCCGGCGGACGCGCCCACCGGCTCGGCCTCCTCCGGTTCGTCGGACCTGCTGATCTACGTGATCCGCTGCCTGCCCATCGGGCCCCTGGTGGCCCTGAGCAGCGGGATGCCCGACGACGGCATCGTCGACCCCGACCCCTGCGCGGTGTGACGGACACGCCCCGCCGTTGAGCGGGTCCCGCCGCCGAACCGACGATGCCCCGGCCACAACCGCCCGGGGCATCGTCGGTTTTCCGTTTCCGGCGCTGGTGGCCGGGTAGTCGGAGCCCACGTCCGGGCGGCAGCTCCGGCCGCGGAACCACGAGCGCGAGGAGCGGGGTATGGGTGAGGGGCCGACGACCTCCGATCGGACGACCACGCCGCACCTCGGCGGGGGTGACCGATGAAGGTGGTCGTGGTCGGCGCGAGCGGGAACATCGGCAGCGCGCTCGTGCGGGCTCTGCTCGCGGCGGGCGAGGAGGTGGTCGGCCTGTGTCGTCGACCGCCCGGGCCGGGAACCTTCGACGCCGTCCGGTGGGTGCGCTGCGACCTCGCCGATCCCGCCGCGGTGGACACCCTGCGCGCGACGTTCGCCGATGCCGACGCCGTGGTCCACCTCGCGTGGGCGATCCACCCGCGCGTCGGGGAGCCACCGATGATGCGCACGAACCTCACCGGCACCGACCGGGTGCTCGCCGCGGTCGCCGACCGCGGCGTCCCGCATCTGGTGTGCGCGTCCTCGGCGGCCGCTTATCGGCCTGCGCCGCGCTGGGAGCGGGTGGACGAGCGGTGGCCGGTGGGTGGGGTGCCCGGCAGTGCCTACAGCGTCGGCAAGGCGGTGCTGGAGCGGCAGCTGGACCGGTTCGTCGCCGCGCACCCCGGGACCCGGGTGGTCCGGTTCCGGCCGTGCGCGGTGGTGCAGGGCGCGGCGGGGGCGGAGATCGCCGACTGGGCGGTGAGCCGGTGGCTGCCGCGCACGGTGATCGGCCGTCGCCTGCTGCCGGTGCCCGCCTGGCCCGGACTGCGGTTGCAGTTCGTGCACGCCGAGGACGTCGCCGCCGCCATCCACCTCGCGCTGCGCGCGCAGGCCGCGGGCGCCTACAACCTCGCCGCCGAACCGGTCCTGCGGGCCGCCGGGCTGAGCAGGCAGCTCGGCGGCTTCCGTGTCCCGGTCCCGCGCGCGGTCCTCACCGCGGCCGCCTGGCCCGCGTGGCGGCTCGGTCTGCAACCCCTGCACCCGGGATGGCTGCGGCTGGCCGACCGCGCGCCGCTGCTCGACACCACCGCCGCGCGCCACGATCTCGGCTGGCGGCCCCGCCACGACGGCGTCGCGGTCTGCGCCGAACTCGTCGACGCACTGGCGGGCAAACGCTGCGGACCGACTCCGGTGCTGTCACCGGGCCGGCCGCCGGTGCGGATCGCCCGGCCGACCCATCAGAGCCAGAGCCCGCGAAAAGCGCTGTCCGGCAGCGCTTTCTGAGACATTCCCGGATGTTCGCGCCGGCCGCCGCCTGCCGGGACGGGCTATCGCCGACAGCTGAGGTGTGGACCGGGCGATCATCCCGGCACGGGTAAAAACCCCGTTACCAACGTTTCGGTCCGGTTCCGGGCCTTGATCGATTGTGGACCGATGGTATACAACTGGTACACGTCCTGTTCGTGATCCGGTTCACAGCCGGGTCGCACGGTGAGAGGGAGCAGGACGGACGGCTCGGTGGTTGCGCCAACAACCACCGAGCCAGGCAGTACCTTCCATCGCCCGGCGAAGGCATCTACGTGCAGGTAGATGCGGGGCCGATGGATCGTCAGGTAGCGACGAATCGACGAGGAGTCGACATGGCAACCGCCAAGGACAAATCTATCAACCGGCGACCGCATACGAGTCTGCCGGTCATCGCGGGGTCCAGCCTCGCCGGTACCGCCGTGGAGTGGTACGACTTCTTCCTCTACGGCACCGCCGCCGCGCTGGTGTTCAACAAGCTGTTCTTCCCGTCGGAGGATCCGCTGGTCGGCACCATGCTGGCGTTCGCGACCTACGCCGTGGGGTTCGTCGCGCGGCCACTCGGCGCCGCCGTGCTCGGCCACTTCGGCGACGTCAAGGGCAGGCGCGCCACGCTGATCGCGAGCCTGCTGCTGATGGGCGTGTCGACCTTCCTCATCGCGCTGCTGCCCACCTACGCCGCCATCGGCGTCACCGCGCCGCTGCTGCTGGTGCTGTTGCGGCTGGTGCAGGGCTTCGCGCTCGGCGGCGAGTGGGGCGGTGCGGTGCTGCTGGTCTCCGAGCACGGCGACTCCAAGCGGCGCGCGTTCTGGTCGGCCTGGCCGAACCTCGGTCCGCCGCTGGGCAACCTGATGGCCGCGGGCGCGCTGGCGCTGCTCGGCGCGGTCCTGCCGGAAGAGGCGTTCCTGTCCTGGGGCTGGCGCGTCGCGTTCGGCATGTCGGCGCTGCTGGTCGTCATCGGGCTGGTGCTGCGGCTGTACGTCGCGGAGACCCCGCTGTTCGAGCAGACCAGGGCCGCGACCAGCCCGGCGGTGCTGCGGATGCCGCTCACCGCGGCGGTGCGCGGGTACTGGCGCCAGATCCTGCTGGCCGCCTTCACCCGCTTCGGTGAGAACGCCGGCTTCTACATCTTCTCGCTGTTCGTGATCACCTACCTCACCCAGATTCTCGACCTGCCGCGCAGCACCGGCCTCAACGCGGTGATGATCGGCATGGTGGTGGCGCTGGTGGCGATCCCGCTGTTCGCGGTGCTGGCCGACCGGATCGGGCGCAGGCCCATCTACATCGGCGCCTCGATCGCGACGATCGTGTGGGCGTTCGCCTTCTTCGCGCTGCTCGACACCGAAGCCACCGGCGCGATCTTCCTCGCGGTGGCCGTCGGACTGGTCATCTTCGCCGCCTACAGCGCCGTCATCGGGGCGTTCTTCTCCGAACTGTTCCCGACCGAGGTGCGCTACTCGGGGGTGTCGCTGGCCTACAACCTGGCGTCGGTGCTGGCCGGATCGCTGGCGCCGATCATCGCCATCGCGCTCTACGACCGTTTCGGCTCCGGTCAGGCCATCGGCGCCTACCTGGCGCTGATGGGCGTGATCTCACTGGTCGCCGCCCTGGTGGCCAAGGAGACCCGCACGGTCGACCTCGCCGACGTGCAGGAGGAGGCGCCGGCCACCGGCACCGCCACCGACGCGGCAGTAGTCATCCCGTAAATCACCGAGGAAAGGGCATCTCTCATGACGACATCGAAGACCAGCGCGGCCTCCGCGCCGGAGCTGGCCTACGAATGGTTGAAGAACACCATCCTCACCCTGCCGCGCGATGAAGAGATGTTCCTGTCCGAGGCCCAGGTCGCCGCGGCGTCGGGAACCTCGCGTACCCCGGTCCGCGAGGCACTGCTCCGGCTCGAGGCCGAGGGTTTCATCCGCCGGGTGCCCCACAAGGGCGCCTACATCCCGGCACTCACCGACAAGGACGTCGACGACGTCATGCAGGCCCGCCGGGTCGTGGAGGAGTGGTCGATCGCGCAGGTCGCCCCGAATCCCGGCCAGGTGCCCGACCGGCTGCGGGAACTGCTGGCCGCCCAGGACGCCGACACCGACCCCGTCGAGTTCATCGCCCACGACCTCGAGTTCCACACCACCGTCATCCGCGCCGCGGGCAACCAGGTGATGCACGAGTTCTACCGCTCCCTGCGCGACCGCCAGATGCGGATGGGCGTGCGCATCATGCTCTCCGACGAACGCCGCAAGAAGCAGGTGCTCGTCGAACACGGCGCGATCGTGGACGCCCTCGCCGCCGGTGACACCGAGGCCGCCATCCACGCGGTGCGCGAACACCTCGACACCACCCTGTGCTCGCTCAAGCAGCCCAGGTTCTGACCCCACTCCTAAGGACCTTCCATGAAAGTCGCTCTGGCACAACTGGCCAGTCCGGACACCGAGACCGCCGCACACCGGCTCGAACGGGTACGTCAGTCGCTGGCCGCCTTCCGCGCCGACGCCGACCTGATCGTGCTGCCCGAACTGTGGCGGGTCGGCTACAACCACTTCGCCGACTACCAGGCCGCCGCCGAGACCCTCGACGGACCCACCGTCCAGGTGCTGGCCGCCGTCGCCCGCGAACGCCGCTGCTACCTGCACATCGGCAGCATCGTCGAGCGCGCCGACGGCGACCGGCTGCGCAACACCGCTGTCCTGCTCGACCCGGACGGCCGGATCGCGCACCGCTACAGCAAGATTCACGTCTTCGGCTACCGCTCGGAAGAAGCCCGGCTGCTACAGCCCGGACAGCAGATCCGCGTCGCCGACACCGCCTTCGGCCGCACCGCCGCCACCACCTGCTACGACCTGCGCTTCCCCGGCCTGTGGAGCGAATTGGTCGACGCCGGTGCGGAAATCGTCGTCGTGCCCGCGGCCTGGCCCGCGGCCCGGCTGGCGCACTGGCGGCTGCTGACCGGAGCCCGCGCGGTCGACAACCAGGTGATCGTCATCGCCTGCAACGCGGTCGGCACCCACAACGGTGTCGAGCTGGGCGGGCACAGCCGCGTGGTGGACCCGTGGGGCGAGGTGCTCGGCGAGGCCGGCGCCGAGGAGGGCTTCACCGTCGTCGACATCGACCCGGCGGTCGTCGCGCGGACCCGTGCGGAATTCCCCGTGCTGGCCGACCGGCTCGACGACTACCGCGGCCTGAATCGCTGCGAGGTGCCGGCGTGACCGAGACCATCACCGCCGCCCTGTCCTGCACCGTCCTGGATTCCGGGGAGACCCTGTCCTTCGACGGCGCCCGCGCGATCGTCGCCGGCTACACCGGCCGTGACGAGGCCGCGGTGCGCCACCACATCGACGAACTGGCCGCCATCGGGGTCGCGCCGCCGGAGTCCGTGCCGATGCTCTACCCGGTGTCCACCGCCACCGTGACCACCGCCGCGACCACGCCGGTGCCGAGCGCCGACACCTCCGGCGAGGTCGAGCCGGTGCTGCTGCGGCACCGCGGCCGGTACTTCCTCGGCGTCGGCTCCGACCACACCGACCGGGCCCTGGAGACCATCGACATCGGCGAGTCGAAACGCGCCTGCGCCAAGCCGATCGGCCCGCACGTGGTGGAGGTGGCCGACTGGTCGCGTTTCGACTGGGACGCCTGCCGCGCCCGCAGCTGGGTGGACGGAAAGCTCTACCAGGACGGCACCCTGGCCGCCCTGCGCACGCCCACCGATCTGCTCGCAGTCGTCGCCGACCGGCTCGGTGACGACGGCGGCGATTTCGTCTGCTTCGCGGGCACGCTGCCGTTGCTCGACGGCGAATTCACCCCCGGCACGCGCTGGGACCTGGAACTGCTGCTGCCCGACGGGCGCGCCCTGACCCACACCTACACCACCCTCGAAGGAGCTCGCGATGCGCACCGGAGCTGAGTACCTGTCCTCCCTCAACGACGGCCGGGTCGTGCTCGTCGACGGCGAGAAGGTCGACGACGTCACCACCCACCCGGCGTTCGCGCCCGTCGCCCAGACGATCGCCGAACTGTTCGATCTGGCCGCCGACCCGGCCAACGGCATGCAGTACACCGCGCCGGAGACCGGCGGACCGGCCAACCGGGTGTTCGGCATCCCGCGCAGCCAGGAGGAACTGCGGGCGCGCCGCGAGGCGATCCAGACCTGGGCCCAGCACACCCACGGCTGGGTGGGCCGCAGCCCCGACCACGTGGGCACCTTCCTCGCCTCGTTCGCCGCGCACCCCGAGGTGTTCGCCGAGGGCAGCCGCGACTTCTCGGCCAACGTCACCGCCTTCCACCGGCGGCTGCTGGCCGACAACCTCTACGTCTCCTACGCGATCATCCCGCCGCAGGTTTCGCGGGCCACCACCGCCTCGGGCTGGGAGGGCGAGTTCCTCCAGGTCGGCGTGGTGCGCGAGACCGAGGAGGGCCTGATCGTGCGCGGCTCGCAGATGCTGGCCACCGGCGCGGCCATCGCCGACGAGATCCTGGTGTCCTGCATCAAGCCGCTCGGCCCCGACGACCAGGACTTCGCGGTGTCGTTCGTCGTCCCCGCCAACGCCGAGGGCCTCAAGCTCTACTGCCGCCGCCCCTACGCCCCGGCCGCCACGAGCAGCTTCGACTACCCGCTGACCAGCCGCTACGACGAGCCCGACGCGCTGGTGGTGTTCGACGACGTGCTCATCCCGTGGGACCGGGTGTTCGTCGACCGCGACATCGCGGGCGTGCGCAGGCAGTTCTTCGACACCGGCGCGCACGCGCTCGGCAACTGGCAGGCCCAGATCCGGTTCGCCACCAAGCTGCGGTTCATCGCGGGTGTCGCGCGCCGCGTCACCCAGGTGAACGGGGTGGACAAGATCCCGAGCGTGCAGGAGAAGCTCGGCGAACTCGCGGCCCTGGTGGCCGGTGTCGAATCGGCGGTGCTGGCCGCCGAGTACACCGCCACCCCCGACGAGGCGGGCCAGTGGGTGCCGGGCAAGCGCGCGCTCTACGGTTCGATGGGCCTGCAGTCGGAGATCTACCCGCGGGTGCTGTCGATCCTGCGCGACCTGGTCGGCGGCGGTGTGCTGCAGCTGCCCTCCAGCGTCGCCGATCTCACCAGCCCGCTCACCTCCGGCGACGTCACGCACTACGTGCAGTCGCCGGGTGTGCCCTCCGAGGACCGCATCAAGCTGTTCAAGCTGGCGTGGGACATCATCGGCTCGGAGTTCGCCGGGCGCCACCAGCAGTACGAGCTGTTCTACGCGGGCGCGCCGTTCGTGGTGAAGGGCGCCTACACCTACCGCAACTACGGCTACGAGGAGCCGCTGCGCGACGTCGAACAGTTCCTCGCCGCCTACAAGTCCGAAACCGCCTGAGAGCCTGAAACCGCCTGAGAGGCAGAAGATATGGCCAAGCCCGAATTCGAGTTCTTCCCCGTCACCGACGTCGAGTACACGGTGTGCCCGGGCGGTGATCCCGCCATCACCGAGCGCATCCTGGCCCGCGACCCGGACGGCAATGTCGCCACCCGCATCCTGCGCTACGAGCCCGGCGCCGACTCCACCCCGATGGGCGTGCAGAAGCACGACTTCTGGGAGGAGGTCTACATTCTCGAGGGTTCCTTCACCGACCTCACCCTCGGCCAGACCTTCACCGCGGGCATGTACGCCTGCCGCCCGCCGGGCATGCCGCACGGTCCCTGGCGCACCGACGAGGGCGTGGTGACCTTCGAAGTCCGCTACCACAGCAGGTAGGAGCCCTGCCATGACGCTACCGGCATTCCATTGCCCCACACCCTCGGACATGCGCCGCAGCATGGGCCGCTTCACCACCGGCGTGGCGATCGTCAGCGCCGACGACGGCACCGGCAACCCGTGCGCGATGACCATCAGCTCGCTCACCTCGGTGAGCCTGGAACCGCCGATCCTGCTGGTCTCGCTCACCCACGGCAGCCGGACCACCGATGCGGTGGAGGCGGGCGGCCGCTTCGCGGTCTCGATCCTGGGCTCCCGCCAGGAGGCGATCGCCCGCCGCTTCGCCACCCGCGGCGGCGCCCGCTTCGAGGGCCTGCCGGTGGACCTGAGCCGCTCCGGCCTGCCGTTGATCCCGGACGCGCTGGCGCAGCTGGAGTGCCGGGTGCACAGCGCGCACGATGTCGGCGACCACCGCGTCTTCTACGGTGAGGTCGTGGACATGCGGTGGCGCGACGGCACCGGATTGGCCTTCTACTCCGGCCGCTTCGGCGATTTCCACGACTTCGGGCACGACGAATTGCCCTGGTTGTACTGACGGGATGCCGGTGGGCGGGCACCGTGCCCGGCCACCGGCACCCGGTGTGGACCGGAGTTCAGCCGGCGTGGGCGGCGCGCCCGACCTGCGCGTGCGCCAGGACCAGCAGGTGGGTGCGCAACCGGGCCCAGGCGCGTTCCGGGCGGTCGGAGTCGCGGGCCGGATAGCAGCGGATGAGCAGGCCGGTGATGGCGTCCATGGCGGTGACGACGAGTTCGTTGAACGACTCGGCGGAGATGCCGCTGAGCGCCATCGCGCTGCCGGCCGCCTTGATGCTGCTGACGACCACCTCTTCGACCGCTTCCACCTGCCGGGCCAGCGCCGGATCGGTGCGCGAGGCGACCAGCAGTTCGATGGCGGCGGTGAACAGCGGGCCCTGATACAGCGCCCACAGCAGGTCCAGGGCGTCGGGGATGAGGCTCTCGCCCTGGGTGAGCCGGGCGAAGGTGCGCAACGCCTCCTCGGTGCGCTTCACCGCCAGATACCGCACCGCCCCCGCGACCAGATCCTCCCGGGAGGGATAGTGGTGCAGCAGGGCGCCGCGGGTCACCCCGGCGCGCTTGGCCACCATCTGCGTGGTCGTCTCGCCGTAGCCGACCTCGAGCAGGCATTCGATGGCCGCGTCCATCACCTTCGCCTGCGTCTCCGCGCTGCGCTGCTCCTGGGTCCGCCGCGGCCGGGCGGGCCGGGCGGCGGGCGGCGAGGCGTGCGGTGCTGCGGACATGCTGCCGACAATAACAGTCAGTGCCGTCGCCAACTCGCCGCAGGCGTGCCGGGTTCGACCGGCCTCACCTGCGACGATCCGGTGCTCGCCACAGTCCCGGGCGCTCGGGGAGGCGGGCCGGCGAGGACGGCGGCGGGCCCGCCGGTGATCGCGGTGGCTCGGCCGCGCGGGTCGATGGCGGGCGTACTCATGCGGGCCTCCGGTCGAGGTGTGCGTCGAGGATCAGGGTGGCCGTGGTGTCGAGGTCGCCGAGCCGTGGGCAGTGCGCGGAGCCGGGCAGCAGGGGGATCCTCGCAAAACGCTGCCTCGCCTGGCTCAGCGGCCGAGCAGTCCCTTGGCGATGTGGGTCACCTGGATCTCGTTGCTGCCCGCGTAGATCATCAGTGACTTGGCGTCGCGGGCCAGCTGCTCGACGCGATATTCGCTCATGTAGCCGTTGCCGCCGAACAGCTGCACCGCCTCCATCGCCACCTCGGTGGCGGCCTGGGCGGCGTAGAGCTTCATCGCCGACGCCTCGGCGAGCGTCGGCAGTTTGCCTGCCCGCGCCCGCTCCAGCGTGCTGAACACCATGTTCTGCACGTTGATCCGCGCGATCTCCATGGTGGCCAGCTTGAGCTGCACCAGCTGGAACCGCCCGATCTCCTGGCCCCACAGTCTGCGGTTCTTCGCGTAATCGATGCAGAGCCGGTGGCATTCGGCGATGATGCCCAGCGCCATGAACGCCACCCCGATGCGCTCGGTGGTGAAGTTGGCGCGGGCGCTGTCGCGGCCGTCGCCGCCGCGGTGGTCCTCGGTCTCCCCGAGCAGCCGGTCGCGGCCGAGCCGCACGTTGTCGAAGAACAGTTCGCCGGTGGGGGAGGCGTGCAGCCCCATCTTCTTGAACGGCTTGGACTGGGTCAGGCCCTCCATGCCCTTGTCCAGCACGAAGGTGAGCACCTTGCGATCGCGCCGGTCCACCCCCGGCTCGTCGAGTTTGGCGTACACGACGATGATGTCGGCGTACGGGCCGTTGGTGATGAAGGTCTTGTGCCCGGTGAGCAGGTAGTCCTCGCCGTCGCGGCGCACGTAGGTCTTCATCCCGCCGAAGGCGTCCGAGCCGGAGTCGGGTTCGGTGATGGCCCACGCGGCGACCTTGTCCATCGTCACGATGTCGCGCAGCCAGCGTTCCTGCTGGGCGAGCGTGCCGCGGGACATGATCGTCGCCGCGCCGAGCCCGATGCTGACGCCCACGGCCGTGAGCAGGCCCATGCACACCCCGGACAATTCGCCGACCACGACCGCCGCCATCGAGGCCTGCCCGCCGAGCAGATCGCCCGCGCCGCGCTTTGTCGTCGAGGCGGGTTCCTGCCCGGCCGCGAGCGCCTCCTGCCTGGCGCGCTTCTTCGCCAGCAACGAGTCCACCTGCTCGCCGGCCATCGCGTCGATGCCGAACTCGGCGAACAATTTCCGCGCGATCGGGTACGGCGACATCGTGCCGTCCTCCAGCGCGTCCAGGTGCGGGCGCACCTCCTTGTCGATGAAGCCGCGCACGGCCTGGCGGATCATCTCGTCGGTCTCGGACCACTCGAACATGTCGGTCTCCTCAGCTCTGCGCCGGTCTCACGGCAGTCGGGCGGCGATGTCGTCGATCAGCCACGGGCCGTCGGTCTCGATGGTCTTCACGTCGTGCCAGCCGGCCAGTTCGGAGATGGCGCCGCCCTGCACGGCGAACACCTTGCCGGTCAACCGGCAGGCGTCCCCGGCGAGATAGGCGACCAGGGGGGAGATGTTGGCGGGGCTGAACGCGTCGAAACCGCCTTCGTTCTCGGCGGATTCGGCCTCGGCGGCCATCATCGCGCCCATGCCCGGGGTGGCCAGGGTCAACCGGGTGCGCGCGATCGGCGCGATCGCGTTGACCCGGACGCCGTAGCGGCCCAGCTCCTCGGCGGCGACCAGGGTGAGCGCGGCGATGGCGGCCTTCGCGGCGCCGTAGTTGGCCTGGCCGGCGTTGGGCACCGTGGTCCCCGAAGCGGAGGCGGTGTTGATCACGGCCGCGTCGGGCTGGTCGCCCGCTTTCGAGCGGTCCTTCCAGTGCGCGGCGGCGTGGCGCAGCACGGCGAAGTGGCCCTTGAGGTGGACATCGAGTACCGCGTCCCACTGTGCCTCGGTCATGCCCGCGAGGAAGCCGTCGCGCAGGATGCCCGCGTTGTTGACCACCACGTCGAGCCGGCCGAACTCCGCGACCGCCCGGTCGACGAGCGCTTTCGCGTCCGACCAGTCGGCGACGTTGCCGGTGTCGGCGACCGCGCGGCCGCCCGCGGCGACGATCTCGTCGACCACCTGCTGCGCCGGGCCCGCGTCGTGGCCCTCGCCGGAATTGCTGCCGCCGTAGTCGTTCACCACGACCGCGGCGCCCTCGCGGGCGAAGAGCAGGGCGTGTTCGCGGCCGATGCCGCGGCCCGCGCCGGTGATGACGGCGACCTTGCCGTCGAGTGTTCCCATCTGTCGCGCTCCTGTTCGCAAAGCTCAATCGGTGAAAATGGCGAGACCGTCGCCGAGTACCACGTCCGTGCCGCGCACGGTTTCGAAGGCATAGGTGGCGGCGCCGGTGCGCCAGATCCGGGTCTCGAGGTCGTCGGAGGGGAAGACCATCTTCGAGAAGCGCACCGCCAGCCGCTTCAGCCGTGTGACGTCGGCGTCACCCACCTCGGTGAGCACCGCCCACGACGCGAACGCCATCGTGCACAGGCCGTGCGCGATGATGCCGGGCAGGCCGGCGTCCTTGGCCACCTGTTCGTCCAGGTGCAGCGGAACCGGATCGCCGGAGGCCGGGGCGTAGCGGAAGGTCTGGTCGGCATCGATGTGCTGGGCCACCTTCGCCACCGGCTCGCGGTCGCGGATACCGTCGGGGAGCTTGTGGGACGGGCCCAGCTCGCCGACGGACCGCCCGTTGCTGGCGTCCGCGCCGCGGAAGAACATCGTCACGTACTGCTCGTTGACGAGTTCGCCCGCGGTGTCGCGGCATTCGACGTGCACCACCGCGCGAGTGCCCTTGGGCAGTCCCTCGTAGCCGGTCATCCGCGCCCGCGAGACCAGGGTGTCGCCGGGGCGGATCGGCCGGTGGAAGTGGAAGTCCTGTTCGCCGTGCACACCCCGGCCGAAGATGGACAGCGGGACCACGTCGACGGCGGGCTCGATCATCCGCTCGAACACCGGCACGATCGCGAACACCGGGGAGGCGATGTCGCCGCGGCGGTGCGCGGGGATCGGATCGTTGGTGGCGGCGGCGTAGTCGGCGATGCGGTCGCGTTCGACGGTGAACGGGAAGTCCTCGGTCCAGACGTTCAGGTTCTCCTCGGCGAACGCGAGGTCGGGGTTCACCACGTCAGACCCCGGCGGTGGCGAGCGCTTCGAGCTTGCCCACGCTGTCCTCGAGCTGGCGGCCCGCGTCCTTCTCCACCGCCTTGCCGAGCGCGCCCTTGATCATGGCGCCCTCGAAGTCGCCCGCGATGTGGAAGTCGCTGCCGCCGTCGCGGGCGGTGAGCGTGAACGCGAATTCGACCTTGACGCCGGCCAATCCGGTGCCGGTGAGCACCAGCTTGCTCGGTGCCTCGACCTCGCGGACGGTCCATTCGATCTTGTTGGCCATGCCGAGCATGACGACCTTGGCGACCAGGGTGGTGCCGACGGCGAGGTCGGCGGGCGGTTCCTCGAGCCACTTGTCGTGCACGGTGAACCAGCTGCTCCACGAGGCGAGGTCGGAGACGACGGCCCACACGGCCTGCGGTTCGGCGGCGAGGTGCTTGGTTTCTTCGATGTGTCCCATGATCGGCTCCTCGATCGGGTCGGCGGCGGACCGCCACGGTGCGTGTGTGTGGTTGGGGGTCAGCGCTCGGCGCGCTGATAGGCGGTGACGACGGCGGCGCCGCCGAGTCCGATGTTGTGCTGCAATGCCGCGGTGACGCCGTCGACCTGGCGCTTGTCCGCGGTGCCGCGCAGCTGCCAGGTGAGTTCGGCGCACTGGGCGAGTCCGGTGGCACCGAGCGGGTGGCCCTTGGAGAGTTCGGCGCACTGGGCGAGTCCGGTGGCACCGAGCGGGTGGCCCTTGGAGATCAGCCCGCCGGAGGGGTTGACCACCCACCGGCCGCCGTAGGTGGTGTCCCCGGCGTCGACGAGTGCGCCCGCCTCGCCCGCGCCGCACAGGCCGAGCGCCTCGTAGAGCAACAGCTCGTTGGCGGAGAAGCAGTCGTGCAGTTCGATCACCTGGAAGTCGCGCGGCCCGAGCCCGGACTGCTCGTACACCTGCTGTGCGGCAGCGACATTCATGTCGTAGCCGATCAGTGCGGCGGCGGTGCCCGCGGCGAAGCTGGACTCGACATCGGTGGTCATGGCCTGGCCGACGATCTCGACCGCCTGCCCGGCCAGGTCGTGCCGCGCCACGAACGCTTCCGAGGCCAGCACGGCCGCACCGGACCCGTCGGAGGTCGGCGAACACTGCAATTTGGTGAGCGGGTCGTAGATCATCGGCGCGGCGAGGATCTCGTCGAGGGTGTAGGCGTCCTGGAACTGCGCGTACGGGTTGTTCACCGAGTGCGCGTGATTCTTGTGGCCGATGCGGGCGGACTGTTCGGCGGTGGTGCCGTACTTCTGCATGTGTTCGCGGCCCGCCGCGCCGAACATCCAGGGTGCGGGCGGAAACTTCACCTCCGAGATCTGCGCGAGCAGGTCCATGTGCCGCATCATCGGCTGCTCGCGGTCGGTGAAGGTGGCCCCCAGCGAGCCGGGCTGCATCTTCTCGAAGCCCAGCGCCAGGGTGCAGTCGGCCAGGCCGCCCCGGATCGCCTGGGCGGCGAGGTACAGCGCGGTGGAACCGGTCGAGCAGTTGTTGTTGACGTTGACGATCGGAATTCCGGTGAGACCGAGTTCGTAGACGGCGCGCTGGCCGGAGGTCGACTCGCCGTAGACGTAGCCGACGTAGGCCTGCTGCACGTCGGTGTAGGCGATACCCGCGTCCGCCAGCGCCGCGGTGCCCGACTCACGGGCCATGTCGGGGTAGTCCCAGTCGCTGCCGTCCGCGTTCTTGCGCCGTCCGGGTTTCTCGAACTTCGTCATGCCCACGCCGACGACAAACACCCTGTTCGCCATGGAGCGCCTTCCTCTTCGGATCGTGGCCCTGGTTCGGGGTTGCCAGAAACCTACACAGCTGACTGTTTTTTTGGGAAGCAAAATCGGCACCTTGTCGGGAATCGACTCGATGCGGACAGACACACGTGATGGTTTCGACGGGCCGAGCGTCGGCGGGTGCGGGCATGCCGACCCCTTGATTACTGACCGAACAGTCGGTAATAATTCCGGGATCGCGGGCGCGCAGGAGCCCGGGAGGAGACCACACCGGAGTCGTCGTATGAGCACTCTCGCACCGGCCGCGACACCGCCCTCCGCGGAGCGGTTCGACACATGGCAGGAGACCATCTCGCACGCCTTCGTCCCCCTCACCGCCACCCCGCTGACCGCGGCGGGCTTCGACGGCACGCTCAGCTGTCACGAAGTGGGCTCGTTGCAGCTCAACGAGGTCGGCGGCGGTCCGGTGCGGGTGGAACGCGACCCGCGCGCCATCCGCCGCGCCGACCCCGGCTACATCAAGCTCGGCCTGCAGACCCGCGGGCGCGGGGCCGTCGTCCAGGACGGCCGCACCGCGGTCCTGGGGCCGGGCGATCTGGCCGTCTACGACACCGGCCGCCCCTACACCCTGCACTTCGACCAGCCGTTCCAGATGATCGTGGCGATGTTCCCGCGCGAGTCCTGGCAGATCCGCGCCGCGGAACTCACCGAGATCACCGCCCGCCGGATCGGCGGCCGCGGCGGCGTGGGTGCGCTGCTGGCGCCGTTCCTGCGCGCCATCCCGGCCACCCTGGCATGCGGCGATCTCAGCCGCGACATCCACATCGCCGACGCGGTGCTGGATCTGCTCACCGCGGCGGTCGCCGAATTCGGCGGCGTCGAGGAACGCGCGCGCTCGGCGGGCGCCGGGCTGCTGGTGCAGGTCAAGGCGTTCATCGATGCGCACCTGGCCGACCCGATGCTGAGCGTGCCCGACATCGCCGCCGCCCACCACATCTCGGTGCGCTACCTGCAACGGCTGTTCGAGACCGAAGGCACCACGGTCACCACCTGGATCCGCCAGCGCAGACTCGAACGCATCCGCCGCGATCTCGCCGATCCGCGCATCGACCGTTCCACCAGCGCGGTCGCCGCGCGGTGGGGGCTGGCCGACGCCTCGCACTTCTCCAAGCTCTTCAAAGCCGCCTACGGGATGACCCCGCGGCAGTACCGGCTGGCCGCGTCCCGGCCCGACCGCCGCGCGCCGGTGCGCGAATGGCCAAACAGCTGTACGCCTGCGCACAAGTAATCCGTCGTCGCGCCGAACAGACTCGACCCAGATCGCGCACAGCCCGCTGTGCCGGGCCGGTTCGAGGAGAGAGGACACGACGATGAAGTCGAAAGCAGCGGTTCTGTGGGAGCCCGGCGCCCCGTGGCAGATCGAGGAGCTCGAGCTGGACGCACCGAAATACGGTGAGGTGCTCGTCGAGCTCGCGGCCTCGGGCCTGTGCCACTCCGACGAGCACGTCCGCGACGGCAGCGTGCCGGTGAGCTTCTATCCGTTCATCGGCGGTCACGAGGGCGCGGGCGTGGTCCGCGAGGTCGGCCCCGGCGTCACCAACCTGAAGCCCGGCGACCACGTCGCGCTCGGTTTCATCCCGGCCTGCGGCCGGTGCAGGCCCTGTGCCAACGGCCAGTCCAGCATCTGCGACCTCGGCGCGCACCTGCTCGACGGCTACCAGGTCTCCGACGGCACCGCCCGCCATCACGTGCGCGGCAAGGACGCCGGAATCCTCTGCCTGCTCGGCACTTTCGCGCCCTACACGGTGGTCAACGAGGCGTCGTGCGTGAAGATCACCGACGACGTCCCGCTGGACAAGGCCGCGCTGGTCGGCTGCGGCGTCACCACCGGCTGGGGCTCCTCGGTCTACGCCGCGGGCGTGTCCGCGGGCGAGACGGTCGTGGTGCTCGGCATGGGCGGCGTCGGGTGCGGCGCGGTGCAGGGCGCCGCGCTGGCCGGGGCCCGGCACGTGGTGCTGGTCGACCCGTCGCCGGTCAAGCGCGAGCAGGCCAAGGTGTTCGGCGCCACCCACGCCGTGGCCACCGTCGAGGAGGCGCTGCCGCTGGTGCAGGACCTCACCTGGGGCTACCTGGCCGACAAGGTGCTCATCACCGTCGGCGTCGCCAGCGGCGCGCTGATCGGGCAGGCGATGAGCCTGGTCGCCAAGGGCGGTGTGTGCGTGAACGTCTCCGTCGGCGACCTGGAGACCAGTGACGTCACCCTCAACCTGTTCGACCTCACCGCCATGCGCAAGACCCTCAAGGGCGCCTGGTTCGGCAACGCCAACATCCGCTTCGACATCCCGCACCTGCTGCGCCTCTACATGGAAGGCCAGCTGAAGCTGGACGAGATGATCACCCGCACCTACACCCTCGAACAGGTCAACGAGGGCTACGAGGCGATGCGCAACGCGGAGAACGTCAAGGGCCTGATCGTCTACTGACGGACACCCCTGATCGTCTACTGACGGACACCGTCGAGCAGTTCTGCGGCGCCCCTTCCGAACATGGCGAAGGGGCATCCGCACTAGGCGCAGTCAATCACCGGTGACCGCGCGGACGAGCGCCCGGACGGCGGGGCGGTCGTCGGAGGGGGCGACCAGCACGATTCGCGCCGGTTCGATGTCCACAATGGGTCGATAGACGATATCCGGGCGGGGAAATGCCATCACCAGGCTTTCCGCGGTGATCGCTACCGCGTCGGTGTTCGCGACCACTTCCAACATTTCCTCGGCGCCGTGCACCAACGGGCCGTAACGCACCGCGGTGCCGTCCGGCCGCGGGTCCACCGACCACCAGCGGCGCCATTCTTCGGGAACGTTGTCGGTGTCCACCTGGACCACGCCGGACATGTCGGCGATCCGTAATTCGGGAAAACGGGCGAGTGGATGGTTCGCCGACATCGCGAGCACTCGCTTCTCGGTGAACACCGGAAATGTCCGCACGTGCGCGGTATCCAGTGGTGGCCGGGCGAAAGCGACGTCGACGCGGCCGTCGAGGACGGCGCGCACCTGGTCGCCCCAGCTCACTTGCACCAATTCGACGGTGGTGGCGGGAGAAATCGTGCGCAAGGAGTCCAATATCTCCCGGGTGCGAGGGCCGGCCATCGTCGCATAGAAACCGATCCGGATCCGGTGATGTTCGGCGCGCCGGTGTCTGCGCATCATGCCGACGGCGCGATCGTGCGTCGACAACAGGTCGACGGCCAGTGGCAGGAATTCCGTCCCGGCCGCGGTGAGCCGCGCCCCGCGGTGGTCGCGCTCCACCAGGCGCACCCCGAGATCGTGTTCGAGTTTGCTGATCTGCTGGGACAGTGACGGCGTCGCCACGTGCAGTTGCGCGGCGGCGCGGGTATAGGTCCCCGCTTCGACGAGCGCGACGAAGTAACGCAGGACGCGGATGTTCAGGTCGGGCGGAGAGTCCACCGGTCATTCCTCGCCGGGCTGCGATGTTAGGCCGCGCCTAACGGTCCTTGCGAAACAGGACATGGACACCTCCGGTGAGCCAGGGCAAATTTGTCGGCGGATGTGACAGCCGACATAGAAAGGCTAACAATGACGCTCACCGCGAATGCCGCCACCCACACCGGGCCGGCCGTGGCCCAGCCGCAGGTGCCGAACGACGGACCCGGACTCGACCCCGCGCAGAACCCGCCCGTTGCCGCGGTCCACGCACGCGCCGGGAATCCGGTGACGGGCCCCACCCGCAGCCTCGCCTCGCGCGTGACCCCGTGCGACAGCATTCCCTGGACGCCGTTCCCGATGCCGGGAACGGCATTCAAACTGCTCAACATCAACGAGACGACCGGGGCCACCTCGATTCTGCTGTACGTCTCCGAGGGTGCGCAGGCGCCGCTGCATCTGCACGTCGGCGCGGCCGAGGCGTACAACATTTTCGGCAATTGGGCCTACGAGGGCGAGGCCGAGCCGATCGGGCCGAATTGCTATGTATACGAACCCGCGGGCATCGTGCACCTGCCGAAGCAGGAGAACGAGGCGCTGATGTTCGGTATCTTCCACGGACCGATCGTCGGATACCACGACGACGGGACGGTGGCGGGCATCATCACCGCGGATCTGCTGTGGGACTTGGCGGAAGCCAACGGCGCGGTCGCGCACCTGCCCGCGCGGGCCGGCCGGTGACCGGCATGCGGCCGATCACGGCCCGTCTCGCGGGCAAGACCGCGTTCATCACGGGAGCCGCGCGCGGGCAGGGTCGTGCGCACGCGGTGCGGCTGGCCGCCGAGGGCGCCAACATCGTCGCCCTCGACATCTGCCGCGATCTCGACTCCACCGCCTACCCGGGTGCCACCACCGACGATCTGCAGCACACCGTCGAACTGGTGGAAGCCCTTGGGGGACAGATCGTCACGGCCGAGGCGGACGTCCGCGACAGCGCCGCGCTGGCGGCGGCCGTGCAGCGCGGTCTCGATGCCTTCGGCGGGATCGACGTGGTGTCCGTCAACGCGGGCATCGCCGGCTTCGGACCGGCGGTGCACCTCTCGGATGCGGACTGGCAGGAGATGATCGACATCAATCTCACCGGCGCGTGGAAGACCGTGCGCGCGGTGGCACCGTCGATGATCGCGGCGGGCAACGGCGGGGCGATCGTGCTGACCAGCTCGGTGGCGGGCATGATCGCCTTCCCCAACCTGGCCCACTACGCCGCGGCCAAACACGGTCTCGTGGGCCTGATGAAGGTGCTGGCCGTGGAACTGGCGCCGGAACGCATCCGCGTCAACGTGATCTGCCCCAGCCACGTCGACACCCCGATGATCCAGAACCCGGCGGTCTACGAGTTGTTCACCGGCGGGATCTCCGGCGCCACCGCCGAACAGGCGAGTGCGGCCATGAAATCCATGCACGCGCTGCCGATCTCCTGGGTCGATCCAGAGGACATCAGCAACGCTCTGCTGTGGCTGGCCTCCGACGAGGCCCGCTACGTCACCGGTGTCGTCCTGCCCGTCGACGGCGGCCTGACCGCCCCGTTCAAGGTCGCCCACCACGCGTGAACCATCGCTACAGCTGTCGGTGGCCGGGCTGATCACGAGGCGCCGCTGCCCCGGTCCCGGCGGGCCGGGGCAGCGGTGATCCGGGTGGGTGGCAGAGGTTACTTCGGATGCTGGTACACGTCGGGGATGCCGTCGTGGTCGTCGTCGCGACTCTCCAGCTCGGCGATGCGGCGGTAGACGCGGTTGCGCGAGCGCAACAGGATCGTCGCGAGCAACGCCGCGGTGAGCGTGCCGACGAGCACGCCGATGCGGACGTGGTCCTCGCGGGTCGGGTCGCCGGCGAAGGCGAGTTCGCCGATCAGCAGCGACACGGTGAAACCGATCCCGCCGAGCAAGGCGACTCCGGCGACGTCGAGCCAGCTGAGTTCGACGTCGAGTTCGGCGCGGGTCAGTTTCGCGGTGAGGAACGTGGTGGCCACGATGCCGAGCGCCTTGCCGGCCACCAGGCCGACGACGATGCCGAGGGTGACCCGGTCGGTGAGCGAATCGACCAGCCCGTCCAGGCCACCGATCGTGACCCCCGCGGCGAAGAAGGCGAAGACCGGCACCGCGAAGCCCGCCGAGAGGGGACGGATGCGGTGCTCGAACCGCTCGGCCGCGCCGTGGTCGCTGTCGTCGCGGCCCGCCTTGGCCAGGACCGGGACGGTGAACCCGAGCAGCACACCGGCGACGGTGGCGTGCACGCCCGACTCGTGCACCAGCCACCAGGTGAGCGCAGCCAGCGGCAGCAGCACCCAGAACGTGTGCACACCGCGCTGCACCGCGACGGCGAAGCCGGCCAGCGGGAGCAGGGCCAGCCCCAGGTAGAGCAGGTCCAGGTCGTCGGTGTAGAAGACCGCGATCACCGTGACGGCGAGCAGGTCGTCCACGACCGCCAGGGTGAGCAGGAAGGTTCGCAGCGCCGTCGGCAGGTGCGAACTCACGACGGCGAGGATCGCCAGCGCGAACGCGATGTCGGTGGCGGTGGGGATGGCCCAGCCGTTCACCGCTGTGCCGTTGCCGACGTTGACCGCGAAGTACAGCAGCGCGGGCACGATCATGCCGCCCACCGCGGCCGCGACCGGTAGGGCGGCCCGCCGCGGATCGCGTAGGTCGCCCGCGACGAACTCGCGTTTGAGTTCGAGACCGACGACGAAGAAGAACACCGCGAGCAGGCCGTCGGCCGCCCAGGTCTCCAGCGCGAGGTTCAGGTGCAGCGCGGACGGGCCGAGTTGGAAGTCCCGCAGCCGTTCGTAGGCGTCGGACCAGGGGGTGTTGGCCCAGATGAGGCCGATGGCGGCGGCGGCGATGAGCAGCGCGCCGCCCGCGGTCTCGGTGCGCAGGATGCCGCTGATCCGGCGTGCCTCGGGCCAAGAGCCTCGGGACAGCAGTCGTGGTCGGTGGTGCGGTGAAGTCATGGTTGGTGCCCGTTCGCCGATGGCCCGACCGCTTGCGGGCCGGGTTGCCGACCAGACTTCCCGGCGCACCGGGTGTAAAGATGCCGTAAAGACGCCCCAGTGCGCAAACCGGGCTACGGGTGCTCGGCGGCGTAGCGCTCGCGCCAGCGGTCGATGAGCGGGACCAGCTCGTTGAGCATGAAGGTGTAGAAATCCTGCATCTCGTGCAGGCGCCGGGCGGTGGGGGTGTCGGGCCCGGTGGCATCGAGACCCTCGGCGGCCGCATCACGCATGGTTGCCAGCAGGGTGTTCTGCTGGGACATCAGCGCGGCCCAGGCGCCGCGGCGGAACCGGTAGTGGTCGCGGCGGCTGCCGGGGGCGGGTACGCGCTCGACCAGGCCCGACGGCAGCAGGTGCTTGATCGCGGTCGACACCGCGCCGGAGCTGATCGACAGTTCGGCGCAGAGGTCGGCGGCGGTCATGCTGTCCTGCTCGGTGTAGAGCAACGCGGTCAGCACCCGGGCGGTCGACCGCTGCATGCCGCCGCCCGCCGACAGGGTCAGTGCCAATTTCTCCGCGGCCTCCCGCAAGCGCTCGTTCGTTCCCATGCCACCAAGTTATCAGTACTTCGACCGTTCTGAATATTTACAAATCTCTGAAAGCTCGATACCTTCACTCGTATGGTGAAGGCAATCGAGCTGAACGAGCTCACGAAGACATACACCGGCGGCGCGCGCGGGCTGAGCGAGTTGACCCTCACGGTCGAGCGCGGCGAGGTCTTCGGCTACCTCGGCCCGAACGGGGCCGGAAAGTCGACGACGATCCGGTTGCTGCTCGACCTCATCCGGCCCACCGCGGGCAGTGTGTCGGTACTCGGCATGGACCCGCGTGCCGAGGCGGTCGCCCTGCACGCCCGGATCGGGTACCTGGCGGGCGACTTCGTCGTGCCCGGTCGCGGCCGGGTCGGCAGCACGCTGCGGTTCCTGGCCGCGTTGCGCGGCGGCGTGGACGACGCGCGAATCGACGCGCTGTGCGAGCGGCTCGAACTCGATCAGCGGGCACGGATCTCGACGTTGTCGAAGGGCAACCGGCAGAAGGTCGGCCTCGTGCAGGCCTTCGCCCACGAACCCGAACTGCTGATCCTGGACGAACCGACCTCCGGGCTCGACCCGCTGGCCCAGCAGACCTTCCTGGCGATGGTCGCCGAGGCCAAGGCCGCGGGGCAGACGGTGTTCATGTCCAGCCACATCATGAGCGAGGTCGAGGCGGTCGCCGACCGCGTCGGGATCATTCGCGAGGGCCGCCTGGTCGCGCTGGGCACCGTCGCCGCGCTGCGCGCCGACGCGGTGCGCGATGTCGAGGTCACCTTCGACCATGCGGTCGATCCGGCGCTGTTCCGCGGGCTGACGGGCGTGGCCGAGGTGCGGACCGAGGGCACGACGCTGCGCTGCCAGGTGACCGGCAGCCCGGACGCGCTGCTGCGCACCCTGGCCGGCCTGCACGTGACGGGCCTGCTGGTCACCGAGCCCGCGTTGGAAGACCTGTTCCACAGCTACTACACCGGAGAAGCCGATGCTGCCTGACGTCTACACCCGCACCCTCGGCGACAGCCGTCGCGGCCTGATCGCCTGGGCGGTGGGCACCGCGGCGATCGGCCTGATGTATGCCGCGTTCTATCCGCAGGTGTCCGCGGGCGGAACAGCCGAGATGGTCGAGAGTTACCCGGAGGCCATGCGCGAGGCGCTCCGGCTCGACGACTTCGCCTCCGCGGCGGGCTATCTCGGCTCCACGGTGTTCGGTCTGCTGCTGCCGCTGCTGATGATGGCCTTCGGCGTCACGTTCGGGGCCCGCGCGGTGGCGGGCGACGAGGAATCCGGCTACCTCGATCTGCTGCTGGCCCACCCGCTGGGGCGGATGTCGCTGGCGGTGCAGCGGTTCGCCGGACTGGTCACCGGCGCGATCGCCATCGCGGCGCTGGTGTTCCTCGGCATGCTGGCGGTGCGGCCCGCGGCCGACCTCGACGAGGTCGGGGTGGGTCGGCTCGCCGCCCAGTGCGTGCAGCTGGCGTTGCTCGGCATCACTTTCGGCGCGTTGGCCATCGGGCTGGGCGCCGCGCTCGGCAAGCGGGTGCCCGCGCTGGCGACGGCCGCCGGACTGGGTGTGCTCACTTATGTCCTCGGCAATCTCGCGGGCGTCATCGGGGCCGACTGGCTGAAGTACCTCTCGCCGTTCCACTACTACATCGGCGCCGAGCCGCTGCGCAACGGCATGCCGTGGGCCGACGCCGCGGTGCTCGTGGTGGTGGCGCTGGTCCTGGTGACGACCGGATTCCTTCGGTTCCAGCGCCGCGACCTGCGGTCCTGAACCCCCCGGGTTCAGGTGAGGTCGGCGAAGCGTTCGACCTCGTCGATGCGGCCGGAGACGATGAGTTCGTCGCCGGCCGCGACGATCGTCTCCGGTGTCGCGTAGGTGAATTCGCCGCCGCGGTGTTTGATGGCGACCACGGTGATGTCGTAGCGCTTGCGCAGGCCGCTTGCGGTGAGGGTCTTGCCGATGCTCATCGCCGGGGCGGTGGTCTTGGCCATCGCGTAATCGGCGTCGAACTCGATGTAGTCGATCATCCGCCCGGTCACCAGGTGCGCGACGCGTTCGCCCATGTCGTGTTCGGGCAGCACCACATGGTGCGCGCCGACGCGTTCGAGGATCTGGCCGTGTCGGCGGCTGGTCGCCTTGGCCCAGATCCGCGGGATCGCGAAGTCCGACAGCAGGGAGGTGGTGAGGATGCTGGCCTCCATGTTCGAGCCGATGCCGACCACGGCGTGCGGGAAGTCGGGCACCCCCAACTGGGCGAGTGCTTCGGCGTCGGTGGTGTCGACGGCCGAGACGTGGGTGAACTCGTCGGCGTACTGCTGCACCACCGCCGGATTGGCGTCCAGCGCCAGCACTTCCGTGCCGTGGGTGACGAGTTCGCGGGCCAGCGCGCTGCCGAACCGGCCCAGCCCGATCACGACGACGCGGGTCTCGGGCTTGCGTGGTCTACCCGACAATGGGGCGCTCCTCCGGTAGCTCGTAGCGGCGGCGCCGGGTCCGCAGCGCCAGCGCGGTGGCCAACGTGATGGGGCCGAGCCTGCCGATGAACATCAACACGATCACGACCATACGGGCGGGGTCGGAGAGTTCGGCGGTGATGCCGGTGGACAGGCCGACCGTGCCGAAGGCCGAGACCACCTCGAACAGCACCGCGTCCAGTGCCATGCCGGTGATCGTCAGCAGGGTGACCGTGCCCGCGACGACCGTGCCCACGCCGAGCAGTGCCACCGTGATCGCCTGCCGCTGCACCTCGGCGGCCAGCCTGCGGTTCATCACGTGCACGGTCGGCTCGCCCCGGATCTCGGCGACGATCACGAAGGCGAGCAGCGCGAACGTGGTGACCTTGATGCCGCCCGCGGTGCCCGCGCTGCCGCCGCCGATGAACATCAGCGCGTCGGTGATCAACAGCGTCGCGGAATGCATCGCGCCGACGTCGACGGCGTTGAATCCGGACGTGCGCGGGGACAGGCCGTGGAAGCCGCCGACGAGCAGCTTGTCCGGCAGACCCAGCGGGCCGAGCGTGGCGGGGTTGGTCCATTCGAGCAGGGTGATGGCGAGGATGCCCGCCACCGCCAGCACCCCGTAGGTGACGAGGGTGATGCGGGTGTGCAGCGACCAGTGCGCGACACCGCGGCGGGCGCTGCGCCGCAGGGACCGGCCGACCTCGAGGACGACCGGGAAGCCCAGACCGCCGACGACGAAGGCCACGGTGATCGGGACCATGATCCACGGATCGGCGGCGAAGCCGACCAGGCTGTCGGTGAACAGCACGAATCCGGCGTTGGTGTAGGCCGAGACCGCGTGGAAGATGCCCAGATAGGCCGCGCGCCACCACGGCTCGTCATAGCCGAACAGAAACCGTGCGGTCAGCGCGGTCGCGACCACCGCCTCGACCAGCAGGCTCATCCGCAGGACGCCGATCACGACGCGGCGGATCTCGCCGAGCCGCACGGTCTTGGTCTCGGTCTGGGCGATCAGCTGCATCCGCAGCCCCATCCGCCGGGCGACGAGCAGCCCGAACAGCGAGGCCACCGTCATGATGCCCAGGGCGCCCACCTGGACCAGTCCCAGGATCACCAGCTCCCCGAACAGCGACCAGTGGCTTTCGGTGTCCACCACCACCAGGCCGGTCACGCACACCGCCGACACCGCGGTGAACAACGCGGTCACCGGTGCGGTCACCGTACGGGACTCGGCCGCGACCGGGAGCATCAGCAGCAGCGTGCCGAGCGCGGTCGCGGCGGCGAAGCCGCAGACCACCAGCCGTGCCGGATGCCGAGGGGCGGGCAGCGCGTGCGGCGCGGGCGCCGCGAAGGACCGGCGGGCCCGGCCGGGGGCGCCGATGAGAGCCCAGCGTGGGCGCGGTCGGTCCACCACGTCGTCCTCCCGGCCGATCGATGCGTCTGCTCGACTGCACTCGATCGGACGAGGCGAACCGGGCGCCGGTCGCGGCCGAGGCAATCGACGGTCCCGGGTCACCATACCGGCCGGTTTCGCCGGTGCCCCGCCGCTCAGCCCGCGGCCACCCACTCACCCATCACGTCCGCCAGCGCCCGCGCACCGGTCCGGCAGTCCTCGGGGGTGGCGTACTCGGCGGGGGAGTGCGAGATGCCGGTCGGGTTGCGGACGAACAGCATGGCGGTGGGGACGCGGGCGGAGAGGATGCCCGCGTCGTGGCCCGCGGCGGTGGGCAGCACCGGGATCTCACCGAGCCGGGACAGCGCGCGGGTGATCCGGGCGCGCGGCCCGGCCGGGAACTCCACGATCGGGGTCAGCGATTCGGTCTCCAGCTCGACGGTGACCCCGTCGGCTTCGGCGTGCTTGCGCGCCGCCTCGGCGATGTGCGCGACGAGCGCGTCGAGGGTGACCTCGTCGGCGGCGCGGGCGTCGAGCCAGGCCAGCACCTCCGAGGGAATCGCGTTGGCGCCGTTGGGCAGCACGCGCAGTTTGCCGAAGGTCGCGACCGCGTCGTGCAATTGGGCCGCCTGCCGCGCGCTGTGCACCGAGGCGGCGAAGGCGAGCATCGGGTCGTGGCGGTCGGCCAGGCGGGTGGCGCCCGCGTGGTTGGCCTCGCCGGTGAACCGGAACAGCCACCGCCCGTGCGGCCAGATCGAGGAGGCCACCGCCACCGGGCGATCCACCAGGTCCAACGCGCGGCCCTGCTCGACATGCAGTTCCACGAACACCCCCACCCGCTCGGTGAGCGCGGGGTCGGGGCCGAGATGCCGTGGCTCGCGGCCCGCCGCGGTCAGCGCCTCGGCGAGGGTGATGCCGTCGGCGTCGCGCAACCCGAGCGCACGGGCCGGGGCGAGCGCGCCGGTGCTCAATTGCGAACCGACACAGGCCACCCCGAACCGGGCACCCTCCTCGTCGGAGAACGCGGTGACCGCGACCGGCCGGGTGGGCACGATGCCGCGTTCGCGCAGCAGGTCGACCGCGGCGAACGCCGAGACCACCCCGAGCGGGCCGTCGTAGGCGCCGCCGTCGGGCACGGAGTCCAGATGCGATCCGGTGACGAAGGCGTCGCGCGGTTCACCGGTGTGTCCCGGCGGCAACCACCAGGCCCACAGGTTGCCGTTGCGGTCCTGTTCCACGTCCATGCCGCGCTGGGTGGCGCAGCCGGTGAACCACTCCCGCAGCGTGAGATCGGCGTCGGTCCAGGCGAACCGGCGGTAGCCGCCGGTGCCCGGGTGCCTGCCGACCTCGCGGATCGAGTCCCAGAGCGCGTCGAAGGTCATCGTCACTCCTCAGTGCTGTCCGGGCCGGCCGGGAATCCAGCCGGTGCCCGCCAGCGGCACCCGCGCCATCGCCGCCGACTCCACGGTCAGCGCGACCAGGTCCTCGGGTTCGAGATTGCGCAGGTGGGATTTGCCGCAGGCCCTGGCCAACGTCTGCGCCTCCATGGTGAGGACCCGCAGATAGTTGGCGAGGCGGCGGCCCGCCGCGACCGGGTCGAGGTTGCGGGCCAGTTCGGGGTCCTGGGTGGTGATGCCCGCCGGGTCGCGGCCGTCCTGGAAGTCGTCGTAGAACCCGGCCGCGGACCCGAGCGCGGCGTACTGGTCGGCGTAGCGGGGACTGTTGTCGCCCAGCGCGATCAGCGCGGCGGTGCCGATGGCGACGGCGTCGGCGCCCAGCGCCATCGCCTTGGCCACGTCGGCGCCGCTGCGGATGCCGCCGGAGACGATCAGTTGCACGCGGCGGTGCACGCCCAGTTCCTGCAACGCCTGAACCGCCTGCGGGAGGGCGGCCAGGGTGGGGATGCCCACGTGTTCGATGAACACGTCCTGGGTCGCGGCGGTGCCGCCCTGCATGCCGTCGACCACGATCACGTCCGCGCCCGCCTTCACCGCGAGCTTGACGTCGTAGTAGGTGCGGGTGGCGCCGACCTTGACGTAGATCGGCTTCTCCCATTCGGTGATCTCGCGCAGTTCGACGATCTTGATCGCCAGGTCGTCGGGCCCGGTCCAGTCCGGGTGGCGGCAGGCCGAGCGCTGGTCGACGCCCTGCGGCAGGGTGCGCATGCGCGCCACCCGTTCGGTGATCTTCTGGCCGAGCAGCATGCCGCCGCCGCCCGGTTTGGCGCCCTGGCCGAGCACGATCTCGATCGCGTCGGCCTTGCGCAGATCGTCGGGGTTCATGCCGTAGCGGGACGGAAGATATTGGTAGACGAGGTGTTTGGACTGTCCACGCTCCTCGGGCGTCATGCCGCCGTCGCCGGTGGTGGTCGAGGTGCCCACCTCGCTGGCCCCGCGGCCCAGTGCCTCCTTGGCCGCGCCGGAGAGCGCACCGAAGCTCATGCCCGCGATCGTGATCGGGATGTCGAGGTGCAGGGGGAACTTGGCGTGCCGGTCGCCGAGCACCACGTCGGTGTCGCAGCGTTCCCGGTAGCCCTCGAGCGGGTAGCGGGACATGGAGGCGCCGAGGAAGAGCAGATCGTCGAAGTGCGGCAGCGGGCGTTTGGCGCCCCAGCCGCGGATGTCGTAGATACCGGTCTCGGCGGCGCGCTGGATCTCGGCGATGACGGCGCGCGGGAAGGTGGCCGATTCGCGCAGGGTGGGGTCGGGCAGGGTGGTCATGGGCTGCTCCTGATCAGTACGCGCCGGCGTTGTCGACGTGGAAGTTGTAGAGGGTGCGGGCCGAGCCGTAGCGGGTGAAATCGGCCGGGTCGGCGTCGAAGCCCGCGGCGGCGAGCAGGTCGCGCAGTTCGGCCAGGTGCTCGGCACGCATCGGCTTGGCCACGCAGTCCGCGCCGAGCGAAGCGACCGTGCCGCGCACGTAGAGGCGCGCCTCGTAGAGCGAATCGCCCAGCGCCTCACCGGCGTCCCCGCAGACGACCAACCGTCCGGCCTGCCCCATGAACGCGCTCATGTGCCCGATGTCGCCACCGACCACGATGTCGACACCCTTCATCGAGATACCGCAGCGGGCCGCGGCGTTGCCTTCGATCACCAGCAGCCCGCCGTGCGCGGTCGCGCCCGCCGACTGGGAGGCGTCGCCGGTGACCCGGACGGTGCCCGACATCATGTTCTCGGCCACCCCCACCCCGGCGTTGCCGCGCACGGTCACCGACGCGCGCTGGTTCATGCCCGCGCAGTAGTAGCCGACGTGGCCCTCGACGGTGACCTCGAGGTCGTCGGTGAGCCCGCAGGCCAGGGCGTGCGCGCCGCGCGGCTCGGTGAGGGTGAGCCGCCGCGGCGCGTCGGGGCCGTGCAGCAGGGCGTTGATCTCGCGGACACCGGACGCGGTGACGTCGAGACGGACGGGGGCGACGGTGCTCACTGCCGGTGCCATAGGTAGACCTCTTCCGGTTCGGGTTCGAAGATGTGGGCGTCGGCGACGCCGGGGAGATCGGCCAGCGCGCGATACTCCGAGGCCATCGCCACCCAGCGGTCGGTCTCGGCGACCACGGCGGGTTTGCAGGCGATGGGATCGCGCACGACGGCGAAGGATTCGGAGTCGGCGACCAGCAGCGTGTAGAAGCCGTCGAACCGTTCGTTGAGCAGTGTCAGCGCCTTCTCCAGGTCCACGCCGTGGGCCAGCTGCGCGGCGATGAACCGCGCGCCGACCTCGGTGTCGTTGTCGCTGTCGAACACCACGCCCGCGCGGCGCAGTTCGTGCTGGACGCTGCGGTGGTTGCTGAACGAGCCGTTGTGCACCAGGCACTGGTCCGGCCCGACCGAGAAGGGGTGCGAACCGGCGGCGGTGACCGCGGATTCGGTCGCCATCCTGGTGTGCGCGACGCCCTGCCAGCCCGCGGCGGCGGGCAGTCCGAAGCGGTGCGCCAGCGCGGTGGGATGGCCGACGCCCTTGAGCACCGTCAGATCGGTGCCGAAGCCGATCACCCGGGCGTGCGGGGCGATGTCCGGCACGGCCGCGCTCAGCGCGGCGGCGTCGAGCGGTGCGTGCAGCACCGTGGTGGGCGCGAGGTCGAGACCGGTGACCGGCACGCCCAGCGCCGCGGTCAGCCGAGCGGCCAGGTCGGCGGCGGGCAGGCCCGCGTCCAGCAGCGATACCGTCGACTCGCCGGGTGGTGACCAGGTGGGGTCACCGTAGACGGCCATGCCCGCCGAATCGGGGCCGCGGTCGCACAGCTGGTCGAGCATGCCGGTGAGCAGCGCGCCGAGCCGGGGATAGAGGGTCGCGTCGCGCAGATGCAGCCCGACTATTCCGCACATGGGAACTCCTTGCAGGGTCGAGTGTTTCGCCTCAGAAGGCGGTGAGGTAGTGGTCGATCTCCCAGGCCGAGACCGTGTTGTGCCAGGCGAAGAACTCCTCGCGCTTGAGCCTGCTGAAATAGGCCGCCACGCCGGGGCCCGCGCCGTCGAGCGCGGCGCTGATCACCGGGTCGGCGTCGAGGGCGTCCATCGCGTGCAGCAGGGTCATCGGCAGCATGTCGCCGTGGCGTGCGCCTGCGCCCGGCGCACCGGGATCGAGCGCGCGGTCGACGCCGTCGAGACCGGCGGCCAGTGCGGCGGCGACGGCGAGGTAGGGGTTGGCGGAGCCGTCGCCGCCGCGCAGTTCCACCCGGTGCGGGTCGGGCACCCGCAGGTAGTGGGTGCGGTCGTTGCCGCCGTAACTGGCGTAGCGCGGTGACCAGGTGGCACCGCTGGCGGTGGCGGTGGCGCCGAGGCGCTTGTAGGAGTTCACCGTCGGCGCGAGCACGCCCTGCAACGCACAGGCGTGTTCGAGGATGCCCGCGATGAACGCGTAGGCGGTCGCCGACATGCCGAGACCACGGCCGTCGGCGGGGTCGGGGAACAGCGGGCCCGTCGCGTTCCACAGCGACATGTGCAGGTGCATGCCGGAGCCGGTGCGGTCGGTGAACGGCTTGGGCATGAAAGTGGCGCGCATGCCGCGCTTCTCGGCGATCACCGACAGCAGGTAGCGGGCGGTGATCACGCGGTCGGCGGTGGTCATCGCGTCGGCGTAGTCGAAGTTCTGCTCGAACTGGCCGTTGGCGTCCTCGTGGTCGCTGGCGTAGTTGCCCCAGCCGAGGGTGTTCATGGCCGCCGACACCTCGGTGAGGTGGTCGTACATGCGGGTGACGTCGCGGGCGTCGTAGCAGGGCTGGCTGCTGGTGTCGGCGCGGTCGGCGGTGCGCAGCCGCCCGTCGCCGTCGCGGTCGACGAGGAAGTACTCCACCTCGGCGCCGACGTTGACGGTGAGGCCCCGTGCGGCGGCACGGGCCAGCGTGGCGGCCAGGATCACGCGCGGCGCGTACGGCCAGGGCGCCCCGTCCACGTGCGGATCGCAGTGCACCAGCGCCAGCCCCGGCCGCACGAACGGGATCGGGGTGAACGAGGCCGGGTCGGGGATGGCGATCAGATCGGGATCGCGGGGCTGCTGGCCCAGGGTGCCCGCCGCGTAACCGGCGAATCCGGCGCCACCGGCGGCGAGCCGGTCGGCGGCCTCCACCGGCACGAGTTTGGCGCAGGGCTTGCCGGTCAGGGTGACGAACAGCGCCAGGATGTAGCGGGTGCCGGTGGCGCGGGCCAGTTCGGTGAGGGTGTCGGTGGCCGTCTCGGGGGCGAGGGCGGTGTGGATGGCCATGCGGGTCTCCAGGATCGGTGGGGGATCGACGACGGTGGGGCTCAGCGCATTTCGCCTGCGCCGGCGTACGGGTGGCGGGACAGCAGCGGCTCGCCCTCGGCGAAGCGCTCGTAGCGGAAGTCGCGGGGGTCGACGTGTGGCAGGTCGGTGGTGCCCTTGGTGAGCAGGTCGGCGACCAGGTGGCCGACGGCGGGGGAGATCTTGTAGCCGTGCCCGGAGAAGCCGGCGGCCAGGAACAGGCCCTCGGCGGGGGCGGGGCCGATGATCGGGTTGTAGTCCGGTGTGACGTCGTAGGCCCCGACGTAGGAGCCGGTGATGCGCGGGTCCGGCATGTCCGGCAGCCGGTGCCCCAGCTTGGCGACGACCGTGCCCACGGTCGACTCGTCGGCCCGGTTCACGTACCGGTCCGGGTCGATGTACCGCGGTGCGCTGTGGTCGGAATTGCCCACGAGCAGTTCGCCGTTGGGCTCGCGGCAGACATACGACAGGCCGGCCAGGTCGGACAGCACGGGTACCACCGGGGTGGGCGCGCCCTGGTCGACGGTCACCAGCTGGGCGCGCTGGGCCTTGATGTCGAGGTCGACGCCCGCGGTGGCGGCCAGCGCCGGTGACCAGGGCCCGGCCGCGAGCACCACCGTGCCGCCGTGGATTTCGGCGCCGTCGGCCAGCCGGACGCCGTAGACGTCGCCGGATTCGCGCTGCAGCAGGGCCGTGACGGGGGTGGACTGGCGGATGCGCACCCCCAGGCGGCGGGCGGCGGTCGCGAAGGCCATGCCCGCCAGGTAGGCGTCGCCGCGCCCGCCCAGCGGCTCGTAGGCGAAGGCCGCGAAATCCGCGGTGTGCAGACCGGGCCAGAGTTCACCCACCGCGTCGTGGTCGACCAGCTGCACGTCGATGCCGAGGTCGCGCATCATCGCGACGTTGGCCCGCAGCGGATCGATGTTCTCCGGGCCCACGCCGACGACGTAACCGCACTGCTGGAAGCCGAGGTCGTCGCCGAGGATCTCGCTCGCGTGGGTGAACAGGTCGAGGCCGTACCACGACATCGCCGCGAGCGCGGGCACGCCGTAGTGGCAGCGCACCACGCCGCTGGATTTGCCGGTCATCCCCGAGCAGAGGGTCGCGCGCTCGAGCACCACGACATCGGTCTCGCCCCGCTCGGCGAGGGACCAGGCGATGGCGAGCCCTTCCAGGCCGCCGCCGACGATCACGTAGGTGTGGGATTCGGTCACTGCGCGCCTCGCTGTTTCATGTGGTGATCTACTGTCGAACTAGATGAAACAGCCCGAGCGTAACGCGCAGGTTACCGACGCATCAGATCCCTGTGACGGATTGCCTGGCTGAACCTCGGCGATGTCGAGGGTGGGCCGATCGGCCGGCCTACGGGTAACGAATTATTAACTCGCGAGACCGTTTCATGGAGTTACTCTCTGTTTCATCTCAATCCCCAACTCTGGATCGGAGATTCCCGATGACTTCTCCCGGCCCCACCGTCGACACCCCCGTGACGCCCTTCCGCGTGACCTCGGGCTTCTGGCAGAGCCTGCCGCAGATGCCGACGACCGACTACCCGGGCACCTCGGCCTACATCGACGACGTCTACGCCAATCCCGACGGGTCACCGATGTCGGCGGGCTACTTCGAACTGCGCCACACCGACGCTCCGCTGGACTACCACTACGCCTACGACGAGATGAAGGTCGTGCTCGACGGCGAGTTCCGCCTGGAGAACCTCGACACCGGCCAGATCGAGACGGCCGGGCCGCGCGATGCCATCTTCTTCCCGAAGGGCTCGCGCATCCGGTTCACCACCCCCGCGCGCGCCCTGGCGTTCTTCGTCGGTCACCGTTCGTTCGCGCCCTGAACCGATGAGCGCCACCGACATCACGCGGCCGGTCGGCACCGTGCCGCGATGGACCGCGGGGGATCCCGCCGAACTGCCCGTCGCGACCGCCGCGACCACCTACGTGGTTGTCGCCACCGATCCGGCCGCCCTGGCGGACGCGCGGGGCTTCACCGACCGAGTCACCCGTGCCGAACGCACCCCCGCGCGCGATGGGCGGCAGCCGGCGATCCTGGTCGACGGCACCGACGACCGCCGGCTGACCGAGGTGCTGGCCCTCGCGCGGGTGGGCTGGCGGTTCGCGGTGATCGGCACCGAGCCGGGCCTGTCCCGATGCCGGGCGGCGATCCTGGCCGCGGGCGCGATCGAGTCCGAGATCGTCACCGCGGGCCCGGCCGACGGCGGCGCGCGGGACCTCTACTGCGCCCACTGCCGGACCACCTCGCGCACCGACGCCGCCGTCGGCGCGGAAACCCGCTGCGCCGCATGCGGTGTGCCGCTGACGGTCTACCACCACTTCTCGCCGCGGCTGCACGCCTACCTCGGATACCACCCCCACGCGGAGGAGTTGTGATGCCCGCCGACCTGGAGCTGGTCGTCGCCGCCGCCCGCATGCTGTGCGCCGACGTCCGCGAACTCGAGCTGCGCGACCCCGCGGGCGCCCCGCTGCCCGCCTTCCCGCCGGGCGGCCACATCGCGGTCGCCTGGGGCCGGGGCCTGCGCAACTCCTACTCGCTCACCGGACCGGGTGAGGCGCCGAGCCGCTACACCATCTCGGTGCGGCTCGACCCGGCCGGGCGCGGCGGATCGCGATGGCTGCACCGGCTGCCGGTCGGGGCACGTCTCCGCGTGAGCCCGCCGCGCGGGGACTTCGCCCCCGTCGCCCGGGCCCACCATCACCTGCTGCTCGCCGGGGGGATCGGGGTGACCCCGATTTTGTCGCACGTTCGCGCGGCACTGCGCTGGGACCGCTCCTTCCGGGTCGTCTACGTGCACCGTCCCGAATCCGCGCCGCACGCCGCCGAATTGGCGGGGATGTGCGGTGACCGGCTGACCCGGGTGACCTCGCGGGAGCGGTTCTGGGACACCGTGGGCCCCCTGCTGCGCGACAGCCCACTGGGCACCCACCTGTACGTGTGCGGCCCCGAACCGATGATCGAGGCCGTCCGCCGCGCGGCGGACGCGGCCGGCTGGCCGGGGGAGCGGGTGCACACCGAAGCCTTCCTCCCGGTCACCGCCGGTGGTGCGCCGTTCACCGCCCACCTGCGCCGCCGCGGCACCACCGTGCGGGTGCCGGCCGACGCCGGCCTGCTCGACGTCCTCGACGCGCACGGCGCGGGCGTGCCGAGCCTGTGCCGCCGGGGAGTGTGCGGGGAATGCCGGCTTCCGGTGCGGGCCGGGGCCATCGACCACCGTGACAGTTACCTGACCGACGACGAACGCGCCGCGGGCGACAGCATGATGGCGTGCGTGTCGCGGGCGGCCGCCGGACATCTGGAGCTCGATCTATGACCGCCTCACCCGCCCTGTCGGTGTCCGCCGAGGACATCGCCCGCTACCCGTTCCCGCTGCCCGCGGACCGCTACCGTTACAGCACCAACGTCGAACCCGGCGGGAGGCCGGTGCGCACCGCCGCCGGGACGTGGGGCGCGCACCGCGTCGACGTCGACCGCCACTACCACCGCGACCTGGACTGCCGCGCGCGGATTCTCGCCGACGACCCGACCCGGCACGCGGTGCTGCCGCACATGGTCCCGGCCGCCTGGGAGGCGTTGCTGGTCGTCCTCGCCGATCTGGCCGCCGCCCACCCGGACCGGATGATCCTCGACCGCGACGGCGACGAATACCGCTGGCGCAACCACGAACTCGGCATCGACCAACGCTTCGTCCACGGCGATCCGGCGAGCCTGCCGACCGATCCGCTGCGGTATCTCGGCAGCCAGATCCAGGAGGACGTGGTGCTGCTGGACCAGCGCGAAGGACAACTGTGGGCCGACGCGGGCCTGGTGACCTTCGCCGCCGACTGGTCCTTCGGCTTCGACGTGGGCATGAACTTCCTCAGCGTGCACGGGCCGGTGCCGCGCATCCACCGGGAGCGGGTGATCACCCGCGCGCACGACTTCCTGCTGCGGCTGGAACCGGGCGCGAGCTACCGCCGCACCAACTGGACACTCACCGTGGACGGCCGCCTCGACACCGCCACCGAGACCTATCCCGACTGGGGACGCGACCGCCGGACCCTGGCTGAGGGGCCGCTCACCGAGGTGGGCGACCGGCTGTTCCTGCGCACCGAGGTCCAGCACCTGGTCCGGCTGCCCTGCTCGGCCGCGATCATGTTCCTGATCCGCACCTACCTGCTGCCGTTCCGCGCGGTCGCGAGTGTGCCCGAATGGGGTGCGCGGCTGCACGCCGTGCTACGCGAACTACCCGCCGACATGGCCGAGTACAAGGGGCTGGCCCGCACCAGGGAGCCCGGCGTGCGCTGGCTGGCCGAACACGGCGGCATTCACACGAACGTCACCCGAGCGACGTCGCCGGAAACCCGGCCCGACGTCTACTGAAAACCATCCGCGACCGGAGATGAGGACGAGATGACTGAAGCGATCGCCGCGGCGAACACCGCGTGGATACTGGCGGCATTCGCCGCCGTGAGCTTGATGGTGCCCGGTCTGGCCATGTTCTACGGCGGCATGGTCAGCATCAAGAACACCCTCAACATGGCCATGATGACCTTCGGCGCGTTCGCCGTGGTGGGCGTGTTGTGGATCCTGTTCGGCTACTCCGCCGTACTCGGCGACTCGCTCGGCGGGCTCGGCCTGCTCGGCGACCCGCTGGAGTTCCTCGGCTCGGCGCAGTTGCTCGCCGCGCCCGCCGAACCGGCGTTGCCGCCCGCGCTGGTGTCGGGATTCCAGTTGCTGTTCGCCGCCATCACGGTGGCGCTGATCTCCGGTGCGGTGGCCGACCGGATGAAGTTCGGCGCGTGGATGCTGTTCGCGGGCGTGTGGGCGGCGCTGGTGTACTTCCCGGTGGCGCACTGGGTGTTCGCCTTCGACTCCGCCGACGGCGCGGTGGCCGGCGGCTGGATCGCCAACACCCTGAAGGCCGTCGACTTCGCCGGTGGCACCGCCGTGCACATCAACGCGGGCATCGCGGCGCTGGCGCTGGTGCTGGTACTCGGCAAGCGCAGCACCTTCCCGAATCCGCCCCGGCCGCACAGCCTTCCGCTCACCATGCTGGGCTCGGGCATCCTGTTCTTCGGCTGGTTCGGCTTCAACGGCGGTTCGGCGCTGGCCGCGGGCAACAGCGCCGCGGTGGTCGTGCTGAACACGATCGCGGCGGCGTGCGCGGGTGTGTGCGCGTGGCTGCTGGTGGAGAAGCTCGAGACCGGGCGGGCGACCTCGCTCGGCGCCAGTTCCGGGCTGATCGCGGCGTTGGTCGGCATCACGCCCGCCTGCGGCGCCGTCGCGCCGATCGGCGCGCTGCTCATCGGCGCGCTCGCGGGCGGCGTGTGCTGCCTGGCGGTGTCGCTGAAATACCGCTTCGGCGTGGACGATTCGCTCGACGTGGTGGGCATCCATCTGGTCGCGGGCGTCCTGGGTACCGTGCTGATCGGTTTCCTCGCCGATCCGGCCGCGCCGAACGGGGTGGCCGGGCTGTTCTACGGTGGCGGGCTGGACGTGCTGTGGCGGCAGATCGTCGCGGTGCTGGCCGTGCTGGCCTACACCTTCGTGGTCACCGTCGTCATCGCCAAGGCCGTCGACCTGACCATGGGGTTGCGGGTGCCCGCCGAGCACGAACGCGACGGCCTCGACCTGACCACCCACGGCGAGACCGCCTACGTGGTGGAGAGCGTGACCGTGGCGACCCCTGCGCCCGTACCGGCCGAGGCGGTGGCCGCGGCCGAGTCCATCACCGCCGATGCCGCCAAGGCGGGCGTCGACTGAACCTCGTTGCCGCGCCGGGCCGGCCGGGTCGCGGACCCGGCCGGCCCGGTCAGGTCTCCTCGTGGTTGTCCGGGTATGCCGTCACCGCCAGGAAGCGGATCGGCAGCCGCACCAGGTCGTTCGGGCCGTGGATGCCCTCGCCGTCCAACAACAGCGAATCACCGGGCCGCAACGTGTATTCGGCGTCGCCGTGGCCGTAGACCATCACGCCTTCGAGCATGTACAGCAGCTCGGTGCCCGCGTGCTGGAAGCGGGGGAACACCTCGCTGGACTCGGTCAGCGTCACCAGCACCGGCTCGAGGCGCTTGTGCTGCCCCCGCAACGAGCCGAGCAGCTCGTAGTGGTGGCCGACCCGGGTGCCGCGGCCCACGATCACCGCCCCGCTGCCCGCGGGCACGTACACCGCCTCCCGCGCGCTGTCGGCGCCGCGGAACAGCGAGGTGACCGGCACGTCCAGACCCGCGGCCAGCCGTGCCACGGTGGACAGGCTGCACGAGGTCTGCGCGTTCTCGATCTTGGACAGCATCGCCTTGGAGATGCCGACCTTGGCCGCCATCTCGGCGACCGAGAGCCCCGCGGCGCGCCGCAACGCCCGGACCTGCCGGGCGATCGCGGCCTCCAGGTCGCCGCCGGTGGGCGGCTCCCCGACCACCTCCCGCTGCACGGGCGCGGGATCGCCGGTGTCGCGGTGCACCCGGGCGGGAGTCGTGGGCTCGGCCATCCGCCGATTCTAACCGTCGTTTCCTGACAGTAGACGGCTCGTCAGTGCGGCCGGGGGTGATAGTGGCCCGGGGTCATCCGGCAGGTCACGCCGAAGCGGTTCCAGGCGTTGATCGTGGCGATGGCCGCGATCAGCGTCGCCAGTTCGGGTTCGGAGAAGTGCGCGGCCGCCTCGGCATACACCTCGTCGGGCACGAATCCGTCGGTGAGCACGGTGACGGCCTCGGTCAGCGCCAGCGCCGCCAGTTCGCGCTCGGTGTAGAAGTGCCGGGACTCCTCCCACGCGCTCAACTGGATGATCCGCTCGACCGGCATCCCCGCGGCCAGCGCGTCCTTGGTGTGCATGTCCAGGCAGAAGGCGCAGTGGTTGAGCTGCGAGGCACGGATCTTCACCAACTCGTGCAGGGTGGGCTCGATGCTGCGGCGCACCGCGCCCTCGAGCTCGACCATGGCCCGGTAGATGTCGGGCACGTGCTCGGCCCAGCGCAGGCGGACGGGGAGTTCGGCGGCGTTCTCGGTGGTGACGGTGTCTGTGGTCATGCCTCGACGGTAGAAAAGAATCGGCCCAGGGATATGGTCCATTCCTGTGGCAGAACAATGGGCCATTTCCGGCGTCGATCTCCATCTCGAGCGCACCGGCCCCGGCCTGCGCCGGGGGTTGACCGACGCGTTGCGCGAGGCGGTGCGAACCGGACGGCTCGGTGCGGGCACCCGGCTGCCGTCTTCCCGCACGCTCGCGGCCGACCTCGGCATCGCGCGCAACACCGTCGCGGCCGTGTACGCCGACCTGGTCGCCGAGGGCTGGTTGACCGCTCGTCAGGGCGCCGGGACCCGGGTCGCCGAACGCCGCGTGTCCGCACCGGACGGCGCGGTGCCGCCCCCGCGGACCCACCCCCGGCCGCGCTACGACCTGCGGCCGGGCCGCCCGGACGTGTCCGCCTTCCCGCGCGGGGACTGGCTGAAGGCGGCCCGCCGCGCGGTCGCGGCGGCGCCGCACGAGTCCTTCGGCTACGGCGATCCGGGCGGTCGGCCCGACCTGCGCGCCGCGCTCGCCGGGTACCTGGCCCGGGCTCGCGGCGTGCGTGCCGAGTCGCGGCGGGTGGTGATCGACGGCGGATTCGCGCACACGCTGACCGTGCTCGGCGCGGTGCTGCGCGCCCGCGGCGTGCACACCGTGGCCGTCGAGTCCTACGGGCTGCGCGCACACCGGAACCTGTTGGCGGCCACCGGTCTGCGGACCGTCGCCCTGCCCTACGACGACCGCGGCACCGATCCGGGTCCGCTGCCGGTGACCGGCGCGGGCGCGGTGCTGCTGACGCCCGCCCACCAGTTCCCGATGGGCGAGGCGCTGCCGCCCGAGCGCCGGACGGCGGTCGTGGACTGGGCGCGGCGCACCGGCGGCCTGGTGATCGAGGACGACTACGACGGTGAGTTCCGGTACGACCGCAGACCCGTCGGCGCACTCCAGGGCTTGGACCCCGATCGGGTGGTCTATCTCGGCACCGCCAGCAAGTCACTGGCGCCGGGGCTTCGGCTGTCGTGGGCGGTGCTGCCCGGCGACCTCGTCGACGACGTGGTGGCCGCGCGCGGCGGGCACGACGTCTGCGGGGTGCTCGATCAGCTGACGCTCGCGGAATTCCTGCGCTCGGGCGCCTACGACCGGCACGTGCGCACCGCCCGCCTGCGCTATCGACGACGCCGCGACGCCCTGGTCGCCGCGCTGGCCACGCACGCGCCCGACGTCCGGGTCACCGGTATCGCGGCGGGTCTGCACGCGGTGGTCCGGTTGCCCCCGGGCGCCGAGGAGCAGGTGTTGCGCTCGGCCGCCTGGCACGGGCTCGCGCTGTTGGGCTTGTCGCTGTTCCGGCATCCGGACGCGGTCGCCGAACAGCTCGACGCGGTCGTGGTCGGGTACGGCACGCCGCCCGACCACGCCTGGTCGGGAGCGCTGGACACGCTCAGTCGGGTGTTGCCGTAGCCCGTGGCAGCGCCAGGTCGTGCAGCGCCGCCACCACCGGGGCCAGCTCGGGCTGGGCGGCGGCGTCGTCGAGGGCGCGTTCCAGGGCGGCGTCGTGCAGGGGTCTGGCGCGTTCGTAGAGAGCGCGGCCGGGCGCGGTGAGTTCGGTGTAGATGCCGCGGCGGTCGTCGGCGCACAGCACCCGCTGGAGCAGGTGGCGATTCTCCAGGCGGTTCACCAGGCGGGTGGTGGCGCTCGGGCTCAGCGCGGTCGCGCGGGCGAGCTGCTGCATGCGCATGTGCCAGCCGTCCTGCCTGCTGAGCGCGTCGAGCACGGTGTACTCGACCACCGACAACTCGACCGCGGCGAGTTCGCGTTCGAGCGCCGACTCGATGAGGGCGTGCAGGGCCGCGAGCGTGCGCCACCCCTGCGCCCGCACCTCGACCGCGTCGTCGCCGATGCCCACGGTGACCTCCTCCACACGATCGTTGCTTGCGCAAGTATCCAGCGCGTGCAACTATTGAGCTTGCTTCCGCAAATTAAGGCGTCTGCAAGTAAGCGGCGTTTGCAACTAAGTTCTTCCACTCTACAGGAGTCGCATCATGCCCATCGGGCTTGTCGCTCTCGTGATCGGTAGCTTCGGAATCGGGCTCACCGAGTTCGTGATCATGGGATTGTTGCCCGAGGTCGCCGCCGACTTCGGGGTCACCGAGGCCGCGGCCGGATGGCTGATCTCCGGCTACGCGCTGAGCGTGGTGGTCGGTGCGCTCGGGCTCACGGCCGCCACCACCCGGCTGCCGCGCAAAGCGGTACTGCTCGGGCTGCTCGGGCTGTTCATCCTCGGCAACGCGCTCTCCGCACTCGCGCCGACCTACGAGACGATGATGGCCGGACGCGTGGTGGCCGCACTGTGCCACGGCGCGTTCTTCGGCATCGGTGCGGTGGTCGCCGCGAGCCTGGTCGCCCCCGCGAAGAAGGCCGGTGCGGTGGCCGTCATGTTCACCGGTCTCACCGTCGCCAACGTGCTCGGCGTCCCGTTCGGCACCTTCCTCGGCCAGGAACACGGCTGGCGGGCGACGTTCTGGGCCATCACCGCCATCGGCGTGCTCGCGCTGATCGGCATCGCGGTGCTGGTGCCCGCCACGGCGGGAGCGCGGGCGGCGGGCGCGGCACCGGGGTTGCGCGCCGAACTGCGCGCCTTCACCTCCGGGCAGGTGTGGTTGTCGCTGATCGTCACGGTGCTCGGCTACGGCGGCATGTTCGGCGCGTTCACCTATATCGCCTACACGCTCACCGAGGTCAGCGGGTTCGCCGCGAGCACCGTGCCGTGGCTGCTGGTGCTGTTCGGGCTCGGGCTGTTCGTGGGCAACTGGGCGGGCGGGCGGCTGGCCGACCGGTCCCTGGATGGCACCCTGCTCGGCTTCGTCGCCGCCCTGACCGTCGTGCTGGTGGTGTTCGCGTCGGTCGCCGCCCATCCGGTGCCGACCGTCGCGGCGCTGATCCTGATGGGCGGCTTCAGTTTCGGGACCGTACCCGGCTTGCAGACGCGCATCATGCACTACGCCGCCGGCGCGCCGACGCTGGCCTCCGGGGCGAACATCGGCGCCTTCAATCTCGGTAACGCGCTGGGCGCCTGGGCCGGCGGTCTGGCGATCAGCGCGGGCTTCGGCTACACCTCGCCGATCTGGGTCGGCGCCGGGATCACCCTGGCGGCGCTGGCGGTGATGGGGTTCGCCGCCTCGACCGCGCGGCGAGCCAGGGCCGACGCGGTCACCGCGCCGCGGGCGGTCGAGGTGCCCGTCGCGGGGTGACGGCCGGGTGCGTGCGCAGGACGAGCACGGTGATCTCACTCGGCGCGAACACCCGCAGCGGCGGTCCCCAGTACCCGGTGCCGCGGCTGGTGTAGAGCCAGGTGTGTTCGCCGTGCCTGCTCAGCCCGGCCACCACCGGCTGCTCCAACCGGACCAGATAGTGGAACGGCCAGATCTGGCCGCCGTGGGTGTGCCCGGAGATCTGCAGGGCCACCCCGGCGGCCGCCGCGTCGGCGACCTGGCGGGGCTGATGGGCCAGCAGGACCACCGGCAACGCCGGGTCGGCGCCGTCGAGCGCCGCGCGCAGATCCGGCCCGTGGCCGGGCAGCACGACGCCGGTCGGGTCGTCGATGCCCGCCAGCACCAGGCTGTCCCCGGCGCGGGTGAGGACCTCGTGCGCGTTGCGCAGCGGCTGCCAGCCCAGTGAGCTCATGTGCGCGATCCAGCCCGCCGCGTCGCCGAAGTACTCGTGGTTGCCCGTGATGTAGAAACGCCCGAGCGGCGCGGCGACCTTCTCCAACGGGTCCACCTGCGGGTGGCGCCGCTCGACCGAGCCGTCGGCGAGATCACCGGCGTGACAGACGATGTCGGGCTGCTGCGCGTTGATCAGTTCGACCACGCGCCGCGACCAGCGGACCCGGTTGCGCGCATCGAAGTGGGTGTCGGTGATCACCACCAGCCGCACGCCGTCCAGCCCGCGCCCGAGCCCCGCGATGGGGACCTCGCGGGTGCGCACCCGCGGCACCCGCGCCGCCTCGGCGAGCCCGTAGCACATCAGCGCCGACGCGATCACCAGCACGGCGAGCGCGACCGGACCGGCGTGGCCCGCGATCCCGGCCGCGCCGAGCGCGACATTCACCACCGCGCCGAGCGCCGACCAGGTGAAGAACACCCACGCGACGCCGAGCAGCGTGTCGCCGAGGAGGGCCGCGGCGTCGGACTGACGCGGACCGTGCCCGAGCACCATCGCGGCGGGCAGGGTCAGCGCACCGAGGACGCACGCGGCGGTGCCGAGGGCGAACAGCGCACCGGTGCCACCGGACGGGGCGGCGACCAGCGTCCACCACGGAAACACGAACAGCAGCGCGGGAACCGCGAGGAACAGGATGACGCGGGGGAGGTACTTCAACGGGATCCTCGGTGACTCGGCGGAGCGCACGGCCCCCCGTCCGCCGCTTGGGCTCTCGACGATACCGGCCCGGAGACGACGGACGGGCAGCCCGATCGCGGGCTGCCCGTCCGGTACCGGAGGCCGAGAGGGGAAGAGGTCAGGCGGGGGAGTAGGTCAGGCAGTTGGCGGAGTGGTCGCTCGCGCCGAGGCCGACACGGATCTCTGGAGCGGTGCACTCGAGGTTCTGGTTGTGGGTGCAGTCGACGCGCTGGCAGGCGCCGACCATCGAGGTGACGCGGTCCAGTCCGCCCTTGGCCGAGAGAGGGATGAAGGTGGTGCAGTCGGCGGAACCGTTCTGCCCGGCGACGTTGATCGCGTAGGCATGGCAGCCGTCGTGGTTGTACGAACAGTCGCTGACCGTGCATTCGCTGACGTGAGGCATTTCCATCGTGGTCATGAATTCCTCCGTGCCCGTCGAAGATCCCGCGGCCGACTGGCCGACGGGGGTGTTCGAGGCCGATGGTAGAACTCTTGGCGCCCCCTGAATAGCCAGGTCAGGCTATCCTTCATTGCGTCTGGTTACCATTGGGCTAACGGATGGTTTCCCCCGGAAGAATCGGATGATCCGCCCTCCCCAGGTCGAGAGGGAGGGCGGATCCTTCCCCGTTGGCCGCGACAACGCCGCCACGCGCGCGGCCGCCTCGACTCTAATCGGCCGGACCGCGATTCCGGCGCAGCGACACCCGGTCGGCGGCAATCGGATTCGATGCCTCAGGCGCTGGCCTCACCGGCGGTGCGGATCAGGCGCAGGCCGGGCTCGCGGGGCAGCGCGCGGTCCGGCAGCCACACCACGACGGTCTGGTCCCGCTGGGTCTCCAGCGTCTCCGCCGTGAGGGTGAGCGCCCCGTGCACCGGGTGGTCCAGCCGCAGGGGCGCGGGCGGCTGGTCGGCGGCCAGGCGGGGCTGCCAGCGCCGGGCGAACTCCGGCACGGCACGCAGTTCGGTGACCGCGCGCCGCAGTCGCTCGTCGGCGGGCCAGCGCATCGTCGCCCGGTAGAGGGCAGCGGCGACGCCGTCGGCGACCGCGGCCCGGTTGCGCAGCACTAGGCGGGCATCCTCGTGCCGGAAGACCCAGTGCGCCAGATTGTTCGGCGGATCGAGCAGCCCGAGCGGTGCGACCAGCTCGGCCCAGGCGTCGTTGTGGCCGAGGACGTCGAGGCCGCGGCCGAGTACGAACGCGGGGGTGGGATCGAGGGCGCGGACCACGGTGCGGACGGTCTCGGGAACCGCGGTCGTGGCTGCCGCCGCGCCCGGGCAGCGGTCCTCTTTGCCCGCGGTCAGCGCGAGCAGGCCGAAATGCCGGCGCTGGGCCTCGTCGAGCAGCAGCGCGTCCGCCAGCGCGTCGACGACCGCGAGGGAGGGGTTGGTGTCGCGGCCCTGCTCGAGCCGGGCGAGATAGTCCACGCTCACTCCGGCGCGCACCGCCACCTCCTCGCGGCGCAGTCCGGGCGTGCGCCGCCTGCCCGCCTCCGGCAGGCCCACATCGGCGGGCCGCAGCTCGGCGCGGCGGGCGACGAGGAACTCGGCGAACCTGTTCGCGGTCACGGCTCCATCATGCCCGCTCCCGGCACCGTGATCCTGGCCCTGTCAGGTCCAGGAAAACGGCGGCCTTGGTGGCCGGTCCCGCCGGGGCCACGGTGGTAGCCATGACCACGAGCACGAACGACACCCTGCTGAAGACCGGTTCCTGGGCACTCGACACGGCCCACTCCGCGGTCGGTTTCACCATCCGGCATCTCGGCATCGCCAAGGTGCGCGGCCGCTTCACCCGCTTCGAGACCGAGTTCGTCGTCGACGAGACCGGCGCGGCGACCGTCGGCGCCACCATCCACCTCGACTCCTTCGACACCGGCAACCCCGACCGGGACGCCCACGTGCGCGCCGCCGACTTCCTCGACGTCGCCAACCGGCCCACCCTCACCTTCCGTGCCGACAGCCCGGTGCGCGTGGCCGAGACGTTCACCGTGGCCGGCGTCGCCACCCTCGGCGAGCGCAGCACCCCGGTCGAACTCGAGGTCGAGTGGGGCGGCGTCCAGGAATTCCCCGGCACCGGCAACCGGCACGCCGGCTTCTCGGCCACCGGCGTGATCGACCGCACCGCCCTCGGCGTGGGTCCCACCGCGCCGGGCCTGCTCGCCAACTCCGTGCGGATCGAGCTGGACATCCAGCTGATCGAACCCGCCTGACCGGCCGCGCTCAGTCCGCCAGCAGCCGCCAGGCGGCCAGGGCGAGCCGGGCGCGGAGCAGGCCGGTGGGCTCGGTGAGGTCGATGCCGAGCCCGCGGCCGAGCGCCTCGACCCGGCGGGCGACGCTGCTGTGGTGCAGGTGCAGCAGATCGGCGGCCCGCCGCACCGACCCCGTGGCGCAATAGGCGTCCAGGGTGTCGAGGGCGTCCCGGTCGGCCGCGATCGCGGCCACCGCGGCCACATCGGCATTGTCCCGCAACGCGTCCCGGGGCACCTGCGCCAGCAGCGCCAGCGAGCCGAGATCGCCGAAGTCGACCACCGGCCTGCGCGCGGTGGCGAAGCGCAATGCCGTGCGGGCCTCCCACCAGGCGCGGCCGAGCTCGGCGGCGGTACCGAGACCGGCCAGGGTGTCTGGTGGGAACCCGGTCGCGTCGAAGGTGGTGGCGAGCAGGACGCCCACGCCGCCGACCGTCGCCGCCTTCACCGGTCTGCCCGGGCAGACCGACCCGCCGATCCGGTCCAGCGGTTGCGGCGAGCGCACCGCGGCCACCCGCACCGGCAGGTCGGCGGCGAAACCGAGCAGTCGCAGCGCCCGCGCCCGTGCCGCCTCGTCGCTGTCGGCGCCGATCACCAGCTCGACCAGCGCCGGATCGGCCATCGTCGTGCGCGCCGGCCCGTAACGTTCGACCACCGTCGCGACGGCCAGGGCGAACCGGTCCAACAGCATCTCGTCGAGCGCACGGGACGCGCCGGTGCGTTCGAGCCACACCGTGCCGATCTCCTCGTCGTCGAGGGTGACGGGCGTACCGGCCGCGGCGGGCGGCGGGGTCTGCGCGGACCGGCCGTCCGGCCCGAATCGGATGACCCGGCCGGTGCCGTGCAAGCGGATGCCCGCCACGCATTCGGCGAGCGCGGCCGAGGCGCGGGCGAGCGCGGGCAGATCGACCCGGCGGCGCATGAGGGTGTCGTAGAACATGACGACACGCAGTGCGCCCGCGGCATCCACGTCGAGTTGCGCGAGCCGGACGACGAGAGCATCCATGCCAGGCAGGGTACGCGGCATCCGTCGCGCCGGGAGCCGCGAATGCGCGACGCCCGGCGGCTGATTCGCGACGCCGGACTCGCGACGATGATCGGCATGGACCCCGAACTCGAACCCTTCCTCCCGCTGTTCCCGCCGTCGGACCTGTCGGATATCCCCCAGGCGCGCAGGCAACTGGCCGAATTGGCCGCGGCGGTACCGGCCGACATCGCCGCGCACCTCGACATCGAGGACCGCACCGTGCCCGGCGAGCCCGCCGTCCCGGTGCGGATCTACCGGCCCCAGCACGCGCGCGGGGCGATCGTGTGGGCGCACGGCGGCGGCTTCGTGATGGGCGACCTCGACACCGAGCACCCCTGGGCCACCCGGCTGGCGGACGGCTCGGGCGCGACGGTGATCTCGGTCGGCTACCGCCTGGCCCCCGAGCATCCGTTCCCCGCCGCCCACGACGACATGTACGCCGTGCTCACCTGGGCCGCCGCACACGCCGACGAACTCGGCATCGACCCGGCCCGCATCGCGGTCGGCGGGCACAGCTCCGGGGCGGGTATCGCGGCCTCGGTGGCGCTGCGGGCGCGGGACGAACAGGGGCCGCCGATCTGCCTGCAACTGCTCAACCAGCCCGGACTCGACGACCGCCAGCGCAGCTGGTCGGCCCGCAACTTCACCGATACCCCCTTCCTGAACCGGTCGAAGGTCACCCAGATGTGGGAGTACTACCTCCAGGGCACGCCCGCCACGCCCTACGCGGCGCCGGCGCGGGCCACCGACCTGTCCGGCCTGCCGCCCGCCTACATCGCCACCGCCGAGTACTGCCCCAACCGCGACGAGGACATCGACTACGCGCTGCGGCTGCTGTGGGCCGGTGTCCCGGTGGAACTGCACCAGTGGCCGGGGACATTCCACGGCTCGCAGGCCATCGTGTCCGCGGCGGTGTCGCAGCGGCAGAACGAGGAGTTCGCCGCCGCCCTGCGCCGCGCGGTGGGTGAGCCCTGAGGCGCGGCACCCGGATCGGCGGCGCGTGAGGTGGCCGAAAGCGGGTAGCACCCCGAACGTGACCACACCGGAGAACACACCCCAGCAGACCGAGACCGGCGAGCCCATTCCCCCGGAGAACCTCGACGTGGACGTCACCGGCTACTCGGTGCCCCCGTCCGACGACCCCGACAACCCCGAAACCGACCCCGGCGATCGCCGCGGGTGAACCGGACCGCAGCCCGCCCGGCCGATGCCCGTCGGCTGGGCGGGCTGCTCCGCGGGAGGCCCGTGGTCGGGTGACGGGCGCGGCTCAGCCGGGCTGCCTGCGGTCCAGCAGGGCCCTGGCCAGGCCGTCGAGCACGAAGCCGAGGGCGCCGATGACGACGATCACGGCCATGACCTGGTCGTAGGCCAGCTGGTCCCGCGCGTTGAGGATCTGATAGCCCAATCCCGAACGCACACCGAGCATCTCGGCGGGGACCAGCACCACCCAGGCGATCCCGAGCGCGATGCGCAGGCCCGACTGCACCGGTCCGCGCACCGCGGGCAGCACGACCGCGGTGAGTTGCTCGCGCCGGGTGGCGCCGAACGACCGGGCCACCAGCAACAGTCCCGGGTCGATCGCGCGCACGCCCGCGGCGGTGTCGAGCACGATCGGCCACACCGCGGCCGCCGCGACCAGGAACACCACCGGCTGATTGCCGATGCCGAACAGCGCCACCGCGATCGGTGCCCAGGACAGCGGCGAGATCATCCGCAGGAACTGCACGACCGGGGCGAGCGCGTGCTCGGTGGCCGCGTGCAGGCCGAGCAGCAGTCCCAGCGGCACGCCGACGGTCACGGCGATCAGCAGGCCGAGCACCAGCCGCCACAGGCTGACGCCGATGTCGGGCAGCAGTACACCCCGCTCGTGGAGGGCGTGCAGCGCGCCGGGGACGTGCTGGGGCCCGAAGTCGCGCAGCAGCGATTCGGGCCCGGCCAGCACGCCGGTGACCAGCCACCACAGCGCCAGCGCGGCGGCGATGGCGAGCAGGCGCGGCAGGACCGAGGGGCGCCGTGCCACGGCGGGCGCGGTGTCGGGAGCGGTGGTGATGGTCACGACGGGTCGATCTCCTCGGTGCGGGTCAGCGAATCCGGCAGGCCGACGGCGGCGGGGCCGCCTGCCCGGGCCAGGGTGGTGCGGACGAATCGGTCGTCGACCAGCTCGCCGTGCACGCGGTCGGGGTCGAGGCGGGACAGGAACCGGGTGTCGCCGTCCACGACGGTGTCGGGCATGGCCGCGACCAGCGCCGCGGTGAAGCTCGGGAACGGGAACGCCTGGAACCCGATGCGCTGCGGCTGCCAGTCCGGGTGCCGCAGCGGCGGCGGCTGCGGATAGGTGAGGGCGGTGGTGATCGCGGGCAGCGGCTGCGGAAGATAGGTGCCCGCGAGGAGTTTCGCGGTCGCGGCACGGTCGGTGTCGATGCGGCGTTGCGCGGCGACGATGCCGTCGGTGAGCGCTTGGGCGACCTCGGGCCGCCGGTCGAGCAGATCCTGATGCACCACCAGCGCGCAGCAGGCATGGTCGCGCCACAGGTCGCCGAGGTAGCGGTGGATCCGGCCGATCCCGCGCACCTGCGCCGCGGCGTTGAACGGGTCGGCGACGGTGTAGCCGGCGATCGAGCCGTTGGCCAGCGCGGGCACCATGTCCGACGGGCTCATCACGATCAGCTCGACACTGCGATCGGCCCGCGACGCCGCGCGCCGGATCACCGGACGCAGGCCGTGCGCCCGCAGGTACCGCTGGATCAGGATGTTGTGGATCGACCACCAGAACGGGATCGCCACCTGCGTGCCCGCCAGCTGCTCCGGTTCGGTGATGTGCGGTGCGACGGTGAGCGCCGAGCCGTTGGTGTGGTTCCAGCCCAGCACCCGCACGTCGGCGCCGAGCCCGTAGCGCAGCTGCACCGCCATCGGCATCAACAGGTGCACCACGTCCACCTGCCTGCTCAGGAAGGCCTCGGCCAGCGCGGCCCAGCTGCGGAACAGCACCGGTTTCGCCGCCGCCACCGTGCCGGGCGCGACGGTGCCCGCGCCGTGCGCGACCAGCAGCGGGGCGGCGTCGGTGATCGGCAGGTAGCCGATGCGCAGCGGGCCGGTGGTGTCGACGCGGTCGCCCCCCGCGGCCCGGGCCAGGTCGGTCAGGCCGGCCACACCGCCCGCCGCCACCAGTCCGGCGCACCCGCACAGCAGCGCCCGCCGGGACAGTCCGCTCATGCCGGCACCACCGTCTCCCGGTAACCGGCGACGATGCGCTCGCGCACGTGCGCCGGGTCCTCGCCGGTCACCCGCAGGTCCTCGCGGACCGCGGCGCCGGGCCCGATGAGCACGATCCGGTCGGCCACCCGCAGGGCCTCGTCCACATCGTGTGTGACCAGCACGGTGGCGCAGGACAATTCGCGCACCAACCCGCGCAGCCAGTCCTGCAGATCGGCGCGCACGGCCGGGTCGAGCGCGCTGAACGGCTCGTCGAGCAGCAGCAGCCGGGGCCGCACCGCGGCAGCGCGGATCACCGCGACCCGCTGCGCCTGCCCGCCCGACAACTCATCGGGATACCGCTCCGCCAGCGCACCGAGCCCGAAGCGGCCGAGCAGGTCGCGTGCGTGCGCGGCGTCGAAACCCTCGCGGTGCCGGGCGAACCGGCCGCCGAAGAGGATGTTGTCGCCCACCGTGAGCCAGGGCATCAGCAGCGGCTGCTGGAACACCGTGCCGGTGGCGGGCGGCACCGGCGACCCGGACCAGTCGACAGTGCCGCCGTCGAGGCGGTCCAGCCCGGCCAGAACCCGCAGCAACGTCGACTTGCCGCTACCGCTGGCGCCGAGCACGGCCAGGGTCTCGCCCGCGGCGACCGCGAGGTCGATCCCGTCGAGTACCGGCGTCGGGCGGCCGGGGTAGGACTTGCGGCCGCCGCTCACCTGTACCGCGAGAGTTCCCATCGCAATTGCCCTTCCGAAGGAGATTGGATCGGCAGGAAGGCCGCTTCCCGGAACCGCCGGTTCGTGGCGCCCGCGGTCGCGTACCCGGCCCCGCCCCGAAGGGCGAACTCGAGCCGGGTCGCGTCCACGGCCAGGCGCGCCGCGTCCAGGCGCACCGTGAGCAGTGCCGCGCCGTCGGGCACGGCCGGATCGGCGGCATAGTCGTGCAGCCGGGCGCGCACGTCGGCGTGCCGGGTCGCCAGCGCGTCGTGATCGGTCCGGAACTGCGCGCCGATCCCGTCGAGCAGCCCGGCGGACTCGGCCAGCGCGGTGCGGGCGATGCCGGTGCAGAACGCCGACTGCAACAGCAGGAACGTCGGCCGGATGGCGGCGCCGAAGGCGGGCAGATCCGCGGTGAGGCACTGTGCCGCCGGTACCGTCACGTCGGTGAACCGCAGCGAGGTGGAGGCGGTCGCGCCCAGGGCGAGCAGCTCCGGGCAGGGACGCACCTCGACTCCGGCCGCGTCGGCGCGGGTGCAGGCGACGCGCCCGCACCCCTGTTCGTCCCGGAACGGAAACACGATCAGCGCGTCGGGAAACACGTTGGACGCCCAGGCGATCGGCCCGGTCACCCGGTATCGGTCGCCGTCGCGGGCCCCCGCCAGCGGCAGTTCACCGAGCCCGGCCAGATGCTTGAGCGCCGCGGCCATGGCGGTGACGCCGACGGTGCGACCGCTGACCAGCCCACCGAGATGTGCCCTGCGCACCGGCTCGGGGGCGCGGGCGACGTACTCGATGGTCATCCGCTGCGCCCACAGCGAGAACGCGACGGTCAGGCTCTCGGCCGCCACGTCCTCGATCACCGCGACGATCTCGCCGATTCCCCGCTCGCCCAATCCGATTCCGAGCAGACCGAGGCCGCCGAGTGCGGCGAGATCGGTGCGCACGTCGGTTACGCCGCGGTCGAGGGCGGCGGCCCGGTCGCGCACGAACGCCGCGGCTTCGGTGCGGGCGGTGAGCACGGCGGTCATGTCCTGGGGTCCGTGAGCGCGTGCAGGCGGTCGACCGGGGTGCTCACGGCCGCGCGGGCCCGCCGCACCGCCGCCTCGTCGGGGGCGTCGTAGAAGCACAGGCACTTGTCCATGTCCTCGCGAACGTAGGTGCGCAGGAAATCGACCTCGGGCACGTCGGCGTACTTGGGTGAGTTGGCCTTCTTGCGCGCCAGGTAGGTCTCCATGTCGATCTCGGCGGGGATGTCCCACTCCACCAGGTAGCCCGCCGCCGGCCGGGCGGCCTTGAGCTGCGCCAGTTCGGCACCGACGAGCCGGACCTCGTGCGGTCCGTCGATGTCGCCGAGTGCGCCGTCGGGCTCGAGCCGGGTCCCGCGACAGGACTCGAACTCCGCGATCGCGAAGATCCGCCCGGCGTCACCGGTCACCTGGGCTTCGATCAGCTCACCGCCCGCCTCGCCGAAACGACGGGCCAGTTCGTCGACGGCTTTGCCGGGATCGATGGCGGGCACGAGTTCATACAGGTACAGCGACATGGGGAAATGCCTTTCACAGAAACAGGATTGGCGTGCGAAGGGGAACCGGCCTCGGCGAACCGCGCGCGAGAACCGGGAGGCGACGTCGTCGATGGACGGTCAGCGTGTGGCGGGACAGCCTGCGCCGGCCACGCGCACGAGGTCCACGTGCAGGCGGCGGGTGAGGAGGCTGCGGGTCACGCCCCCACCCTAAACACAGATAGACCGGTCTGTCTACCGGGCGGGGTGCGTTATCGTGGAGCGGTGACCACGTCGACCGAAACCGTGGCGACGAGCGCGGACCGACGGACCAGGCCGAGTCCCGCGCAACGCCTGCTCGACACCGCCACCACGTTGTTCGCCCGACACGGCATCCGGGCGGTGGGGATCGACCGGGTGCTCGCCGAGGCGGGGGTGGCGCGGGCCAGCCTGTACTCCAGCTACGGATCCAAGGACGGGCTGGTGCTCGCCTATCTCGAGCACCTGGACCACCGCGACCGCGAGCGGTGGCACGCGGCGGTGGCCGACCTCGCCGACCCGGCCGACCGGGTGCTGGCCTTCTTCGATCTCGCGCTGGCCTCCGCGCCGGGCAAGGGCTTCCGTGGCTGTCAATACGCCAATGCGGCGACCGAGTTTCCCGAGCAGGCGCTCGCGCCGGTGATCGAGCACCGCCGGTGGGTCCGTGCGACCCTCACCGCCCTGCTGGCCGAGTGTGGCGCGGCGGAGCCGGACGAGCTGGCCCGGCGCATCCAGCTGATCTACGACGGCGCGCTCGCGGGCTCCAAGCTCGAGCACTCGGTGGAGCCGCTGCGCCTCGGTCGCGCGCTCGCCGAGGGATTGCTGGGCCGGTAGCGCCGCGCCGCGCGAGGGAGCGCCCGGCCGGAGTCGTGCGCGGGTGCGCGCGGGCCGGCCGGGCGGCCCGCGCGCGCGCTCGGCGAGCGATCAGTGTTCGTCGTAGTGGTCGTCGTGGGCGGCGTGGCGGCAGCCGTCGTGCAGATAGTCGACGTGGTCGCCGTGCGGGACCGCGACGTGACCGCAGCCCTCGCCGTGCCGGTGGTCGTGGGCCTCGTGGGTGCGGTGACCGGTGGGTTCGCACTCGTCGAAGTGGCCGTCGTGGGCGCGGTGGATGTGTCCGTCGTGGGCGTAGTCGATGTGGTCGGCGTGCGGGAAGGCCACGTGTCCGCAGCCCTCGCCGTGGACGTGGCCGTGATCGGTGTGCTCCTGGTGCGCGGCAGCGGTCATCGGTTCCTCCGTTCTCGAGTACCCGCGTGAGCGGTACGTATCGCCGGATGCGCATACCCTATCGCGATTCGGTGCTGAATGTTAGCTGGTTCACATCGGGAGTGCGGTCGGTGCGGACTCCGCCCGGGCCGTACCCGGCTGTCCACCGCCCCCTGTCCCGCGTCGCCTCGTGGCGGTTCGGCCGCTGCGGAGCACGGAAATCCGCTCGGTGTCAACGGTTCTGTGGCCGAGATTGCGAATTCGCGTTCCCGGCAGTGCGTTTCGGCTGCCGTTGCGATGATGGTGGGGGAGTGTGCAGCGGATATGGAGGACACGCATGACCAGATACGTGCATCACGTCGGCAGTCTGCCCGCCGAACTGACCACCGGCGATGCCGCCGTCCTCGACTGGTTCGCCGACCACAGCGCGGGACGGCCGGTGACCGCGCTGCCGTGCGACCTCGATCCGGACTGGATCCTCGGCTATCTCCTCGACCGTGCCCGTCACACCGACGTCCTCACGGTGGTCCGGCCGGGCGGGTACGACGACTACGGCGACTTTCCCAGCTACGGGCTGAAACCCGGCGCCCGGCTGGAGCCCCGGCACGTCGCGATGGATCGGGTGGAGCGGATCGGGCAGGTGGTGGCGGCCTTCGACGCGGTGCGGGCGCGCCGCCCGGAACTCGCGGGCACCAAATTGCAGATCAGCCTGCCCAATCCGCTGGATCTGGCGATGTTCGTCTTCGCGGGCGCGGCGGTGGGCACCGGGATTCCGGTCGGCCGCGCCCTGCGCCGCGCACCGCTGCTGGCGACCGCTCTGCGGCAGCTGCCGGTGTTCACCGACGCGGCGCTGAGCGAGGTCACCACGATCACCGAACGCTACGGAGATCGCGTGGTGTGGCAGCTGGAATCACCGTTCGCGCTGCTGAGCGTCGTCAAAGCCGACGAGCTGGGCCTGGGATGGGCCGCCGCGGGGCCGGTGGCCCGGCAGCTCGCGCACCTGCTGGGGCGGCTGCACGAGCTCGGCGCCGCGGTGGTCGTGCACCTGTGCTACGGCGACTACAAGCACGAAAGCCTGCTGGCCCCACGGAGTCTCGCGCCCGCGGCGCGACTGCTCGACCGGCTCGGACGGCTGCTGACGCAGCGGGAGGTCGGCCTGCCCGCCGTCCACGTACCGTGCGCGTACGGCGCCGCGCCCGCGCCGCTCGACCCCGGCTTCTATGCGCCGCTGCGGCGGCTCGATCCCGCCTGGCGGCTGATCGCCGGGGTGGCGTCGCCGCAGTCGGAGCCCGACAGTGTTCGCGCCCTGGCGCTGTTCGAGGAGGGCGCGGGACGCACGGCGTTCGGTGTGGCGACCGCGTGCGGTCTGGGCCGGTGCTCGGTATCCGACGCGGAGCGCGCGGTGGCCGCCACGGTGGCGGCGGCCGGCGCGGCCGTCGTCCACGGCTTTACACCGCCGCGACTCCACGGGGAGCGGCGCGGCGAAGCCACCGCCGATCCCCGTGATGTGCCGGTGCGGCCGTGGCCGAGGCCGTACCCTGGAGGCGAGTGAGCGGGGGTGATGCTCATCCGACACCGAGGATTCCGGTGCGCCGCTCCTGCGCGCCGATGACGCCGACGGGGGTGTCCTCGATCGGCCGACAATCTGATGTCCGACGCCGGAGCCGGTGCTCTCGCCGCTCGCGCCCGGGCGTTTCGCGCTGTCGCGCGGCTATCCTTCGGTGTGCTTGCAGATGCACAACCAAATGCGTTCTACGCCTTGAGCTTTCGGTATGGATGGCTACACTTCTACTCGTGCGCAAACCGCTCAGCTACTGAGTGGCAAGGGGTGTTTCCGGCGCGGTCCGCGCAGCGCGGCGGCCGGAAGTGGACTGCGCACGTTCGTTCGTCGGCAAGGTCAGGGAGAGTGCTATGGGGAACAATCCGCACGTCGTCGTCGTCGGTGGAGGGCCGGGCGGGTCCACCACCGCCGCCCTGCTCGCCCGGGCGGGTATCCGGGTGACCTTGCTGGAACGGGATCGGTTCCCGCGCTATCACATCGGTGAATCGCTGCTGGCCTCCTGCCTGTCCACGTTGCGTCTGTCGGGGGCGTACGACAAGGTCGCCGCGCACGGCTTCCAGATCAAGCGCGGCGGCTATTTCCAGTGGCAGGACGACAACTGGCTACTGGACTGGTCGCAGTTGGTGGATGCCGAAGCCTGGTCCTATCAGGTCGAGCGCGCCGCCTTCGACGAGATCCTGCTGCGCAACGCCGCCGAGCAGGGCGCCACCGTGATCGAAGGCGCGACCGTCACCGACGTCGTGTTCGAGGGCGACCGCCCGGTGGCGGTGGAGTGGAAAGCCGCCGGGGAGGACGAGATCCGCACCATCCCCTGCGATTTCCTCGTCGACGCCTCGGGACGCTACGGCCTGCTGGCCAACCGGCGATTCGGGATGCGCAGGCAGCACCCGGCGTTTCGCAACGTCGCCGTCTGGTCGTACTGGCGCGGCGCCCATCTGCATCCGGACAGTCCCGAGGGCGCGATCAACGTCGTCTCCACGCCCGAGGGCGGCTGGTTCTGGCACATCCCGTTGTCCGACGGCCGGTTCAGCGTCGGCTACGTGATCTCGGCGCGCACGGCGGGCGAGGCACTGCGCACCAAGGGCCGTGACACCTATTACCGCGACACGATCGCCGCGAGCAAGGCCATGAGCGAGCTGCTCGCGGGCGCCGAGCAGGTCGCCGAGGTGCGGGCCGAGCAGGACTACTCGTACGTGTCGGACCGCTTCGCCGGGCCCGGCTACGTCATCGTCGGCGACGCCGCGGCCTTCCTCGACCCGCTGCTGTCCACCGGTGTGCACCTGGCGACCTACGGGGGACTCGTCGCCGCGGCCGCCATCGCCACGAGTCTGCGCGGCGAGATGAGCGAGCAGGACGCGCTGGCCTTCTACGAGCACACCGCCCGCCGGGCGTACTCGCGGTTCCTGGTGCTGGTGTCGCGGATGTACGAGCAGTACATCGGCTCCGAGGAGTACTTCGCGCACGCCGCAAAGCTCACCGAGGTGCACGAGGGCGACACCCCGGAGGTGTCGTTCACCCGGATCATGGCCGGCCTGACCGATGTCGAGGAGTCCGCGGGCTCGCAGCAGCGCACCTCGACCCAGGCCATCGTCGCCGAAGCCGAACGCCTGCACGACGAGTCGGCCAACCTCGAATACATGGGGCACCTGGACATGTCCGTGGTCTGGGACCACTGGCGCGACCCACTGGCCGACACGGTGATGGACGGCGTGCGGATCACCACCGAACCGGTGTTGGGCCTCACCGGGCGCCCGCGCACCGCCGAGGAGATCGCGGCGGTCGCACGGCCGGTCATCCCGCCCAAAGCGGCGGGTGTGGCCGGGCGGTGAGCGCGGCCGGCGCCATCGCCGGTTTCGCCGACCCGCTCACCCGGGTGCTGCTGGCCGGCGACGGCTTCACCATGTCGTCGTTGGAGGCGATCCTCGGCGCTCCGCTGCTGGTGCGGGTGCGCCGCCAGATCGAGGTGCCTGCGCGGCGGCTGCCCGAGCACGTCACCGACGCGCTGCGGGTGCCCGGCGCCGAGCGTGTGCTGCTGCGGCGCTCGGCGCTGGTCACCGCCGACCAGCGCCTGGCCTCGGTGAACCACGTCGTCGCGGTGCGCGGCCCGGCCGCGGCGACCGGCCTCGACGACGTGCGGGTGCCCATCGGCGCGGGACTGATCGCCCGCGGCGTCGCCCAGCGCAGGCGCATCCTGTGGGCGGGTCTGCGGCGGTGGCCGGACGGACGGCCGTGCGCGGCCCGCAGCTACCTCATGGTGGTGCAGGACCGGCCGCTGTGCTTCGTCCGGGAGTCCTTCGATCCCGACCTCGTTCCGCCGGATCACCTGCTCGAGCCCCGGTCCTGACACCCGGGGCCGGGTCTCGTCCCTGATGTTCGGGAGTCACGCATGCCTTCACCGTTGGCGATCTCGACGCTGTTCTTCCTGCAACTGGTCGTGATCCTGCTGGCCTACCGGTTGCTGTGGCCGGTGCTGCGCAGGCTCGGCCAGGTGCAGGTGGTCGCGATCATGATCGCCGGGTTCCTGCTCGGGCCCTCGCTGCTCGGCGCGGCGTGGCCGGAGCTCCAGCAGCGGCTCTTCCCGACCGACGTGGTGCTCGACGGCGTCACCGTCCCGCATCCGAACGCCACGGCCATCCAGGTCGTCGGCCAGCTCGGGCTGGTGCTGTACATGTTCCTGGTCGGCGCATCGTTCGATCGCGCCATCCTCGGCGGCCATCTGCGCCAGGCCGGGCTCACCTCGGCCACCGGCGTGCTGGTGCCGATGGTGCTCGGCGGGTCGGTCGGCTGGTGGCTGGTCGGTGCGGGCGGCTACTTCACCGACGCGGTCTCGCCCTGGCAGGGCGCGTTGTTTCTGGCGGCGGCCGTCGCGGTCACCGCGTTCCCGATCCTGGCCTGGATCGTCCACGACTCGGGGCTGACCGGCACCCGGCTCGGCACCATGGCGCTGGCCTGCGCGGCCGTGGACGACCTGTGCGCGTGGCTGCTGCTGGCCGTCGTCGTGGCCACCGCGCAGGACTCCGCGGGTGGTGCGTACCTGGCGCTGGCCGGTGGGGCGCTGTATCTGGCCGTCATGGCAACCGCGGGCCGTCGTTTGCTGACCCGGCTGGAGACCTGGACACCTCGGCGCGGCGACCACGAGACCACCGGCGGGCTCCCGGTGGCGCCCGTGGTGGCGGTGCTGCTCGTGGTCCTGGCCGCGGCGGCGTTCACCGACTTCGTCGGCATCCACTCGGTGCTCGGCGCGTTCGTCGCCGGGGTCGTGATGCCCCGCGGTGAGCTGCTGGCCGGGCTGCGCCGCGCCTTCGAGCCGCTGGTGGCGTATCTGCTGCTGCCCGCCTTCTTCATCCACACCGGCCTCAGCACCGAGCTGAGCCTGATCTTCACACCGAACGTGCTCGCGGTCACCGCGCTGGTGCTGGTGGTGTCGTTCGCGAGCAAGTTCGGCGCGGTCGGGCTGGTCGCGCGCGCACAGGGCATGGGCTGGCGGGAGGCGGGAGCGATGGGCGCCCTCGCCAACGCCCGCGGATTGATGGAACTGGTCCTGCTCGGCATCGGCCTGTCCAGTGGGCTGATCACCCCCGCGCTCTACACCGTGCTGGCCCTGATGACCACCGTCACCACCGTGCTCGCCACACCGCTGCAACGACTGTTCGAACGCGGGGCGTGGAAACGCGGAATGGTGTTCGGGCCCAACGGAGAACAGCCTCCGGTCCGGGAGCCCGCCGACACCGCTCCGTCGGCCACGACGTAGGGTCGGCAGGCGACGGACGGACACGTCCGTCGCCGCCGGAAGTCCGCGCCCCCGTGGTCGTTCCGCGCGCGAGCGGGCAGCGGTGTGGCTACGATCCACGGTGGGCACGTAGGCCATCAGGGTCATGTCACAGGCGGGTCATGTCACAGGCACGTCATGCGCACCGTTGGGTGTGCACCGTTGCGTGTGCACCGTGGCATGTGCGCACCGTGGCACGCGCTCACAGCTGCATGCGTCACCCCTTGTCGAACACTGTTCCATCGTCTGGAGTCACGTCTTTGGCTACACCGCACTTCCCGACCGGCGCCGCGGCGCCGGGGGTATGCCCCGTCCAACACGGCCCGGCCGGCCACACCGAGGAGCGGATCCCGCTCTACACCGCGGAATTCGTCGCCGACCCGCACCTGGCCTACCGCGAGATGCGCCGCCGGTACGGCTCGCTGGCGCCGGTCGAGCTGGCCCCCGGCGTGCCGGCCACCCTGGTGATCGGCTACTCCACCGCGGTGCGAATCCTCAACGACCCCAATCATTTCCCGGCCGATCCGCGCGCCTGGCAGAAGACCGTGCCGGAGAACTGCCCCGTGCTACCGATGATGGCCTGGCTCCCCGCCGCCCGCAACAACGACGGGCCCGTGCACGCGCGCTACCGCAGCGCGTCCGCGGCCGCCATCGACGCCATCGACGTCCAATCGATCTACCCGATGGTCGAGAAGATCGCCATCACCCTGATCAACACCTTCTGCCGGGCCGGGCAGGCCGACCTGGTGACCCAGTACGCCTTCCCGCTGGTGCTCGAGGTGCTCAACCAGATCGTCGGCTGCCCCGAGGACATCGGCCGCCGGGTCGCGGCGGGCATGGCCGCGCGCTTCGACACCGTCAAGAGCGCCCAGGCGATGCCGATGCTGAAAGAGGCACTGCTCGAACTCATCCGGCTCAAACGGGAACACCCCGGCGACGACGTCACCTCGCGGCTGGTCCAGCACCCGGCCCAGCTCGACGACGTGGAGGTCTTCGCCCAGCTGATGAGCTTCTACGGTGCGGGTTTCGAGGCGCAGCGCAACCTCATCACCAACGCGCTGCTGCTGATGATCACCGACGACCGGTTCCGCTTCGGCGACGTGCTCACCAACCTGTCCACCATCGATGCCCTCGACGAAGTGCTCTTCGACGACCCGCCGATGGCCAACTTCTGCACCACCTACCCGCGCCAGCCGATCACCGTCGACGGCGTCTGGCTACCGGCCGACCAGCCCGTCGTCATCAGCCTGGCCGCCTGTAACAACGACCCCGAGATCCGCGGCGCCGACACCCCCGGCGGCAGCAGCCACGGCAACCGCTCCCACCTGGCGTGGAGCACCGGCCCGCACGCCTGCCCCGCCCGCTCCGTCGCCTATGTCACCGTCCAGAACGCCATCGACCAACTCTTCGACGCCCTCCCCGAAATCCAGCTCGCCGTCCCCGCCGAGGACCTCCGCCGGCGCCCCGGCCCCTTCCACCGCGCCCTCGCCGCCCTGCCCGTCGTCTTCCCCTCCTGCCCGCCACTGCACATTCCCTGACATTCGAGCGGAGGGGTGCGTCGATCCCGGCGTCGCCGGGGCGGTCGCGCTCCGTCCGGACCACCTCGTCGTGCCGGTGGGCCGCTCATCCGGGTGAGGTGGCGACCGCGGCAGGCCCAGCGGGCGCTACGAGGGCGGACGGGGCGGGAATTCGTAGCTCACCACCGAGCCCCCCGTCGTGCTTATGATTGGCGGCGGCCCGTGGGGAAGACCGGTGGGAGTCCGGGGCTGTCCCGCAACTGTGAGGCTCGTGGTGAGCCGAAGCCAGATACCCGCGGTGCCGCTGTTCGACGAAACGGTCGTGGCCACGTGGGTTTTGGTCGGCGCGCCGAATGAGCCTGGCAAAGGCTTGTTTCGCGTCCGCATCGCGTGCGTCGCACGGGATGGGAGGCGAGGATGGAGCACGAACCACCGCGGGGCAGGTTGGGGCGGCGCGCCTTCCTGGTGGGCAGCGCGTTGGGCGCGGGGGCGCTGGTGGCCGGGTGTGGTGGGCGATCGACGGCCGGCGTCGACACCGACGTGTTCACCGCCGCGTTCCAGGGGTCGGGGGCGGGGGAGGGCATCGATCCCGGGGTGAACACGCTGTTCATCGACGAGGCGCGGATGAAGTCGGTCTACGACGGCTTGTTCGAGGTCGACGAGACGATGACGCCGATCCCGCGCCTGGCCGCCGGGGCCGAACCGAACGCCGACGGCACCCGCTGGCGGATCACCCTGCGCGAGGCGCGGTGGCACGACGGGCGGGCGTTCGTCGCCGACGATGTGCTGTCCACGCTGGCGCGGGTGCTCGGCCCGCCGCAACGCCGCCCGTTCGTGGCGGCGTCCTCGCTGACGGAGGTGGACCTGCCCGCGTGCCGCGCGGTGGACGACCGCACCGTCGAGATCGCGTTGCGCCGCCCCGCCTTCGACTTCCTGATCGCCCTGTCCGCGTACGGGACCAAGATCGTGCCCGCGGGCGCGCAGGATTTCGACCGGCCGGTGGGCACCGGGCCGTTCGTGTTCCGATCCTTCGAGCCGGGACGGCAATTCGTCGCGACCCGCAACGAGCACTACTGGGACGGCGCGCCCGCCATCGGTGAGCTGCGCATCGTCAGCGCGGAGGCGGACGCGCGGCTCAACGCGCTGCGCAGCGGACAGGTCGATTTCGCCGACAATCTCGGCCCCGCCGCCTCCCGTGTGCTGAGCGGTGACCGCGGCGTGGAGCTCACCTCGACACCCGGCAGCGGTATCTACTTCTTCGCCATGAAGACCGACCGGCCGCCGTTCGACAATCCCGACGTGCGGCGCGCGCTGATGCGGATGGTGGACCGCGAGGAGATGGTGAAGGTCGCGCTGGAAGGGCAGGGCGAGGTGGCCGGCGACGTCTTCGGCCGGGGCTACCAGTACTACGCCGAACTGGAGCCGCACCGCTACGATCCCGACGAAGCGCGCAGGCTGCTCGACCGCGCCGGGGTTCGTGACCTGCGGTTCGATCTGTTCACCGCACCGGTCGCGCACGGATTCGTGGAAGCGGCCCGGTTGTTCGCCGAGCAGGCCGCCGCGTGCGGGGTGCACGTCGAGGTGGTGATCGGTTCCAAGGACACCTACTACACCGACTCGATGCAGACCGGTGCGCTCACCATGGGCCAGTCCGGCCCGCTGCCGATCCCCAACCATTTCGCCTCGCGCCTGCTGACCGACGCGCCCCAGAACCGCACCCGGTTCGCCGATCCCGAGTTCGACGCCCTCTACGTCCGCGCCCAGGCCACCGCGGCCACCGAAGGTCGCGCGGCGATCTATCGCACGATGCACGAGATAGTGCACGACCGAGGAGGATTCGTGTTCTTCGCCAGTACCCTGTGGCACAGCGCGGCCAGGTCCGGCTTCCGCGACGTTCCCGCCGCCGTGCCGAACTCGCACGGCTGGGCCAGGTTCGACGGGGTGACCGCGCGATGACCACCAGCGAACTGGACATCGAGCGGGCCCGGTACTGGGTGCGGCGCTGGGACCGTCAGCAGGAGCACTACATGCCCGACCGCGAGCAGCGGTTCGAGGTGATCGGCGATGTGCTCGCCGAGATCGTGCGGCGGCCGGATCCGCTGATCGTCGATCTCGGTGTCGGGCCGGGCACGCTGTCGGATCGGCTGCTCGTCCGCTTCCCCGAGGCGACGGTCGTGGGCGTGGACGCCGACCCGCTGCTGTTGGCGCTGGCCGAACGCACCCTGGGCTCGTCGCGGTTCCGCACCGTCGATGCCGATCTGCGGGAACCGGATTGGCCCGCCCGGCTGGAGCTGGACCGGGCACCGGACGCGTTCGTCAGCACCACCGCGCTGCACTGGATGAACCGGGAACCGCTGCGCGCGCTGATCGGTGCCTGCGCGGACATGCTGGCCCCGGGCGGGGTGTTCGTCAACGGCGACCACCTCTACGAAGGCGAACGCGGCCCCCGCCTGGACACGCTGGGGGCGGCGCTGACGCGGCGGCGCGCCGAGCGGGTCGGGACGGCCGCCGCCGAGGACTGGGCGGCATGGTGGGCGGCGGTGGCGGCGGCGCCGGAACTGGCCGAGCTGGTGCGGCTGCGCGACGGCGGATTCGAGCACACCGTGCACGACCGGCCGAGCGTGCACGACTACGTCGAGTTCGCGCGGGCGGAGGGTTTCGCCGAGGCGGGCATCGTGTGGCAGTACGGCGACGACCGTGTCGTCGTCGGGATCCGGTAGCCGGTGCCGCCGTTCGCCCGATTCGTCCTGCGCCGCACCGGGATCGGGGTGCTTCAGCTGGGCATCCTGCTGGCCCTGGTGTTCGGGCTGTCGTTGCTGATGCCCGGCGACGCCGCCGACGTGCAGAGCAACGACGTCCTCGGCGAGGATCAGCGGGCGGTGGCGCGGGAACTGCTCGGCCTCGACGTCGCGCCGGTGCAGCGCTTCCTGACCTGGCTGGGTAACGCCGCCACCGGCGATTTCGGCACCTCCTACGCCAGCGGTGCGCGCGTGAGCGACCTCGTCGCCGGGCCGCTGCGCACCTCCGCCGTGCTGGCCGTGCTGGCACTGGCCGTGCTGGTGCCGGTGGTCGTCGTCGCCGGATTCGCCGCCGGGCTGCATCCCGGCTCGCGACGGGACCGCGCGATCACCACGGTCAGCATCGGCTTCGACTCCGTTCCGGATTTCGTGCTCGCGGTGCTGCTGGTGAGCTACGTGGCCATCGATCTGGATCTGCTGCCCGCGACGTTTCTCGGCGCCGATGCCGACACCGTGCTCCGGCACCCGGAGTACCTGGTGTTGCCGTTGATCGTGATCGTCGCGCGGGTGGCCGCCCCGCTCGTGCGGTTGGTGCGGGCCGGGGTGATCGACGTGCTGCACGAGCCCTACATCGCGCAGGCCCGGCGGCTCGGCGTGGGGCGGCTGTCGCTGCTGGCCCGCCACATCGCGCCGAACGCGCTGGCGCCGGCGATGCAGGAGCTCGGCCGCACCGGCGACGGGCTGCTGTCGGGCGTGCTGATCGTCGAGGCGGTGTTCGTGGTGCCCGGTCTGGCGTCGGAGCTGATCGGGGCGATCGGCAACCGGGACGAGCCGGTGGTCCTGGCGATCGTGGCGATCACCGGCACGGCGGCGATCGTGCTGAACCTGGTGATCGACGTGCTCGGGGAGCGGATGGTGCCGCGGTCGGCCGAGGGCAGGCGCGGATGAGCCCGCGTCGCGCTCTCGCCGGCACGCTGGTGGCGATTCCGGTGCTGGTCGCCCTGGCCGGGCCGGTGCTGGCCGACCGCGCGCCGCGCACCCGGCAGGCGCCGTTCGGGCCGTCGGTGTGGTCGCCGTTCGGCACCGACCGTCTCGGCCGGGACGTGCTCGCCGCGGCGCTGTCCGGCGGGCGCACCTTCCTGCTGGTCGCGGTGTCGACGGTGTTGCTCGCCTACCTGGTGGGCTTCCTGATCGGCGTGGCCGCCGCGGCGACCGACCGGACCTGGCTGGACGAGCTGCTGATGCGGCCGATCGACGTGCTGCTGTGCCTGCCCTCGTTGCTGATCATCATGGTGGCCGCCATCCGAACCCGCGGATCCGAGATCGCCATCGCGGCGGCGGTGGCACTGGCACTGGTCGCCCCGACGGCCCGGTTCGTGCGGATGGCCGCCCGCTCGGTGGTGCACGGCCCCGTCATGGACGCGCTGCGGATGCAGGGCGAATCCCGCGCGTACCGCTACGGCCGCTACGCCGCGCGCGAGATGGCCAGGCCGGTGGCCGCCGATATGGCGTTGCGGTTCACCGTCGCGGTCTACTTCCTCGCGTCCGCGAACTTCCTCGGTCTCGGGTTCGACACCACCTCCACCGACTGGGCGGTGTCGGTGGCGGCGAACAAGGACGCGCTCACCACCGCGCCGTGGGCGGTGGCGCTGCCCGCCGGGCTGATCGTGGCGTTGATCGTCGGCATCAACCTGCTGTGCGACGACCTGCTGGCCGATCCGCGCACGCTCGCGGTGCGCGCCGCCGTGCGAACGGGGAAATCGGCATGACCCGCGTCGCCGAACCGTTGATCGAGGTGCGTGGGCTCGGCGCCCGCGCGGGGGCGGCGACGATCCTCGACGACATCGGCTTCGCCCTGCCCGCGGGCCGGATCGTCACCCTGTTCGGGCCCTCGGGCGCCGGCAAGACGACGATCGCCGCGGCGGTGGCCGGGGTGCGGCAGCCCGGCGTGCAGCTCACCGGGGACATCCGGCACCGCGGCGAGATCCGCGTCGGGTATCTCCCGCAGAACGCCGCCGCCACGCTCAACCCGGCGCGCCGGGTCGGCGCGGCACTGCACGAACTCGTCGGGTTGGAACGGCCGCGCCTGCCCCGGGCGCAGCGGCGCGCCCGCGTCGCGCAGATCCTGGCGACCGCCGCCTTCGACGTGGCCGATGCCGATCGTGACGCCGTCTTGCGGCGCTACCCGTTCGAGTTCTCCGGCGGCGAGCGGGCGCGCCTGGCATTGGCCCAGGTGCTGGCGGTGCGGCCGGACGTGCTGGTGATCGACGAGCCGACCGTCGGGCTCGACCCGCTCGCGCGGGCGGCGTTGCTCCGCAGCCTGGCGACCCTGCGCGGGCAGGGCGCGGCGATCCTGCTCGTCACCCACGATCCGGTGGCCGAGCGGGCGGGGGACCGGACGCTGTATGTGCACGGCGGCCGGATCGTCGAGGAGCTGCCGCCCGAGCCGGTGGCGTCCGAGCCCGGCGGGAAGCCCACGGCGGCGCCGTCCGCCCCGGTGCTGCGGCTGCGCGGAGTCACGGTGACCCTGCATCGGCGCCGGATCCTGCACGAGATCGACCTCGCGGTGCGGGCCGGGGAACTGCTGGCGATCCTCGGCGTCTCCGGTGCGGGCAAATCCACCATCGCCCGCTGCATGGCCGGGCTGGTCGCCCCGCGGCACGGCGCGGTGCTGCTCGACGACCAGCCGTTGCCGGTGCTGCGCAGGCGCTCTCGGGCGCAGATCGCGCAGGTGCAGTACGTGTGGCAGGAGTCGGCGTCCTCCTTCGACCCCCGCCGCCCGGTGCTCGACCAGGTCGCCGCGACCGCGGTCCGCCTGCGCGGGCTCGCCCGCGACGCCGCCCGCGCCGAGGCCGCCGACACCCTCGCCGACCTCGGCCTCGCCCCGAGCAGCTGCTGCGCCGCCCGGCCGGACTGTCCGGCGGTCAACTCCAGCGCGCCGCCCTGGCCCGCGCCCTGCTGGCCCGGCCCCGCGTCCTGCTGTGCGACGAGATCACCACCGCGCTGGACGAACCCACCGCGGCGCGCATCCACCGCCACCTCGACGCCTACCGCCGACGCACCGGCGCCGCGATCGTCGCGATCGGCCACGACCTCCCCGGCCAACTCGACCGCGCCGACCGTGTCGCGCTCGTCGACGCGGGCCGCCTGGTCGATCTCGGCCCGCCCGCCCGCCTGCTCGCGCAGCCGACGACGCCCCTGCTGGCCGATCTGCTCGCCGCCGAATCTCCGCCCGGGCAGGGCGGCACATAGAGTACGAGGCATGCGGGCAGCGCATCCGACCGTGCGAGAGTTCACCCGCGCCGACTGGCCGTGGCTGTCGGCGTGGTACGCGGACGAGACACTGAACGAACAGCTCGGCCCCCTCGATCAGGAGTGGCTCGACCACGTGCTCGCCGACGACACCGGCGTCGAACTCGTCGTGGCACTCGACGGCGCCCCCGTCGCCTCGATCGGCTGCGTGTGGGCCGACGGCCACGCCGAAAACGACCACACCGTCACCGCGCTCGCCGTCGACCCCGGCCGTCGCCGCCAGGGCCTGGCCACCCTCGCGCTCGAGGCCGCGCTCGGCTGGCCAGGTCACCCGCCGGCCGCGGGGTGGCGCGCCTACGTCGACCTGGCGAACCTGCCCGCCCTCGCCTTCTTCCGCCGCCGGGGCTGGCTCGATCTCGGCGTGGCCGACGACATGCGCACCTTCCGGTGGCCGGGTCCGGCCGTGTCCCAGCAGTGACCGAGGTCACGATTGAACCGACGCGCTGGCGCTGAGAAGCATCTGACCAGTGGATTCGTGCCCTAGGGCAGTGCCGGAACCCGGAAAAACCACGTGAACTGTGTCGGTGCCGCGCGGAATACTGACGCGCGCCCGATGAGTTCGAGCAGTAGTCCCCGTCTCAATCCCTGTGATGCCGGGAGCGCGACGCGGCGGCTCGGCATCGGCCGACGCAGTCCTGCCCACGACCCTGCCCCGGAGGTAACCGATGTCCGCCCATCCATCCGCACCCGTCACGGGAGGACGGACACCGACGGTCATCCGGGTGCTCGTGCTCGCGACGTTCGTGGTGATTCTCAACGAGACCATCATGATCAACGCGATCCCGCGGCTGATGGCCGATCTCGGGGTCACCGAGCGGGCGGCGCAGTGGGTGTCCACGGCGTTCATGCTCACCATGGCCGCGGTCATTCCGACGACCGGCTGGTTCCTGCAACGGGTGCCCACCCGCGTCGCCTACACGACGGCGATGGGGGTGTTCCTGTTCGGCACCGCGCTGTCGGCGGTGGCTCCCACCTTCGCGGTGCTGCTGCTCGGCCGCATCATCCAGGCCGTCGGCACCGCGGTGATGATGCCGCTGCTGATGACCACGTTGATGACGGTGGTGCCCGAGCACGACCGTGGCCGCGTCATGGGCAACGTCACCCTGGCCATCTCGGTGGCGCCGGCGATGGGTCCGGTGATCTCCGGCCTGGTGCTCCAGATCGCTTCGTGGCGCTGGCTCTTCGTGCTCGTGCTGCCGATCGCGGTCATCATCACCTGGCTGGGCCTGCGGCGACTGGAGAACGTCGGCGAGCCCGAGGCGGGCAGCATCGACGTGGTGAGCGTGGTGCTGGCCGCGCTCGGGTTCGGCGGACTCGTGTTCGGGCTCAGCCGGTTCGAGGCCGGTAGCCTGGCCACCCCCGCGCTGATCGTCGCCGTCGGCTCGGCCCTGATCGCCGCCTTCGTGTTGCGCCAGCTGCGCCTGCAGCGGCGCGGCGGCCCGCTGCTCGATCTGCGGGTGCTGCGGTCGGGTACCTACACCAAGTCGCTGGTGCTGATGTCGATCGCGTTCATGGCGATGCTCGGCTCGATGATGCTGCTCCCGCTGTACCTGCAGAACCTGCGCGGGTTGAGCCCGCTGGCCACCGGCCTGCTGGTGATGCCGGGTGGTCTGGCGATGGGCCTGCTCGGCCCGACGATCGGCCGCCTGTACGACCGGTTCGGTGGACGCCCGCTGGTCATCCCGGGTGCGCTCGGCATCGCCGCCTCGCTCGCCGGCTTCACCCAGATCTCGATGACCATGCCGTACTGGCAGCTGCTGGCCCTGCACATCCTGCTGATGGTCGCGCTGGCGGCGACGTTCACGCCCGTGTTCACCCTCGGCCTGGGGTCGCTCACCCAGCACCTGTACTCGCACGGCAGCTCGATGCTCGGCACCCTGCAGCAGGTCGCGGCCGCGTTCGGCACCGCGCTGGTCGTCACGGTGATGTCGGCGCGCAGCACCACGCTGATCGAGAACGGCACCGAGGAGACGCTGGCCCACCTCGACGGCATGCGGCTGGCGTTCCTGGTCTCGGCGGTGCTGGCGCTGATCGTCATCGTCATGGCGGTGCTGCTGCCCAACCGGGCCGAGGCGCCGGACGAGCCCGAGGAGATCGAGGAGCCGACCGTCGAACTGGTCAAAGGCTGACTCGACATGACCGACGCCCCCGACGCCGCGCGCGCCGGGGGCGTCGGTCGTTCGTGACCCGCCGCCGCGCGGCTACGGCTGTTCCCGCCGCCGCTCGATCAGCTCGGCGATGCCGTCGAGGATTCGCTCCAGGCCGAAACCGAGCGCGTGGTCGGGGTCCACCGCGGCGTTGTGTTCCGAACCCGCCGCGGCGCCGACGCGCGCGGCGACCGGGAACTTCGCCGGGTCGAACAGGCGGTCCAGGATCGGGCCGGTGATGTCCCACCACTGCGGATCGGTGAGCTGGGAGTCCGCGGCGGTGGCCGCGGACGTGGCGGCGAGCCGGGCGGTGCCCTGTACGTGGGTGAGCACCAAGGTGAGCACCGCGTCCATTTCGATGTCACCGAGGCCGAGGCCGTCGAGCGGCCGCAGCTCGGCCTCGTACTTGGCGATCGAATGCGGTCCGGGCACCGGACGGGTGCCGATCAGGCCCAACAGCCACGGATGCCGCTGGTAGAGCTGCCAATTGCGCTGGGCGACGAGGGTCAGCCCGGCGCGCCAGTCCCCGGCCGCCGCGGGTTCGCCGGGATCGCGGTAGAGGTCGGCCAGCACCGCGTCGTGCATGAGTTCCACCAGATCGGTCTTGCCCGGCACGTGCGTGTACAGCGACATCGCGCCGACACCGAGTCGTTCGGAGACCCGGCGCATGGTCACCGCGTCCAAACCTTCCGCGTCGGCGACCTCGATCCCCGCGGCCACGATGGTCGCCACCGTCAGCCCTTTGCGACCCGGTTTCGGATGCAGCCCCCACAACAGGGTGAGGGTGCGGGCCGGATCGGACGAGTTCTTCGGTGCTGCCACGGAACACATTCTCCATTCCCTGCGCGCCACCCCTCGACAGGCTGTACCGTACTTAGTACGGTACAAAGTACCGTTCGAAGGAGTGATGGAATGCAGAATCCCGATCCGGCGATCGAGATCAGCCGGTTGCGCAAGAACTACCGGGGCGCCGACGCGGGCACCGGACTGAACGGCATCGACCTGACTGTGGCGGCGGGCACGGTGTGCGCGCTGCTCGGACCCAACGGCGCGGGCAAGACCACGGCGGTGCGCATCCTCGCGACGCTGCTGCGGCCCGACGCCGGGACCGCGCGGGTGGCCGGGTACGACGTAGTACGCGATCCGGTGCGGGTCCGCGAGCGCATCGGGCTGGTCGGCCAGAACGCCGCGGTCGACGAGATCCTCTCGGGGCGGCAGAACCTGGTGATGTTCGGCCGGCTCAACGGCCTCGGCCCGCGCGCGGCCGCCCGGCGCGCCGCGGAGTTGCTCGACCGCTTCGACCTCGCGGCGGCCGAGAAGCGGCCGGTCGGGGACTACTCCGGTGGCATGCGCCGCCGTCTCGACCTGGCTGCCGCGCTGATCGTCACTCCGCCGGTGCTGTTCGTCGACGAACCGACCACCGGGCTCGACCCCGCCGCGCGGCTGCAGGTGTGGGCGGCGGTGACCGAACTCGTCGCCGCGGGCACCACCGTGCTGCTGACCACCCAGTACCTGGAGGAGGCCGACCGGCTGGCCGACCACATCACGCTGCTCGACCAGGGACGGGTGATCGCCGCCGGGACACCTGCCGAGCTGAAGTCGCGCGTCGGATCCGACTGGGTGGAAACCACCTTCGACGACACGTCCGCCGCCGAGCACGCGGCGGAACTCGCCCGGCCCCTCGCGTGCGGCGAGGTGACCACCGACCCGGCCACCCATACCGTGCGCATCCCCGTCCTCGATCGCGCCGAGGGTGTGCTCGCGCTGGCCGACGTGCTGCGCCGCGCCGACCTCGCCCCGCGCGATCTCGACGTCCGCACCCCGTCGCTCGACGAGGTGTTCCTTCACCTGACCCGGCACGGAAAGGTTCCCGCATGACCAGCCTGGCCCCCCGCACCTCCGGGATGATCGACGACATCCGCACGATCACCCGCCGCAACCTGACGCACTGGGTCAATCGGCCCGCCACCGTGGTGGTCGGCTGGCTCTTCCCGGTCATGGTCATCCTGATGTTCGGCACACTCTTCGGCGGGGCGATCGAAACACCGGGGAATGGACGCTATTACGAGTACCTGATGCCGGGCATGTTCGCGATGACCATGCTGTTCGGGCTGGAGTCGACCATGGCGGCCGTCGCCGCCGACGCCGCCAAGGGCGTCACCGACCGGTTCCGCTCCCTGCCGATGAGCAGCGCCGCGGTGGTCGCGGGCCGGTGCGCCGCCGACCTGCTCAACACCGTGATCGCGCTGGCCGTCGTGGTCGGCACCGGGCTCGCGGTCGGCTGGCAGTGGCATCACGGCCTCGGTGACGCGCTCGCGGCGGTGGCATTGCTGCTCATGTTGCGGTTCGCCCTGCTCTGGGTGGGCATCTACCTGGGGCTCGTCGTCGCCGGGCCGGAATCGGTGGCCGTCGTGCAGGTGCTGGTCTGGCCGCTGCTGTTCCTGTCCAACGCCTTCGTCGACACCGCGACGATGCCGCGCTGGCTCGGCACGATCGCCGACTGGAATCCCTTGTCCGCCACCGCGTCCGCGGTCCGCGCGCTGTGTGGCAATCCCGGGTGGAGTGGCGCGTCGTGGATCTCGGCGCACTCGGTGGCGGCGGCGGTGCTCTGGCCGCTGCTGATCACCGCGGTGTTCCTGCCCCTGGCGGTGCGCCGATTCCGCGCGTTGGGCAACTGACCGCACGAGGGCGCCGACCGGCGGTCAGCGCGGGGTGAGGCGGATGACCGCGCCGCCCGCCCGCCAAATCTGGTAGATGTCGGCCTTGTTCGGGGAGCCGTCCGAGGCGAAACCGATGCCGTTGTACTCGGCATTGCGCGGATTGTCGCGCGCGATGATCTCGAACAGCCGCATCACCTCGGCCTCGTCGGTGAACACCTCGGCCTCGGCGGTGCGGCGGGGCCCGCCCATCGACACCTGCACCGGGGTGCCCGGGCGGAGGTTGCGCACCCACGGCCGCACCGCGGTCCCGATCAGCAGCGCACCGTCATGGCGGGTGTAGGCCAGCGGGATGTCGAACACCCGGCCGGTCTTGCGACCTACCACATGCAGGATCAGCAGGCGACGACCGACCACCGGGCCGAGGACGGGCGCGCGCAGCAGCGTGCGCACGACCGCGTTGACGACTTGCTGGAACCGGCTGATGGGGCGAGGGCCGGACGTGGACGGCGTGCCGTAGGGGTTCCGAACGGGCGACTGGGACACGGTGCGACTCCTCGGACGGCGGATGCCCCGAGAGTAGCCGACGGCCGGTCCGCTCCAGGGAGCGTCCGGCCGGCGTCCGAAGACCATGCGGCTCGGGTATGTCGGCGTCCGAACCCGTTCGGCCGCTTACATCTTGGCGTGGCGGGCCTGCACGAAGCTGAACAGACCGTAGGTGGCGATGCCGATCGCCGCGAGCACCAGCAGCACCACGCCGTAGGGCTGGGCGAGCAATGTCTTGAGGGCGCCGTCCAGCCCGGCCGACCTGCTCGGGTCCGACTGGGCGACCGCGAGGATCAGCAGGGCGCCGATCGCGCCGATGGCCAGGCCCTTGGCGATGTGGCCCGCGGTGCCGAGGCGGCGGATGGCGGGGCCCGCGGTGTCGAGATCCTTCAGGAACTTTCCGGTGACGCCCTTGTAGACGTAGTAGGCGCCGACCCCGAGCACGACCAGCCCGGCGGCGATCAGGACCGCTTTGCCCGCGGTGTTCGCCAGCAACCGCGCCGTGAGGCTCTGGCTCTCGCCACTGCTCGACTTGCCGCCGCCGCGCGCGAAGGTGAAGGCGGTCAGCGCCAGCGCCGCGTAGACGACGGCGACCGCGAGTGCCTTGCCGCGCCGCATCGCCTCCTTGCGACGGTTGTCGTGGTCGGGTTTGGACGCGCTGCCGAACACCGCCTCGGCCAGCCGCCACAGCGCCATCAGCAGGAACGCCGCGACCGCGATCCACAGCACGACCCGTCCGCCCGGGGCGGCGGCGATCTGCGCCATGGCGCCGGACTGGTCGGCCGTGCCGCCACCACCGAACGCCACGCGCAGGGCGAGATAGGCGACGATCAGGTGGACGATGCCGGTCATGACGAAGCCGGCGCGAGCGAATCGCTCGAAGGTGGGGTGCTGGGCGATGCGGTCCGTGCTGGACGCCGCCGAAGTGTTGCCGAAAACCATTATGCCTTCTCATCCGTGCGGGCCCGGCGCGTCGGGCGCGGCCGGGGTCGATCCGCAGATACCCGGCGGCACGGCGTCGAAACGGTGGCGGCCGGGGTCGTGGCCGGTGGTGCACAGGGCGGTCGCCGCGGCCCGCCCTGTGGAAAATCGGTTGGCTCGGGCGGGCGGTGGTGACAGGCTTGAGGTTCGCCGGTGCGGGGAGCGCCGGGAAATGCGCTGAGAGTCATCGGAAAGGGGGATCACCGTGTCCATCACGGTGGAGGAGAATGCCGAGGCCGCGGAGGTCGACAGACCCGGGCCGCGGGAGCGTTCCCGCGGCGCGCTGACCTCGTTGCTACGGTTCCGGCCCTACCTGCGGCCGTACCGCGTGCCTTTCGTCGCGGCCACCGCGATGTCGGTGCTGGCGATGTTGACCGCCGTGGTGACGCCGCTGGTCGTCGCCCGCATCGTGGACGGGCCGATCGCCGCGGGCGACCTGGGCGGTGTGCTGGTGCCGGTGAGCGCGGTGCTGGTGCTCGGGGTGATCGAGGCCGTCGGTATCTGGGGGCGGCGCTGGCTGCTGGCCGAACCGGCGACCCGCTTCGAAACCACCATGCGCGCCGAGATATTCGCCGCGTTGCAGGCGCGCTCGATCGGCCGCCACGACGCCTGGGAAGCCGGGCAGCTGCTCTCCCGCGCGGTCGACGACCTCGCGCGATTGCGCCGCTTCATCGGATTCGCCGGCCCCGTTCTGGTGATCCACGCCGTGGTGATCCCGGTCGGGCTGGTGGTGCTGGCGGTGATGAGCTGGCAGATCGGCCTCGTCTACGCCGTGGCCGCGGTGCCGATCGCCGCGGTCTGCGCGCGCTTCGAGCGACGCTACTCGGTCGCCTCCCGGCGGTCGCAGGATCAGGCCGGCGACCTGTCGACCACGGCTCAGGAGGCCGCGCAGGGCATCCGCGTGCTCAAGGCATTCGGACGCGGCCCGTTCTTCGGTGCGAAGTTCGCCGCGCAGGCCCGCGCCCTGCGCGAGACCGAGTTGGCGAAGGTGCGTCTGGATGCGACCCTGTGGTCGGCGATGGTGTCGCTGTCGGAGCTGATCCTGGTGTTCGCGCTCGGGTTCGGCGCGTATTCGGTGGTGTCGGGCACGATATCGCTGGGCGCGGTGGTCGGCACGGTCACCTTGGCCACGTTCCTGCAGTGGCCGATCATCTGGACCGGCTTCCTGCTCGCCGAACTCAACGACGCGGGCACCGCCGCCGACCGCTTCTGGGAGATCATCGACACCCCCGTCGACATCACCGACACGGTCGACCCGGTGCCGCTGCCCGAACGCGTCACCGGCGAATTACGGTTGGAGAACGTGCGTTTCGCGTTCCCGGACGCGCGGGAGCCGGTGCTGCGCGACATCTCGCTGGTGGTGCGGCCCGGGGAGACGGTCGCGCTGGTGGGTGCCACCGGCAGCGGCAAAACCGCGCTGCTCGGGCTCATTCCGCGACTGCACGACGTGACCGGCGGTGCGGTGCGCATCGACGGTATCGACATCCGGCGGCTGCGGCTGGCGGATCTGCGTTCGCTGGTGACCGTGGCGTTCGAAGAGCCCGTGCTGTTCTCGGCGAGCGTGCGGGAGAACGTCGCGCTCGGCGATCCGGCCGCGACCGACGCCGACGTGCGAGCGGCCCTCGAGGTCGCCCAGGCGACCGAGTTCGTCGACGCGCTGCCGTGGGGGCTGGACACCCGGATCGGGGAGCAGGGGCTGAGCCTGTCCGGTGGCCAGCGTCAGCGGCTCGCGCTGGCACGGGCGGTGCTGGCCAGGGCGGGGCAGCAGCGGCGCGCCCGCGTCGTGGTGCTCGACGACCCGCTCTCGGCGCTGGACGTGCAGACCGAGGAACGGGTCCAGCAGCGGCTGCGCGGCGCATTGGCCGGAGCCACCACCCTGCTCGTCGCGCACCGGCCGTCGACCGCGGCCCTGGCCGACCGTGTCGTCCTACTCGACGACGGCCGCGTCCGCGCCGAGGGCGCTCACGACCAGTTGCTGCGCACCAGCAGCCGTTATCGCGAACTGATGGGAGGTGAACCATGAGCACCGACAGCGCCGTGACCGAGCGCGCCACCGGGCCGAACACCGAGCCGGACGAGGCCGCCGACTGGCGCGGCATCGCCAACGAGGACACCGAGGTCACCGAGACCGGAAACCTCGTGCTCGCCCGGCGCTCGCGTCGGCTGCTCGCCGACCTGGTTCGCCCGTATCGCGGCACCCTCGCCCTGGCGTTGGCGATCATCGTGGTGGACAACGCCGTCACCGTGGCCGGCCCGCTGTTCGTCGCCTACGCCCTCGACCGCGGCATCGGCGCGGGCCGCGCGGGCGACTGGGGTCCGCTGAGCATCGCCGTCGGCGGATACGCGGGCGCCGCCCTGCTGGGCGGGGTCACCACCTTCTGCTTCGTGCGGCTGGCGGGCAGGCTCAGCCAGAACGTGCTCTACGACCTGCGGGTGCGCGCGTTCGCGCACACCCAGCGCCTCGACGTCGGGTTCCACGAGAAGTACACCTCCGGCAAGGTCGTCACCCGCCTCACCGGCGACATCGAGACCCTGCAGGAGCTGCTCGAGGGCGCGCTCAACGAGGCGTTGGGCGCGATCCTGTCGGTGGTCACCATCGCGGTGCTGCTGGTCTACCTCGACCGTCCGCTGGCCGCGGTCGTGTTCGCCGGGTTCGTGCCGCTGTTCCTGGTCACCCGCTGGGCGCAGCGCAGGCAGCGCGCGGGCTACCGCCGCACCCGCGGCGCCATCGCGCGCGTGGTGGTGCACTTCGTGGAAGCGATGGGCGGCATGCGGGCGGTGCAGGCGTTCCGGCGCGAACAGCGCAACGCGAGCGTGTTGGCGGCCGAGGACGACGCCTACCGCACGGCCAACGTCGCCGCATCCCGCGGCATGGGCGATTACGCGGGACTGACCCGGCTGCTGGGCAACCTCACCACGGTGGTGGTGCTCGTGGTCGGGGCGTGGCGGGTGGTGCACGGCGACCTCGCGGTCGGTGTGCTCGCGGCCTACCTGCTGTATCTGAAGAACTTCTACGGTCCGCTCGACGAATTGGCCCAGGTGTTCAACTCCTACCAGTCGGCCGCGGCGGCGCTGGAGAAGATCTCCGGCGTGCTCGAGGAGCGGCCCGCCGTACCCGAGCCCGCGGATCCGGTGCGGCTGGAGAAGGTTTCGGGCGCGATGCGGCTGGAGAACGTGTGGTTCGACTACGCGGGCGCCGAGGAGGCGCCGGCCCGGCGGACCGGACCGGTGCTGCCGGAGTTCACCCTCGACATCCCGGCCGGGCAGGTGGTGGCCCTGGTGGGGCCGACCGGCGCGGGCAAGTCGACGCTCGCCAAGCTGCTCACCCGCTTCTACGACCCCACCGGTGGGCGGGTGACGCTGGACGGCGTCGACCTGCGGCGCCTCACCGACGCCGACCTGCGCCGGCACGTCGTGATGGTGACCCAGGAGTCGTATCTGTTCTCCGGCTCGGTGGCCGACAACATCCGGCTCGGCAGGCCGGAAGCCACCGACGCCGAGGTGTACGAGGCCGCCCGTGCCGTCGGCCTGTCCGAGGTCGTCGCGGCGCTGCCGGAAGGTTTCGACACCGATGTGCGCAGACGCGGCGGGCGACTGTCGGCCGGCCAACGCCAGCTGGTCGCCTTCGCCCGGGTGTTCCTGGCCGATCCGGCGGTGATCGTGCTCGACGAGGCCACCTCGAGCCTGGACATCCCCGGGGAGCGTCTGGTGCAGCGCGCACTGGAAACCGTGCTGCGCGAGCGCACCGCGGTGATCATCGCGCACCGCCTGTCGACCGTCGCCATCGCCGACCGGGTGCTGGTGCTGGAGAACGGCCGCGTCGTCGAGGACGGCACGCCCGCCGAGCTGATCGCGGGTGACGGGCGATTCGCGGGCCTCCATGCCGCGTGGCGGGAATCGCTGGTGTGAGGGTGCCACAGTCGCGGCGCGTTCGCCGATTTCGGCGTCGGCGCTGCCGAGCATGCTGCTCGAAGGGGATGCGGTCGCCGTCCGGGGGTGAGCAGGCGGCGAGCGGGCGCGGCCCCGAACCGGGTCTGGTTCGGGGCCGCGCCGGCGTCCGCCGTCGTACGCTCAGGCGGGTAGCTCGTACTTCTCGATGAGCGGGGCGAGCAGTTCGGCCGCGCGGGCGCCGGTGATGACCTCGGCGGTGTCGACACGGGTCACCGTCTTGGAGTTGGTGTCCTCGTAGACGTGTTCACCGACCATCCGGCCGGTCTCGTCGTAGGGCCAGACGAAGGCCAGGGTGCGCCGGACCAGGTAGTAGGCGTCGGGATCGTAGCCGGAGTCCGTCTTGGCGGCGGCGTCGTCCATCGAGGCGAAGACGTTGTCGCCGAGCATCTTTCCGGGCACGAACTGGCTGAATTCCGCCTCTCCGGCGAAGCCGTGGTCGCCGACGGCGATCCGCTGGCGGCCGGTCCACATCACCAGCATGTCCAGCTCGGCCAGCGACCGATAGAAGCCGCGGACCTGGTCCATTCCGTCGAGGATGACGCCCTGGCCGCCTTCGAAGATCCGGTAGCGCGGGTGGGCGACGGTCATCTCCGGCTGGAGCAGTTCGTCGTAGCGGCCCGACACCTCGAGCAGGGCGTGCCTGCGGTAGTTGATGAGGATCTTGCGGTAGAGCGGGACGGTCTGCTTCTCGATCAGGGCGTCGATGTCGTCCATCATGTGGACGAGTTCCTCCTCGTAGGAGGTGCGCGGGGCGGCGGTGCTGTGATGCTGCAGGGTGGTCATCGTCGTTCTCCTAGAGGTGGGTGCTGAGGTCGGGGTAGCTGCCGATTTCGTATCCGCCGTCCACCACCAGGCTCGCGCCGGTGATGTAACCGGCGGCGCTGCTGGCGAGGAACACCGCCGGAGCGGCCAGCTCGGCGGGTTGCGCGGGCCGCTTCAACACGGCGTTGGCGCGGAATTCGCGCATGATCTGGTCGTTGCCGAGGATGAACCCGGCCATCGGGGTCTGCACCAGGCCGGGCAGCACGGAGTTCACCCGGATGCCGTGCCTGCCCAGTTCGAGGGCGGCGTTCTTGGCGAACATGTCCGCGCCCGCCTTCCCCGCGGCGTAGGCGCTGCCGCCGTAGAGCGGGATGTGCGCGTTGACCGAGGCGATGTTGACGATCGAGCCGCCGTTGCCCGCGCGGATCATGCTGTCGGCCACGTATTTCGTGCACAGGTAGACGCTGCGCAGCACGACGTCGACGGTGAAATCCCAGTCGTCCTCGGCGAGCCCGACGATCGGCGCGGGCCGCAGCCCGCCCGCCACGTTGAACAGGCTGTCGATCCCGCCGAGCTCGGCCTCGGCCTTGCCGACCGCCGCCCGCACCTCGTCGGTGTCGGTGACGCTGCCGACGTGCGGCACATACGCCCGGCCGTACTTCTCGGCCGCCGCGGCCAGCCCGTCGCCGTCCAGATCGAACGCGAGCACCCGTCCGCCCGCCGCGATGAGCTGCTCGGCGATGGCGAGCCCGATCCCGGACGCGGCACCGGTGACAACGGCCCGTTCGGGGGTGGATATCTGCAGCATGGGTGTCTTCCGATCGCTCACCGCGGGGTGCGCTCGCTGGTCGGCGCCCCGTCGTGCAGGGTCAGCGAGGGGTCGGTGGCGTAGTCGACGACCTGGGTGTGGGCGACGGCGTTGTTGTCGCGGGCCATGTAGTAGTGCAGGCGGGCGTCGGCGACGACACCGAGGGTGCCGTCGGGCAGGTAGCCGGCGATGGGGCCGTCCACGAAGGCCAGCATGGTGGTGCCGGTGGGGGAGACCGGTTGGTGGACCGCGCCGGCGACCTCACAGGTGTAGGTGCCCGCGCGGCCCGGATCGTCGGGGTCGTAATGGAATCCGCCCTCGAGCAGGAAAGCCTGTGCGGTGCCCAGGTGCCAATGCGGGGTGGCCGTCACGCCCGGGTCCACCCGCAGGATCACGGTGAAGGCGCCGGTGGCCAGGTTCGCGTACAGCAGCTTGAATCGGGTGCCGGGCATGAGCCAATCGGTCCACGGAATATCGTCGGGGTCGACGAATTCCTTGCGCGCGCCTTTCGGGGTGGTGCCGGGATTCTGCATCCAGAACGTGGGGCCGACGGGTGCCGAGATGGTCACTGCGATGGTCCTCTCGAGGTGAAACGGGAAATCGATCGGCCGGGTACATTCGACCGGATCGGATGCGCGTGCAGCGAATTCGCCGCGCATTTCTCGCGGGGCTGTGCGAGACGCTTCCAATCTCGCCCGGCAGGAACGTGATGTCCATTACATTCCTCGGGGGAGGTGTTAACCTTCTGCTTATCGGTACAGGCCAGCGGTGTCGCTGGCCACGGCGAGAGAGGCTGTCGTGGTCGACCTGAACCTGCGTCTGGTCTCGTATCTGGTGACGGTGCTCGACGAAGGCCATTTCGGGCGCGCCGCGCAGCGGCTCTACATCAGCACCCCGGCCCTGAGCCAGCAGATCCGCAAGCTCGAGCAGAAACTCGGCGTCGAGCTGATCGACCGCTCGGTGCATCCACTGCAACCCACCCCGGCCGGGCGCCGATTCCTGCCCGAGGCGCGGGCGGCGCTCGCGGCGGCCCAGCGTGCGGTGGGGGCGGTGCGGGCCGAGGGGGAGACGCTGCGCATCGGCTTCATGACCGCCGCCCTGGCGACCCGCACGAGACCGTTGCTGGATCTGGTGCGACGCGAATCCGGCGTCGCCACCATCGAATTGGTGGAGCTGGGCTGGGCGGAGCAGGCGTCGGCGGTGCGGGACGGCAAGGTGGACGCCTCGCTGATGCGTCCACCGGTGGCCGACGCGGGCGGCTTGCGCCTGGATGTGCTGTGCAAGGAGCCGCGGGTGGTCGCGCTGCCCGTCGCGCACCGGCTCGCGGACCGGGATTCGATATCGGTCGACGAACTCGACGGCGAGCCGCACCTGACCGACCACGAGGCGGACCGGGAATGGGTGCGCTGGTGGGCCTGCGATCCGCGCCCCAGTGGCAGGCCGGTCGTCTACGGGCCGTCGGTGCGCACGATCGACGAACTGCTCGAGGTCGTCGCCACCGGCGTGGCCATCTCGATCACCAGCAAATTCGTCCAGGACACCCACCGGCACCCCGATGTGGTGTTCGTGCCGGTACGGGACGTGGAACCGGCGTCGCTGTGCCTGTGCACGCGCGCCGAGGACAGCTCACCGCTGATCGAGGCGTTACGCGACGCCGCCCGCAGAATCGCCGAATTCGACTTCGATACCGCGGCGTCGACGGGAACGCAGCGGTAGAAATAACGGTGGAAAAGGGGACGGGTTCGTGCGCGCTCAGTTCGCGATCACGCGACTGTCCCCGCGGAATTCCGCCACGGTCCGGCCCGCCGCATCGGTGACCGTGACGTCGTAGATTCCGTTGCGGCCGAATACGGCGCGCTCCACCGCCGTGGCGGTGAGCAGTTCCCCGGCCCGGGTGGGCCGCAGGTAGCGGATGTCGGCGCGGGCGGCGACGGCGGCGCGACCGTGGCTGTTGCACGCCAGCGCGAAGGTGGTGTCGGCGAGCAGGAAGACGTAGCCGCCGTGGGTGATGCCGTGACCGTTGACCATCCGGTCGGACACGGTCATCGTCGCGGTGGCATGGCCGGGGCTCAGCGCGACGATCTCGATGCCGAGCGCACGCGAGGCGAGGTCGTCGGCGAACATCTGCCGGGCGTGGGCGGTGGCCGACTCGTCGACCGTGGTCATACGGGCTCCTCACGGTGCGGGCGGTAGGCGCGGGACGAGACCGCGCCCACCGCACCATCATTCAGGACAGGGGAGATTCCAGCTGCTGGACGAACATGCTGGCGCCGCCGGTGGCGAAGTTGCGCACATCCTTGCCCGCGGCCTTCATCTCCGGCGAGGCCAGCGCCTGCTGGAGGTCGGCCTCGGTGGCGAAGCGCAGCTGCGCCACCGCGTAGAACTGCGGCTCCGAGCCGTCCAGCGAGCGGCACTTGCCCCAGCTGAGCCCGGCCAGGCCGGGCACCTTCGCGGCCAGCGGCACGTGCGTGGTGCGGTAGTACTCGTCGAAGGCCGCCGGGTCGTCGGGCGTGCCGTAGCAGACCGAGATCTGGTAGCTCACTTGGTTTCTCCCTCGGGCTTGGCGACGAGCGTGAGCACGTCGTAGGTGGCGACGGCCTCGTCGTTCTGGTTGGTGACGGTGGCGTCCCAGCGGACCTCGCCGTAGGCGGCGCTGGTGCGCGGGGTGATCTGCTTGGCGGTGAGCGTGACGGTCAGTTCGTCCTCGGCCTTGACCGGGGTGAGGAACCGCAGATTGTCGACGCCGAAATTCGCCAGCACCGGGCCCGGGGCGGGGTCGACGAACAATCCGGCCGCCAGCGACACCACCAGGTAGCCGTGCGCGACGATGCCGCCGAAGAGCGGGTTGGCTGCGGCCGCCTCGGGATCGGTGTGGGCGTAGAAGGTGTCGCCGGTGAACTCGGCGAAGTGGCCGATGTCGTCGAGGGTGACCCGGCGCGGGCCCGCCACGATGGTGTCGCCGAGTTTCAGCTGTCCGAGGTCCTTGCGGAACGGGTGCACGTCGCCGCGCACCTGGTCGGCACCGGTGACCCAGCGCCGTCCGACCGCGGTGAGGACCGCGGGGCTGCCCTGCACGGCGGTGCGCTGCATGTGGTGCAGGACGCCGCGGATGCCGCCGAGCTCCTCGCCGCCGCCCGCCCGGCCCGGTCCGCCGTGCACGAGCGTGGGCAGCGGGGAACCGTGCCCGGTGGACTCCCGGGCGTCGACGGTGTCGAGAACGAGCACCCGCCCGTGATAGGGGGCCAGGCCGAGCACGATCTCGCGCGCGACGGCCGTGTCGCCGGTGACGACCGAGGCGACCAGGCTGCCCTTGCCGCGTGCGGCCAGTGCGATCGCGTCGGCGGTGTCGCGGTAGCCGAGCACGGTGCTCACCGGCCCGAACGCCTCGACCTCGTGCGGTTCGACGGCCTCGCGGTCGTCGCAGCGCAGCAGGATCGGCGACAGGAACGCGCCGGTGGCGGCGTCGGCCCCGACGACGGTCACGGACTCCGGATCACCGAAGACGATCTGCGCGCTCTTGGTCAGCGCCCGCACCGCCTTGCGGACCTCCTCGCGCTGATCGATCCCGGCCAGGGCGCCCATCGTGACCCCGTCGGCGCCGGGGGCGCCAACGACCACCCGGGCCAGCCGCTCCCGCACCGCGTCCACCACGGCGTCGACCATCGGTTCCGGCACCAGGGCCCGCCGGATCGCGGTGCACTTCTGGCCCGCTTTCACCGTCATCTCGGTGACCAGCTGGCCGACGAACAACTCGAACTCGGGGGAGCCGGGCGTGACATCGGCGCCCAGGATCGAGGCATTGAGCGAGTCGGCCTCGGCGGTGAACCGCACCGCCTCGCGCACCACCACCGGGTGCGCGCGCAGCAGTGCGGCGGTCTCGGCCGAACCGGTGAACGCCACCGAGTCCTGCCCACCGAGGTGGTCGAGCAGGTCACCGGCGCTGCCGCACAGCAGTTGCACCGAGCCCTCCGGCAGCAGCCCGGACTCGATGATCAAGCGGAACGCCGCCTCGGTGAGGTAGGCGGTCTGGCCGGCCGGCTTGACGAGGGAAGGCACGCCGGCGATGAACGCCGGAGCGAGCTTCTCCAGGAAACCCCAGACCGGGAAGTTGAAGGCGTTGATCTGCACGGCGACGCCGCGGCGCGCGGTGTAGATGTGCTGACCGGCGAAGGTGCCCTTGCGGCCGAGGCGCTCCACGCCGCCGTCCAGATACACGGTGTCGTTGGGCAGTTCGCGGGTGGCCTTGCTCGCGTAGCTGAGCAGGGTGCCCGCGCCACCGTCGATGTCGACGGCCGAATCGCGCTCGGTCGCGCCGGTGTGCGCGGAGATCGCGTACAGCTCGGCCTTGTGCTCGAGCAGGTACTTGCCCAGCGCCTTGAGCCGGGCGGCGCGTTCGTGGAAGGTGAGCGCGGCCAGCGCCGGGCCGCCGACGGTGCGGGCGTGATCGACCATGTGCGCCCGATCGACGCCGGTCGACGAGAGGCGAGCCACCACGCTGCCGTCGACGGCGCTGAGCAACGGGGTGCCCTCGTCGGGCGGGGTGACCCAGCGGCCCCCCACGTAGCTTTGCAGCAGTTCGCTCATCAGCTCTCCGTTCAACTGAACATTCGGTCGGTAATTACCATCCGGGAGAGCCGCGCGCATGTCAAGGTCGGGGGTCAGCCGGTGGCCGGGCCGGAGCGGCGCAGGCCGTCGAAGACGATGGCGACCACGGCGTCGGCGATCTCGTCGGCGGAGTTCTCCCCGCGCGGGCGGTACCACTCCACGATGGAGTTGATCATGCCCCAGATCAGCCGGCTGGCCAGGGCGGGATCGACATCGGTGTGCAGATCGCCCTCCTCGCCCGCCGCCGCGACCAGGCCCGCGACGAAGGCGTCGAACTCGCGCCTGCGGGCCAGCGCGCGCTTCTCGGCGGGGGTGTTGCCGCGCACCCGCAACAGCAGTGTGACGTAGGGCAGCTCGGCCACCAGCACCTCGACCGCGCGCCGCACCACGTACTCGAGCCGGTCGATGGACCGGCCGGTGATCGCCCCCTCCTCGGTGGTCGCGGCGAACAGGCCGTTGAGCGCGCGCGAGAGTGCCAGCTCGAGCAACTCGCCCTTGCCCGAGACGTGGTGGTAGATGGCCGATTTGGCGATGCCGAGCCGCTTGGCGAGCACTTCCATGCTCGTCGCGTCGTAGCCCCGGTCGTTGAACACCTTCACCGCCACCGACAGCAGCGAGTCCAGGTCGTAGCCGGGACGGCCCGGGCGGCCGGTGCGTTGGGTGGGGCGCGCTGAGGTCATCCGTCCATCTTGACGCATGCCGCCCGGTTGCTCGCACAACTGTGGACCGAGGGTTGATTACTGACCGAATGTTCGGTAATACTTCGAGGGACGATCGGACAAGGAGCAGTGATGGGCGAAGTCTTCCTCGTGGACGGGGCGCGCACGCCGCAGGGCCGCTACGGCGGCGCGCTGGCGAGCGTGCGCCCCGACGACCTGGCCGCCACGGTGGTGGCCGAGGCGGTGCGCCGGGCCGGGGTGCCCGTGGACGCGGTCGACGAGGTCGTGCTGGGGGCGGCGAACCAGGCGGGCGAGGACAACCGCAACGTCGCCAGGATGGCGGTCCTGCTGGCCGGCCTGCCGGACGCGGTGCCGGGCTACACCGTCAACCGGCTCTGCGCCAGCGGACTGACCGCGGTCGCCACCGCCGCCAACGCCATTCGCGGCGGTGAGGCCGACATCGTGGTGGCGGGCGGTGTGGAATCCATGACCCGCGCCCCGTGGGTGATGGCCAAGCCCGGCACGCCGTGGGCGCGCCCGGGCGAGGTCGCCGACACCGCGCTGGGCTGGCGGTTCACCAACCCCGCCTTCACCGCCGCCGACCGGGCCGTGCCCACCGACGCGGGCCCGCGGGCCAGGAAGATCACCCTGTCGATGGGGGAGACCGCGGAGGAAGTGGCGGCGCTGGAAGGGATCTCGCGCGCCGAGTCCGACGCGTTCGCGCTGCGCAGCCAACAGCGGGCCGCCGCGGCCGTGGCGGCGGGCCGGTTCCGGCGCGAGATCGTCGCGGTGCGGGCCGGGAACACGCTCGTCGAGACCGACGAGGTGCCGCGCCCGGACACCACCGCCGAGAAGCTGGCGGCCCTGCGCCCGGTGTTCCGGCCCGACGGCATCGTCACCGCGGGCTCGTCCTCACCGCTGTCGGACGGCGCGGCCGCGCTGGTGCTTGCCGGCGCCGAGGCGGTGCGGCGGCACGGGCTGACGGTCCGCGCGCGCATCGTCGCGAGCGCGTCCGCGGGCGTCGCCCCGAACGTGATGGGCCTCGGCCCGGTGCCCGCCACCCGCAAGACACTCGACCGGGCCGGCTGGTCGCGGGCCGACCTGGGCGCGGTGGAGCTCAACGAGGCGTTCGCCGCGCAGTCGCTCGGTGTGATCCGGCAGTTGAAGCTCGACGAGGAGATCGTCAACGCCGACGGTGGCGCGATCGCGCTGGGCCATCCGCTGGGCTGCTCCGGCGCCCGCATCCTGCTCACCCTGGTCGGCCGGATGGAACGGGAAGGCGTCCGGCGCGGCCTGGCCACCCTGTGCGTCGGTGTCGGGCAGGGCGTCGCGATGGCGATCGAGGCGGCATGAGCGAGTACACGACCCTGACCGTGGACGAGCGGGACGACCGGGTGGTGGTCACCCTGGACCGTCCCGAGCGCCGCAACGCCATCGACGCCGCGATGATCGCCGAGCTGCACCGGGTCTGCGAGCGGCTGGAACGCGATCCCAAACTGTTGCTGCTCACCGGCCGCGGCGAGCATTTCGCCGGCGGTGCCGACATCGCCCAGTTGCGCGCCCGCACCCGCGACGACGCGCTCGCCGGGATCAACCGCACCCTGTTCGACCGGGTCGCCCGGCTGCCGCTGCCCACGGTGGCCGCGGTCAGCGGGTACGCGCTCGGCGGCGGCGCCGAACTGGCCTACGCCTGCGACCTCCGGATCGCCACCAGCACCGCCGTGTTCGGCAACCCGGAGCCGGGCCTGGGCATCATGGCCGCCGCGGGCGCGAGCTACCGGTTGCCGCGGCTGGTCGGTGTGTCGGTGGCCAAGCAGGTGCTGCTGGGCGGGCGCCTGCTCGACGCGGACATTGCCCTGCACACGGGCCTGGTCATGGAGGTGACCGAACCCGGCGCCCACCTGGCGGCCGCGCACCGGCTGCTCGACCGCATCGCCCGCTCGGCGCCGCTGGCCCTGCGGCTGACCAAGACGATCGTCGACGCCCCCGGATTCCACCCCTTCGCCGACGACATCGCGCAGGCGGTGCTGTTCGAGACCGAGGAGAAGCACACCCGCATGACCGCATTCCTGGAGAAGACCGTGGAGCAGAAGGCATGACCGAACCGACCGTCCCCCAGCGCGTCGCCGTCATCGGCGGCGGGCGCATGGGCGCGGGCATCGCCCAGGTCTTCGCGACCCTCGGCAGCACCGTCGTCGTCGCCGAGGCCGGTGACCGCGCGGCCGCGCTGGACCGGATCGCCACCGGCCTGCGCCGCGCCGCCGAACGCGGCGCCCTCGACGGGCGCGATCCCGAGACCGTGCTCGCCGCGGTGCGCACCGTCGCCGCGCCGCGGGAGTTGCCCGCCGACGCCGACCTCGTCGTCGAAGCGGTGCCGGAGAACCCGGCTCTCAAGGCCGAGGTGCTCGCGGCCGCCGACTCGGTCGTCGGCCCCGGCGCGGTGATCGCGAGCAACACCAGCTCGCTGTCCATCACCGAACTCGGCGCGGCACTGGACAATCCACAGCGCTTCCTGGGCATGCACTTCTTCAACCCGGTGCCCGCCTCGGCCCTGGTGGAGATCGTGCGCGCCCCCGCGACCGATCCCGCCGTGGTGGCGCGGGTGCGCGGCTGGGTCGCCGCGCTGGGCAAGGCCGAGGTGCTGGTGAACGACTCACCCGGCTTCGCGACCAGCAGACTCGGCGTCTGCCTCGGGCTGGAGGCGATCCGGATGGTCGAGGAGGGCGTGGCCGACCCGGCCGCCATCGACCGGGCGATGGAACTCGGCTACCGCCACCCGATGGGTCCGCTGCGCTCAACCGATCTGGTCGGCCTCGACGTGCGGCTGGCCATCGCCGAACACCTCGCGGCCACCCTCGGGCCGCGGTTCACCCCACCCCGGCTGCTGCGCGAGAAGGTCGAGCGCGGCGAGCTGGGTCGCAAGACCGGCCAGGGCTTCTACACCTGGGACACCACCGCGAGCGGAGGACGAGCATGACCACCGGAACCAGCACCGTCGATCTGCGCGTCGAGGCCGCACTGGCCACCCTCACGCTGCGCCGCGCCGCCGCCTCGAACGCGCTCGACCTGGCGACCAAGAACGATCTGCTGGCCGCGGTCACCCGCATCGCCGCCGACGAGACCGTGCGCGCCGTGCTGCTCACCGCCGAGGGCAAGAACTTCTGCGTGGGACAGGATCTCGGCGAACACGTCGACGCGCTGCGCGCCGACCCGGCCACCGCCATGGACACCGTCGGCGCCCACTACAACCCGCTGCTGCGGGCGCTGGCCGACCTACCGGTGCCGGTCGTCGTCGCCATCCGCGGCGCCTGCGTCGGCGCGGGCCTCGGCCTGGCGCTGGCCGCCGACATCCGGGTGGCGGGGAACGGGGCGAAGTTCGCCACCGCCTTCACCGGCATCGGCCTGGCCGCCGACTCCGGCCTCAGCCACACGCTGGTGCGGGCGCTCGGCGCCAGCCGCGCCGCCGGGCTCATGCTGCTGGGCGACCGCTTCACCGCCGAGCAGGCGCTGGCCTGGGGCCTGATCCACCGGCTCGTCGCCGACGACGACGTGGACGCCACCGCCGCCGAACTCGCCACCACCCTCGCGCACGGCCCGACGGCGGCCTACCGGCAGGTCAAGCAGCTGCTGCGAGCCGAGTCCGCCGGCCTGGCGGACGCGCTGGAACGCGAGCGCGTCGCACAGGAGGCGCTCGGCGCGAGCCGTGACCACCGCGCCGCCGTGGAAGCGTTCCTGACCAAGACCGCGCCGGTGTTCGAGGGCCGATGACCACGATGTCCGCACCCAGCGTGCCAGCACCCAGCGAAGAGAGGCCGACATGACCACCTCGACGGCAGACCTCGAACGGGACTTCGAGGAGATCCTCGCCCGCGACCAGCGCATCGAGCCGCGCGACTGGATGCCCGAGGGCTACCGCAAGACCCTCATCCGCCAGATCGCCCAGCACGCGCACTCCGAGATAATCGGCATGCAGCCGGAGGGCAACTGGATCACCCGCGCACCGTCGTTGCGCCGCAAGGCGATCCTGATGGCGAAGGTGCAGGACGAGGCGGGCCACGGGCTCTACCTGTACTCGGCGGCGGAGACCCTGGGCGCCGACCGCGCCGACCTGACCGACAAGCTGATCGAGGGCAGGCAGAAGTACTCCTCGATCTTCAACTACCCCACCCTCACCTACGCCGACGTCGGCGTCATCGGCTGGCTGGTCGACGGCGCCGCCATCTGTAACCAGGTGCCGTTGTGCCGCAGCAGCTTCGGGCCGTATGCCCGGGCCATGATCCGGGTCTGCAAGGAGGAGTCGTTCCACCAGCGGCAGGGTTACGAACTGCTGCTGACCATGATGAGCGGCACCGAGGCCCAGCGGGCGATGGTGCAGGACGCCGTGGATCGCTGGTGGTGGCCGTCGCTGATGATGTTCGGCCCGCCCGACGACCAGTCGCCCAACACCGCGCAGTCGATGGCGTGGCGGATCAAGCGGCACACCAACGACGAACTGCGCCAGCGCTTCGTGGACATGACGGTGCCGCAGGCCGAGGTGCTCGGCGTGCGACTGCCCGACCCGGAGCTGCGCTGGAACGCCGAACGCGGCCACTACGACTTCGGCACCCCCGACTGGGACGAATTCGCCGCCGTGGTCGCCGGGCAGGGCGCCTGCAACGTCGAACGCATCGCCAACCGCCGCAGCGCCCACGAGAACGGCGCCTGGGTGCGCGCGGCCGCGGCCGCCTTCGCCGCACGAGAACGAAAGGGCACCCACCGATGACCGAGACCGAATCCGCGGGCGTGCGCGCCGACTGGCCGCTCTACGAGGTGTTCGTGCGCGGCAAGCGCGGCCTCAACCACGTGCACGTCGGTTCGCTGCACGCCGCCGACGACGAGATGGCGCTGCGGCACGCCCGCGACGTCTACACCCGCCGCAACGAAGGGGTGAGCATCTGGGTGGTGCCCTCCCGCGCGATCGTGGCCTCCAGCCCGTCGGAGAAGGACCCGTTCTTCGCCCCCAGCGGCGACAAGGTCTACCGGCACCCGACGTTCTACGACATCCCCGACACCGTCCCCCACATGTGAGGCCACCGCGATGATCGATCACGACTCCGCTTTCAGCGGCCTCCTCGACGGCGACGGCGACGGCCAGTGGGCCTTCGGCACCAGCTTCGACGACCCGCTGGCCGGGGTGGACACCACGGTGCCCGCCGACGTCGACACCGCCGCCCTGGCCGCCTACTGCCTGATGCTCGGCGACGACGCGCTGATCGCCGCCCAGCGGCTCTCCGAATGGGCTGCCCGCGCACCCGAACTCGAAGAAGACGTGGCCCTGCTCAACATCGGCCTCGACCTGCTCGGGCAGGCGCGGCTGCTGCTGGCCCGCGCAGGCGCCGCCGATCCCGCGGTCGTCCCGTTCATCTCCGCGACCTCCCCGGTGCCCGCCGAGGACGCGCTCGCATTCTTCCGCGACGATCACGCCTTCCGGTGCGTGCGGCTGGTGGAGGTCGACAACGGTGATTTCGCCCGCACCGTCGTGCGGTTGCTGGTGTTGTCCACCTGGCGGCTCGCGGTGTTCGACCGGCTGCGCGACTCCCGCGATCCGGTGCTGGCCGCTGTCGCGGACAAGGGTGTGAAAGAGCTGACCTACCACCGCGACTACGCCGCCCGCTGGACGGTGACGCTCGGCTGCGGCACGGCCGAGTCGCGGCGGCGGATGACCGAGGCGCTCGCGTTCGTGTGGCCGTTCGTCGCCGAACTGTTCGTGCCCAGTGCCGAGGAACTGGCGCTCGCCGAGACCGGTGTCGCGGTGGATCCGCGCGCGGTGCGCGCCGAATTCGACCGGGTGCTGGCGCAGGTGCTGCACGCCGCCGAGCTGCCCGCGCCGCCCTCGACCTCGGTCGGCACCGTCGGTGGCCGGGCGGGTCGCCAGGGCCTGCACACCGAGGCGCTGGGGCCGCTGCTCACCGAGATGCAGTGCGTGGCCCGCGCCCACCCGGAGGGGACGTGGTGACCGTGGCCGTCGACCCGCGCCGCCTGGTCGACTCGGTGCCCGACCCGGAGCTGCCGATGCTCACCCTGGCCGATCTGGGCATCGTGCGCGCTGTCGAGGTGGACGCGGACGGGACCGTCGCGGTGACCATCACCCCCACCTACTCCGGCTGCCCGGCCATCGCGACCATGCGCGCCGACATCACCCGCACGCTGCGCCGCCACGGCTACCCCGAGGTGCGCCTGCACACCGCGCTCGCACCCGCCTGGAGCAGCGACTGGATCAGCGCCGAGGGCAGGCGGAAACTGCGCGAGCACGGCTACTCGCTGCCCGGTCCGGCGCCGCGGCGCGCGAGCGGCCCCGTCCCGCTGACCCTCACCGCCCGGCCGCGCGCGTTGACCTGCCCGCACTGCGGCTCGGCGGAGACCGAGGTGGTGGCCGAGTTCGGCGCGACACTGTGCAAGGCCCAGTATCGATGCCGGGCGTGCCGCGAGCCGTTCGAACATGTGAAGGAAATCTGAGATGAGCGCACCAGTGCAGACCGCGCGCACGCGACCGGCCCGGCACCGGGCCTTCCACGACCTGCGCGTCGCCGATGTCGAGCGGCTGTGCGACGACGCGGTCGCGGTGACCCTGGACGTGCCCGCCGAACTCGCCGAGGAGTTCGCCTTCCGGCCCGGTCAGTCGCTGACCGTGCGCCGGGTGCTCGACGGGGTCGAGCACCGCCGGTCCTATTCGATCTGCGCACCGGTCGGCGCCCCGCCCCGGATCGGGGTGCGGCGGGTGGCCGGGGGAGCGGTGTCGACCTGGCTGGTCGACCAGCTGCGGCCCGGCGACCGGATCGAGGTGCAGGGACCGAGCGGCACCTTCGCCGCCGACCCCGACGCCGGCGGCAGGCACCTGCTGATCGCGGCGGGCTCGGGCATCACGCCCATGCTGTCCATCGCCGCTTCGGTACTGGCCCACCCCGACAGCGAGGTCGTGCTGCTCTACGGCAACCGCCGGGTGCGGTCGGTGATGTTCGTCGACGAGATCGCCGACCTCAAGGACCGCTACGGCGACCGCATCGAGGTCGTGCACGTGCTCTCCCGTGAACCCCGCGACGTCGAGCTGTTCACCGGGCGGCTCGACGCCGAACGGCTGCGCGCCATCCTGTCCACCGTGGTGCCGATCGGCGACATCGACCACGCCTGGCTGTGCGGGCCGTTCGGCATGGTCACCGACGCCCGCGCCGTGCTGGCCGAGTTCGGCGTCGCGCCCGAGCGCGTCCACTTCGAACTGTTCTTCGTCGAGGACGCGCCCCCGCCCCAGGCCGAACACCGGGAACCCGGCGTCGAGGGCCCGACCAGTTCGGTCACCGTCGTCCTGGACGGGCGCAGCACCACCGGCCTGCTGCCGCGCGACCGCAGCATCCTCGACGCCGCCGAGCAGATCCGTTCCGATCTCCCGTTCGCCTGCAAGGGCGGCGTCTGCGGCACCTGCCGCGCCAAGATCACCGGCGGCGAGGCCGACATGCGCCGCAACTACGCCCTCGAGGACGCCGAAGTGGCCGACGGTTTCGTCCTCACCTGCCAGACCTATCCCGTCAGCGACTCGGTCGTCGTCGATTTCGACGCCTGACCCAGCACCACCTCCGGAGTCATCATGAGCAGCGTTGCCCCCGCCTCCCCGCAGACCCTCGGCGACCGGATCGAATTCGCCTCGCGTGACGAGATCTCGGCACTCCAGCTCGACCGGCTGAAATGGTCGCTCGCGCACGCCTACGCCAACGTGCCGCACTACCGGGCGGCCTTCGACGCCGCGGGCGTGCACCCGTCGGACCTCACCGACCTGGCCGACCTGGCGAAGTTCCCCTTCACCACCAAGCAGGACCTGCGGGCCAACTACCCGTTCGGGATGTTCGCCGTGCCGCAGGAACAGGTCTCGCGCATCCACGCCTCCTCGGGCACCACCGGCCAGCCGACCGTCGTCGGCTACACCGCGGGCGACCTGGACAACTGGGCCGACCTCATCGCACGCAGCCTGCGCGCCGGCGGGGTGCGCCCCGGCGACAAGGTGCACATCGCCTACGGCTACGGGTTGTTCACCGGCGGTCTCGGCGCGCACTACGGCGCGGAACGGCTGGGCTGCACCGTGATTCCGATGTCCGGCGGGATGACCCAGCGGCAGGTGCAGCTGATCACCGACTTCCGGCCGGACGCCATCATGGTCACCCCGTCCTACATGCTGACCATTCTCGACGAGATGATCACAGCGGGCGTCGACCCGGCCGCCACCTCGCTGCGCGTCGGCGTCTTCGGCGCCGAACCGTGGACCGAGACCATGCGGGTGGAGCTCGAGCAACAGCTCGGCATCGACGCCGTCGACATCTACGGGCTGTCGGAGGTGATCGGGCCGGGCGTGGCGATGGAGTGCGCGGAGACCAAGGACGGCCTGCACATCTGGGAGGACCACTTCTACCCGGAGATCATCGACCCCGAGACCGGGGCGGTGCTGCCCGACGGGGAGGAGGGCGAGCTGGTGTTCACCTCGCTGACCAAGGAGGCGATGCCGGTGATCCGCTACCGCACCCGGGACCTGACCCGGCTGCTGCCCGGCACGGCCCGGTCGATGCGCCGGATGCAGAAGATCACCGGCCGCAGCGACGACATGATCATCCTGCGCGGGGTCAACCTGTTCCCCACGCAGATCGAGGAACTCATCCTGACCGTGCCCGTGCTCGCACCACAGTTCCAGTGCGTGCTCGACCGGCCCGCCAGGATGGATGTGCTCACCGTGCGGGTCGAGACCCGGCCGGGTGTGACGGGTGAGCAGATGGCCGCGGCCGCGCGCGACCTGCGGCACGTGGTGAAGAACCGGATCGGGGTCTCGGTGGAGGTGGAGGTGCTGCCCACCGGCGCGCTGGAGCGCTCCATCGGCAAGGCGCGGCGGCTGATCGACAATCGGCCTCGCTGACCCCCGACACGGACAGGGCCGGAACCGGTCACCCGGTTCCGGCCCTTCGCGCCGGCCTCGATCAGCCCGCGCACTCCGAAGCCAGGATGTGCGCGCGGTCCGGCGTCGCGCTGCCCAGGCTCACCAGCAGCGGGCTGGGATCGGGACCGAGCTCGGCCAGTGCCGACTGCTCGGCCTCGACCCGGGTGTACCCGCCCGCCCACGCGACCTCGTTGCCGCGCACCGCCACCGCGCCGCAGGCGTTGCGGAACTGCACGACGATCGAGCAGTTGTCCACCCCGCATTCCTGCAGGGCACGAACGTCAGCGCCCTCCTGGTCCGGGTAGTTGACGCCCGAGCCCACGATGATGGCGCCCGGTTCCAACCCGAGAGCGAGCGAGCCGTAGTAGTCCTCGGCCGCGAGTGCGGTGCCCGCACCCAGCACGGTGATCGCCGACCCTGCGATCAGCCCGAGAACGGTTCTGCCCGACAGAAACATCGAGAAATTCTCCCCACGTGAAAAATGTGTGTTGCGGAGGGAATACTGGTCCATCGGGATCGATTCACCAAATCCGCTTCGTGCCGCGACTTCTCGGGGCATGCGAATTCCGGTACGGCCGTCGCAGAAATTCTCGGTGGGCACCAGACCGAACCGAATCCGCCCGCGCGCAGGATATTCAGCGCGAGGACTGATAGATGCGCCGGACCACGTCCTCGATCTCGGGTTCCTCCACCGACAGATCGCGCACCTCGGCGCGCGCGGACACCGCGGCCAGCAGATGCGCGGCTGTGGTCTGTTCGGCGTCGAAGGCCAGGCGCTGGCGCAGTCCGCCCGCTTCCGTCGACACCAGGGTCGCGCCGGGCAGGCCGGTGAGATCCGGGGTCGGATCCATCAGGTCGACCACCAGGACCCGGCGCGCGCCCACGGTCGCCGCCAGGCCCGACAGGGAGCCGTCGTAGACCAGCCTGCCGTGATCGGCGACCAGCACCCGCTCGCACAACCGCTCGATATCGCCCATGTCGTGGGTGGTCAGCAACAGCGTGGTGCCGCGTTCGGCGCGTTCGGCCCGCAGGAATTCCCGCAGCCGCTGTTTGGAGAGCACGTCCAGGCCGATGGTGGGTTCGTCGAGGATCACCAGGTCCGGCTCGTGCAGCAGCGCCGCCGCCACCTCGGCCCGCATCCGCTGGCCCAGCGAGAGCTGGCGCACCGGGGTGTCGAGGGTGTCGGCCATTTCCAACTGCTCTACCAGCGCGTCGGTGCGTTTGCGTGCGCTGTCGGGGTCGAGCCGGTGGATCGCCGCCAGAATCGAGAACGATTCCCGCAGTGGCAGATCCCACCACAACTGGGAGCGCTGCCCGAACACCACGCCGATCCGGCTCGCCAGTTCCCGTCGGCGCCGCACCGGCTCCAACCCGCACGTGCGAACCGTGCCCGCGGTGGGCACCAGGATTCCGGCGAGCATTTTGATGGTGGTGGATTTGCCCGCACCGTTGGCACCGATGTAGCCGACCGCGGCGCCGCGGTCGACCCGGAAACTCATCGCGTCGACCGCCGTCCGGATTTCCCGCTCGCGCGCGAATCTCCGCCCGGTGCGCCGCCGCACGACGAATCGTCGGGTCAGCTCGTGGACATCGATGATCGGCTCCGCGCTCATCCGCCGCCTCCTTGGTAGTGCCTGGTGCCCGTTCGCCACAGTCCCATCGCCACCGCCCACACCCAGAGCGCCGCGACCGGCGCCAGCCAGGCCAGCCAGGACGGCAGCAGGGCGGGGCCGGGCAACTCCAGCACCGCGATGGTCGGCAGGTAGGCGGTGAAGGCCACCGGGATCGCGAACCCGAAGACCAGCTTCAGCGGTGTCGGAAACACCGAGGCGGGCTGGGCCGCGGCGAACGAACCGCCGTAGGTGAAACTGTTGGTGAGTTCGGCGCCGTCGACGAGGTGGAACTGGCAGCCGGCCGCCGCCACGAACAGTCCGGCGAACAACGCGATGCCGCTCACCAGCGAGACGACCAGCAGTGCGGCCGCGCCGAAGGACCAGTCGATGTCGTTGCGTACCAACCCGACCGCCAGCACCACCAGCGCTACCGAGGCGCGGGCGAAGCGGCGCAGGGAGATGTCGCCGGTGATCACCTGCAGCAGCAGCGGTTGCGGGCGCAGGTGATAGGCGTCGAGCGTGCCCATCCGGATCAGCCTCGGCAGCCGGTCGAGATGCCCGAACATCACCTCGGCCAACGCGAACGCGCTGTTGCTCAATCCGAACAGCAGCAGGGCCGCGTCCAGATCCAGCCCACCCAGCACCCCGACGTTGTGGAAGATCACCCACACCTCGGCGAACTCGACCACCCCGACCAGCAACGCGCCGAACAGGTCCGCGGCGAAACTGAGCCGGTAGGACCGCTGGGCCCGCACTCGCGAGCCGAGGACCGCCAGGTAGGGCGCGGCCCGCCGCCGCAGCTCACCCACCCTGCACCTCCAGCCTGCGCCTGCCCGCCGCGAGCAGCACCCGCCCGATCCCGCCGACGACCACGACCCAGCAGAGCTGCGTCCCCACCACCTGCACCGCGTCCAGTCCGACGACCCGCCCCGACAGCACGTCCACCGGTGCCTGCAGCATGGCGGGGAACGGCGTCGCGTTCGCCACCGTGCGCAGCCACTCCGGGAACAGGTGGACCGGCACGAACAAGCCCGCGAGAAACGTGCCCACGATCTGATACACCGTGCGGAAACCGCGCGTCTCCACCACCCGGAACCCGATCATCGTCACCGCGAACAGCCCGAGGAACGAGATCGCCACCGCCAGCAGCACACTGACCACCCCGAGCAGGTAGGAGCCGGGCGTGGTGGGCATGGTGATGTCGAAGACGACGACGCCCAGCAGCACGCTCGGCAGCGCACGCGGCAGCAGGGTGCAGGCGGCCCGGCCGAGGTCCTCGGCCAGATAGGCCAGTTGGATGTCCACCGGCCGCAGGAAGTCGATCGCGATGTCGCCGGTGCGCACCCGCTCGGCCAGTTCGCTGTCGACGTTCATGAACGTGATCGCCCCGAGCAGCCCCTGCGAAATCCACACATAGGCGCCGACACTGCCCGCGTCGTAACCGGCGAACGCCCCCGCCGACCCCACCGCGGCCCCCAACACCGCCCCGCGCACCAGCCCGAACACGCTGTTGGTGAACAGCCCGGCGAACATCGCCAGCTTGTACTGCCACTGCCTGCGAAACCCCGCCACCACCAGCCGCCCGTACACCGCGAAAGCTCCGGGCAGCGTCACCACCGACCCCTCCCACACGCAGACACAAGGGAGAAAGCCTACCGGCGGGGTGGGGGAGGTCCAAGTGGTTTTCGCCGGTGTCAGACGTCGCTGTGTCCACCCCTCGGCCCAGGATCGGCTCGATCACCACGATGGACCCGTCCGTACCCGCGGCGGCCGCGCACGCGGTGAGAACGGCGTGGGCGTGCGCGTCGTCCCAGTCGTGCAGGATGTCGGACAGCAGGTAGGCGTCGGCCCCGGTCGGCAGCGCGTCGAAGAAGCTTCCTGCGACGGCGGTGGCCCGGTCCGCGAGCCCCGCCGCGGCGAACCGCTCGGCCGCTGCCGCGGCTGCCGGCTCGAGGTCGACCAGCCGTCCCCGCACGCCGGGGTGGCTGCGCAGTATCGCAGCCAGCAGTGTCCCGTCCCCACCGCCCACGTCGACGATGTCGGTGAACCGTCCCCAGTCGAAACGCTCGGCGATCTGTCCGGCCAGAACCCGGAAGCGCCACCGCATCTGGGCGTCGAACGAGCGTCGCAATGCGGGCACCGCATCGAGGTCGGCCCAGAAGTCCCGGCCGTAACGGCGCGGATAGGCGGGCGCGCCCGTGGTGATCGTCTCGAGCAGTTCGACGAAAGCCAGCTCCGCACGGCCTCCCGCACTGTTGATGTCCAGCAGGAGTTTCACCCCGTCAGGGGAATCCCCGCGCATCTGGTCGCCCAGCCGTGTCGGCCGATAGTGCCCGGATTCCCCGCCGGATACGAAGACACCGACGGCAACCAGATGGTCGAGCAGCCGGCGCAGCGCGGGAGCCGAGGTCCCGGTGCGGTCGGCGAGCTGTGCCACCGTCGCGCCTGCCCCCGCCTGCTCGACCAACCCGAGCGTCGCGGCCACCCGGATCGCCATCGGGGTGGCGAGATCGGCCATCGCCAGGATCGAAGGCCTACCCTCCAGCATTCCCATGATCGAAGCCTAGTTGGCATATGGCGAGATCCACTCTGGGACTGATGTCCCGACGCATCCTCATCGCGGAGCCCGAGTCGCCGCCATCCAGGCGGTGGTACGGCGGAGGGCTTCGGCGAGAGCTGGGTCTCGCCGACACTCGTACTCGTGGCGCACCCGGTCCCAGAGTTCGCGCGGCATCAGATCGAAGCACTCGCCCAACGGTCGATCCGGTTCGATGAAAAGTTCACTGTCGTCATCGAGGATCACACGCACCCACACCGTGCCCCCACGCGTAACCCACCGTGCCGATGCCGCCCCCACCTGCGTGGAGTGCTCCACCTCCGAATCACTCACTTCCCGCCGAACCTGATGCGAGGCAAGCGCGAATGGACTCGATCACGGCGCTGCCCGAAGGCCGGAACGGGTTGGTCGGCTGGTCGACCCAGAGCCGGAACGCGACACCGGTGGCGGAGGGTGTGGGCAGGGCGATGTCGGCGCCGGGGCTGGTGATGGTGACGTTGAGGCGGAACATCTCAGAGAAGGTCGGAACATCCTGTGGAAAGTCCGGTTGGACGAGGTAGGTCCAGCGCTTGGATCGGGGGTGGGAGATGATCGGACCGCCGAGGTTGTGGCGTCGCAGGTGCAACCGGACCTGTCCGCCGAGTACCGCGGGCATGGTGACGGCGCCGATGTGACCGGCCCGGACGGTGATTCGATCCGTCTCGGGACGCACGACGGCGGGCAGATCGCAGACGCTGCGGTAGAACCGGCAACGGCTGACAGGTGTGTCGAGAACTGGCACGGGCAAGGCTCCTCGGGGGAATGAGCTGGTGATGGTGCCGGATCCGAACGATCCGAAGGCTTCTGGGAGAGCTGGATACTGTGGTCGCGTCCGACGTCACTGGTCGGGGACGTCGGTGTCCTGCCGCGTGAGGGCAGCAAGGAGCCGTCGCAGTGTGTGCTCGTCGCAGCTGTACTGCGGGCTTCCGTCTTCGAGGGCGGGCGCGATCACGACGACCTGAACGCACTCCGCATACCGCCCTGTCGTCATTGCCGGCGAATACGCGCCCGGTATGCGCTGTGGCAGCGAGGTCGGCATCGCCGGTGCCAACGGCAGGAGTTCCCTCACCTCGGCGGTGTCCGGGCACGGGTCGTGTGTGTCTTCCCACGACGATGATCGGAAATCCGTTGCGCACGTGATTGTTCGACCGTCAGGGCGACGCTCGGCGGCTTTCCCCATGCCGGAAACGGTAGGCACTCCAGAGCAATGAAAGGGCTAAAATACTATCCCTTTTGGCGTGTAGTCTGATCGCTATGAACCCTGAGCTGGTGCAGGGCGTTGGTGCGAACATCCGCGCCTTCCGCAAGGCCGCCGCTGTCACACAGGCCGAACTCGCTTCTGCCATAGGAAAATCGATCCCCTGGGTGAAGGGTATCGAGCAGGGCCGGATCTTCACCGACCGATTGACCGACCTGGTGAACATCGCCACTGTGCTGAAAGTCGAGTTGCCGGACCTGCTCGGCCGCCCGGTCGACAGCCTCGCCCCCGGCTACGCCCCGCGCTATGACATCGTCGACGCCGTCCGTGACGCGGTGTTGCGGACCGCGGTGCCGATCACCCGACGTGGCGATACTCCTGATCTGGTCGCCTTGTCCGACCGGGTCGCCGAGGCGTGGACGATCTGGCACAACAGCCCCACCGCACACCGTGTTCTCGGCGGAATGCTCCCCGAGCTCATTCTCGATTCCGCCGCAGCCTACAACGGCGCCGACGACCGCCGGGCCGCGGCGACGATGTTGGCTGGTACGTGGCATGTCACACGGCAATGGCTGCACCACATCCCGGACGGGGACCTGGCGTGGGTGGTCGCGGAACGCGCGATGCTCGCGGCTCGCGAGGCCGACGACCCGCACCTGATCGCCCTCGGCGCCTGGGCGTTGTCGGCCAGCTACCGGCGTGCCGGCCAGCAGGAGGAGGCGACCCGGTTGTGCCTCAACGCCGCTGACGAGGTCAAGCGACGCATCGACGCATCCTCGCAGGAGCGGCTGGACCTGATGGCCGACTACGGAATGCTGCATCTGGCCGCCGCGGTGTCGGCCGCCCAATCCGACCAGGACGGTCGCGCGTGGGCACTGCACCGCGTGGCCGACGAGACCGCTCGGGCGCTCGGCGCCTACATCGATCCCTGGACGATCTTCGGTCCTGGCAACGTCGACATCCACGGGATAGCGCTCCAGGCAGAACTGGGCCGCACCGACGACATAGTGGAATACAGTAGGCGACTCGATCTGTCGAGCGTGCCCAGCGTCGAGCGACGAAGCCGGGCGATGATCGACACCGCTCGCGGATTGATCCGCCGTGGCGAGGATGAAGGCGCGATTCTCGTCCTGCTCGATGCCGAGTCGGCCAGCGCCGACGAGGTCCACCACTCGGTCCTCGTCGGGGAGATGTTGCGCGAGCTCATCAACCGCGACAACGCGCGTGCGCGCGCCCACGTCCACGGGCTGGCGAAGCGTTGCGGAGTCATCCGGTGACGTTTGGGTACGCCGCGGAAGACGTATTGGCCGCCGTGCGTACGGAACTGGATGGCGGTGGAGCGCCGGACCGGCTGTTACGTAAGGCCGCAGCCGGCATAGCCGCCGTTGTGGCTGCTGAACTGCGGCGTCGCACGGGCCGCGTGTACGGCAGGTGCGTCGCGCTGCTGGTCGGTAGCGGCAACAATGGCGCGGATGCCCTGCTCGCCGGGGTCGCGTTGCGGCGGCAGGGCGTGGGCGTCGACGCCGTGCTGGTGGGGGACCAGGTTTACGAGCCCGGACGGCGACGATTGACGGCCAAGGGCGGCCGAGTCCACCCCGCCACTGCCGACCTCAGCAGTCTCAGGCCGATTCTGGGCGGCGCCGACCTCGTCGTCGACGGCATCGTCGGTGAGCGTGGCTCGCCCGGGTTGCAAGGGCGCGCAGCGCAGTTGGTGGCGCTGATGTCCGACAACGTTCCCGTCGTTGCGATCGATCTGCCCAGCGGAATCGACCCGAACACCGGCGAGCTCCCCGGCGTTCATGTGCGCGCGGAGATCACCATCAGCTGCGCGGCACACAAGCCGGGTGTGCTCCTGCCGCCCGCGGCGCACACCGCGGTAGGTCGACTGCGCTACGTCGATGTGGGACTGGCGCCCCTCCCGACCGAACCCGTCGTTCGTCGCCTCGATGTCCGCGACATCGCCGCGCGGTGGCCGGTTCCCGCACGAACCGCACACAAATATTCGCGTGGTGTGCTCGGTGTGGTCGCGGGGTCCGACACCTACCCCGGTGCCGCGGTGCTGGCCTGTCTGGGCGCGGTCGCAGCCGCAGCCGGGATCGTTCGTTTCATCGGTCCGCCCGGAGTCACCAACCATGTCCTGGCCCGCGTGCCCGAGTCCGTGCCCGCTGCAGGCCGAGTCCAAGCATGGCTGCTCGGCTCCGGCGTCATCGATGACCCCGGCCAGGAAGCCGCCATCGATGAGGCGCTCAGCTCGGGGCAACCTTGTGTGGTGGATGCCGGGGCACTGGACGATTGCACCCGTCGCCGCCTCGCCGGTGATCGCCGCGCCCCGGCAGACCGGATCCTCCTCACGCCGCACGCCGGCGAACTGTCTCGTTTGCTCGACATCGTCGGCGCACCGGCAGCGCGCGAGGATGTCGAGGCGCGCCCCCTTCATCACGGCCGGGTCCTTGCACAGGCGATCGATGCCACCGTGCTGGTCAAAGGCCCCACCACCATCGTGGTGCCCCCGAACGGGCAGGTCGCAAGCCAAGCCGAAGCCCCGGCCTGGCTGGCTACGGCAGGTGCGGGAGACGTCCTGGCAGGCGTCGCCGGTGCTCTGATGTCCGCGGGGCTCTCGGCGCTCGACGCCGGAGAAATCTCCGCTTTCATTCACGGCCGTGCCGCCGCCCGGGCACACCGGTACCGCGGACACGGACCGCTCACCGCCACTTCGGTTGCGGAGCACCTTCCCGCCGCCATCGGCGAGGTCCTGCGCTCCTCCTAGCTGCTGTTCGCGATTGTCCGGTCGGCTACGGGTCGGCCTGACGTGACAACCTCCAGCCACCGGAGCCTGGCCACCGCTACCGGCTGAACGAACGCCGTCCGACGGCTCAGCGGAAGTTCGGGTAGTCCTGGATCCAGTGGAATTCCCGCTGCCGCAGGGGGAATTCGTTCAGGTCGCGTTGGGTGAGGGCGATGGTGACGGGGTGACCGTTCCATTGTCCGTCCAGGCGGAGCTGGTCGGGGGTGGGGCGGTCGAGGGTGAAGGTGCCGAGGGTGGTCGGGGTGGCGTCGGGGGCGGTGGGTGGGGCGGTGAGGGTGAGGGCGTTGTCGGCGGTGGTGGCGAGGGTGGGCACGAGGGTGCCGTCCATGCGCTGCAAGGTCACCATCTCCTCGTGTTCGACGACCAGGCGTTGCCAACGGTTCTCGTCGGTGGTCAGCGGCGGTGCCGGGGTGCCGTCGACGGTGAATTCGGTGACCTCCCAGATGCCGTACAGCTCGGGTTTCGCTTTGCCGCCGCCGAATTCGTACCACGAGTCGACGCCCATGTAGAGCAGGCCCGCGGTCATCCACACGCCGAGGGCGGCCTGGGCGGTGGCGGCGATCCGGCGCGAGCGCGGGGTGCGGAACGGCTGCGGGTAGGTGGACGGGCCGGTGGGACGGTCGAGGACCAGCGCGTCGAGCAGCCGCCGCGCCTCGGGCGCCAGCAGCACCACCGCCAGCAACAGCAGGTGGAACGACAGGATCTTCACCGGTACGTCGAAGGTCATGTTCAACACCCACACCTGCGCCATCGCGACCAGGCTCAGCAGCGCGCCGAGCAGGGCGGTGCGCGGCAGGAACAGCAGCACGCCGCCGAGCACCTCCGCGGCGCCGAGCAGGATCTCGTAGGCGGGGGAGCTGCCCACCTGCAACCACAGCACCGAGGTCAGGCTGAACTCGCCGAAGGGTTGCAGCAGCGCCTGCAACGCGGGCTCGGGCATCTGGCTCGGAATCAGCTTGGCCACGCCGTAGAACAGCATCTGGCCGGCCAGGCACAGGCGCAGGAAGATCAGGAACCAGCCCGCGAGGACGCGGTATTCGGTGCGGCGCCGGTCCAGCACCGTCCACACCAGCGTCGCCAGTACCGACACGACCAGGATGCCGAACACCAGCGTCCAGATGAACGCCTGATCGCCGCTGCCGGAGTCGGTGCGCAGCACCACCTCGGTGTCGAACACGGTGCGGCCGAGCCATTCCACGACCGGCGTGATGGTGCGCATCTGCCACAGCATCGCGTCGTCGGGCAACAGCGTGACGACATAGCCGAGGAAGGCGAACACGATCTGCGCGAACAGCAGGCAGAACAGTCCGAAGTAGACGAAACAGAAGCGGAAGACGATGCGGGTGAGCGGGTTCCAGCGGACCGGCACCGTCTGGCCGGCGGGTGGTTCGGCCGCCTGATGATCGGATCTCGTCGCCGCGTCGACGGTACTCACACGCCCACCTCACTCCCACTCGACAAACCCTGTCCGCCCGACCGTATTCGGCGCACGCGTCCCGGGGCATCCAGGGAAACCCCGATTTCACGGTCACCCCGGGGGCGTACGTGCGGGCACCCGCGGTCATGGTCGTGTCCGCCCCACCCTCGACCCATCCGCGGCGCCCCGCGGGTTCGAACGTGAGAAGACAGGAGCTCTCGGCGGACGAAAGGTGATCGATCGGTATGGGCAAGCGCGGTACGGGCAAGCACAGGGCGGCGAGTGCTTCCCGGCAACGGGTCGGTGTCATGGTCGTGGCGGGGGCGGCGCCGGTCGTGCTGACGCTCGCGGGCAACGGGGTGGCCGCCGCCGCGCCCGAGCCGCCCGCCGAGACCGCCACCTGGCCGTCGGCCGAGGCGCCGAATGTCCGCCCCTATCACGGCATCCGCATCCCGGACGACACGCTGACCTCCCTGCAATGGGCGCGGCCGGTGCCGAGCCCGGACTACCTCTCGCCGGTCGAGGCCCTGCACCCGCCGGTCCCGGTCGCGCCGGTGCCGCCGATCGCGCCGCCGCCGGGTGTGCTGCGTTTCGGCGACGTCCAGGTCGAATCGCCCGAGTGGCTGCCGCGCGAGCAGGCCATCCAGCTCAACGACGCCGCCGCGACCAAGGAGGCCGAGCTGGCCACCTTCCTCGACTCCGTCGGCATGGAGCGCACCCGCTCCGACCGGGTGGCGAGCCAGACGATCGGCGCCGCGGCGGTCGGCGCGGCCGCGGGCGCGGTGGTGGCGAGCCCCTTCGCCGTCATCGGCGCGGGCGCGGGCGGCGCGCTCGGCCTGGCCATCGGGTTGCCGTTCGCTCCGATCGGCCTGGCCGCGGCGCCGGTGGGCGCGGCCTACGGTGCGGCGCTGATGACGGTGCCGCTGGCCGTGATCGGCGCCGGGATCGGTGCGGGCCTGGGCGCGACCCAGGCCCTGACGGCGCCGCCGCGGGCACTCGGCCCGGCTCCGGATGCATCGCAGCCGCCGGAAGCAGCGGCAGCGGCGGGCTGAGACGCCGGCGGGTCAGGACGGGCCGGCGCGCAGCGCGAGTTCGGCGGCCGCGGCGACGCCGTCGAACCACGGTGCGCCGTGCCCGGGCAGCACGGTGCGGGCGCCGGTCGCGGCGAGCGCGGTGAGTGAACTCAGTGCCTGGGTGCTGTCGGCGGTCGCGGCGCCGGAGACGATCTGCGGGCCGGTGGCACCGGTGTAGGGGTCGAGGGTGACCAGCGCGTCGCCGCTGAGCACGGTGTCGCGGCCGGGCAGGTGCAGCGCGCAATGCCCCAGGGTGTGGCCGGGGGTGAAGACGACGCGCGGGCGTCCCGGCACGTCGAGTTCGGCGCCGTCGTCGAAGCAGGTCACCTCCGGGGTGCCGCGGACGAACAACGCGCCCGCGGCGGCCATCCGGGCCAGCACGAGCACGGATTTCGGGTACCGCAGGGGATAGCGCAGCCGGGCGCGTTCGTGACGGTAGCGGTAGGGATGGGCGGCCAGGAACCGCTCGGCGGTGTGGGTGGAGATCGGCAGTTGCCAGTCGCGATGGATCCGGCGGGCCGAGCCGACGTGGTCGAAGTGGGCGTGGGTGAGCACGACCGCGCGGACGTCGCGGGTGTCGCGGCCGATGGCGCGCAGGGCACGGCGGATGCGCGGGTACGTCGCGGGCAGGCCGGTGTCGACGAGGGTGACGCCGTCCTCGTCCTCGACCAGGTAGACGTTCACCGCCGCGTGGGCCAGCAGGTGGACGCCGTCGGCCACGTTCGGTGTGAGCATGCTTCTCCTCGGCGTCGGAAGTGGTCGCCGCTGCCCGCCCGCTGTGGGCGGGCAACGGCCTGCCGACGGCCGGGCTGCACGGCGGCCGGACATCGACGTGGGCGGAATACCCCGGCGGAAGCGCCGAAACCGCAGGCCCGGTGGCGCGCAACCGCGGCCGTCGGCGGGGTTTGCCTCGGGTGTGCCCGGGAACGGCGGGAGCGGCGGCCGAACACCGAGGAGAGAGAGGCAGCGATGAGCAACGACGAGACCGGCGAGGTCACCGGTACCCGCGACAAGGACTACAACCTGATCTGGTTCGTTCAGGCGTCGCTCGAGAACGCACTGCGCTTGGAGACCTACATCAGCGACGCGGAGCGCGACGGGGATGCCGACCTCGCGGACTTCTTCCGCAGGGCGCAGACCGAGAGCCGCAAGGGCGGCCAGCTCGGCAAGGAGATGCTGGCCCAGCGGCTGGCGAATTCCGATACCTGACGCCGCGTGCGCGGTTCCGGGCGGTAGGTGGCGTGGCGCGCCCCTACCGCCTTTGTCGTGCCGGTGCGCCATATCCACCCAGGGAGAAGGCGAAGCGCGGGTGGGCCACGTGCTCGGAGGTGGGAGTTGCGGGCGGGCCGCGTCAAGTGACGTGTGGTTACGGTCCGTTCCATTGTGTGAGCGCACAGCGTCGCCGCACTCGCCGATGGCTTTCCCCTGGGGTTGCGCACCGGGCTCACCCGTGTGGAATCGCAATCGATCATGCTGGTCATCGGCAATAGTCCGCTTCGTCCCATGCCCCTCCAGTCCCCGCGACGTCCTGCGCGATACGGAATCCGCAAAGCCGGGACAAGACGCCGATCCCCTTGCTAAGTTAATGACTGTTCTGGTCGCTTGATCGGCGCGCCGGGTCTGCGAACCCGCCTCGCGCCGTCGGTGGTGTTCGGGCTCGACGAGGAGTTGACGACATGGATGGACTCAGCAGGCGTACCGCGCTGAAGACCGGCGGGGCATTGGGCGCGTTCGGCGCGCTCGCGATGGTCACGCCGGCGCGCGCGGAGCCGTGGACCTGGTCACCGCAGGGGTCGGTGGCAGGCAGCGGCGACGGGGCCGACCCGATGGGGGTGTGGGACCCCGAGGCGGACGAACTGGTCGCCTCGATCATCGACCGGGGCGAGGTACCCCGGGTCAACGAGCTGCTGCGGACGTGGACCAGAAACGGCCAGCCGCTGCCCGACGGACTGCCCGCCGACCTACGCGAGTTCATGGAGTACGCGCGGCAGCTGCCGCCCTGGGCCGACCCGGGCAAGCTGGCCACCGCCGTCGAGTTCAACAAGAAACGCGGCCTGTATCTGGGTGTGCTCTACGGCCTGGCCAGCGGCATGATGAGCACGGTCATCCCGAAGGAGGCCCGCGCGGTCTACTACTCCAAGGGCGGCCACGACCTCAAGGACCGCATCGCCAAGACCGCCAAGCTCGGCTACGACATCGGCACGCACAACGCCTACGCTCCGGACGGCGAGATGGTGGTGACCTGCGTCAAGACTCGCTTGGTGCACGCCGCGGTGCGCCATCTGCTGCCGCAGTCACCGCACTGGGTGAGTTCGGCGCAGGAGCAGATCCCGATCAGCCAGAACGACATGATGGTCACCTGGCACAGTCTCCCGACCACCGTCATGAAGCACCTGACCGCCTGGAAGGTGCCCATCCCGGCGCACGAGTCCGAGGCGTTCCTGCACACCTGGCAGGTGGCCGCGCACATGCTCGGCATCCGCGACGAGTACATCCCCAACTCGTGGCCCGAGGCCGATTCGCAGGCCGCGCAGGTGCTCGACCCGATCATCGCGGCGACGCCGGAGGGCGCCGCGCTGGCCGACCGGTTGCTGGGGCTGGGCGGCAATCTCGATCTCGCCATTCTCAGCAGGGGCGTGCTCGGCTCGTTCACCCGGTTCCTGTTGGGCGACAGGATCGCCGACGAACTGCGGATCCCGCGCGAGCCGGTCTGGGATCCGCTGCTGCGCATGAGCTGGGGACCGTTCATCGCCGTCCGCGAAGGGCTGCTCACCGTGGCGCCGCCGGCCGCCGACGTGTACTGGCTCTTCGACGAGTTCCTGCGCCAGGCGGCGTTGATCTACCTGGCCGAGCTGCGGATGCCGATCAGTATCGAGCTGCCGATGATGAACCGGGACATGACCAAACCGCATCGCTGAGCGAGGTCGGATCAGTCGTGCGGCCCGAGCAGTGCGACGGCCGCCGCGACGGCGACCTCGACAATGTCGTCGATGTCGCCGCCGTCTTCGACGGTGGTCGCGATCAGTTCGCGGAAGCCGCCGTAGAGAATGGTCGCCAGCCGGCGGGAGGGCGGACGCAGGCCCGCGGCCGCGAAACCGGCGGAGCCGGTGAGGCTCTGGATCAGCGCGATGAAGGCGTTGGCGGTCTCGCGGTGCAGGCGCTGGGCGCTTTCGCCGAGCGCGGGCGTCTCCCGGATCCAGGCGAGCGTGATCGTCGGATCGATCTGGGAGGCCCCGATCCACGCCTCGACCGCCTGCCGGATCTGCACCTGCCACGGCGCCTCGGTGTCGACGGCGGCCGCGATCTGCTCGATGACCGTGGCGTTGCGTTCGGTGAGCAGGGCGATGAAGCAGTCCTGTTTCCCGGCGAAGTGCTCGTAGAACGTGCGCCGCGACGTGCGGGCGTGCCTTACCACGTCGGCGACCGTGGCGTCGCGGTAGCCGCGTTCGCGCACGGCCGCGGCCATGCCGTCGAGCAGGCGCCGCCGGAATCCCGACTCCGCGGCGGCCTGCACCGCGGCCCCGGTGGCGGAATCGGTGCGGGTCACCGGCCCAGAATAGTGGCCTCCCCGATCTCGGCGGCGGTCCGCCGGGCCGGGGCGGTGGCGCGGCGGTAGACGACCGCGCGGCCCTTCCGCGCCGGTGCGACGGCGACGCCGCGGAAGTGCCTGCGCTCGGCCGGCGCCGCGGTGGGGGCGAGGGTGAACTCCCGCAGCAGCGTGCGGAGCACGACATTCATCTCCATGGTGGCGAACGCCGCGCCGATGCAGCGCCGGGCACCGCCACCGAACGGAATCCACCGGTAGGTGCCGGGGCGCACGCCGAGGAACCGGTCCGGGTCGAACCCCCGCGCGTTCGGGAACAGCTCCTCGTTGTCGTGCATCAGCCGGATGCTGACGAGCACGCGCTGGCCCTTCGGCAGGGTCCACCGGCCCAGCGGCAGCGTCTCCGCGCGCACCGTGCGCGCGGTCAGCTCGATCACCGGCCGGGTCCGCTGCACCTCGAGCAGCGTGGCCTCGCGCAGCTCGTGACCGCCCTCGTCGGCCTCGGCGACCAAGCGGCGCAACAACTCCGGATGCCTGCGCAGCCGTTCGATCGTCCACGCCAGGGTGGTCGCGGTGGTCTCGTGGCCGGCCGCCAGCAGGGTCAGCAGTTCGTCGGCGATCTCGCCGCGGGTCATGGCCGCGCCGTCGTCGTAGCGGGCCTGCACCATCATCGCGAGCACATCGTCGCGCTCGTCGAGGTGCGGGTCGGCGGCGGCGTGGTCGATGAGCCGCCCGACGATCTCGTCGTAGCGACGGCGGTGGGCGGCGTAGCGAGCCCAGGGGCCGACGCGGCCGAGCAGCGGGCCCGGCACCGGCAGCATCGCCAGCGACGACGCGAGTACCACCATGCGGGGCAACAGGTCACGCAGCTGGTCGGCTTCGTTCCCCTGGGCGCCGAACACCGCGCGCAGGATCACATCGAGGGTGATGCGCATCCACGAATCCATCGTGGGGAACTCCCGCCCCTGCGGCCAGGACGCCGCCTCGGCGCGGGTCGCCTCCTCGATCATGGTCTCGTACACCGTGAGTCGCTTGCCGTGGAACGGCGGGGTGAGCAGTTTGCGGTGTCGGCGGTGGTGTTCGCCGTTGAGCGAGAACATCGAACCGGGTCCGAGGAATTGGCCGAGGTTGACGTCGATGTTGTCGACCAGCTCCGGGCCCGCGGTGAACAGCGCCTTGACCTCGGCCGGATCGGAGAGCACCACGATCCGGCCGAACCGGGGCAGCGAGGCGGTGAACGCCGAGCCGTATCGGCGGTGCAGGCGGTGCCAGGAGCGGGTGCCGCTCGCGGCGAAAGCCACGCCCTGGATCAGGGAGGGGGTCGAGGGCCCGGCGGGCAGTGTCACCGCGGTCATGGCCAACCTCCTCCGGTGGTACGTCGGTGTACCGAACTCACGGTACGCCGACGTTCCAGCCGGGACAAGGGGTGGCGTCAGAGCGTGCGGGCGATGATCTCCTTCATGATCTCGTTGGTGCCCGCGTAGATCTTCTGGACCCGGTGGTCGACCCAGGCGCGCGAGATCGGGTACTCGGTCATGTAGCCGTAGCCGCCGTGCAGTTGCAGGCATTCGTCCAGCGCGACCATGGTGCGCTCGGTGATCCACCACTTCGCCATCGCGACGGTGGGCACGTCGAGTTCGCCGCGGATGTGCTTGGTGATGCAGTCGTCGAGGAAGACGCGGGCGATCCGGGTCTCGGTGGCGACCTCGGCGAGGGTGAACTTGGTGTTCTGGAAGGCGAACAGCGGCTTGCCGAACGCCTGGCGCTCCTTGGTGTAGGAGATCGTCTGCGCCAGCGCGGTTTCCATCGCGACCACCGAGCCGACCAGGATGATCAGCCGTTCCTGGGGGAGTTGCTGCATCAGCTGGACGAAGCCCTGGCCCTCGGACTCGCCGAGCAGGTTGCCCACCGGCACGCGCACGTCGTCGAAGAACAGTTCCGAGGTGTCCTGGCCCCGCTGGCCGATCTTGTCCAACCGGCGACCGCGGCGGAAGCCGGGGCGGTCGGTCTCCACCAGGATCAAGGAGGTGCCCGCGGCGCCGTCGGCGATCGCGCCGGTCTTGGCGACCACGATCACCAGATCGGCCTGCCCGCCGTTGGTGATGAACGTCTTGGCGCCGTTGATCACGTAGTCGTCGCCCTCGCGCACCGCGCGGGTGCGGATCGCCTGCAGATCCGATCCGGTGCCGGGCTCGGTCATCGCCAGCGCGCCGACCACCTCCCCGGAGCACAGGCGCGGCAGCCAGGTCCGTTTCTGTTCCTCGGTGCCGTAGGCGAGCAGATAGTGCGCCACGATCGCGTTGTGCATCGCCGCGCCCCACGCGGTGTCGCCGATGCGTGCCTGCTCCTCGACCAGCACCGCCTCGTGCGCGAACGTGCCACCGCCGCCGCCGTATTCCTCCGGAATCGACAGGCCGAGCAGGCCCAGCTCGCCCGCGGCCCGCCAGAGGTCGCGATCGACCTGGTGCTGGTCGATGAAGCGGTCGAGGTGGGGCTGGATCTCCTTCTCGCAGAACGCGCGGGCGAGGTCCCGCAGGGCGTCGAGGTCGTCGTCCATCCAGGGTGAGCGAGAACCGGTCACGGCAAGGTCCTTCTCGTCGGCGGGGTGGCGCGGCCACCCCGGTGGTGATACACGGTGTATCGGTGGGGCAGTGCGACGATACACCGTGTATCACCGGTGCTCCACTCGGCGCCGCGGGGCATCGAGCGGGGATTACGATGGGCCGATGACGTCGACGCCCGCGGCGCGCAGTGCCGAATCCGCCGAGGCGCGCCGCGAGCAGATCCTCGCCGCGGCCCGCGCGGTGATCGAGGAGCACGGCCCTGCCGCACTCACCGGGCAGATCGCCGACCGTGCCGGCCTGGCTCGGCCCAACGTCTACCGGCATTTCGCCAGCAAGGAACAGTTGGACCTGGCGGTGGCGCGCTCGGCCTACCGGGAACTGCGGGCCGCGATCCGCGCGCGGATCGACCTGTCCGGCACCCCCATCGAGGTCATCCGCGCACCGGTCGCCGCGCAGGTGATGTGGGCCGACGAACACCCCAACCTCTACCGCTTCCTGATCAGCCGAGGGCACCAGCAGGCCGCCCGGCAGCGCGGCGATCGGGGCGCCTTCGCCGCCGAACTCGCCGCGGCGGGCGCCCGCTTCCTGCCGCGTTTCGGCGAGGACCGCGCCGCGGCGGAGGCGGTTCTGGTCGGCATCATCGGCTTGGTCGACGCCTCGGTCGTGCACTGGCTCGACCGGCGTCACTGCTCGCGCACCGACCTCATCGACACGCTCACGACCCAGGCGTGGCTGGTCATCGACCACCGATTGCGCGCGATGGGCGAGCATCTGGACCCGCACGCCCCGTTGGCCCAGGCCCCGCGTTCGGGGATCAGTACACCGTGACGGTGGTGGTGCTCGGTGCGTGCGGAAGATCGGTGCGCAGGGTGAACTGGACCTGCCCCGCTCCGGTCACCAACCGGAGATTGCCCAGCTGCGGGCCCGCCCAGAAGAACGGAAAACCGTTGCCGCTACCCAGGAACACCGACCCGGAGCCGGTGGCGCCGGTGTCGAGATTGCGCCAGTCGACGGTGGCGGTGACCGAACACCACGGCGCCGGAACACCGAGCACCTTCAGCCAGCCCTTCAGCTGCAGGTCGACCGTCCCGGGGACGTCGCCGTCCGGGTAGACGTTGCCCACGGCCCACACCTCGCCCGCGCAGCCGAGGCCGTGTGCGGCGGTGGTGGCCATCGGCAGCTCGACCGGCAGGTAGGTGGAGGCCGAGGCGGGCGCGCTCGCGGCGATCACCGCGCCGACCGCGAGCGCTGCGACGGCGGTAACCCTGGTTCGCTGATGGTTTGCCATTCCCTCCTATCGGGTGCGTGTGACCGCTCGTTACCCGGGGCGGGTCGTGGGAAGGTGATGCGGTGAGTTCGTCGACGGCCCTGGCGTTCCGGGACAGCCACCTCTGGTTTGCCGAACTGCTCGGCGGGCGCTGGGTGAGGGATGTGCACGTGCTCGACACCGGCCTGCCCGATGCCACCTTCAACGGTGTCGGCGCAACCCGCCGCGCCACACCGGAACTCGTCGCCGAGACCGTGCGCGGGTTCACCACGCCGTTCCACTGGCGGGTCGGCCCCACCTGCCCGGCGGAGCTGGACGAGCTGCTGCCGGCCGCGGGACTCGTGTTCGAGGAGGAGGAGCCGATAATGTGGCTCGATCTCGAAACCCTCCCCGCGGCACCGGAATCCGCGCTGGACATCCGGCATGTCACCGATCTCGACGGGCTGCGCGCCTGGGTGCGGGTCTGGGGCGCGGACTCGACGCCTCGCGCGGTGATGGACACCTGGTTCGCGGCGTACGCGGGGCTGTATCGGCGGTTGTCGATGCGGATCGGACTGCTCGACGGGGAACCGGTCGCGTGCTGCTACTCGTTCGTGCACGGCGGCGTCGCGGCGATCGAGTACGTCGTGGTCCGACCGGATCATCGACGGAAAGGGTTCGGGGAGACCATGACCCGCGCCGCCCTGGCCGACGCCGCGAGCGCGGGCGCCACCGGCGCCGTGCTGACCGCCTCACCGGAGGGGATCGGGATCTACCGGCGGCTCGGCTTTCGCCCGTGCGGCACGCAGCGCACATACCTGGCGGAACCGGTCCGCGAGGGCGACGGCGACGATCGCCGAGCCGAGCAGCGCCGCCGGGAGGACGAGCGGATGGGCCAGTGGCGCGGAGAGGAACAGTGCCAGGCCGGCGACGAAGCCCGGCCGTCCGGGCGAGCGCCACACCGCGACCGTTTCGCGCGCCAGGCCGATCACCGCCGGCACCAGGAACGGCAGCAGCACCAGTGAGAAGATCGTGCGATACCCGTGCGGGTCGTCGTCGGGGACGACGCTCTCGTCGCCGCTGAGCAGGCGCGCCACCCGCACCGTCGACCAGCCCGCGACCACGAGCCCCGCGGCCGAGAGAACGCGCCGGAACAGCAGGCCACGCGGGCGCACCCGCGTCGCGCCGCGGCCCGGCGCGCCCTTCTCGACCACGCCCACAGGCTAGTGCCGGATGCGGGGGCCGGGCGAGGCTGACTGCTTAACCTCCCCCGACACCCAAGCCATTGCCGCTCACGGTCCGCCGAAACCTCCGCGACGAACGGTTGACGTATTCCCACATGGGTATATGATTTGGGCGTGGCACGAGCAGCGACGACGACCGATGTGTTCAACGCGGTGGCCGAGCCCCGCCGCCGGGAAATCCTGGATGTCCTCCTCGACGGCGAACGTCCGGTGAACGATCTGGTCCGGATGCTGGGGGTGCCGCAGCCGCAGGTGTCCAAGCATCTGCGGGTGTTGCGGGAGGTGGGCGTGGTGCACGTCCGCGACGACGGGCGGCAACGGATGTACCGGCTCAATGGCAGCGCGCTCGCGCCCATCCACGAATGGGTCCGGCGCTACGAGCGCACCTGGTCGGAGCGGTTCGACCAGCTGGACGCGGTTTTGGCGGAACTGAAGGACGGGGAGAACCGAGATGATCGAGTCGACGAGAAGCAGCGGCACGGCCGTGGTGACACTGCCCAGCGATGAGCAGATCCTCATCACGCGCGAGTTCGACGCGCCTAAGCGCCTGGTCTACCGCGCTTGGACCACACCGGAATTGGTTCGCCGCTGGTGGAGTGGCAACCAGGGCGTGATGACGAGCGTGGAGATCGACCTCCGAGTCGGCGGGCGCTGGCGTTATGTGCTCACCGGCGGCGACGGCGAGGTCGCCTTCCACGGCGAATACCGCGAGATCGTGCCGGAGGAGCGGATCGTCACCACCGAGGTGCTCGAGATGCCGGGCGCACCCGCCGACGACGCGGGCGCTCCGCTGAACATCGTCACCTTCACCGAACGCGACGAGCGCACCACCCTCACCCTGCTGGTGCAGTGCGAGAGCCGGGAACTGCGCGACACCATCCTGGCCTCGGGCATGGAGGTCGGAATGCAGGAACAGATGGACCTGCTCGAGGAGCTGGCGATCTCGTTGCGCTGAGCGCGGGGTCCATCGAGGAACGGAGGCAACCCGATTCGGATGCGTGCCGGGTCGAACGGCCGCGGGTTCGCCCGCGGTGGCGTGACCGTGGCGGGGGTTCAGGGGGCGGGCAGCGGTACGCCGGCGGCGGTGAGCCAGGCGTCGACGAGTGCCGTGACCCGCTCCGGCGACGGGTCGGCCTTCGCGGCGGCGCTGAGACGCTGGGCCTGCGCGGTGGTCGGCAGGAGCCCGATCAGCAGGGCGGGCAGCAACAGGCGGCGGATCAGCAGCTCCTGCGGCGAGGTCGCCGCGGGGCGACGCACCACCGAGACGTTCACGCGGACGGCGTGCTCGTTGCCGGGCGGCACACCGGGCCGATCGGTTTCGACGGCGGCGTAGCGGTAGCCGTGGGCGAGGGTGCAGGCCGCGCAGGTCGCCGGCCCGCGCCCGAGGCGGTCGCCGCACTCGGTGCAGCCGAGCCGGTCCAGCGCCGCGTCGACCACGCGCCAGTCGTGCCGGTCCGGCTCGTCGGCGACGCGCCGGGCCAGCTCGTGCTCGGGTTCGCCGGCCCGGTCGGCGCGCCACCGCCGCCACTTCTCCTCCACCAGGTCGTCGACGAGGGCGGCGCAGCGGCGGCAGCCGGGTGCGCCGCCGTACTCGTAGCCGCCGCATTCGCCACAGCGGATCAGGGCGGCGCCGATCGCGGGTCGCATGCCCCCATCGTGGCCGTGCGGGGTGCACGGGCGCCACCGATTTCCGCGGGCACCGATGAGTTCGCGCCGTCCGCACGGTCGGAACACCCGACGAGTCCGGTAGGTCGATCCCGCGGGTTGACCTCGAGCGAGGTCGAGGTTGTCGAATCATGTCCATGCGAATCACCCGAGGCAGTACCGAGGACACCGCGCGGCTGGACTTCCGCGACCCGACCGCGCGGACCTTCGCGCACCTGCTGGTGAACGTGCTGCTGGTGACGTTCATCAACTTCACCGTGTGGTTCGCCATCACCTTCTTCGTCTACCTGCGGACTCGGTCGGTCTTCGCGACCGGCGTCATCGCGGGCATCTTCCTGGTCGCCACCGCCGCGACGGGGGTGTGGTTCGGCAGCCTGGTCGACCATCACCGCAAGAAGACCGTCATGCAGGTCTCCGCCCTGGTCTCGCTGACGATCTACACGCTCGCGCTGGCCTGCTACCTGGTCACCCCCGCCGACGAGTGGCGCGACCCGGGCAGCGCGTGGCTGTGGCTGTTCATCGTGCTGCTGATGACCGGGGTGATCAGCGGAAACGTGCGCGGGATCGCGCTGCCGACGATCGTCACCGCGCTGTTCGACGAGCGGGTGCGCGACCGCGCCAACGGACTCGTGGGCACGGCCACGGGCGTCTCGCACCTGGTGACCTCGGTGGCCAGCGCGCTGCTGGTCGGCTGGAACGGCATGCTCGGGGTGCTCGTGCTCGCCGTCGCGGTGCTCGCCGGGTCGGTGCTGCACCTGCACCGGCTCCGGCTGCCGGAGACACTCGCGCACGCGGCCGCCGCCGGCGAACCGCGGCGGGTCGACGTGCGCGGCACCGTGCGGGTGATCCGTGGCATCCCGGGCATGGTGCCGCTCATCGCCTTCACCTCGCTGAACAACCTGCTGATGGGTGGGCTGATGGCGTTGCTGGATCCCTATGCGCTGTCGATGATGTCGGTGCAGGCGTGGGGCGTGATCTGGGGCGCGCTGAGCGGAGTCATGATCGTCGGCGGGCTGTTGGTGGCACGGTTGGGCACCTCGTCGAATCCGGTGCGGTTGATCCTGCTGGCCAACATGGGGCTGTGGGTGGTGACCCTCGCGTTCCCGCTGCGCGATTCGGCGCTGCTGCTGGTCGCGGGCATGGCCGTGTTCATGCTCGTCATGCCGTTCGTCGAGGCGGCCGAGCAGACCGTGCTGCAGAAGGTGGTGCCCTACGAGCGGCAGGGCCGGGTGTTCGGTTTCGCGCAGAGCGTCGAGCAGGCGGCCGCACCGCTGACCGCGTTCCTGATCAGTCCGCTGACCCAGTTCGTCGTCATCCCGCTGATGACCGACGGCGCGGGCGCGCGCACGATCGGCGGGTGGTTCGGCACCGGCGAGGCGCGAGGGATGGCGCTGGTGTTCGTCCTGCTGGGCCTGCTCGGCCTACTGTTCACCGGATACGCGCTGGGTAGCGAGCATTATCGCCGGCTCAGCCGCAGTTACCGGGGTGAGGCGGCGGCGTGCGCGTGCGTGGAGTTGCCGGGCGAGCGCGGGGACGATCACCTGGAGTGCCCGCAGCACACCCCGGTCGCGGCGTAACCGCACGACTCAATACAGCAGCGGGCCGAGGATTTTCGCGCACCGCGCCGCCGCGTCCAGGTGGGCCAGGATCGCCTCGGCGCGCGCGGACGGCCCCGCCAGGCACAGCGCGCCGCGCACCACCTCGGTCTCGTCGGCGATCGGCAACGCCGCGCAGCTCAGTCCCGTCTCCAGCTCGTCGGTCTGGGTGGCGAGACCGTCGCGGCGCACGGCCTCGAGCTGGGCGTGCAGGGTGGCGGGATGGGTGACCGTGGCGGGGGTGAGGCGGGGGAGCCGGGCGGGCAGCGTCGCGAGCGCCTCGGTGTCGTGGGCGAGCAGCAGCTTGCCCGCCGCGGAGGCGTGCGGATGGCGGACGAGTTCGCGCTCGGCCCGCACCGGATGGTCCGGGTCGGCGTCGATGACGTGCAGGGTGGTCGCGCGGAATCCGATGACGTGCACCCCGAAACGGACGCTCGCGCGCAGTTCCTCGATCGCCGCCCGGGCGGCGAACGGCACCCGGGGCTGCGCGGCCGCGCTGATCAGACCGTCGAGGCGCGCACCGAGGCCGAAACCGCGCAGGTCGGAGGTGCGCACCAGGTACTCCTCGGCCACCAGCGCGTTCAGCAGCCGGTAGGCGGTGGCCGCGGGCATGTGCAGGGCCGCGGCGATCTCCTTGGCCGTCACGCCGAGACCGAGGCAGGCCACGGCTTCGAGGATGCGCAGCGAATTGGAGACGGTGCTCGGGTGGTGCCGGGAGGGGTCGCGCAACGGGCTCATCGGAACGTGGCCACCCGTGCCAGATCGGACCGTTGCGTCTCGTCGTAGATGCCGACCGCGGCCAACCGCCGCGGCGCGACCACGGCCAGATACCCGGTGTAGAGCACCGCCACCGCCATGATCAGGCCGTACACCAGGATCACCCGATTGCCGTCGCGTACCGTCGAGATCGCCGCGTTGCCCGCGAGGAACAGCAGCAGCACCGAGGTGAGCGTGCCGAGCACCCACACCCGCGCGCTGTTCTCCCCGATGCGGCGCAACAGCACCGGCGCCGACACGCACACCGCGAAATAGCTGCCCAGATAGCCGCAGGCGCTGAGGGTGAGGAACGCGCGCAGACCTTCCTCCGGCGTCGCGCCCACGGCCAGGACGACCACCGGCACCACCGCCACCACGGCCAGCGCGGCGAGCGCGGCGTGCGAGGGCGTCCGGAAGCGCGGGTGCACGTGGCCGAAGGTGCGCGGCGCGACGCCTTCGCGGCCCATGCAGAACAGCACCCGCACCAGCGCGTTCATCGAGGCCAGCGTGCAGGCGAAGAACGAGGCGGCGATGCCGAGATCCAGGAACGCCGCCAGCAGCCGGGAGCCGTCGGAGACGAGCAGTTCCACCAGCGGGGTGGAGCTCTCGCGCACCGCGGGCGGTGCGTGCCGCAGCGCGATCGCCAGGATCGGCACCGCGGTGAGGTAGATCGCCGCCGACAGCAGCGGAGTCCACGTGACGGAGCGGGGGATCGACCGGAACGGTTGCTGCGCTTCGCCGCTGAGCGTGGTGGAACTTTCGAAGCCGACGAACGCGCTCACCGCGACCACCACCCCCACGGCCAGGATCTGCAGGTCGCCGTCGAAGGTGAACGCCGAACCCACCGGCGCGTCGGCGTGATGGGTCGTCATCAGCACCAGTAGCACCGCCGCGACGATGACGATCGACACGCACTCCACTCCGAGGGTCGTCCAGGCCGACATGCGGATGCCGCGGATCAGCACCACCCCCACGGCCAGCGCGGCGGTCACCGCGACCGCGCCCACCGCGACCGCGGGCGTGCCGCGGGCGAGCCCGATGCTCGCGGCCACGTGCGCGAGGTAGGCGCCGACGGCGATGAGACCGGCGATGGACACCGCGCCGTAACCGACGATCGCCGACCAGCCCGTCGGCACGGCGGCCTTCGGGCCGAGCCCCCGCGCGACATAGGTGTAGAGGCCGCCGACCGACGCCATCCGCTGCGCCATCGGCCGCACACACGCCGAGACCAGCAGCGTGAGCACCGCCGCGCAGACGAACGCCACCAGCGCTCCGCCGCCGCCCGCGGTCGCCAGCACCAGCGCGGGCGTCACGCCCGCGGTGCCTGCCGGGGCGACGGCGGCCACCGACTGGGCGAGCACGGGCGCGAACGGCAGGCGCCGCCGGTCCAGGCCGCGGACCGGGGACTGCTCGGCGATCAGCTGCCGTCCCTGCGCCTCGGGCATCGCACTCCGTTCCCTCGGTACGGCGCCGCGGGTCGGCGCCGTACCGAGGATTATCACAAGCGCACCGGTTGAATGTTTCCGGCATGTTACGCGGGGTGGGAATTTCCGGCGGAGGATTTCTCACAACAGATTCGACAAACGTATGCAGGCCGTCATATCGGCTCAGTACCTTTTGCCGACGTGAGCGATCGATTTCCCGGCTCGCCGCCCGCGAGCCCAGCTCACCGCCGTATTTCCGAAGCCCGTATGGAGCCGCAGATGTCTGTTCTCGACGCCGACAAATCCCGGAATCAAGGGAGCGAATCGCACGAGGAATCCAACGATTACCTGGCCAGACGCCAGCTGAAACGCGGCAGCGCCGGCTGGCTGCTGCTGGCCGGGCTCGGCGTGAGTTATGTGATCTCCGGCGACTATTCCGGCTGGAACTTCGGGCTGGAACAAGGCGGTTTCGGCGGCCTGGCCATCGCCGCGGTGATCATCGCGGGCATGTATCTGGCGATGGTGCTCGGCATGGCCGAGATGAGCTCGGCACTGCCCGCCGCGGGCGGCGGCTACACCTTCGCCCGGCGCGCGCTCGGCCCCTGGGGCGGATTCGCCACCGGCACGGCCATTCTCATCGAATACGCCATCGCGCCCGCCGCGATCGCCACCTTCATCGGCGCCTACGTGGAGTCGCTCGGCCTGTTCGGCATCCAGGACGGCTGGTGGGTGTACCTGGCCGTCTACGCGATCTTCATCGGCATCCATCTCAGCGGTGTCGGCGAGGCGCTCAAGGTCATGTTCGTGATCACCGCGATCGCGCTGGTGGGCCTGATCGTGTTCGTCGTCGCCGCGATCGGGGAATTCGACCCGGCCAACCTGACCGACATCCCGGTCTCCGACGCCGCCGGTGCCTCCAGCGTGCTGCCGCACGGCTACCTCGGCATCTGGGCGGCGATCCCGTTCGCCATCTGGTTCTTCCTGGCGGTGGAAGGCGTGCCGCTGGCGGCCGAGGAGACGAAGAACCCCGAGCGCAACGTGCCGCGCGGTATCGTCGCGGCCATGGGCGTGCTGCTCGTGACCTGCGCGCTCGTGCTGGTGCTCACCACCGGCGCGGGCGGGGCCGAGGCCATGCAGTCCTCGGGCAACCCGCTGGTCGAGGCCCTCGGCGACAGCGGGGCGGCCAAGGTGGTCAACTACATCGGCCTGGCCGGGCTGATCGCCAGCTTCTTCTCCATCATCTACGCCTACTCCCGCCAGCTGTTCGCGCTCTCGCGCGCCGGATACCTGCCGAAGTCGCTGTCGGTCACCAACTCTCGCAAGGCGCCGGTGCTCGCGCTGATCGTGCCGGGCACGATCGGGTTCGGGCTCACCTTCACCGGGCAGGGGTCGATGCTGCTGAACATGGCCGTGTTCGGCGCCGCGCTGAGCTATGTGCTGATGATGACCAGCCACATCGTGCTGCGCCGCCGCGAACCGGGGATGGCGCGGCCCTACCGCACCCCCGGCGGCATCGCGACCACCGGCTTCGCCCTGGTCGTCGCCGCGTTCGCGGTGGTGGCCACCTTCCTGGTGGACACCACGGCCGCGCTGTGCTGCCTGGCGGTGTTCGCCGCCTTCCTGGCCTACTTCGGTCTCTACAGCCGCCACCGCCTGGTCGCCAACTCGCCCGACGAGGAGTTCGCGGTCCTGGCCCGCGCCGAGGAGGAACTCGAATGACCTACCACCAGAGCGTGTCCGGCCGGAACTACAGCTTCGGCTCGCTGGTGGAGGTGCTGGCCAAGGCCACCCCGCTGCGCTCCGGCGACCAGCTCGCCGGGTGCGCGGCGGAGTCCGACGCCGAACGCGCCGCCGCCTGCTGGGTGCTGGCCGACCTGCCGCTGACCACCTTCCTCGACGAACAGGTGGTGCCCTACGAGACCGACGCGGTGACCCGGCTGATCGTCGACGGACACGACCGCGCGGCCTTCGCGCCGATCGCGCACCTCACCGTCGGCGGGTTCCGCGATTGGCTGCTGGCCACCGCCGCAGGCCCCGACGCCGCGGCGACCCTGTCGGGCGTCGCCGCGGGCCTGACGCCGGAGATGGTCGCGGCGGTCTCGAAGCTCATGCGCAACCAGGACCTGATCGCGGTCGCCAAGGCCGCGACGGTCACCTCGGCGTTCCGCACGACCATCGGCCTGCCGGGCCGCATCGCCACCCGGCTCCAGCCGAACCATCCCACCGACGACCCGCGCGGCATCGCCGCCGCCACCCTGGACGGGCTGCTCATGGGCTGCGGCGACGCCGTCATCGGCATCAACCCCGCCACCGATTCGCCCCGGGCGACCGCGGACCTGCTGCACCTGCTCGACGACATCCGCACCCGCTTCGACATCCCGATGCAGTCCTGCGTGCTCTCGCACGTGACCACGACGATGGCGCTGATCGAGCGGAACGTGCCCGTGGACCTGGTGTTCCAGTCCATCGCGGGCACCGAGGGCGCCAACGCGAGCTTCGGGATCACTCTGCCGATGCTGGCCGAGGCCAACGAGGCGGCTCGCTCGCTGGGGCGGGGGACCGTCGGCGACAACGTCATGTATCTGGAAACCGGCCAGGGATCGGCGCTGTCGGCCGGTGCGCATCTGGGCACCGGCGGGTTGCCGGTGGATCAGCAGACGCTGGAGGCGCGGGCCTACGCGGTGGCCCGCGCGCTCGACCCGCTGCTGGTCAACACCGTGGTCGGCTTCATCGGGCCGGAGTATCTCTACGACGGCAAGCAGATCATCCGCGCCGGGCTGGAGGACCACTTCTGCGGCAAGCTGCTCGGCCTGCCGATGGGCGTGGACGTCTGCTACACCAACCACGCCGAGGCCGATCAGGACGACATGGACACCCTGCTCACCCTGCTCGGGGTGGCCGGCGCGGCTTTCGTGATCGCGGTGCCCGGCGCCGACGACGTCATGCTCGGCTACCAGAGCCTGTCCTTCCACGACGCGCTGTATGTGCGTCAGGTGCTCGGCCTGCGGGCCGCACCCGAGTTCGAGACCTGGCTGCACGGGCTCGGGATGGCCGACGAGGCGGGCCGCATCCGGCCCGTCGACGCGGACGCCTCGCCACTGCTCGCCCTGACCACGCGCTGACCAGGAGGATTCGTCGTGGAGATCGACAACGCCGCCGATTCCCCGCAGGACGTGTGGGCGCCGCTGCGCCGCACCACCCAGGCCAGGATCGGGCTGGGCCGCACCGGCAACGCCCTGCCCACCCGGCGGGTGCTGGAGTTCCGTGCCGCGCACGCCGCCGCCCGCGACGCCGTGCACCTGCCGTTCGACGCCGCCGCCTTCGCCGAGCGGATCGCCGCCGTCGGGCTCGGTGCGCCGTCGGTGGTGCGCAGCAACGCGGGCGACCGCGGGGAATACCTGCGCAGACCGGATCTCGGCCGCACCCCCGCCGACCTGTCCGCGGTGCCGCGCACCGACGCCGACATCGGTATCGTCCTGGCCGACGGGCTGTCCCCGCGTGCCCTCGACGAACACGGCCCCGGCCTGCTCGAGGCACTGGCCGCGGAGCTGCGCCCGCACTACCGGCTCGCCCCGCCGGTGCTGGCCGTGCAGGCCAGGGTCGCACTCGGCGATCACATCGGCGCGGCGCTCGGCGTGGGCACCCTGATCGTGCTCATCGGCGAACGGCCCGGCCTCTCGGTCGCCGACAGCCTCGGGATCTATCTCACCCACCTGCCCCGCCCCGGCCGCACGGACGCCGACCGCAACTGCGTCTCCAACATCCACCCGCCCGAAGGTCTCGGCTACCAGCGGGCGGCGGCCATCACCGCCGCCCTGGTCGCGGGCGCCCGCAGGCTCGGCCGCTCCGGCGTCGCGCTCAAGGACACCTCCGGAGACGAGCTGGCGGGCACGGAATCCCTGGTCCTGGACTGACGTGCGCTGACCGATCGCGCTCGCGGCGCGCGGCGGGGCGCATGATGGACCCATGCGGGTGCTGATCATGTCCGACACGCACGTGCCGGTGCGCGCGAAGGATCTGCCGGAGGTGCTCTGGCGGGAGGTGGACGCGGCCGACGTCGTCGTGCACGCGGGCGACTGGATCGAACCCGGACTGCTGGACCGGCTCGAAGCCCGCAGCGCCCGGCTCGTCGCCGTCCACGGCAACAACGACGGGCCGGAGCTGCGGGCCCGGCTGCCCGAGATCGCCCACGCCGACCTCGACGGCGTGCGGCTGGCCGTGGTGCACGAGACCGGCCCGGCCAAGGGCCGCGAGCAGCGCTGCGCCCGCGCCTTCCCCGACACCGACGTGCTGATCTTCGGGCACAGCCACATCCCCTGGGACACGGTTGCGCCCACCGGGTTACGGTTGCTCAATCCCGGCTCGCCGACCGACCGGCGCAGACAGCCCGAACACACCTACCTGACGGCGGTCGCCGTGGCGGGCCAGTTACGGGATGTCGTCCTGCACCCGATCCCGCGGTCTTAGATTTCGCTCACCGCGCGAACCTCTCCGCCAGCCAGCGGTCGATCTCCACCGCGGCCAGGCTCGCGCCGGTGGGCTCGCCCTCGGCGATCGGTCCGCCGAAATGCGTTCCGCGGACGCGGATGTGGGTCGTGTCGGCGGCGCCGAGCGCGGCGACCATCGCGGCGGCATCCTCCGGGAAACAGGCCTGGTCGCCGGTGAGTTCGACGAACAACGACGGCACCGTGACTCCCGGTGCGCACCGCACGAAGTCGGCGTTGGTGCTCAGTCCCGACCAGGTGGACAACCACGCCTCCGGGGTGCTGAACCGGCCGAAGCCGACCAGTCCGTAATCGGTGAGGTCCGGGCGGCGGCCGAACAGCGAGCCGTAGGGGCGTTCGTTCGGGCTCAGCGACAGATCGGTGAAACGCAGGTCGGCGTCGGTGCGGTAGACCGTGAGCACCCGTGGCACGAGGGCGGCCCGGCGGTCGGCCGGGTCGTGCGAGGTGGTGAACCGGCGCCGCGCCGCTGCGGCCTCGGCCACCCGGGCGCGGGCCACGGCGTCCAGACGTTCGATCCGCTCGCGCTGGGCCGCCCGGTACCGCCGGACGAAATCGGCGGAGTAGGTGGAACTGTGCGGCGGTTCGGCGAACCCGTTGGCCGGATCGAAGGGGTTCAGCGCCGGGTCCACGCTCAGCGGGTCGGACTCGTCCACCACGGACGGATCGATCAGCCGCAGCAGCAGGGCACCCTGCCCGGGATGCGGGGCCAGGAACACCGCGCCGTCCGGCAGCGGCATGTCCGCGGCAGCCAGATCGATGGGCCGCCCGGCCGGGGTCTGCGTGAGCCGCTCGCCCGGAGCGCGGCCCGCCTGCTGGTGGTAGAACGCGAACAAGGTGCCGCCGCCGGAGTGCCCGAGCGTCACCACGTGCTCGAATCCGGTGTCGCGCAGAAAGACCTGACCCGCCGCGACGTCGAGGAGGGCCTGTTCGTGGATCAGGGCGATGTCGTTGTTGGGCGACCGCGCGCCTTGCGTCCACACCGCGTACCCGCGCGCGAGCAGTTCGGGAACCAGCACGTGGTGGGTGAGATCCTGGCGCGGATGCATGAGCGCGACCACGGTTCGGGCGCCGGGCACGCTGCGCAGGACGCCGGCGACCTTCGCGCCGTCGGCGGTGGCCAGCTCGTGCACCGAGGTCACGGTGGCCGCCGGCGCCGCGGCGGCCTCGCGATATCGCCCCGCCCCGAGTCGTTCGGTGGTCGGGCGTTCGGTGGTCGGGCTCATCGCGGCCGCACCTCCAACGCGTCTTTGTCCCACTGGACGATCCGCGAGTCGATCAGGCCGGCCACGCTGCTGTACCAGACCGCATGCCTGCATCCGGTCGCCCGCCGATCCACTCTGATCGGGCCGGGCGCGCTGATCTTGAAGTACGGACCCACGCGGTCGACGCTGACCGCCGGGTCACGCCCGGCCACCTCGGCGACGGGCTTGTTCTCCGGCACGTCGAGCACGAACAGCGCCGTCATCGCGCCACCGCCGCGGTGTGCTCGCCACGCGCCGCCTGCCACGCCTCGGCCCGCTCCACGATGAGTTCGGCCTTGCGGGCGAGCAGGGCGGCCATGCTCGGATTCGGCCGGGACACGACGTCGACCAGAGCATCGATGGTCAGGTTGGCGTCGAGGTCTTCCTGCGGAGTCACCGGGCGCAGTGCCCGGGTGATCTCGATCATGTATCCGTTGGGGTCGTGGGTGTAGATGGACTCGATGGTCTCGTGCTGGATCTGCATCTCCACCGGCCACGCGCTGTTGTCCAGGCGGCTGCGGTACTCGAGTAGGTCTGCCTCGCTGTCGACGTGGATGGCCAGGTGGCGGGAACGAATGAACCAGATCGGCACCTCGGGTCCGAACCGCGAATACGCATCGCCCTGCGGGCCGCCGTCGAAGGGCGTCAGGCCGAAGTAGTAGAAGAACGCCAGCCGGTCGTCGTTGCCGATGTCGAAGAAGAAGTGGATGAAATCGGGGTGCTTGTCCGGACCCCAACCCGCCGCGCAGATCGAGTGCACGACCGGGAAACCGAGCACGTCGCGATAGAACGCGACGGTGGCCGCGGGGTCGAAGGTGGGGTAGGCGACGTGATCGACGCCGCGGACGGTGTGGGCGAGTGCGCTCATGATGGCTCCTGAATGATCTCGGTGCGGTCAGCTCGCGGTGACAGCGGAGTCCTGGCGCAGCAGCCGCCCCGCGCCGGGCACGGCGACGGGCAGGTCGAGGCTGCGCAGGATGCTGTAGGCGCCCGCGGTCGCGGCGGACAGGACGGGAATGCCGAATTCGCGTTCGGCGGTCTCGACGAGCGGTAGCGAGGGCATCTGCACGCAGCAGGAGATCACCAGCGCGTCGACCTCGCTCAGGTCGAGTGAGCGGGCCGCGGCCATTACCTGCTCGCCCGGGATGCAGCCGACCTCGGTGTTGTCCGCCACCTCCAGCGCACGCCAGTCCGAGATGGTGAAGCCTTCGGCTTCCAGATACGCGACCACCTTCTCCGCGAGCGGGCGCATGTACGGGGTCACCAGGGCGACTCGCTGCGCGTCCAGCGCGCGCAAACCCTCGACCAGTGCACCTGCGCTGGAGCGGACCAGCGCCTGCGAGCCGCCGGTCGCCAGCTGCTCGGCGACGGCGCTCTCCACCCGGTGGTGCTCGCCCGGCCCGCCGACCATGACCGCGACCAGGCAGGCGTAGAGGATCACCTCCGGTGCCGCGTCGGCGATCTCGAGCACGCACCGTTCGCGCTGGGCGTTCATCGCGGCCAGCCCCTCGGGCGAGACGGTGTGCATGCGCATCCGCGTCGAGTGGAACGAGAACTCCGCCCCGGGATGCCGCGACAGCAGCGCGGGCATCTCCGTTTCGACGGTGACGTTGGAGCTGGGGACGACCAGCCCGATGCGGTGGATGCCCATCGTTTCCCTTCCGATCCGATGCGGGCGACCCTCGCCCGCGATTCGACGTTCACGACAAGTATTCGACATCAGAGACGGACACGTCAAGGGTGGTTCGAGCTGGGAGAGTTACCCTGGAAAAGTGATCCGACTCACGAGAGTGGCTTGACATGTCGTCGAACACGTCAAATACTCGACGAATTCGTTAAACGAGCGGCGGCCGGATTCGGCTCGCCCGCACCTCTGTCCGAAGGAGCACAGCGGCAATGGGATATGTGATCGGAGTGGACGTCGGTGGCACGTTCACAGACGCCGTCCTCGACGACGGCGAGGGCATGGTGATCGCGGGCAAGTCGCCCTCGACCCCGCCGGACTACTCCCGCGGCGTGATGGATGTGCTCGAGGTGCTGGCCCAGCAGCTCGGCCGGCCGCTCGCGGCGATGCTCGCCGACACCCACCACATCGCGCACGGCACCACCTCGTCGCTGAACGCGCTGGTGATGAACCAGGTACCCGAGGTGGGCTTCCTCACCACCAAGGGCCACCGCGACTCGATCTACATCATGAACGTCGAGGGCAGGTACCTCGGCCGCTCACCCGAGCAGTTGCAGAACGTGCTCGGCCAGAGCAAGTCGCACGGCCTGGTGAGCAAGCGCCACGCGCTGGAGGTGACCGAGCGCGTCGACCGCGACGGCCGGGTGGTGGTGCCGCTGGACGAAGACGAGGTGCGCGCGGCCATCCACGCCCTGCGTGCGGACGGCATCACCGCGGTCGCGGTGTCGCTGCTGTGGTCCTTCCGCAATCCCGCCCATGAGCGGCGCATCCGCGAGATCGCCCACGACATCGATCCGGACCTGTTCGTCTCGCTCTCGAGCGAGGTCAGCCCCCGGATCCGCGAATTCGCCCGCAACGCAACCACGATCATGAGCACCCAGATCGGTCCCGGCCTGCGCGACTACCTCGGCGAACTGGAAGGCAGGCTGCGCGAGCACTCCCTGGCGGGACCGCTGCTGGTGATGCAGAGCAACGGCGGCGCGGTCGCGGCCGCCGAAGCTCCCGCACACGCGATTTCCACGGTGGGCTCGGTGCTCACCGGCGGCGTCGTCGGTGCGGTGTCGCTGGGCCGCCAACTCGGCCACCGCAACATCATCGCCACCGACGCGGGCGGCACCACCTTCCTCGCCGGGCTCATCGTCGACGGTGAACCGGTGCGCTCCTCGACGACGATCATCAACCACCACCCGATCAACGTGCCGACCCTCGAAGTGCACGCCATCGGTTCCGGCGGCGGCGCGATCGCCTGGCTCGACGCCGGTGGAAACCTGCAGATCGGTCCGCACAGCGCCCAGGCCGTGCCCGGCCCGGCCTGCTACGGGCAGGGCGGCACCGAGCCCACCAACACCGACGCCAATCTGGTGCTCGGCATCCTGCCCCAGCGGGGTCTCCTCGGCGGGCGCAAGGCGCTGGACGTGGAGCTGGCGCGCGAGGCCATCCGCCGCCGGATCGCCGAGCCGCTGGGCTTGTCGGTGGAGGAGGCGGCCGCGGCGATCTACGAGGTCCAGAACGCTCAGACCGGCGACCTGCTCCGAAAGACGGTCGTCGAAGCCGGGCACGATCCACGCGACTTCATCGTCTACGCCTTCGGCGGCTCCGGCCCCGCGCACTGTGGCCGGTATGCCCAGGAGATCGGCGTGCGTGACGTCGTGGTGCCGCTCGGGCAGGTGGCCTCGGCCTTCTCCGCCTACGGTCTGGCCTCCTCCGACATCGTGCTGGCCAAGGAACTGTCCGACCCGGCCGCCATGCCGTTGGACCCGGCCCGCGTGGAACAGAACTTCAAGCAGCTCGAGGAACAGGTTCGCGAGCAGCTGGCGCGCCAGGGCCTGCAGTTCGCGGAGGTCCGCATCGACCGCGAGATCGACATGCGCTACACCATGCAGCTGGCCGAGGTCGCGACCCCGGTCGCCGGGGGCGCGCTGACCGCCACCGAAATCGCCACCGCCTCCGACACTTTCGAGCAGCGCTACGCCGAGCTCTACGGAGCCGACAGCGGATTCCGGGAGGCGGGCATCCAGGCCATCACCTACCGGGTCCGCGGCACCGGCGTACTGCCGTTCTCGCCGGAGCTGCCCGAACTCGCCGTCGCCGATTCGGCCGACGCGAGCGTCGCGCGCGTGGGCACCAGAAAGGTGTGCCTCGACGGCCGTCGCGGCTTCGTCGACACCGACATCTACGACTACACCCGGCTGCGGGCGGGCCACGTGCTACGCGGGCCCGCGATCGTCGAGGTGCCCACCACGACGGTGGTGGTGCCGCACGACTCGACCGGAACCGTCGACCGACTCGGCAATCTCACCATCACCGCCGACTAGCCCAGCCTCGTACCAGGAGAACCACCATGACCGCACCCATTCCCGGGTCCGAAGTATTCGCCAGCCGCCCCGTCGACCCCGAGGAGTTGCGCCGCTCGCTGCCGCCCACGCTGCCGGTCCACACCGTCACCCAGGAACAGATCGACGGTGTCGACCCGCTCACCTACGAGGTCATCCGGCACCGCCTGTGGTCGGTGACCGACGAGATGGGCGAGGCGCTCAAGCGGATGTCGGGCTCGCCGATCGTCACCGACGCCAACGATTTCGACTTCGCCATCAGCGACGAGCTGGGCCAGGAGGTTCAGGTCGGCCTCTACAACACCATGCTGGTCGGCGCTGTCGACCTGGCCATCTATTGGACGTTGCGCAACCGCAGCACCAACCCCGGTATCGCCGAGGGCGACATGTTCCTGTGCAACGACCCGTGGGTGGGCGGCGGTCTGCACCAGAGTGACGTCATCGTCTATCAACCGGTCTTCCACGAGGGCGAACTGTTCGCGTGGACGAGCGCCATCTGCCACGAACCCGACCTCGGTGGTTCGGGTCTGGGCTCGTTCGACCCGGCGGCCAAGGACGTGTTCTCCGAATCGCTGCCGACCCCGCCGATCAAGGTGGTGCGTGACTACGAACTCCAGCGCGACGTGGCCGACGTGTGGGTCCGCCGTTCGCGGGTGCCGATGCTGGTCGGCTTGGACCTGCGCGCCAAGATCGGCGCGAACACGGTGGGGCGCAACCGGTTGCTCGCGGTGATCGAGCAGTACGGCGCCGATACCGTCAAGGCGGTCATGAAGCGCATGATGGCCGACGCGGAGAACCGGTTGCGCGCCAAGCTCTCCGATCTGCCCGACGGCACCTGGCGCGCCACCGGCTACCAGGATCAGGCGCAGATCGGCGATCGCGGCGTGCACAAGATCACGGTCGCTATGACCAAGACCCGCGACCACCTCAGCTTCGACTTCACCGGAACAGATCCACAGACCGGCGTCATCAACTGCACCTACGCGGGCATGCGCGGCGGCGTGATGCTGGCGCTGCTGCCGATCCTGGCCGGTGACATCCCGTGGTCGGCCGGCGGCCTGATGCGCTGCTTCGACCTGATCTCCGAAGAAGGCACCATCAACAACGCCACCTTCCCGGCGGCGGTGAGCCGCGGGCCGATCGGCCCGGCGTGGCTCACCGGCAACCTGATCGCCGAATGCCTGGCCCAGATGCTCGACCAGCACATCGAATTCGGCAAGAACGTGCAGGCCTCCTGCTGCGGCACCTGGGACACCGCGGTGGTGGCCGGTCTGGACGAGCGGGCCGAACAGCCGGTGCCGTTCCTCAACATCATGATGGAGCCGATGGCGGGCGGCTACGGCGCGCGCCCCGTCGCCGACGGCATGGACACCGGTGGGCTGTTCTGCATCCCGATGGGCCGCATCCCCGACACCGAGATGACCGAGTTCCTCTACCCGCTGCTGACGCTGTGGCGGCGCGAAGAACCCGACTCCGGCGGGCCGGGGCGGCACCGCGGCGGTGTCAGCGCCTCGCTGGCGGTGACACCGTACGGCACCAGCCTGCCGATGGGCCTGGTGTTCGCCTCGGCGGGTAAGGCGGTCGCGCAGAACGGCGGCCTGGCGGGTGGGTTGCCGGGCAACACCGGCCTGGAGATCCTCGCCAGGGACTCCGGTGTGCTGCGGATGCTGGCCGAGGGGCGCATTCCCGGCTCTCTCGACGAACTCGACGGCACCGCGGAACTCGGCGCCTGCTACGCCGAGAGTTACCTCGCCCCCGGCGAAGTCCTCTACATGCACTGGCAGGGCGGCGGCGGGTACGGCGACCCGCTGCGCCGCGACCCCGAAGCGGTGGCGGTCGACGTCCGCAACGGCAAGGTGAGCCCACAGGGCGCCGAACTCGGCTACGGCGTCGTCGTCGCCGACGGGACACTCGACGTCGCGAAGACCGCGGACCTGCGTGCCGCGCTGCGTGCCCGGCGGCGGGAACGCTCGGTGGTCCCCGATGCTCCGGGCACCACCCTGGATCTCGCCCGTGCCCGGCGCCTCGACGACAACCTGGTCGAGGTGCGGGACGGCGACGATCGCTTCATCGGCTGCGCGCACTGCGGGCGGCTGCTGGGCGACAGCGGCTCCGGGCGACTGGCGCTGGCCTGTTACGAGGGCCCGTCGAATGAGGCAGGTCCGCAGGTCACCTCCGACCCGGCCGCATACGTCGACACCCCGGTGGTGTTCCGGCAGCAGTGCTGCCCGGGTTGCTGGACCGCGCTGTACTCCGGCATCGTGCCCGCCGACCACCCCGACCACCTCTCCGAGCTGGCGCGGTTGCTCCCGGCGGTGGGCCGATGAGGACGACCGTGCTGGGTGGGCGGGAGCGCTGGGGACAGCGGCTGGTCGACTACCCGCCCGAGCGCGCCGAACGCTACCGGCGGTCGGGCGCCTGGACGGACACGCCGCTGGCCCAGCGGCTGCACGAGATCGCCGCCCGCTTCCCCGAGCGCCCCGCCGTGGTGACCGCCGCCGCGTCGGTGACCTATGCCGAACTCGACTGCGCCACCGACCGCATCGCGGTCGGACTCGACGCACTCGGCCTGCGCCCGGGCGACCCGGTGCTGTTCCAGGCGACCAACCGGCTCGAGACCGTGTATGCCTGGTACGGCTGCCTCAAGGCCGGTCTGGTCCCGGTGGCGACCCTGGCCGCGCACCGCGCGCACGAGATCGGCCACATCAGCCGCAAGGTCGGCGCCGTCGCGCACCTGGTCGAGACGGGCCTGTCCTTCGACCTGGTCGCCTTCGCCCGCGACCAGGCGCAGGGGCATCCGACCCTGCGCCACATCCTCACCGTCGGCGATCCCGCCGGAGCGGTGGCGATCGAATCGCTGGGCGCGGGCATCCCACCGGAGCAGGCCCGCGCCCACGTCGAGCGAGTACAAGCCGGTATCGACCCGCTCGACGTGGTCGCCTTCCAACTCTCCGGTGGCACCACCGGAGTGCCGAAGGTCATCCCGCGCAGGCACGTCGAGTACTGGAACAACGCGCTGTACTACGCGCGGCGGCTCGGCTGGACCGAGCACACCCGGGTCGCGCACCTCATCCCGCTGATCCACAACGCGGGCATCACCTGCGCCCTGCACGGCGCGCACTCGGTCGGCGCCTGCCTGGTGCTGGCGACCCCCGACACCGCGACCGCGTTCCCGCTGCTGGCCCGCGCACGCGCCACCGACGTGCTGATCGGGCACGGCCACTACCAGGCGGTGCTCTCCCCGGGCTTCGATGCCGCGCGCGTGCACCTGCGGCGGGTGGTGCTGTCGGGTGCCAAACTCACCGACGAGTTGTTCGCCCGCGCCGACGACGGCGCGGGACATTGGGCGGGTCAGCTGTTCGGCATGTCCGAGGGCCTGTTCACGGTGACGCCGCCGGATGCGCCCGCCCTCGCCCGTGCCACCACGGTCGGCACGCCGATCGCCCCGGACGACGAGGTCCGCATCCTCGAACCCGGCGCCGACACCGAATTGCCCGACGGCACAGTGGGAGAACTGTGCTGCCGCGGCCCGTACACCATCCCCGGTTATTTCGACGCGCCCGAACACAATCGGTCGGCGTTCACCCCCGACGGGTTCTATCGCACCGGCGATCTGGCGCGGATCGTCGTCATCGACGGCGTGCGCTACGTGTCCATCGAGGGCCGCATCAAGGATCTCATCAACCGCGGCGGCGAGAAGATCAACGCCGAGGAGGTGGAACTGCTGCTGGTGCGCCACCCCAACGTGGCGAACGCGGCCGTGGTGGCCATGCCCGATCCGCGGCTGGGGGAGAAGACCTGCGCGTATCTCGTCGCGGCGACCGGCGTCGCGTCGAGCCTCGATGACATCCGCGCCCACCTCGAGGCGTTGGGCGTGGCCAAGTTCAAGTGGCCCGAGCGTTTGGAATGGGTCCAGGAATTACCGCAGACCAGCGTCGGCAAGGTCGACAAGAAGCGGCTGCGCACCGACATCGGCGAGAAGCTCGCGTCGGAATCGGCGCGACCGGGGAATCAGGAGCACTCATGAAACTGCGCACCGTGGCCGTGCTCGGGGGCGGGCCCGGCGGCCTCTACGCCGCCCGGCTGCTCAAACTCAGCCACCCCGACGCGGAGGTGACCGTCTACGAACAGGGCTCGCCCGACACCACCTTCGGTTTCGGCGTCGGCCTCGCCTCACGCACCCAGCGCAACCTGCGCGCCGCCGATTCCGCCTCGCTCGAGGAGATCGTCGACCGCGCGCACCCGCACGACATGTCGATGCGCCTCGGCGACGCCGTGGCCCGGCTGTCCCACGGCGAACTGCTGGCCATCGCGCGCACCACCCTGCTGGCCGTACTCCAGCGGCACGCGGAGGCCGCCGGCGTACGGCTGCGGTTCGGCGAGCGGCGCGAGATCACCGAACTCGACGCGGATCTGGTGATCGCCGCCGACGGCGTCAACAGCGCCGCCCGCACCCGGCTGGCCGATGCGCTCGCGCCGCGCATCACCACCGGCACCGGGCTGTACCTGTGGTGCGGCACCGATTTCGCCCTGCCCAGCGCCGTGTTCACCCCGGTCACCACCGAGCACGGCACGTTCGTCGCGCACGCCTATCCATACGCGGCCGACCGCAGCACCTTCCTCATCGAGACCGACGAAGACACCTGGGTGCGCGCGGGATTCGACCGCACGACCGCCGACACTCCGCCCTCGGAGACCGATCAGCAGTCGCTGGCCTACCTGGAGAAGGCGTTCGCGCAGACCCTCGCCGGCCACCGGCTGATCGGCAACCGCACCCGCTGGCTGCGCTTCCGCACCGTCACCTGCCGGCGTTGGCACACCGGCAACGTGGTGCTGCTCGGCGATGCCGCACACACCGCGCACTATTCCATCGGTTCGGGCACCAAGCTCGCGATGGAGGACGCCATCGCCCTCGACCGCGCCATCCGAGCGGCCCCCACGTTGGGCGAGGCGCTCGCCGAGTACGAACGGGTGCGCCGCGCCGACGTGGAGCACCTACAGTCCATCGCCCGCCGCAGCGAACTGTGGTGGGAGTCGTTCCCGCGCCGGCTCGGGCTCCCGGTCGACCAGCTGATGGTCAGCTACATGACCCGTGCCGGGAAGGTGAGCCTGGACCGGTTCGCCGCCTCGGCGCCGGAGGTGTCGCGTCGCGGACTGGCCGACTACGCGGGCGTGACACCGGCGGCGGTGCCCGCGGCCGGATTGGACGACTGGGTCTGCGCGCAGCCGCTGCGGCACGGCGGCCGGACCTACCCTTCCAGGCTCGCCCCCGCGGACCTCCGTGCGCACGAGACCACCGCGGTGCTCGAGGTCGATCTCGCGTCGGCATGGGAGCAGGCGGCCGATGCGTTGCTGGCGACGGTGCCCGAGGCGGGCGTCGTCTGGTTGACCGGCGCTCCCCACCGTGCCGACGTGCTGACGCGGCTCGAGCTGGCCGAACGGGTCAGGTGGCAGTCCGGGGCGACGGTCGTGGTCGATGTGCCCGAGGCGCACAAGGCCGACGCGGCGGCCGGGCTCGCCGGTGGGCGCACGCATCTGGTGCATCTGAGTTCTGGCGTCCCGGCGGCGGCGACACCGGTGCGGGTCCACAGTGCGTCGGCGTGACGAACCGGCAGCGCATACGCTGTCGGGGATGACCACGAACGCACGCGCCGGATCGCAGAGCACCTCGCGCCGTGAGCTCGTCGAGCGCGAGATCATGGAGCAGGCCACTCGGCTGTTCGCCGAGAAGGGGTTCGCCGGGACCACCCTGCAGGACATCGCCGTGGCGACCGGCCTGACCCGGCCCGCGCTGTACCACTACGTCGCCAACAAGGACGAGTTGCTGGCGCGGCTGGTCACCGAGATCGCCGAGCAACCGGCGCAACTGCTGCACACCATCAACGAGCGCGACGACCTCGACCCCGCACAGCGGCTGCGCGAGATGGCGCTGTCCATCGCGCGCCACCAGATGCAGGCGCCCGAACGGTTCCGTCTGCTCATTCGTTCCGAGGCCGAATTGCCCGAGTCACTGGCCAACACCTACCGCAGCAGCAGGCGGCGAGTGCTCAAGGAGTTCGTCGGCGTCATCGACGACGGAATCCGGGCGGGGCAGTTCTTCCCCGTCGACTCCCGCACCGCCGCGCTCGGCATCATCGGCATGCTCAACTGGATCGCCTGGTGGCATCATCCGGGTGACCAGAACGGGCGGGCGGCCGCCACCCAGCTGGCCGAGATGGCGGTGCGTACGGTCATCGACCCCGAAGCCGACGCCATGGGCGAGGCCGGGCCCCGCCGGATCCTGGAACGGCTGCGGCAGAACCTGGATTCGCTCGAACAGACGCTGGGCGCGATCTGAGGCGCCGCGCTACCTCCGCCTGATCCGCTCGACGTAGGCGCTGCGGATCGCCGTGTCCACCCGGGTGATCGCCGCGTCGTCGCCGGCGAGCCTGCGCAGGACCCGCATCACGCGTTCCGGGACGAGTGTGGCGGCGTCGGCGGCGGGGCCGAGGTAGCCGGGGACGGCGACCTCGGCCGCCCGGCTGGCGACGGTGCCGACGATGGCGGCGGCGACGTCTTCGGGGTCGACGGCGGGCAGTACGCCGTAGTCGATGCCCGCCGAGAGTTCGGTGCGTACCGCGCTGGGCAGGACGGCGGTGATGCTGACGCCGGTGTCGGCGTGTTCCAGGCGGGTGGCGGCGGTGAGCCCGACGGCGGCGTACTTGCTCGCGTTGTACATCGCCAGGCCCGCGAGCGGGAATTTCCCGGCCAGCGAGCACACGTTGACGATGTGGCCGCGGCCGCGCTCGACCATGCCGGGCAGCGCCAGGCGCATCCCGTGCACGAGCCCGAAGACGTTGACCTCCATGGTGAGCCGGTCGAGGTCCTCGTCCTGGTCCAGGAACGGGCCGTTGGGCATCACGCCCGCGTTGTTGACCAGGATGTCGAGCGGGCGGCCGTGACGGCTCTCGGCGTGGGCGAGGAAGGCCGCGAACGACCACTTGTCGGTGACGTCGAGGGGGTGCGCGCCGGCGAGCGGGCCGAGACCGGCGGCGGTGGCGGCGGCCGCGTCGGCGTCCAGGTCGCCGAGCGCGACGTGCGCGCCCGCCTCGACGAACGCGCGGGCGGTCGCGGCCCCGATACCCCGGCCCGCGCCGGTGACCGCGACCAGCGCGCCGCGCACGTCGATGGCCGGGTAGCGGCTCATGCGGGCACCTCGATGTCGTCGGCGACGGTGACGGTGAAGTCCGCGGGATCGAACCGGCTCACCGTGCGCACCAGCCTGCCGGTGGACCACGGCCAGCTGAAACTGTTGCGGCCGTTGGCGTCGATGTAGTAGCTGCGGCAGGAGTCGGCGTTGTAGGCGGTGCCGCCGAGTGCGGCCTGCACCCGGTCGACGTAGTCCGCCTGCGCCCGCGGCCGCACCTCGAAACTGGACCAGCCTTCCCGCCGGGCGGTGGTCACCGCCCGCACCAGGAAGGCGACCTGTGCTTCGGCGATGGTGAACGCCGAGGAGTGCCCGGTGCCGAGGCTGGGACCGAGCATGATGCACAGGTTCGGGAAGCCCGACACCACCGTTCCCCGATAGGCCTCGGGGGAGCCGCCCCAGTGCTGGGCGAGGCTGCGGCCGTCGACGCCGTGCACCAGATCGGCCAGCGGCATGTCGAGGATGTGGAAGCCGGTGCCGAGGATGACGGCGTCCACCTCGGCCGCGCTGCCGTCGGCGCCGACGACGGTCGAGCCGTCGATCCGGTCCACCGCGGTGGCATGCACCGCCACGTTCGGGCGGGTGAGGGACTGGAGGTAGTTGTTGGAGAACAGGATTCGTTTGCAGCCGAGCAGATAGCCGGGGGTGAGCTTGCGGCGCAGCTCCGGATCGGGCACCGCCAGGCGCAGATAGGCGCGTCCGATCGCCTGCAAGCCGTGCATGAGCGGCTTGGGCCGGTGGAAGGCCGTACCGACCACGCCGTCCATCACGGCGTACTCCAGGCCGCGCAGGGCCGTGTGGGCGAACGGCACCCGGCGCATCAGCTGCTTCTCGAGTTCGGGCACCGGATGGTCCAGCTTGGGCAGTACCCAGTGCGCGGTCCGCTGGAACAGGTGCAGCGCGGCCACCCGCGGCTGGATCTGCGGCACGAACTGCACGGCCGAGGCGCCGCTGCCGATCACCGCCACCCGCTTGCCGCGCAGGTCGTAGTCGTGGTTCCAGCGCGCGGAATGGAAGACCTCGCCGGGGAATTCGTCCAGGCCGGGCACGCCGGGGATCTTGGGCTCGTTCCACGGACCGGCCGCCGCCACCAGGAAGGTGGCGCTGAATTCGCCCGCGTTCGTCCGCACCCGCCACCGTCGATCCGTCGCGTCCCATCGCGCGTCGAGCATCTCCACGCCGAAGCGGGTGATCGCGTCCAGGCCGTGCTCGCGCGCGACCCGCCCGACGTAGTCGAGGATTTCCGGTTGGGTGCCGAACAGCCGCGACCATTCGGCATTCGGCGCGAACGAGTACGAATACAGGCCGGAGGGCACGTCGCAGGCGCACCCGGGATAGGTGTTGGCCCGCCAGGTGCCGCCGTAGGTCTCGGCCTTCTCCAGGACGAGCACGTCGGACACACCGGCGCGACGTAACTCGACCGCCGCGCAGACGCCGGACACGCCCGCGCCGACGACGATCACCTCGTGATGTCGGCTCATGCGGCTGCTCCCGCTCGGTCGGCGGCCAGGATCGCGTCGGCGACCAGGCCGGGGGTGGTGCGCCGCGCGGCCGCCAGGGTGGCGGGCCTGCGGGTGACGTCCATGAAGTTCGGGCCCATCGCGGCCAGATCCGCGGCGGTGGGTTCGACCCGGACCACCCGGATGCCCGCCGCCCGCAATCGGGCGATCTCAGCATCCAGGCCGCGGGTCATCGGTGCGCGCAACAGTCGCTCCAGGCGGTCGACACCGCGGGCGGGCGCGCCGTTCGCGCTGGTCATGGGGGCGATCACGACGACTTCGTCCAGGTCGCGGGAGGCCAGCAGATCCGCCGACACCGACGACAGCGCGCCGCCGTCGAGGTAGTCGCGCCCGCCGATCCGCACCGGCGGGAACCAGCCGGGAATCGCCCACGACGCCGCGATCGCCGCCCCCAGCTCGGCCCGCGGCGCGTCCGGGCTGCCGAAGGCGGTGCGGGCGCCGGTGGCGGTGTCGACCGCGACGAGCCAGGTGTCCGGGTGCGTCACCCAGCCGTCCGGTCCGGCCAGCGCGGCGCCGTACTCGCGCAGCCAGCCGGCGTCGCCGCGCCCGCGGGGCAGCAGGCCGGCCAGCGCGCCGTACGGTGACCCGGCGCGGCGTGCGCCGCGGATCAGCCCGAGGCCAGGCAGCGCCGGTGCGGGCAGGGGCGGCAGCGCACCGGGATGGAACGCGTAGTGGCGCAGCAACATCGGGTCGGCGTCGGGTGTGCCGTCCAGTGCCGCCAGCAGGTCCCGTGGCGTGCGGCCCGCGCCGAGCGCGGCCACCAGTTCGGCGCCGGCGGAGGTGCCGAGCAGCACCTCGGCGGTGCGGGCGTCCCAGTCCAGGGCCTGCTCGACGGCGCGCAGCGCGACCACCGTCCAGGCGAAGCCGAGGGTGCCACCGCAGCCGATGGCCAGAGCTCGTCGTGTCGTCACAATTTCGGATACTAGCGGTATCCGGATTCCTTGGGTAGCCCATTGCTAGGATCGGCGCATGACCAGGCTGACCCGCAAGGAGGCGCACGCGCGCACCCGTGAGCGCCTGGTCGAGACCGCCGAGGAGATGTTCCTGGCCAACGGCTACACGGTGACCTCGCTGGACAAGGTGGCCGCGCGGGCGGGCTTCTCCAAGGGCGCGGTCTACTCGAACTTCGCCACCAAACACGAGCTGGGTCTCGCGGTGCTCGAGCGGATCCGGCTGGCGCGCGTGCTCAGCCTGGCCGCCGCCGTGCTCGGCGCCGACACCCTCGACGCCCGCATCGCCGCTTTCGGGCGGTGGGCCGAGGAGAACATCGGTGACGTGGGCTGGCTCACCGTCGAGGTCGAATTCGCCATCGGCACACGGCATCTCGACGACCTGCGGGAGGAACTCGCGGTGCGGCGGCGGGAGATCACCGACACCCTGGCCGAACTCATCGATCAGCAGGCCCGGGAATTCGGCGTCACCCTGGCCGTTCCGGCTCACGACGCCGCCGTGCGACTGCTCTCGCTGGGTATCGGCCTCGGCGTGCAGCGCGCGTTCGACCCGGAGGTTCCGGTGACGCCGATCGTGGACGCCCTGCGGGAGCTGCTCACCGGCGCGGCGACTCGCCCGGCCGGACGGTCCGTCGCCCCCGATGCTGCGAAGCCTTGAGAATTACTGTCTCACTGTAGTTTTCATCGATTCGACCGAATAACTCCGAGGGCCGGTCGGTGTCCACGTAACGGCCCTGTGAGATAGGCCAGCCGCCCGCGGTCTTCTTCGGAGTTCGTCCAAGACCCCTGGTGGACCCGCCCGCTGGACCGTTAACCTGAGGACGGTCGTTCGACCACCGAAGTTCGAGGTCAGCTCGGGTGACGCCGCCGTCATCCGATCCGGATCGATCGCACATTCGCGCACCACACCCCACCCGCTCGTCCCGCGCTGTCGCCGATCCGTTGTCTCGTGATCATCGCTAGGGGAATCCTGCCATGGACAATGCCGCGCTGCCGTCAGCACCTGGTCCCACTCCACATTCCACCCGCACCCGCGGTGTCGCCGTCGTTCCCTACTCGGAAAACGTTGCGCGACAACAGGATATCGACATCGCGCGGCCCCGTCCGGAGGGATCCGCCGACCATCCGGCACCCACGCGCGCGAACGAGGGTTCGCTGCTGCGGCCGTGCTCGCCGATCGCCGAGCAGATCGGCCAGGTGGATCGCCGGATGCGCGAGATCCTGCTCACCGGAGGCGAATTCGACGACATCTATCGCCACATCCTCACCGCGCCGGGTAAACGGGTACGGGCCGGTCTGGCCCTGGCCTGCGCCCAGCTGATCCCGTCGCCGGACGCGGCGCCGGTGCACGACGCCCTCGACATCGCCTGCGTCTGGGAGATGTTCCATGAATCGTCCCTGGTGCACGACGACATCTGTGACGGGTCGCCGCTGCGTCGCGACGCGCCGTCGGTGCCCGCCGCGTTCGGTGTCCGGCGGGCGGCCCGCGCGGGATTCCACCTCGCCGGTAAAGCACTTCAGGTGCTGGCACGGGTGATCGCCGACAACCCGGCGGCCTTCGGGACCGTCGGCACGGCCGCCGGAGTGACCTACCTGGACCGATTGTCGGACCTGTCGCTCGGCCAGCTCGTCGAGACCATCCCGCCCACCGTCGACCACCGCGCCCTGCGCGGCCACTACGCCCGCGTCGCCGCCGCGAAGACCGGCACGTTGTTCCGACTGGCCTGCGCCTACGGTGGCACGGCGGGCGCCCTCGAGCACGACCGGCTGCGCGATCTGATGGACTACGCCGAGCGGCTCGCCTTCGCCTTCCAGGTGATGGACGACGTGCGCGACGTCGACGGCGGGCCCGGGCTGGGGAAGGACGCCTGCGGCGACCTCGACCGCCGGGTGCCCACCTGGCCGGTCATCGAATGGCTGGCCGAGCAACGGGCGGCGGTCGATCTCTGGCTGGACCCGGCCACCCCCACCGGCGTCCTGCAATCCGCGCTGGCGGACAGCGGCGCGATCGCGAGGGCGCGGGCCCACGCCGTCGCCACCGCCGAGGCGGCGCGGCGGGCGCTGGCGGCGTTCCCGCTCTCCCCGGCCAAGGAGCACCTGGACCGGCTCGCGGTGCGGGTGGTGACCCGGTGACCGCCGGACGGCTCGGCCCCCTGGTCCACGGACTCCGCCGGCTGCGGCGCGCGCCCGATCTGGCGGCGCTGCGCGCGGCGGCCACACCGGCGGAACTGGCCGCGCGAGCGCTGATTCCGGCCGGCCGGAATCTCGGCCTGGCCGTCGGGTTGCTGCCCGCGGGCCAGCGCGCCGAAGCGACCGCCGCGCTGCTGGCCTGCCGGGTGCTCGACGCCTACGAGGACCTGATGGACCGTCCGCACGCGGGCGCGGCCGTGCTCGCGGCGGCGGGCTATCTCGGCGGCCGCACCGACACCGCCCCACCGCCGTTGCGCGCCGTCGCCGACCGTGACAGCGAGGCGGTCGACCTCGTGCTCGCCGAGCGCGCACCCGACATCCGGCTCCTCGTCGGCGCGTTGCCCGCGCCGGGCCGGGCGCGCGTCGCCGCCCTGCTCGACGACGTCGCCGCCGTGATGGCCCGCAACCTGGCCACCCCGCTGCCGCGAACCGCCTACGGCGCGGGCGTGCTCGGCCGCGTCATCCACCACGCGTGCGAGCTGGTGGCCGGAGCGGCCTATGCCGACGATGAGCTGCGCGAGCTGGCCGAGTGCGTCGGCATCACCGCGCAGTTGGCCAACGACCTGCGCGACGGCGAGCTGGCGCTCTACGGCGCGGCCGATCGCGCCGACCTGACCCGCACGGTGCTGCTGCGGGTGTTGTCGCCCGCGCTGGGCAGTCTCGCGTTGCTGGGCACGCTCGGCCCGCGGACCCCCGGCCTGAGCGCCCGGGCCGGTATGGCCTATCTGGCGATCACCACCACGGCCTTCCTGTGCTCGGCCGCGGGCGCGGCACCGCCCTACCCGCGCCGGCTCCGGCTGCCCGCCGCCGTGCTCGCCGCCGCCGCGCCCGGCTACTGGGACCGCATGCAGAACCGGATGCTGGGCAGCGTCGACCGCGCGATCCACCTGGTGCTCGACGCGGCTCCCGAACTCACCGAGCCCGCCGGCGACGCCCCGCCGATGCTCGCCGCGCTGGACCATCGTCCGACGGCCCACACGCTCGGACCGCTGGTGGTCGGCACCGCCTTCGCCCTGGTCGAGGCGCTGCCGCCCGACCGCCTCACCGGCGGAGTGCCCGCCGCGCAGGCGCGCCGGATGATGATCGCCGACCACCTGGCCTTCGGCGCGCTCGAGCGGATCGCCCCCGGTGACGTCGAGGCGATGCGCCAGCTGGCCGTTCGATTCCAACTCGCCGCCCAGCACACCGGAGGAGGCAGCACATAAGCACCCACCCGCCCGCTCGGCTCGCCACCACCCCATCCAAGGAGGTCCTCCCATGAGCACCGTCACCCCGCGCCCCAGCCCGCGCTCCTCGTCTCCGTCCGCCCCGATCCCGTTCAGCCGCCGCGTGTTCAAACTCGAGCATCCGGCCAATCTCGGCCCGCTGCTGCATGTCGTGGCCTGGGTCGGGTTGCTGGCCTTCGGGTTGTTCGCTCCCATCGCCACGACCTGGTATGTGGCCGTGCCGCTGATCGTCACGCTCACCCTGCTGAATTTCTCGCTCACCATCGGCGTACTGCACATGCACACGCACCGGCCGCTGTTCGTGTCCAAGCGGCTCAACCGGGTGGTCGACCTGTTCTGCTGCATGCCCGCACTGCTCACCGCCGCCGAGATGCGAGAGGTGCACATCCTCAACCACCACCGCTACAACGACGGCCCCGGTGACGTCACCTCCACCGAGGGGCGCGAGCGCGGGCTCGGCGCGATCTGGTACTGGATCCGGTACGGCACCATCGTCAAACGGCACACCATCCGGACGATCTTCGCCGCCGACGCGACGGCCAAACAACGAATCCGCCGTCACCAGTTCGTGTTCGACCTCACCATCGTCCTGGCGCTGGTGGCGCTCACCTGGTATGCGGCAGGCGGCGCGCGCTTCGCGCTCTTCTACTGGATTCCGTTCGCCGTCACCCAGGTCAACTCCGGCTACTTCGCCTGGCTGACGCACGCGCCGGCACGCGGCTTCGAGGACGACCCGAGCAAATCGCTCAACACCGCGGGCAACTGGCTCAACTTCTTCATCTTCAACCAGGGCTACCACAGCGTGCACCACCGCTACCCCGGCATCCACTGGAGCCAGATCCCGGACAAGCTCGATTTCATGCGGCAGGTGGAACCCGGCGTCATCGTGCCCTACTGGATGACCTTGAATTCGGCGTGGCGGCTGGTGGTTCCGGACGGTTTCCTCGACGTGCCCTACGGGCAGCGGTGGAAGGCCAAGCTGGACAAGCGCATGGAGGAGGGCCGCGTCCGTTCCCGGCTGCTGCCCTGGTTCGCATGGATCTGACTCTCGCACAACAGGTTCGGGGCGCGCTCGCCGACCGCCGACGGCTCGTCCCGCTCCTGCTCGCCTTCGCCGGATACGCCTTCGCCGGCGTCACCGTGCCCCTGCTGCTGTTGTTCGCCGGTGGCTGGTGGCTGCCCAAGACGGTCGACAGCGGCGCGCACCTGCCGGCCGCGTGGGCCGTCCCGATCGACCTGGGGCTGCTCGCCCTGTTCGGGCTACAGCATTCCGCGATGGCCCGGCCCGCGGTCAAGGCGGTGGTCATCCGCTGGGTGCCCGAGCCGCTCGAGCGCACGGTCTATGTGGTCGCGGCCAGTGCGGTGGTGTGGGTGGTCTGCCTGGGCTGGCAGCCGCTGCCGCAGCCGATCTGGTCGGCCCACGGCGCGGTCGGCGCGGCGCTCGACGCCGGGTTCTGGCTCGGTTTCGTGCTGGTCTACGTCGCGACCCTGTTGTTGGATCACTTCCACCTGCTGGGCCTCGGTCAGGCCTACCGGCACTACGTCCGGCAGGTCCCGGACGCCACCGCCGACCGGTTGCAGGTACACGGGCCCTACCGGCTGGTGCGTCATCCGCTGATGACCGGGCTGCTGCTCAGTTTCTGGTGCGCGAGCACCCTCACCCTCGGGCACCTGTTGTGGGCGGTGGGGCTGACCGGCTACATCGTGCTGGGCACGATCTTGGAGGAGCGAGACCTGTCGGCGCGCTTCGGTGCCGCCTACCGGGACTACGCGACCGCGGTGCCGGCGTTCTTCCCCTCGCCGCTCGGCCCGGCCGCGCGCGCACGACTGCGCCGGGCCCGCCCGCTCGGGGCGGGGCTCGCCGGCGGTGCGGGGCGCGTCGGGGGAGAGGAATCGACATGACCGGTCCGCGCGAACCCGGGGCCGGTGCCCCCGGCGAGGTGGGCGCCGGACGCGCCCACGCCAAGGCGATCCTGCTCGGCGAGCACACCGTGGTGCACGGGACGCCCGCCCTCGCGGTACCGATACCGGCATTACCGGTGCGCGCCAGTGCCTTTCGCGCGCAGCACCGCCCTCCCGGTCCCGGGCAACCGGACGCGCACCTGTCGCGCCTGACCGTCGGCGCCGGAACGCCTGCGGTGTGCGGTCCGCAGGTGGCGGTGGGTGCGGCACTGCACCGGTGGGATCTGGACCACGAGACCGTCGACATCGTCCTGCACCGGACGATTCCACCGGCCCGCGGCCTCGGCTCCAGCGCCGCCGACGCCGCCGCCGCGGTCCGGGCGGTCGCCGACCTCTACGGCCGGTCCCTCGACGCCGACACCCTGTACGAACTGGTGCAGTGCGGCGAACAGGTCGCCCACGGCCGGGCCAGCGGCGTGGACGCGCGCGCGATCCTGGCGACCGGGCCGATCCGGTTCCAGGCCGGGGCCGCCGAGCCGCTGGCCGTCGCACTCGACGCGGCGCTGGTGCTCGCCGACAGCGGCGTGCCCGGCGCCACCCAGCAGGCGGTGGCCGTCGCCGGGAAAACCTTGAACGGCGACACCATCGGTGCTCGACGCATCCTCGGCCGGGCCACCGAACTCGCCGCCACGGCGATGGCGGCCCTGAGCGAAGGACGAGGTACCGCGCTGGGCCGCACGCTGCTGGCGTTCCACGAGCTGCTCGGCGCCCTCGGCGTCGGTCACCCGCGCACCGACGCCCTCGTCGCCGCCGCACTCGGGGCAGGCGCGCACGGCGCCAAGCTCACCGGCGCCGGACTCGGCGGCTGCGTGCTCGCCCTCACCGAACCCGGCCGCGCCGCCGCCACGGTCGGTGCGGCGCTTCGCCGGGCCGGAGCCGTGCGGACCTGGACGGTCCCGATCCGAAGGACGTGGTCATGACTCTCTCACCCCACCTGAACGCCGACCTCGCCGCGGCCCGCGCCGACGAGGCGGTCGCCGTGGCCCATCCGAACATCGCGCTGATCAAGTACTGGGGCAAGCGCGACGAGACCGCCGTCCTGCCGGTGACCGCCAGTCTGTCGCTGACCGTGAACATCTTCCCGACCACCACGGCGGTCGCGCTCATCGACGGACCCGCCGACATCGTGACCCTCGACGGGAAACCGGCCTCCGGTCCGGCTCTGGCCCGGGTCGTGGGGTTCCTCGATCTGGTGCGTGCCCGCGCGGGCCGCGCCGACCGCGTCATGGTGATCTCGGTCAACAGCGGACCGACCGGCGCCGGATTGGCCTCCTCCGCCAGCGGATTCGCGGCACTGGCGGCGGCCGCGGCGACCGTGTTCGGGCTCGACCGCGACGCCCGCTCGCTCTCGCGGCTCGCCCGCCGCGGGTCCGGCTCGGCCTGCCGGTCGATCTTCGGCGGCTTCGCGGTGTGGCACGCGGGCGAGGGGCTCGGCGAAGCCGGGGATCTCGGTTCCTACGCGGAGCCGGTCGAGGACGGCGGGCTCGACCCGGCGTTGGTGGTCGCCGTCGTGGACGCGGCCGCCAAGGCCGTGTCCAGCCGGGAGGCGATGCGACGCACGCGCGCGACCTCACCGCTGTACGGGGCCTGGGCGGCCTCCTCGGCGACCGACCTGACCCGGATGCGCGCCGCGCTGGCGCGCGGCGATCTGGCCGAGGTCGGCGAGATCGCCGAGCGCAACGCGCTGGGCATGCACGCCACCATGCTGGCCGCCCGGCCCGCGATCCGCTATCTCTCCCCGCATTCGCTCGCGGTCCTGGACCGGGTGCTCGCGCTGCGCGCCGAGGGGGTGCCCGCCTACGCAACCATGGACGCCGGACCGAACGTGAAGATCCTGTGCGCGCGCGCCGACGCGGCGCGAGTGGCCTCGGCGGTGCGGGCGGTCGGTGATTTCGTGACCACCCGGATCGGCTACGCCGGCCCCGGTGTCGCGGTGACCGTCGGGGGTGGGCGGTGATCAGCGAACGGGCACCCGGCAAGTTGTTCGTCGCGGGCGAGTACGCCGTCGTCGATCCGGGCCGCCACGCGATCCTGACCGCGGTGGACCGGTACGCCACCGCCACGGTGCGCGCGAGCCACACCGACGCGGCCGTCACGTTGTGCACCGACCTCGGGCAGGGGGTGCAGCTGGCCTGCCGCCGTGCCGGCACGGGACTGGTTCCGGCGAACGGGCGGGCGCGCCCGCCCGCGGAGCTGGCGTACGTCTTCGCCGCCGCGGCGGTCGTCGAACGGCTGCTGATCGAACGCGGACATCCGGTGCTGCCCTGCCGGGTCGCCGTCACCGCCGATCTCGCCGACCGGTCCGGCCGCAAGTTCGGGCTCGGGGCCAGCGCGGCGGTGACCGCGGCGACCGTCGCGGCGCTCGGGCGCTTCCACCGGCTGGGCCTGAGCCGGATGGACCGGTACCGGCTGGCGATGCTGGCCACCCTGTCGGTCGATCCGGCCGCGTCCGGTGGCGACGTGGCGGCGAGCACCTGGGGCGGTTGGCTCGTCTACGGCTCGCCGGATCGGCGGTGGGTGTCGGAGACGCTCGCCACCCGGAGCGTGACCGAGCTGCTGAGCAGGCCGTGGCCGGGGCTGTCGGTGCACCGGCTGCCGCCGCCCGCGCGATCGGCGCTGCGGGTGGGCTGGACCGGCACACCCGTTGCCACGCCGGGACTGGTTCGGTCGGTGCGCCGGGGCCGCGACCGCCGCGCCGGGGACTACCGCGCCTTCGTGGCCGCCACCGAGGAGTGCGTGCGCGCCCTGGCCCGGGCGCTCGAGGCGGACGAGCCGGGCGCCGTGCACGCCGGAATCCTGCGTGCCCGTGAGCTTCTCGTCCACCTGGACAGCGTCGCCCGCGCGGGCATCATGACGCCCCGGCTGCGCGCGCTGTGCGCCGCGGGGGACGCGGTCGGCGCCGCCGCCAAACCGTCGGGCGCCGGTGGCGGCGACTGCGGCATCGCCTTCCTCGACCCCGCCGACACCGCGGCGCTGGCCGAACTCGCCGACCGGTGGCGAGCCGCGGGCATCGAGCCGCTGACGGTGCGCCCCCACCCACGGCAGGAGGCGGACACATGAGCAGCAACCGCAAGGACGACCACGTCCGTCACGCCGTCGACCAGCACCGCGACCGGACCCCGGTCAACGACTTCGACGCGATCGGGTTCCAGCACCACGCCCTGGCGGGCATCGACGCCGCCGACGTCGACCTCGGCGTCGACATCGCCGGAAAGCGATGGGAAACACCGTTGTTCATCAACGCGATGACCGGCGGCAGCGCGGCGGCCACGGACATCAACCGCGGGCTGGCGATCGCCGCCCGCGAGACGGGCCTGCCGGTCGCCTCCGGCTCACTGAGTGCCTACTTCCGCGACCCTGGCCTGGCGGGCAGCTTCCGCGTGCTGCGGGAGGAGAACCCGCACGGTGTCGTCATCGCCAACGTCAACGCGACGGCGACGCTGGATCAGGCGCGCCGGGCCGTCGACCTGCTCGCGGCCGACGCCCTGCAGATCCACCTCAACGCGGTGCAGGAGATCGTGATGCCGGAGGGGGACCGGTCCTTCCGGTCCTGGCCGCGCCGCATCGAGCACCTCGCGGCGGGCGTGCCGGTGCCGGTGATCGTCAAGGAGGTCGGGTTCGGGCTCAGCCGCCCGACCGTCGCCTGGTTGCGCGATGCCGGGGTCGCCGTCGCCGACGTCGGTGGGCGGGGCGGCACGAACTTCGCCCGCATCGAGAACGACCGGCGCCCGGCGGCGGACTTCTCCTTCCTCGACACCTGGGGCCAGTCCACGCCCGCCTGCCTGCTCGACAGCGCGGAGGTCACCGGCATCGCGCTCGTCGCCTCCGGCGGCATCCGCTCGCCCCTCGACGTCGCCAAGGCACTGGCCCTGGGCGCCGACGCGACCGGTGTCGCGGGCCGGTTCCTCGCGACGCTGCTCGACCGCGGCGCCGAGGGACTGATCGAGACCATCCGCGCCTGGCTCGATCAACTGCGCAGCATCGCCACCGTGCTCGGCGCCGCCACCCCCGCCGACCTGCGCCGCTGTGACCTGCTGATCACCGGCGAGGTGGCCGCGTTCTGCCGGCTGCGCGGCATCGACGCCGCCGCCTACGCCCATCGCAGCCACTGGTGGCACCCCTCGGAACGAAGGAGTCTCCTGTGAACGACCTGTCGTATGCGGCGGTCCCACTGCGCTGGGTGGGGCCGGTGCGCATCACCGGCGCCGTCGTCGACGATGCCGTCGAGGTGCCGCTGGCCACCTACGAGTCACCGCTGTGGCCCTCGGTGGGCCGGGGCGCGCGCGTCACCACCCTCACCGAGCGCGGCGTGCAGGCGACGGTGATCGACGACCGGATGACCCGCTCGGTGCTGTTCGAAGCCGACGACGCCTACACCGCGCTCGTGGCCGTGCGCGGCCTGACCGGCCGGTTCGCCGAACTCCAGCGGGTGACCGAGGCCAGCAGCCGTTACGCGCGGTTGCTCGACCTGCACCATCAGATCGCCGGGAACCTGCTGTTCCTGCGGTTCGCGTTCAGCACCGGTGACGCCGCGGGCCACAACATGGCCACGCTGGCGGCCGACCGGTTGATGGACCACATCGTGGCGACCGTGCCCGGCCTGCGCCACGTCTCGGTGTCGGGCAACTATTGCACCGACAAGAAGGCCACCGCGGTCAACGGCATCCTCGGCCGGGGCAAGAACGTGGTGACCGAGATCCTGATCCCCGCCGAGGTGGTCGGACAACGGCTGCACACCACCGCCCGGCAGGTGGTGGAACTGAACATCCGCAAGAACCTGATCGGCACCCTGCTGGCGGGCGGAATCCGTTCGGCGAACGCCCATTACGCGAACATGCTGCTCGCCTTCTACCTGGCCACCGGTCAGGACGCGGCCAACATCGTGGAGGGCTCACAGGGCGTCACCCACGCCGAGGACCGCGACGGGAATCTCTACTTCTCCTGCACGCTGCCCAATCTCGTCGTCGGGACCGTGGGCAACGGCAAGCACCACGGTTTCGTCGAGGAGGTCCTGACCCGGCTCGGCTGCCGGGACGAACGCTCCGACGGCGAGAACGCCCGGCGCCTGGCCGTGATCGCCGCGGCGGCCGTGCTGTGCGGGGAATTGTCGTTGCTGGCCGCGCAGACCAACCGCGGCGAACTGATGCGCTCCCACACCCGATTCGAACGGTCGACCACGAGCACTGGAGTACAGCCATGACCACCACCGCGGTCGGAATCCACGACCTCAGCTTCGCCACCACCCATTACGCCCTGGATCACGTCCTGCTCGCCGACCGCCTCGGCGTCGACGTCGACAAGTTCCGCCTGGGCATCGGCCAGGAGACGATGAGCGTCGCCGCCGCCGACGAGGACGTCGTCACCCTCGCCGCGGCCGCGGCCGCGCCGGTGCTCGAGCGGCACGGCGCCGAGGACATCCGGACCGTGCTGTTGGCCACCGAAAGCGGGGTGGACCAGTCGAAATCGGCCGGCCTGTACCTGCATCCGCTGATCGGGCTGCCCAATTCCGCGCGGGTGGTGGAACTCAAACAGGCCTGCTACGGCGGCACCGCCGGGCTTCAGTTCGCCGCCGGCCTGATCGCGCGCGACCCGGCGCAACGGGTGCTCGTCATCGCCGCCGACGTCGCGAAGTACGACCTGGACAGCCCCGGCGAGCCGACCCAGGGCGCCGCCGCGGTCGCGATGCTGGTCACCGCGGATCCGGGCATCGTGGCGTTCGAAATGCCCTCGGGGCTCTATAGTGCCGACATCATGGACTTCTGGCGGCCCAACTACCGCAGTGCCGCGCTGGTGGACGGCAAGACCTCGGTCAACGCCTATCAGAAGGCCGCGCAGGAGGCGTGGAGCGACTACCGGCGCCGGGGCGGGCGCGACCTCGGCGAGTTCGCGGCCTTCTGCTACCACCAGCCGTTCACCAGGATGGCCTACAAAGCCCACCGACACCTGCTCGAAAGCCAGGGCCACCGCGCGGACCCCGACGCGATCGAGTCCGCCGTCGCGCACACCACCCACTACAACCGCACCGTCGGCAACAGCTACACCGCCTCCCTCTACCTCGGGCTGATGTCGCTGCTCGACCACGCCGACGACCTGTCCGGCCGTCCGCTGGCCTTCGTGAGCTACGGGTCCGGGAGCGTCGCCGAGTTCTTCGGCGGCGTCGTCGTCCCCGGCTATCGGCGGCATCTGCGCACCGAGGCGACCCGCGCGGCGATCGCCACCCGCGAGCCGCTCGGGTACGACGAGTACCGGGCGCTGCACGAAGCGGGCACGCCGACCGACGGCCGGTATCACGCCCTCCCCGCCCAGACCCGTCGCCACTTCCGGCTGGCGGCGATCTCCGGGCACAAGCGGATCTACGAGGCCCGCGAACCGCTGCCGGTCACCGTGGACCAGGCAGGCGCGGACTAGCCCAGGTCGGCCAACTGCGGCACGGCCGGCGCCATGCCCTCGATCCAGGCCGCGGGGGAGCCGGTCGTCGGCGTGACGATCACCTGGTCGATGCCCAGTTTCGCGTAGTCGGCCATCGCCCGGACGAATTCGTCGCGGGTCTCCGGGGCGGGGCGGGGATTGTTCGCCAGGATGGTCTTGCGGATCCGGTCGTAGTCGCGGCCCTCGGCCTCGCAGTGCCTGCGCAGCACGTCCAGCTTGTGTTCGACGTCCTGCGGCGAGGTGCCGAACAGATTGCAGGCGTCGCCGTAACGCGCCACCAGCCGCAACGTCTTCTGCTCGCCGCCGCCGCCGATCAGCACCCGCGGCCGGTGCAGGGGTTGTGGTGCGCACAGTGTCTCCGCCAGGCGGTAGTGCTTGCCCTCGAACGGGCCGTTGTTCTGCGGGTCCCACATCTGCGCGCAGATCCGCAGCGTCTCCTCCAGGCGCTCGAAACGCTCGGCCAGCGGCGGGTAGTCGACGCCGAGCCCGCGGTGTTCGCGCTCGTACCAGGCCGCCCCGAGCCCGAGCACCGCGCGTCCGCCGGAGAGCACGTCGAGGGTGGTGACGATCTTGGCCAGCAGGCCGGGATGGCGATAGGTCACCCCGGTGACCAGCAGGCCCAGCTCCACCGTGGCGGTGTGGGCGGCGAGAAAGCCCAGCGCGGTGTAGCCCTCCAACATGTTGGCCTCCGCGGGCAGGCCGGTCGGCTCGATCTGGAAGTAGTGGTCCATGAACGACAGCCAGGTGGCTCCCGCGGCCTCGGCCGCCGCGCCCGCCCGTGCCAGTTCGCCCGCGATGGCGGAGGTCCCGCCGTCGATGTCGAAGATCGGAAGATGGAAGCCGAGCTCCATGAGGTCTCCTCGTTGCCGGTCAGCGTGTGCCTTCACGCTAAGACCTGGAGCGCACTCCAAGACAAGTCCGAGCGGCCGATGTTCGGCCGCTCGGGCGCGCCGGGAGCGGAGTGCCCCGGATTCGCGCGGGATGGGCGTTACGCTGACCGGAGATTTGCCGATCAATTGCTTGGCTGCCGGGCGACCGGCCGCCTGAAGGGGAGGGTTCCGATGAAGAAGCTGGTCGTCGCCGTGGCGCTGGCGGGCGTGTTGGCCGCGGGATGTTCGGACGATTCGTCGCCGACCCCGACGACCGGCACCAGCCGCACCACGGTCACCGCGACATCGGTGTCCACACCGCCGCCGACCGCCCCGACCTCGGCGGCGCCGCACGACGAGCACGGCGCGTCGCAGCCGAATCCCGCGCCCGGGCCGAATCCGGGATCGAATCCGGCGCCGCCCGCGCCGTCCGTGCCGATGATGCCCAACCCCAACGGGGACGGCAGTCAGGTGCCGTGTGAGGGGACGATCTGCACGAATCCGAATCACGGTGCGGGGCCGGATCCGGCGGAGAACGGTGGTGCCGAGATGCCGAACCCGAACGGGGACGGCGGTCAGGTGCCGTGTGAGGGGACGATCTGCACGAATCCGAATCACGGTGCGGGGCCGGATCCGGCGGAGAACGGTGGTGCCGAGATGCCGAACCCGAACGGGGACGGCGGTCAGGTGCCGTGTGAGGGGACGATCTGCACGAATCCGAATCACGGTGCGGGGCTCGAGGGGAACTGACCGGCAACCTCCGGTCTTCCTCGATTCGGCGTTGCCGGGCGGTTGCCGGGGCTAGGCTCGACGCACTGTGCCGTGCAACTCGTCCGAGGAGGTGAGGGCCGTGCCGGGTCGTCGACGCGTGGCCGTGGGGCTGCTGGCGCTGGGGCTCGTCGTCGGAGCCTGCGCCGACGACTCCGGCGGCGACGCGGCGACGACCAGCTCGGCACCGCGATCTCCGGCCGCGGCGGGAGAACTACCGCCGAACGAGGTCGCGGGGGTGGCGATCCCGGACGGCCAGGTGGACCGGGCGGTCGGCGAGCTCGACCGCATCGCGGGCGAACTCATGGACGCCACGAAGATCCCCGGCATGGCGGTGGCCGTCGTGCACGACGGAAAAGTGGTCTACAGCAAGGGGTTCGGCGTCCGGGACGTCACGACCGGGGAGCCGGTCGGCCCGGACACGGTGTTCCAGCTGGCCTCGCTGTCCAAGCCGATCGGCGCGACGGTGGTGGCGCGGGAGGTGGCCGCGGGCCGGGTGGCGTGGGACACGCCGGTGCGGCGACTGTCGCCGGAGTTCACCCTCGCCGACCCCTACGTCGGCGACCACGTCACGGTGGGGGATCTGTACGCGCATCGCTCGGGGCTGCCCGACCACGCCGGTGATCTGCTGGAGGATCTCGGCTACGACCGCGCGGCGATCCTGGCGCGGCTGCGGCAGCTGCCGCTGGCGCCGTTCCGCGATTCCTACGCCTACACCAACTTCGGCCTGACAGCGGCGGCGTCCGCGGTCGCGCAGGCGGCAGGCACCGACTGGGAGACGCTGTCGCAGCGCGAGATCTACGAACCGCTCGGGATGACGGCGACCAGTTCGCGCTACGCCGATTTCGTCGCCCGCGGCGACCGGGCGGTCGGCCACGTTCTCGTCGACGGCGCCTACCGGCCCGCCGATCCACCGCGCCGACCGGACGCGCAGTCGCCCGCGGGCGGGGTCAGCTCGTCGGCCCGCGACATGACGCGGTGGCTGACCATGATGCTGGGCGACGGCAGCGTCGAGGGTCGCGAGATCGTGCCGCCCGCGGCGCTGCTGCCCGCGGTCTCCCCGCAGATGATGTCCGCGCCGCCCGCGAACCCCGACGCCAGGGCGGGGTTCTACGGCTTCGGCTTCAACGTCGGCACCTCCCCGGCGGGCCGGGTGGTGCTCAGCCATTCCGGTGCGTTCAATCTCGGCGCCGGCACCGCGTTCACGATGATCCCCTCGGCCGGTGTCGGCATCGTGACGCTCACCAACGCCGCGCCGCGCGGTGTCCCGGAGACGCTCAACGCCGAGTTCGCCGACCTGGTGCAGTTCGGCGAGGTGCGTGAGGACTGGCGCGGACTCTACACCGAAGCCTTCGATCAACTCGACGCCCCGAAGGGCGACCTGGTCGGCAAAGAGCCGCCGCAGGCGCCCGCACCCGCCCGTCCCCTGACCGACTACGCGGGCACCTACGCCAACGCCTACTACGGCCCCGCCACCGTCGCCGTCCGCGGCGACGAGCTGACCGTCACCCTCGGCCCGGCCGGCACCGTCGTGCCGCTGCGGCACTGGGACGGCGACACCTTCGCCTTCACCCCGTCCGGCGAGGGCGCCGACCCGGGCACGGTGTCGCAGGCCCGGTTCGACGGCGACCGGTTGACCCTCGAGTACTACGACCAGGACGGCATGGGCACCTTCACCCGCGGCTGACCGTCAGCGGCGTCTCCGCGCCGAGATGGGTCAGCTTGTGCGGATTGCGGACGTAGTACATACCGGTGATGTGCGCGCCGTCGTGGTCGACGGCCATCACCCCGTCGAGCTCGCCGTCGAGGTACACCACCAGCGCCGGGCTTCCGTTGACGTGGGTGAGACCGAGGGTCAGCGCCCCCGGTACCTTGCGCAGTCCGCCGAGGAAGAGGGTGGCGACCTTGCGCGCGCCGAGAATCGGCCGCAGCACCGCCTGCTTGACGCCACCGCCGTCGCCGACGAGCACGACCTCGGGGGCCAGCAGTTCGAGCAGGCCGCTCAGGTCCCTGGTCTCGATCGCCCGCTGGAACTGTTCGAGCACCTCCCGCGTCCGGCTCGCCGACACCGCCTCCCGCGGGCGACGGGCCTCGACGTGCTTGCGCGCCCGGTGCGCGATCTGGCGCACCGCCGTCGGCACCCTGCCGACGGCGGCGGCGATCTCGTCGTAGCCGAAGTCGAAGACCTCGCGCAGCACGAACACCGCCCGTTCGGTCGGCGCCAGCGTCTCCAGCACCAGCATCATCGCCATCGACAGGCTCTCGGCGAGTTCGGCGTCCTCGGCGATGTCGGGCGTGGTGAGCAGCGGCTCGGGCAGCCACGGACCGACGTAGGACTCCTTGCGTCGTTGCAGGGTGCGCAGCCGGTTGAGCGACTGGCGGGCGGTGATCCGCACCAGGTAGGCGCGGTCGTCGCGCACCTGGTCACGATCGACCGTGCGCCAGCGCAACCACGTCTCCTGGAGCACGTCCTCGGCATCGGCGGCCGAACCGAGCATCTCGTAGGCGACGGTGAAGAGCAGGTTGCGGTGTGCGACGAAGGCGTCGGTCGCGGCGTCGGCGGTGCTCATGACGGTGGGTCTCCTTCCTGTCCGGCGGGGTGCTCAGGCCGCGAAGGGCTGCGGCCCGAACCGGCCCCAGGCGATGAACGCCGCCAGGACGAGGTAGGTCACGTTCAGGGCGACGAACACGCCCCACCCGTCGTGCCGGACATGGGTGATGATCGCACCGATCATCAGCACCACCCAGCAGGCGGCGGTGACCGGCACCAGCGCCGGGGCGATGCCGAGCAGCGGCGGCAGGATCAGGCCGGCCGCCGCCAGCAGCTCCACACCGCCGAGCGTCCTGACGAAGCCGGGACGCACGGCCGCGGTCCAGCCGCCGCCCGGCGCGGCGGCCAGCTTCTCGACCGGGAAGAACGTCTTGCCGACACCGCCGCCGAGCGCGACGAAGGCGAGCAGTCCGGCGGCGATCCACAGGGCGAGGTTCATCGAGTACTCCTTGGGTGACGGATGTTCGCCCATCCAGACACCGGCCACGCCCGCCGTGTGACACCGCCGCCGAATCACCAGCGCAGCACGGCCTCGATTTCGTCCTCGACCAGCTCTCCGGTGGGCTCGAAGCCGAGGGAACGGTAGAAGCCCTCGGGACTGCCGGGGCCCTGCCCGTAGCTGGTGTAGAGGCTGGTGGTGCCGCGGGCGCGCAGGTGCTCGACCACCGTCTCGAGGACCCGGCGGCCGTAGCCTCTGCCCTGGTGCGGCCCGGCGATCATGAACCGCCACAGCGAGACGCCGGGCTCGTCGGGGTCCATGCCGAGGTCGAGCAGCAGGAAGCCGATCGGCTCCTCGCCCAGGTAGACGGCGCGGTACCAGGCCGCGTCCGCGAAGTGCGCCTCCGCGAGGGAGATCCCGTTGTCGGCCACCATGCCGCGCTGGTCGGCCGACAGGGTGTCGCTGAGTGTGCATACCCGGTAGACGTTGTCGGCGGTGATCCTGCGCAGGTGCACCGCGGCGGTGCCGTCGCTCGATTCGTTCACGCGATCTTGGTATCCGGTGCGGCCGCCGCGTTCAACGCATTTTCCGGGCGCTCAGACCGCGTTCGCCGCCAGTGCCGCCCGCCATCCGCCGTACGCGCTGATGTCGGTGGCCGCGGCCGCGGCGGCGCCTTCGCAGCCGAAGCCGGTGGCCCAGCTGCCGTCGGCGAGTTCCACCGCGCCCAGGTGCATGGGGGCGGGCAGGGCGGCCAGGAAGCGACCGAGCGCGGCGGGGGAGAGCAGCCAGCGTTCCCCGGCGATCGCGACCCCGGTCTCGGCCTCGCCGACCCGGGTCAGCGCGGGTTTCGGCGGGGTCGTCTTCAGCGCGGCCAAGCGGTAGCGCGGGGCGGTGCGCACCTCGCCCGCCCAGCGCGCGCCGAGGTCGGTGAGCTGCGAGGCGAGGGGCTGGTCGCGCAGGTGGGCGCCGAAGACGATCAGCTCCTGCGTCGGCGCGACCCGGGCGGGCCAGCTGACGGGCGCGAGCGCGGCGTCCGGCCGGATCAGCGCGGCGATGTCGAGCGCCACCGCGTCCTCGAAGGCGCGGGCGAAGACGGTGACGCCGAACTGCGCCGCGCCGGCGGTGCCCGCGGGGACGGCCACCGCGCACAGATCGAGCAGGTTGGCGAAATTGGTGTAGGTGCCGAGTCGGGCGTTCACGCCGATCGGGTCCGCGGCGACCTCGGCCAGGGTCGGCTGGCCCGGCGCGGTCGGGGCCAGCAGGGCGTCGGCCCCGGCCAGGCTCGCCATCGCCAGGTCGCGCAGCCGGTCCAGCTCCGCCAGATCGGAGACCAGGCGGTGGGCCGGATGGGTGCGGGCGGCGCCGATGATGGCGCCGACCGTCGGGTCGACCTCCCCGGGGTGGGCATCGACGAATTCGCCCACCGCCGAATAACGTTCGGCGACGAGTGCGCCGTCGTAGAGCAGCCGCGCGGCGGCCAGGAACGGGGCGGGGTCGATCGGCACGACGGTCACGCCCCGCCCGCGCAACGCGTCGACGGTCCGCGCGAACGCCGCCCGCCAGACCTCGTCGAGTTCGGGCAACGTGTCGAATACCGCCACGACCGGGTTCGGCGGCGCGGCCAGCCGCGCATCGGCCGGCCACGGCCGCCCCGCGGCCCCGGCCGCCAGTACCCCCATCGCGCGGTCGGCCGTCGCCGGATCGGCGGCGAAGATCGTGACGCAGTCGTAGGACCGGCACGCCGGGACCACTCCGTCGGTGCGCACCACGCCGACGGTCGGTTTGATGCCGACCAGCCCTTGGAACGCGGCGGGCACCCGGCCCGAACCGGCGGTGTCGGTACCGATCGCGAGATCGGCCTCCCCGCGCGCCACGGCCACCGCCGAGCCGGAACTCGAACCGCCGGAGACGAATTCGGGACGGCGCGCGTCCGGTACCGCGCCGTAGGGCGACCGGGTGCCGACCAGCCCGGTCGCGAACTGGTCCAGGTTGGTCTTGCCGACCACCACGGCGCCCGCCGCGCGCAGAGCGGCGACGGCGGGGGCGTCGGTGTCGGGCAGGTAGGCGTAGGCCGGGCACCCGGCGGTGGTCGGCAGCCCCGCCACGTCCACATTGTCCTTGACCGCCAGCCGCAACCCGGCCAGCGGTCCGGTCGCGGCGGCGCGCTCGGCCGCCACCTCGGCGTCGGCGCGGCGGTGGATCCACACGGTCACTGCTGGTCTCCCGTCAACTCACCCGACGAGTGCCACGAACGGCGCTCGGCGGCAAAGGCTTTCGCTTGGTTCGCACGGAACTCCGCGATGGACTCGGCGTTCTCGGCGAGGAACCGCCGGTAGTCGGCCAGCCGGAACTCGCCGTCCTCGGCGTGCAGCCGCCCGCGCCCGGCGGCGACGTCGGCGCGCAGGTCGAGCAGTTCCTCCGCCGACACCGGATACCAGCGGATCCGGTCGAACCAGCGCAACAGCCACGGGTCCGCCCCGTCGGTGCCGCGGTGGTTCCAGACCTGGGTGGTGCGGCCGACGAACTGGTAGCCACCGGGCCCCTCCATGCCGTAGATGCACAGGTAGGCGCCGCCGATACCGACCGCGTTCTGCGGCGTCCAGGTGCGGGCCGGGTTGTATTTGGTGGTGACCAGCCGGTGCCGCGGATCGGTCGGCGTCGCCACCGGCGCGCCCAGATACACATCGCCCAGCCCGAGCACGAGATATTCGGCGGCGAACACGGTGTCGAACACCTCGCGCACCGAGGACAAACCGTTCATCCGGCGGATGAACTCGATGTTCCACGGGCACCACGGCGCGTCCGCGCGCACGCCGTGCATGTAGCGGGTGATGGCCTCACGGGTCGCCGGGTCGTCCCAGGACAACGGCAGGTGCACGGTGCGGCTGGGCACCACCAGGTCGTCGGCGGCGGGCAGGGCGGCCTCCGCCTCGGTCAGCAGGTCCAGCAGTTTCGGGGTCGGCAGCCGGTCCGGGTCGGTACGCACCTGCAGCGACCGCACCCCCGGGGTGAGTTCGGTGATGCCGGGTTCGGCGCGCGCGAGCAGATGCTGGTGCAGGGCGTGCACGCGGGCCCGCAGGCCCAGATCGAGGGTCATCTCGCCGTACTCGACGAGCACGCCGTCGTCGCCCGCGCGGCGGTAGGTGACGCGGGTGTGCTCGTCGCCGTCGGCCCTGCCCAGCACCCCGTCGTCGCCGTCGCCGCCGTCGGAGAGCACCACCGGCCAGGCCGCCCGCCGGGCCGGACCCAGCTCGCGCAGGGCGGCGGCCCGCTCCGCCCGCACCGGGACGAACCGGACCAGGTCGCCGGGGCACAGCTGGCCGAGCTTCCAGCGCTCGGCGGCGACCACGGTGACCGGGCAGACGAAGCCGCCCAGGCTCGGCCCGTCCGGCCCGAGCAGGATCGGGGTGTCGCCGGTGAAGTCCAGCGCGCCGATCGAATACGCGGTGTCGTGGATGTTCGACGGGTGCAGGCCCGCCTCGCCGCCGTCGGCGCGGGCCCAGCGCGGTCTGGGTCCGATCAACCGCACGCCGGTGCGGTCGGAGTTGAAGTGCACCTCGTAGTCGGTGCTCAGGATCGTGTCGATGTCGGCGCGGGTGAAGAACTCCGGCGCACCGTGTGGCCCCTCGGTGACCGCCAGCTCCCACCGGCGGGTGAACGCCGGCCGTGCCTCGGTCGGGACGGCGGTGCCAGGGCGGCCGTGGTCGGGAGTCAGATCCAGCAGGTCACCGGCTCGCACGGCCGCGCCGGTGCCGCCCCCGAATCCGCCGAGTGTGAACGTGGCCGCGCTGCCCAGATACGGCCGCACCGCGAACCCACCCGCGACGAGCACGTAGCACCGCATGCCCGGCCCGCGCACCGCGCCCACGTCGAGCACGCCGCCCGCGGGCACCACCACCGGCCGCCACTGCGGCACCGGCACCCCGTCGACGCGCACGTCGGCGGGTGCGCCGGTGACGCAGACCCGGGTCGCCACCGGGAACCGCAGTGCGGGCCCGGCGAGTGTGCACTCCAGGCCGGCGGCCCCCTCGGCGTTGCCGAGCGCCCGGTTGCCGAGCCGGAACGACAGGTCGTCCATCGGACCCGAGGGCGGCACCCCGACATGCCAGTAGCCGACCCGGCCGGGCCAGTCCTGCACGGTGGTCAGCATGCCGGGGCGCACCACCTCGCACCGCGGGGTGGGAGCGGGATGGACGGCCGGGGCCGGAGCGAGGACGGTGCCAGGGTTCATCGGGGTACCTCCGTTCGAGCGGTGCGCGGTCAGCGCGTGACGACCATCCGCACCGGCGTCGGGTCGAAGCCGTTGCAGGGGTTGTTGATCTGCGGGCAGTTGGACACCAGCACGAGGGTGTCGATCTCGGCGCGCAGCACGACCTTCTTGCCCGGCGCCGATCGGCCGTCGACGATGCCGAGCGTGCCGTCGGGCTCCACCGGCACGTTCATGAACCAGTTGATGTTCGACACCAGATCGCGCTTGCCCAGCCCCCACGCCATCGCCGCGGTGAGGAAGTTCTCCACGCAGGCGTGCTGGTCGCGGGTGTGGTGGCCGTAGCGCAGGGTGTTGGATTCCTGGGAGCAGGCGCCCGCGACGGTGTCGTGGTTGCCCACGTCGTCGGCGACGACGGTCATCAGCGCGGTGCCGTTGTCGGTGCGCAGCACGCTGCCGGTGGTCAGGAAGATGTTGCGCTGCGCGGCGACGGTGGCCTGGGCGCTGTAGCGGTCGCTGTGGTCGGCGGCGGCGTAGAGCAGGCAGTCCACGGCCTGGTTGCCGTGCAGATCGATGATCTCGAGCTGATCGCCCGCCGCCACCACCGCCGACCAGGGGGCGCGGGCGGGCACGGTCTCGTCCAGCACGACGGTGCGCGCGCGGGTGCTCATCGCTGGTTCTCCTTCGAACGGGCGGCCCGCCACGCCTCCTCGGTGTTGTGGCGGGCGCGGCGGTATTCCGGTTCGTCGCTGTGGTTTTCGGCGAGCAGTTCGGGTGCGGCCCAGGCGACGACGTCGAGATCGGTGACGGGGGCCGGGTCGAGCGGATGCTCGGCATCGACGACCAGCAGCGTGACCGGCAGATGGATCAGCAGGTCCACCGCCGCGCCCGCGCCTGCGCCGCCGGTGGGCGTCAGCGCGCCGTCGGCCGCGACCCGCACGCCGCGGAAGAACGACAGGCTCGGGCCGACGTCGCGGGGGCCGAGTCCGTGCTTGGCCGCCGCCAGCCGCAGCCCCGCCCGTGCCGCGGGGCCCGGCCCGCACAGCGCGTCGTGGTGGCCGGACCCGTCGGCGAGCACGGTGGCGAGCAGGCGGCCCTGGTCCGACAGCAGCGGGTGGCCCTGGCCCAGGTAGGCCTGCCAGGGCACCTTCACCGTGTCGGCGACGTTCAGCCGCTCCCACGGCGCCTCGGCCCGCAGCAGCAACAGGTGCGCGCACGCGTTGCCGGCGGGATCGGCCAGGCGCACCCGGGTGCCCCGGCCGAGCACGACGTTCGCGTAGCCACCCGGCGGAATCCGCCGCGCGAAGGTGATCGCCTCGGCGGGCACGTCGGCGGGCAGGTCCGGGGTGGCGACGGTGGCGGCGGCCTCCTGGGCACGGGCGTGCGCCCTGGCCAGCGTGGTGGATGCGGTCATCGAAAGTCCTTCTTCTCGACTCGACGAGCCCGACTCGGCGAGCCCGACTCGACGGGTCGGATGGGCGGGGTCAGGCGGGGGCGACGGCGGGCACGGCGCGGCGTCCGGCGCTCATGGTCACCAGGCGCTGCACGGCGATGCCGACGCCCACGGTCGCGGCCAGGAACAGCGGCGCGGACCAGAGCATCCACCAGCCGCCGCCCTCGGGGGTGTAGACCTCCGGTCGCGGCCAGGCCAGGTTCACCACCATCGCCAGCCCCCACACCACCGCGAGCAGGTTGACCGGAATGCCGAAGCGGCCCAGCCGGAACAGCCCCGCCGGCGCGGTCTCGTCCGCCGGCCAGCCACGCAGGCGCCGCACCAGCAGCGGGACGGTCACCAGCAGGTAGGCGACATACAGCGTGACGATGCAGACGCTGGCCAGCGTCGAGAAGATCGCCGCGTTGCCGAGATTCACCAGCAGCAGCGTGATCCCGAGGACGCCGATCACCACCGCGGGCAGCACCGGTGTGCCGAAGCGCGGATGCACCGCCGCCAGCTGCGCGGCGAACGGCAGTTTGCCGTCGCGGGCCATCGAGAACATCAGCCGTGAGCCCGCGGTCTGAATCGCCAACGTGCACACCAGGATCGCCACGGCCACGCAGCCGAGCAGCAGGGCGCCCGCGGGGCTGTCGAGCTTGGCGGAGATCACGTAGGCCAGTCCGTCGGCGGCCAGCATGCCGTCGGTCAGGCTCGGCGCGGCCATCAGCGCCCCCAGCAGCATCAGCCCGCCGCCGAGCGCGGACACGCTCAGCGCCGTCAGAATCGTGCGCGGCGCGACCCGGCGCGGGTTCTTGGTCTCCTCGGAAAGCTCACCCGCGGAATCGAATCCGACCATCACATAGGCGGCCATCAGACCGGACACCAGGAACGCCGCCCAGTACGGGCCGGGCGCGGCGGCGGTGGTGTCGAGCACCACGCCGGGGCCGCGCTCGACGTGGGTGAAGAACACGCCGATGACGGCGAGCACCCCGACGATCTCGATCGTCACCCCGATGGTGTTCAGGCGCGACATCCACTCGATGCCGACGACGTTGACCAGGGTGGTGACGATCAGCAGCACACTGCCCAGCAGCACGGCGTTCATCGCGCCCGACGGCGAGGTGAGCGCGGCGTCCTCGCCGATGATCTGGAACCCGCTCCAGATCGAGGGCAGCACCACCTGTAGTGCGATGGCGGCGGCGGCCGCGGTGACGATCTGGGCGATGATCATCATCCAGCCCGCGAACCAGCCGATCGTCTCCCCGGCCAGGCGCCGCGACCACTGGTAGATGCAGCCCGAAATCGGATACCGGGCAGCCAGTTCCGCGAAGTTCAAGGCCACCAGCAGCTGCCCGGCGAACACGACGGGCCAGGTCCAGAAGAAGGCCGCGCCGCCGAATCCGTAGCCGAAACCGAAGAACTGGAAGATCGTGGTGAGGATGGAGACGAACGAGAACCCGGCCGCGAAGGAGGCGTATCGGCCGAGCTTGCGGTGCAGGACGGGCTGATAACCGAACCGTTGCAGGTCGGTGCTGTCGGTGCTGTCGGTGGTGTCCGACGGGGGTGTGAGAGTGGTGGCCATGGGCGGGCTTCCTTCGGCGTCGCGGCCAATATCTGTCGGTTGATAGTTTTGCGACCCCGATGACATCGCCGGTGACGGCGACGTCTCCGTCTCGTTGCCCCCGGTAACTTCTGGATTTCCGATGTTTCTGTCATATGACAGGTATTGCGGACGCGCCGCGGGCCGTCGTCGCCGCCCTCGCCGGCGATGCGCCAGAATGGGGAGGTGACCTCCCTCGGACCCGGTCGTCCGCGTCTCGCGCCGCGGCGCCGCCAGGGCCGCACCCCACGCGCGGAGATCCTCGACGCCGCCGCCGAACTGTTCACCACCCAGGGCTACGCCAGCACCTCCACCCGCGCGGTCGCCGACGCCGTCGGCATCCGCCAGGCCTCCCTGTACCACCACTTCGCCGCCAAGGACGACATCCTCGAGGCGCTGCTCGCCGAGACGGTCAGCGGCCCGCTCGCCCTGGCCGAACGGCTGCGGGCCGAACCTGTCGCCCCCGCGGTGCGGCTGTACGCGCTGGCCCGGTTCGACGTGCGCCAATTGTGTTCGGCGCGGTGGAATCTCGGCGCCCTGTACCTGTTGCCCGAGCTGCGCTCGGCGCGCTTCGCCGCCTTCCGTCGCCAGCGTGACGACCTGCGCGGCCACTACGAACGGTTCGCCGCCGAGGTGCTGGCCGCCGCCCGGGCCGCCCACGCCGAGGGCGCCGAACTGCTGCCGTTCCGGATGGTGGAGAGCGTGATCAACATGCGCTCCGACGAAGGGACCGCGCCGGACTACGCCGAACGACTGATCCCCGAGGCGATCCTGCACCTGCTCGGCCACCACGACGCCCTCGGCGCGGTACGCGCGGCCGCCGACGATCTGCTGGACCGCCTCGACGGTTGAGACCGTCCCCGCCCCGCCCGTGCGGTGCGCGTCTCCGCGGCGGCGCGCAACCGTCGTAGTCCGCGACACCTGTCCGAACGGTCAGTGCGCGTCCCGCCGATCGGTACACCCTGCGCGTTTCATCCGAGCAGTTTCGGCCCGAATCGCTTCCGGCCCCTGTGACGGGCGCCATACGGTCGCTGGCACCGGATCACCGGAACGCGATCATCAGGCGAAAGGACCGCACGATGCAGGTAGACGAGCTGCTCAAGCCATTCCCCATCAAGGAGTTCCACCCCTTCCCGCGGGCGCTGCTGGGCCCCGGCTCGCACGAGATCATCGGGCCGGAGGCGCTGAAGCTCGGCTTCAAGAAGGTACTGGTGATGACCAGCGGCCTGCGCGGCACCGACATCGTGCCCAAGATCGTCGGCTCGCTCGAGTACCACGGGCTCGAGGTCGTGCTCTACGACAAGGTCGAGTCGAACCCCAAGGACTACAACGTGATGGACGCGGTCGCGCTGTACCAGCAGCACGGCTGCGACAGCTTCGTGTCCATCGGCGGCGGCTCCTCGCACGACGCCTGTAAGGGCGCGCGCATCTCGATCGCCCACGACGGGCGCAACATCAACGAGTTCGAGGGCTTCAACAAGTCGGAGAACCCGAAGAACCCGCCGCACATCGCGGTCTCGACCACCGCGGGCACCGGCTCGGAGACCTCCTGGGCCTACGTCATCACCGACACCACCACCGATCCCGACAACCCGCACAAGTACGTCGCCTTCGACGACGCCTCGGTCGCCACCCTGGCCATCGACGACCCGGTGCTGTACTTCGACTGCCCGACCGACTACACCGCGCAGTGCGGTTTCGACGTGCTCGCGCACGGTTCGGAGCCGTTCGTCTCGCGGCTGAACTTCACCCCGTCGATCGGCAACGCGCTCTACGCGATCAAGCTGGTCGCGGAGAACCTGCGCACCGCCACCTGGAACCCGACCGAGCTGTCCGGCCGCGAGGGCATGATGTACGCCCAGTACATCGCGGCGCAGGCGTTCAACTCCGGCGGCCTCGGCATCATCCACTCCATCTCGCACGCGGTGTCGGCGTTCTACGACACCCACCACGGCCTGAACAACGCGATCGCGCTGCCGCGCGTGTGGGCGTTCAACATGCCGGTGGCGTACAAGAAGTTCGCCGAGATCGCGGGCGCGATGGGCGTGGACACCTACGGCATGACCGACGTGCAGGCCGCCGACGCGGCACTGGGCGCGGCCGTGCGGCTGCTGCGCGACGTGGGCATCCCGGAGAAGTTCACCGACATCACCAAGGACACCTACTCGAAGAACCGGCTGGGCCAGGGCCCGACCAAGTACTACGAGAACGCCTCGGTGATCAAGGGCAACGACGAGGACATCGACCGGATCACCCGGCACGTCCTCGGTGACGCCTGCACCCCGGGCAACCCGAAGGAATGCACCTTCGAGACCGTGCGCCCGGTCGTCGAGCACTGCATGCACGGCAGCCTGGACGACCTGCTCAGCTGACCCATCCCGACCCCGGCTGTGGGACGAGTGCGCCCCGCTCGTCCCACAGCCGGGCTTCCCTCGTGCCAGGAAGGACCGCCGATGAACCACTTCGCCAGCACGGAGGACGTGCACAGCGCACTGGCCGCCGTGGGCTACCTGCCCGACGAACGCCTCGCCACCACCGTCTTCCTCATGACGCGGCTGGAGAAGCCGCTGCTGATCGAGGGCCCCGCCGGTGTCGGCAAGACCGAACTGGCCAAAGCGCTGGCCGCGGCCACCGGACGCAAGCTGTTGCGCCTGCAATGCTACGAAGGCCAGGACGAGACCCGCGCGCTCTACGAATGGGACTACGGCAGGCAGCTGCTCTACACCCAGATCCTGCGCGAGAAGATCGGCCAATTCGTCGCCGACACCGCCGATCTCGGCGAAGCCGTGGACCGCATCGGCGCGCACGACAGCGTCTTCTACTCCGAGCGGTTCCTGAGCCCGCGTCCGCTGCTCGAGGCGATCCGCTCCACCGAACCGGTCGTGCTGCTGATCGACGAGATCGACCGCGCCGACGAGGCATTGGAGGCGGTGCTGCTGGAAATCCTTGGCGAGTACCAGATCTCGGTGCCCGAGGTGGGCACCTTCACCGCCCGGCAGGCCCCGCTGGTGATCCTGACCTCCAACAACACCCGCGACCTCTCCGCCGCGCTCAAGCGGCGCTGCCTGCACCTGTTCGCCGACTATCCCGACGCCGAGCGCGAACTCGAGATCATCCGGTCCAAGAACACCGGACTCGACGACTCCCTCGCCGCGGAACTGGTGGAGATCGTGCGCGGGCTGCGCGGCCTCGACCTGCGCAAGGCGCCGAGCATCTCCGAGACCGTGGACTGGGCCCGCACACTGGCGGTGCTGCAGGTGCGGGCGCTGTCGCGGCAGGTGCTCTCCGACACCATGTCGGTGGTCGTCAAATACGACAAGGATCTGCGGACCGCGCTCGAGGAACTGCCGCGCCTGCTCGACGGCACCGCGCCCACCCGGCCCGCGGCGGCGCCCGAGGACGACGGCCGCGCGGTGCGGGCCGCCAAGGACGACGCGGGCCGATTCGACGACGGCTACTACGGCGCGCACACCGCGACCCTCACCCGCGCCACCGTGACCTCCAGCCAGGGCGCGCGATCGTTCGCGCGCAGGCGCGGCGTGTAGGGGGCAGTCGTGGAGGCGACCCTGCAGTGGTTCGTGCACCTGCTGCGTGCGCGCGGCGTGCGCGTGTCGGTGCCGGAGACGATCGACGCGATCCGGTGCGCGGGCCAGCCCGGTGTGCTCACCGATCGCGGCCGGTTGCGCTGGGCACTGCGGGCCGCGCTGGTGAAGGACCAGCGCGACGCCGAGGTGTTCGGCGAATTGTTCGACGCCTTCTTCGGACTGGTCCGCATCGGCAGCGCCGAGCAGCAGCGGACCGGTGTCGACGGCGAGGCGGACATCCCCGACGACCTCGGTTCCTACGCCGGCGACTGGGAGGAGCTCACCCTCTCGGGGTTGCCGTCGCAGACCGCGGGCAGCCAAGGCGCGCGTCCGGAGGACGTGCGGCATCTGTTCGACACCGACAACCTCGCGTCGCGGTTCAACCTCACCGAGGACGAGGGCATGATCGACCTGTCCGCGCCCACCGAGGAGATCGCCTTCTCCCAGGGCAACCAGGTCGTCGGCAGCGACGGCTACCGCATCCAGCTCGACGCGCAACGCCTGCGTTCCGGCGGCGCCCCCGGGCAACTGGCCGGGCCGGGCGCGGCCGGCGTCGACGCCGGGCTCACCCTGGACGAGCAGGAGGCGCTGCTGCGCTGGCTGGGTCCGCCCGAGGACGACGTCGACGCGCAGATCCAGGCCGCCACCGTGGTCGGTGACCTGTCCGAGGCGGTGCGCAGGCACGCGCAGGCACTGCTGGCGCTGGAACGTCGGAGCGGACAACAGGCCCGCCGCCGGGCGCCGGTCGAGGACATCGGCAGTGCCGAACGCGCCGAACTCGAGGCGACCCTGCGGCGGCTGGCCCGCTCCCTGCACGGCGCGCGCACCCACCGGCGCACCGTCGCCCCCGCGGGCCGTGTCGACGCCGCGCGCACCATGCGCCGCAGCATGCGCTTCGACGGCGTGCCGTTCACCCCGGTGACGGTGCGCTCGGCCGAGGACCGCCCGCGCGTGGTGGTGCTCGCCGATGTGAGCCTGTCGGTCCGCGCCACCGCGCATTTCATGCTCACCCTGGTGCACTCGTTGCAGGACATGTTCGCGCGCGTGCAGTCGTTCGCGTTCGTCGCCGACGTGGTGGAGACCACCGCGCTGTTCGCCGAACAGCACGCCGAATCGGCCCTCGGGCTGCTGTTCGGCGGAGACCTGATCGATCTCGACGCCAACTCCGACTACGGTGCGGTGTTCCGGCAGTTCGTCGCCGACCACGCCCACACTGTCAACCGGCGCACCACCCTGCTGATCCTCGGCGACGGCCGCAACAACGGCAACGATCCCGGCCTGGCCGACTTCGCCGACCTCACCCGCCGGGCCCGCGAAACCATCTGGCTCACCCCCGAACCCCGGTACTCCTGGCGGCTGGGCGGCTGCGACATGCCCGCCTACGCCGAACTGTGCGACCGCGTGCAGGTGGTGCGCGGGCTGCGCGAACTCGGCGCCGTGGCCGAGGAATTCACCGCTCCCGGGGTGCGGCGATGACCGGCCTGACGCTGCGGCCGCTCAACCCGCTCGCGCCGGCCGGCGGGACCCGCTACGACGACGGTGCGGTCCGGGTCCGCAGCCAGCAGAGCGCGGGCTGGTGGGTGCCCGGCGTGCGCACCGCCCACTTCACCGTGCGCGAGACCGAGGGACGGGTGGAGATCGTGCACCGGCTGCCACCGGAGCGGCTGGACAACAACCTCGGCGGCATGATCGTCGACGAGCTGATCCACGCGGAGCTGATCGCGCCGGAGATGTTCGAGCGGGTGTTCGTCGGGGTCGTGCGCACCTGCGCCGACGACCCCGCCGCGGCCTGGAGACTGTTCTACGACAACACCCTCGCCCAGATCCGCCGGTGTTGGGACAGCCCGAACCCGCCGCCCACCCACATCGCGCAGATCGCGCCCGTCTACCGCCGCGCACTCGGCCTGGTGCCGCCGGGCCGCGTGCTGGACATGGGCTCGTGCTTCGGGTTCTTCCCCCTGCTGCTCGCCGACGCGGGCCAGCATCGGGTGCTGGCCACCGACCTCGTCCCCGGCAGCATGAACCTGCTGCGCACCATCGCCCAGGCCCGCGGTTCGGCCGTCGGCACCATGTCCTGCGACGCGGCAGCGGTGCCCCTGCCCGACCGGTGCGTCGACACGGTCACCGTCCTGCACCTGCTCGAACACCTCGACCGCGCCCACGGCCGCGCCGTACTCGCCGAAGCCGTCCGGCTCGCCGCCCAACGCGTGATCGTCGCGGTGCCCTTCGAAGACGAACCCGACCCCTCCTACGGCCACATCCGCACCTTCGACACCGGCGAACTGTCGGTCCTCGGCATCGAAACCGGTCTCCCCTTCACCGTCGCCGAATACCACGGCGGATGGCTGATCCTCGACACCCGGTGAGAATCCACCGCCCACCCCGCGGCTACGCGCTGGCGAGTTCCTGGCCGACCGTGACCGCGTCGGTGAACTTCTCGCGGAAGATGCGGCGGGGAGCCATGCGGCGGCGTTTGAGTGCTCGGCCTGCCGCCTCCACCATGGCCGGTGGGCCGCAGAGGTAGCCGCTGTAGTCGCGGAGGTTGTCGAAGTCGGCCAGCACCGCGTCGCCGACGTAACCGGTGCGGCCGTTCCACTCGCCGCGGCTCAGGCAGGGGGTGTAGTGGAAATCCGGGTGGGACCGCGACAGCTCGCTCAGCCACTCGACGTCGTAGAGGTCGGCTTCCTCGCGGACCCCGTGGTAGAGGTGGATGGGCGAGCGGTGCCCGCGTTCGAGGGCCGCGCGCAGCATCGCGCTGAGCGGGGCAAGACCGGTGCCGCCGGCGAGCAGCAGCAGCGGGTGGTCGGCGTCGTCGAGCACGAAATCGCCCAGCGGGCCGCGCAACTCCACCCGGTCGCCGACAGTGAGGCCGTGGAAGATCCAGCCGGTGGCGACGCCCCCGTCGCTGTAGCGGATGTGGAATTCGAGGCGATGGGGACGCGCCGGTGAGTTCGCCATCGAATACGGCCGCCAGCATTCGGTGCCCGGCACGTGCAGCTGCGCGTATTGACCCGGCAGGAAATCCAGTGCGCCGTCCACCTCGAGCACCAGGCGGCGGGTGTCGCGCGCGATCGGATCCAGCGACACCACCGTGGCCGTGAGATCGCGCAGGGGGAAGCGCGCCACCGCGTCGGTCGTGTCGGCGAGCGGCTCGACCACGAGATCGGACCGGGGGCGGCTCTGGCAGCCCAGGGCCAGGCCCTGCGCACGCTCCTCGGCGGTGAGGGTGTATTCCGGCGAGCCCGCGTGATCGACGTGGCCGGCCACGACGCGGAGTTTGCAGGTGCCGCAGGTGCCCTGATTGCACGAGTTCGGCAACCACACCCCGTTGCGGAGGAACGCGTCGAGAATGGTCTGGTCGTCCCGGCAGGTCACCGGATTTCCGGCGGTGGGGACGGTGACCCGGAATTCGGCCATCGCCTCACACCTCCCACGTCACGTGCAGTTCGGTCGGGCCGCGGAAACCCCAGCCCCAGAAGTCGATCGGCTTGCGGTCGTCGCGCTCGATGTTCGGAATCGCCTCGAACAATTCCTCCAGGCCGATCTGGCACACCTTGTTGGCGAAATAGGTTCCGGCGCAGGCGTGGTCGCCGGCGCCGAAGGCCAGGTGCGGCAGCGGCGGGCGGTCCATGTCGTAGGCGGAGGGCGCGTTGTAGTCGTTCTCGTCGTGATTGGCCGAACCGTAGGCCATCATGACCACCGAACCCTTGGGCAGGAAGACGCCGTCGATGGTGACGTCGACGGTGTTGGTGCGCGCCGTCGCCGACCAGATCGGGGAGGTCCAGCGCAGCGACTCGGCGACCGCCCGCGGAATCAGCGCCGGGTCGTCGATCACCCGCTCCAGCTGATCGGGCCTGGTGAACAGCCCCGCGACGGTCGAGGCCATCGCGTGGCCGGGTTCCTGCATGGCGCCGAGCAGGAACACATACAGGGTCGGGTAGATGTAGTCGCGGTCGCGGACCTGGCCCTCGGGCATGCCGTCGTGCAGCCAGTGCGAGATGGCGCTGTCGTCGGGGTGGGCGATCCAGTGGTCGATCAGCGGGTCGACGATCGCGCGGATCTCGGCCTTCGCCTCGTCACCCTGGTCGAAACCGGCGGGGTTGGCGAAGGTGCCGTCCTCGTTCATCGCGGCATTGGTGAAGGAGTTCGACAATTTGTGGAACCATTCCCGCAACTTGTCGGAGCCGACGTCGCGCAACCCCAGCAGATCACCGAGCGCGCGGACACTCACCGGTTCGCAGAACTGGGCGACCAGGTCGGCGTGGCCGTCGTTCTCGAATTCGGCGAGGTAGCGCCGCGCGATGGGGCGGACCAAGCCGTCCACCCAGCGGTCGACCTCGGAGGGCTGCAGGGCGGGGTCGACCATCGAGCGCAGATCCTCGTGGATCTCACCGTTGACGCCGATGACGGCCGGGTGACCGAAGGTCCGCCCGCCCGCGGGGGTGATGATCGCTTCGAAATCGGGGCTGTTGGCGATGGTGCGGCACAATTCCTTGGTGGTCGCCGCGTAGGTGCCCAGAATCGGAATGAACGCCAGCGGCGCCTCCCGGCGCAGCCGCTCGTAGAACGGGTACGGATTTCGCTCGAGTTCCTCCATCGTGATGTCTTCGATCCAACTCGTCGCGGCGCTCATCTGTTTCTCCTCGGTGTCGAATTCGATCGGCGTGGGCTGCCGAATCCGGCGTGCGGAGGAATACTGGCGCGGCGGGCGCACAGGATCGACACCGATTGCGCGACGCCGAGACGGTTTGCGCGACCGGCTGTGATTGCAGTCTCCTTTCGGTCACAATGTCCTCCAGGTCACAGCCAACGAGAAGTGGATCGACGCCGAGGATCGAGCAATGCCGCAGCACACCCACATCACCGCCACCCACGACTGGGAGCTCGCGCACGCGGCGGTGGAGCAGGTGTACTTCCCGCACCGGCTCGAGCCGCTGGCCCGGCCCGACCGGCTCGGCCTCACCATGCGCAGTCTCGACCTCGGCCCGGTCACCGTGGGGCGGCTGACCTGGGGAACCGAGGTGGCCATCGACTGCGAGTATCCGGGCGCGTACGAGATCAACATCCCGGTGACCGGCAGGCTCGTCTCCACCGCCGGTGACGAGCAGATCTGGTCGGAGCCCGGGCAGGCGACCGTCTTCCACGCCGACCGGCGTGCGCTCATCGAGACCTGGTCGGCGGACTGCCGGGTGGTGGGGGTGAAGTTCGCCGCGGACTTCCTCGAACGGGAGGCCGAGCGCATCCACGCCTCGACCGTGCGCGGCCGGCTGCGGCTGCCGCACCAGCTCGACTTCGCGACACCGGAGCGGCGCAGTTGGCTGCGTCTGGTGCGCACGCTGTCCGCCCAGCTCAACGAGCCCGCCGAGCTGCTGGCCAACCCGCTGGTGGCCGACGGGCTCGCCAGCTCCCTGGCGACCGCATTCCTGCTGGCCGCGATGCCCGAGGAAAACGATCCGGTCGGCCGGATGCGGCCGCGCACGGTCAAACGGGTGCTCGACGCGCTGCACGAGGATCCGGCGCGGCCGTGGACACTCGCCGAGATGGCGGAGCTGGCCGGGTCGAGCGTGCGCAGGGTGCAGGAGGCGTTCGCCGAACACCTGGGCACGACACCGACCGCGGCGCTGCGCGACATCCGGCTCGCCCGCGCGCACGCCGAGCTGCGCACCGGGACGAGCCGTACGGTCGCCGACGTCGCCGCGCGGTGGGGCTTCAGCAGCCCGAGCCGGTTCGCGGCGGCATATCGCCGGCGCTACGGGGTGCCGCCCTCGGCGGCGCGGTGAGCACGAGTTCGGCGGTCGGTGACCCGGGTGGAACCACGCGCGGCTACGACGCCGCCTGTGCCGGTCGGTCGACGCGAGGACGGGATGCGCTCGCGCGCAGCGGGGTCGACGGCGCGGCCCTGCCCGGACGCGCGCCGGTGCCGACACGCAGGTCGGGCAGCAGCGGTGCCGCGGTCCGCGCCCGCAGGCAACCGGCCCACACGCCCAGCGAGTAGGCGGCCTGGTCGGCGAGCCGCATCGCGAACCACGCCGGGCCCCGGCGCCCACGCAGCGCCTCCACCAGGCACGGCAGCAGGCTCAGCAGGACGAGGCGGCGGCCGAGCCGGGTGCCCATGAGCACCGGCCACCAGGTCCGGCGCACGGCGTCGGCCAGGGCGAGTCCGGCCGCGAGGTGACCGCCGGCACCCACGGCCAGCGCCGCCGCGGTGGGCACGCCGCGTCCGCGCAACCGCCGGGCGGGCAGCGCGGTGGCGACGAGGGCCGGGACGACGACGGCCGACCCGCGCAGCACGGGCGAGCGGGCGGCGCGGCGCAATCCGCGGGCGGCACGGTCGGGGCGGGCCGGGCCGAGCGCGACGACCAGCGCGCCCCACGACAGCGCGTGCCAGGCGCTCACCCGCGCGCAGGCGAGCCGCCCGGGATGGCGGCGGGCCAGCGGGGCGGCGGAGGTGCCGTAGTCGTAGCGCTGGCGCAACCAGGAACCGAGCGTGGCGCGCGGGCGGTGGGTGACCACCGCCGCGGGGTGGTAGCGGACGAGATGTCCGGCGTCGGTCAACCGCCAGACGACATCGACGTCCTCGCCGAATCGCAGTCGCTCGTCGAAGCCGCCCAGTTCGGCCAGGGCCGCCCGCCGCACGATCAGGGCGGCGGTGGGCACGTAGCCGACTCGGCTCAGCGGGCGCACCACCGCCGGCTCGGCGCCCATGTCCAGGCTGGAATGGCTCGCCTCGTAGGCGGCGACGCTCGTGGGTGCGGCGGTGCCGGGCGGGCTCGTCACCCGGGGCGCCACCGCCGCGACCCGCGGATCGTCGAACAGGGCCAGCGCCGAGTCCAGCCATCCCGGCCGGGGCACCACATCCGAGTCGACGAAGGCGACGAACTCGGTCGTGGCCCGCCGCCACCCGGCATTGCGCGCGGCGGCGGGTCCGAGCGGGCGCGGGTGCCGGATCGTGGCGGTGGGCACGGCGTCGGCCGACCCGTCGTCCACGATCACCCGATGCGCGAACTCGGTGGTGGCGGCGAGCAGCCGCGCCAGTCCGGCCGGGTTGTCCTTGACGGGCACGACGAGCGTGACCTCGTCGGGCGAGCGGCTGCCCGGCGCCGCGACCGGATGCACCAGCCCGGAGTCGAGCAGGCGGCGCAACAAGCGGGCCGACCCCTCGTCCGCCCCGATCGGCCCGCCGTCCACCCACCCGGCGAGCAGCCGCGCCCCGGCGGCGGACAGCCGCACCAACCGCATCGGCGACCCGCCGAGCAGCACCCGGCCCCGGTCGAAGCGATGCACCGAGCGGTCGAGCACGATCCGCCGCGCGAGAACTCCCACCGTCACAGCCCCCGGCGGAACCCGTCCGGCACGAGCACGTCCTCGGCGCGCACATCGTGGATGTCGGCGCGGCCGAGCCCGTACAGCGTGGAATCGATGCCCTGGCGCAGGATTTCGAGCACGTTGTGCACACCGCGTTCGCCGCCGGCCGCCATGCCCCACAGGTACGGCCTGCCGATCATCACCGCCCGCGCGCCCAGCGCCACGGCCTTGACCACGTCGCTGCCGCGCCGCACGCCGCCGTCGAGCAGCACTTCGAGCTGATCGCCCACGGCCTCGGCGATCCCGGGCAGCAGGCGGATCGCGGCGGGCGTGGAATCGAGGTTGTTGCCGCCGTGATTGGAGACCGAGATGGCGGTGGCGCCGATGTCGACGGCGCGGCGGGCGTCGTCGGGGTGGGTGATGCCCTTGATCAGCAGCGGGCCGCTCCACTGCTCGCGCAGCCAGGCGAGATCGGCCCAGGTCGGCGGCGGCGTGCCCATCCACTCGCCGTAGGCGCCGAAGAACGTGGGGCCGGTCTCGCCCGCGCCGACCAGGTTCGGGGTGGTCAGGTCGGGCAGGGCGCCGGCGCGCAGGAACCGCCACAGCCAGCCGGGTCGGGTGAGCACCCGCGGGGCGAACCGGATGGCGGTGCGCACGTCGATGCGCTCGGGCAGCGGCGGGCTGCCCCAGTCGCGCGCGGTGGCGAACACCCAGTCCAGGGTGACGATGAGGCCCTTGGCCCCGGCCCGCTTGGCGCGGTCGAGCCTGGCCAGCATCGCGTCCTTGTCGCCGAGCCAGTAGATCTGGAAGAAGACCTTCTCGTTCGCCGCGATCACGTCCTCGATCGGCTTGGACGCGAACGACGACAGGCCCATCGCGGTACCGGAGGCCGCGGCGGCCCGCGCCACGCCGACCTCGCCGTGCGGGTCGACGGCCTGCACACCGGTGGGGGAGATGATCACCGGCAGCGAGATCTCCTGCCCCAGCACCGTGGTCGCCTGGGAACGCACGGGCGGCAGGTCGGCGATGTGCGGGCGGAAACCCAGTTCGGCGAAGGCGGCGGTGTTGTCGGCCAGCGTCACCCCGGCCTGTGAGCCGGCCAGCAGCGCGCGGTACACCGGCTCGGGCACGCGCTTCTTCGCGCGTTCCTGCGCCTCGGCGACGGTCTCGAACCAGTCCTTGGTGCTTGCCATGAAAAGTCCTCGTGTTCAGTGGATTCCGGAAATGGGGCTGGTGTCGCAGGCGCGGTCGGGGACGCGCAGGCCGGGCAGGCCGAGGGCGACCGCGCGCGGCCGGGCGGGCGCGCGCCGGGAGTGGTCCTTGTCCGGCTTGGGCGCGCTGTCGGCGCCGACCGTGGCGAGCGCGAATTCGGCGTTGCCGCGCACACATTCGGGGTCGGGGCCGTCCAGCGGCAGGCCGGTGAAGAACTTCGCCGCCATGCAGCCGCCCTGGCAGGAGTCGTAGGCGGGGCAGGCGGTGCACGCGCCGCCGGTCTGCGGTTGCCGCAACCGCTCGAACAGCTCGGAGGTGTTCCACACCGACTCGAAGCCGCCGGGGTCGCGGACGTTGCCTGCCAGGAATTCGTCGTGGATGGCGAAGGGGCAGGCGTAGACGTCGCCGACCGGGTCGATCAGGCACACCACCCGGCCGGCCCCGCACAGGTTCAATCCGGGCAGGGGAGTGGAGCCCAGGGCGTTGAGGTGGAAGAACGAGTCTCCGGTCAGCACGTTCTCGCCGTTGTCGATGAGCCAGTCGTAGATGCGCAGCTGCTGCTCGGCGGTGGGATGCAGCTCGTCCCAGACGTCGGCGCCGCGGCCGGAGGGCCGCAGCCGGGTGATGCGCAGTTGGGCGCCGAAGCGGTCGGCGATGGCCTTGAACTCGTCGAGCTGGCCGACGTTGTGGCGGGTCATCACCACCGAGATCTTGAAGTTCTCGAACCCGGCGTCGGCGAGGTTGCCCATCGCCCGATAGGCCATCGCGAACGAGCCCGGCCCGCGGACGGCGTCGTTGACCTCGGCGGTGGCGCCGTCGATGGAGATCTGCACGTCGACGTAGTCGGTGGCGGCGAGCATGCGCGCCCGCTGCGGGGTCAGCCGCACACCGTTGGTGGAGAACTTGACCCCGACCTGATGGTCGAGGGAGTAGTCGAGCAGCTCCCAGAAGTCCGGCCGGACCGTCGGCTCACCGCCGCCGATGTTGACGTAGAAGACCTGCATCCGCTGCAGCTCGTCGATGACCGCCTTGCACTCCTCGGTGCTCAGCTCGCGCGGGTCGCGCCGGCCCGACGAGGACAGGCAGTGCTCGCACGCCAGGTTGCAGGCGTAGGTGAGCTCCCAGGTCAGGCAGATCGGCGCCGCCAGCCCGTGCTTGAAGTGCTCGACCAATCTCATGGCATTCCTCCTGTGCCGCTCACGCCGGAGAGCGGAGCTGAATGGTGCCGGCCGCGGCCAGCTCGGCCAGTGCGGCCAGATAGCGCGGCCGCTCGGGGACCGGGATCGCCGCCGCGGTCAACGCCGCCGAGGCCGCGGGCTGGGTGGCCAGCGACTGGACCACCCGCACCAGCGTCGGCGTCTTCAGGAACGACAGGCGCCGGGTCGTGTAGTCGTAGAGCAGCGCCCCGAACGGCTCCGGCCGTACCGCCACCGACGGCGCGAGGCGGTACGGCTGTGCCGGATCGAAGCGGCGGGCCTCAGTAGACACCGCACATTCCGTCGATCGACACGTCCTCGACCAGCAGGTCCTGCTCGATCGACTCGGTGTTCACGTGCTCGTTCACGGTTGCTCCTTCTTCGCTGGATGTGACGACGAGCACGACGCTAGGGCCGGGTCGGGCCGGGGAGAACCGCCTCGGCGCGCAACCATCCGATCGCCACGCGAACCCGCCCGTTCGTAGGGGGCCGCCGCCCCGCCCACCGGAGGGCGCGGGTCCGGGTGCTGGGCCTCCCTGTCCGATCGGGTAGGTGCGGCCTGGACGGACGCACGGTGTGTCCGCTCTCACATCGGGGTTAGCCTGGTATCGCCCGGCAGGGACGCCGGGTGAGTGGAGTGAGGAGTTGTCGTGGCCCAGCTGACGCGACCCGTACCGGGTGTTCCGACCGATCCGGTATTGCGCACCCGGACCCGCACCGACCTCCCCGCCGCCGATCCGGCGGCCTCCGAGGTGGAACTGAGCGGGCCGTGGGAGCCGGACACGGTGAGCGCCACCGCCGCCCCGCAGCTGGCGAAATTCCACACCCCCGAGGTCGTGTTCGGGCCGGGCGCGATGGGTGAACTGGGGCATTGCGCGCGGCGGGTGGGCGCGCGGCGGCCGTTCCTGGTCACCGATCCCGGCATCATCGAGTCCGGGTGGGTCGCCGAGGCGACCGGGCACCTGCAGCAGGTCGGCCTGCATCCGGTGGTGTGGTCGACGATCACGCCGAATCCGAAGGACCACGAGATCACCGCCGCCTACGAGCACTACCTGGCGACCGGCAGCGACGTCGTGATCGCGGTCGGCGGCGGTTCCAGCATCGACGCGGCCAAGGGGGTGGCGATCCTGGCCGGCAACGGCGGCGCGATTCTCGACTACGAGGGCGTGGACCGGGTGACCCAGCCGATCCCGCCGCTGGTCATGGTGCCCTCGACCTCCGGCACCGGCGCGGACGTGTCGCAGTTCGCCATCGTCACCGACACCACCCAGCGCACCAAGATCACCATCATCAGCCGGACACTCGTGCCCGACGTGTCGATCGTCGACCCGCGGCTGCTGATCACCATGCCCGACGACCTCAACGCCGCCACCGGACTGGACGCGATCGAGTCCTACGTCTCGCGCGCGCACAACCAGCTCACCGACCATCACGCCCTGCACGCCGCGCACCTGATCACCAGCAACCTGCGCCGCACCATGACGCATCCGCGCCTGGCCGAACCGCGCATCGCGATGGCGCACGGCGCGTTGCAGGCGGGCATGGCCTTCACCAACGCCATCCTCGGGATCACCCACGCCATGAGTCACCAGGTGGGCGGGCTGCTCGACGCCCCGCACGGCGTGCTCAACGGCATCCTGCTGCCGCACTGCATCCGCTTCAACGCCGCCGCCGACCCGACCCCGTACGTGCCGTTGGCCTCCGCCGTCGGGATCGACGTGGCACGCAAGCCCGCCGCCGAGGTGGCCGAGCTGCTGGCCGAGCGGATCCGCGCGCTGGCCGACGAGATCGGGGTGCCGCGCGGGCTGGCCGCGTTGGGTGTGACCGAAGCCGACATCCCGACGATGGCCCGCACCACCCTCAACGACGCCTGCCTGGCGACCAACCCGCGCGTGCCCGACGCCGAGAGCATCGCGGAGCTGTTCCGCGAGGCGTTGTGAGGCCGGCGATGACGGGGCTGCACGGTTCCGCCGACCTCGGGGTGCTGACCGGTGTGCGCTCGGGCAAACGCACCTACTACCCGGCCTACGTGCGGTCGGCCGAACGGCTCGAGCACGCGGTGCGCGCGCTGGACCGGATCTCGCGCGCCCTGGTGCGCACCGCCGAGGGCCCGCGCGGCCTGGTCGAGGCGGTGCTGCGCGCCGCCGCCGACCATCTGCAGGCCGACTGGCTGCTGGTCGCGGTCTCCGACGGCGCGCTGCGCGCGGCCAGCCCCCGGTTCCTGCTGCTGGGCGGCGACGGCCTCATCGAAGACGAGCACGCGCTGCCACCGGATGTGATCCCGCACCTGCGGGTGCTGCGGACCCGCCCGTGGGAGGCCGAGGACCTGGCCGACGGCTGCGTGGTGCGGGTCGCGATGACCCTCGACGGCGAACCGATCGGCGGCATCGCCGGACTGCCCGGCCGCGATGTGGAGATCGGCGACACCGACCTGGCGATCCTGCGGGTGCTGGCCAACCAGGTCGCGGTCGCCCTGCACAACGCCTTCCTCCTGCACGCCACCACCCGGCTGCGCGGCCGCACCGCCGAACTGAGCGAGGCCGCCGCCCAGCGCGCCCGCGACCTGGCCGCCCGGGACGCCGAACTCGCCGAGGTGCAGCAGCGGCTGGTGGACGCCCGCCAGCGGCAGGCCCTCGACGACGAGCGCCACCGCATCGCCCGCGAACTGCACGACAGCGTCACCCAGGACGTGCTGTCGGCGGGCATGACCATCGAGATCTGCCGTTCCGAACTGGCAGGCACCCCGGGGGTGGACGACGAGATCGTCGAAAAGCTCTCCGCCGCCCGCGATCTCACCCGGCACGCGGTCGAGCGGCTGCGCGCGGCCATCTACGCGCTGCACCGCACCGCCGACGAACAGCCGGGCTCGCTGCCGGTGCTGCTCGAGCAGCTGTCCGGCGTGCACCTGCCCAGCGATCTGAAAGTGCAGGTCAGTGTGGTCGGTGACCCGGTGCCGCTGCCCGGCGAGGCCGAGCACTCGCTGCTGCGGATCACCGGGGAGGCGCTGTTCAACACCGTCGCCCACACCGACGCCTTCCACTCCGACGTGCGGCTGCGCTACTACCCGGACCGGCTGGTGCTCACCATCTCCGACGACGGTGACGGCGACCCGGCGCAGTTGCGGAAGATGTTGCGGGTCACCGCGACCGCGGACCTGGCCGGTGCGCACCGGGGGCTGGCGAACATGCGGGTGCGGGCCGAGGAACTCGGCGGGGTGATGTCGATCCGGCGGTCCCCGCTGGGCGGGATCATGCTGCGGTTCGACATCCCGTTGCCGATCCCCACCGACGGAAGGAGCCAGGCATGGCAGTGAGTGCGGCGGCGGCCGTCACCCGCCCGCAGACGCGCCGGCTGCGGATCGTGCTCATCGACGACCACGCGATCGTGCGGCAGGGCCTGCGGTTCATCCTGGACCGGGAACAGGACATGCATGTCGTCGGTGAGGCGTCCAGCGCGGCCGAGGCGATGACCGTGGTGGCCCAGCAGCACCCCGACATCGTGCTGCTGGACCTGAAACTCAGCACCGGCTCCGACATCGAGGGCTTGGAGGTGTGCTCGGAGCTGACCCGCCGCTTCCCGCAGGCCGGGGTGCTGGTGCTCACCACCTTCCTCGACGACGCGCTGGTGCTCGAGGCGATCCACCGCGGCGCCAAGGGCTACGTGCTCAAGGACGTCGACACCACCGCGTTGGTGTCCTCGATCCGCGCGGTCGCCCGCGACGAGAGCGCCTTCGACCCGCGCTCGGCCTCGGTGATGATGCGCACCATCCGCACCGCACCGGAGGAACCGACGCTCACCGACCGCGAGACGAAGGTGCTCGAGCTGCTCGCCCGCGGGATGAGCAACCGCGAGATCGGCGGGCGGCTCTACATCTCCGAGACCACCGTGAAGTTCCACGTGCGCAACATCATGCGCAAACTCTCGGCGTCCACCCGGGCCGGTGCGGTCTACGAGGCGAGCAAGCTCGGGCTGATCTGACCGCGACGGCCCGGTGAGCGCGCGGCGTCAGCCGGCGGCGCGGCGGGCAGCCCCGACGGCGCGCTTGGCGATGGCCCAGCGGTGCACCTCCGAGGGCCCGTCGTAGATGCGGAACGGACGCACCTCGCGGGAGAGCCGGGCCAGCGGCAGGTCGTCGGAGACACCAAGTCCGCCACACAGCTGGATGGCGCGGTCGACGATGCGGAAGATCGCCTCGGCCGCATAGGTCTTCGCGATCGAGGTGGCGTTGCCCGCGTGCTCGCCCCGGTCCAGCTCCCAGCACGCGCGCACCAGCAGCGCACGGGTCGCGGCGATGTCGATCTCGTTGTCGGCGATCATCTTCTGCGCCATGCCCAGATCGCCGATCCGCGATCCGAAACCGGCACGCTCGGCGACGTGCGCGACGGCGATGTCGTGGCCGCGCCGGGCGGCGCCGAGCCAGCGCATCACGTGCGTCATCCGGGCGGGGCCCAGCCGCACCTGCGCGTACTCGAAACCGCGGTCGACCGCGCCGAGCACCGCCGCGTCGGGGACGAACACATCCTCGAAGAACACCTCGCAGTGGCCGCCGATCATCGCGCGGTCCAGGGTGGTGATGTGGCGGCCGACCCGCAGGCCGGGGGTGTCGGCCGGGGCGAGGAACATGGTCGCGCCGCCGCGCACGCCCGGCTCGCCGGAGGTGCGCGCCATGACGATGAAGAACCCGGCCCCGTCGGCGCCGGTGATGAAGTGCTTGTGGCCGTTGATCCGCCAGCCGCCCGCGACCTTGTCGGCGCGGGTGGCCAGCGCGGCCGGGTCGGAGCCCGCGCCGGGCGCCGGTTCGGTCATGGCGAAGGCCGAGCGCAGGTCGCCGCGCGCCAGCGGTTCCAGGTACTGCGCCTTCTGGTCCGGATCGGCGATGTGGGCGAGCATGTGCACGTTGCCCTCGTCGGGCGCGGCGATGTTGAGCGCGGTGGGCCCGAACAGCGAGTATCCGGCCTCCTCGAACACCGGCGCGCGATCCGACATCGACAGCCCGAGCCCGCCGTACTCGACCGGTGCGTGCGGGGCGAACACGCCCGCCCGACGCGCCTGCTCCTGCAACCGGACCCGCAGTTCGTCGCCACCGGCCGCGGTGATGTCGCCGCCGTGCTCGTCCTCGACCGGCAGCACCGTCTCCCGCACGAACGCGCGAGTGCGCTCCACCAGGTCTTCGACGTCGGCGGAATAGGTCAGGTCGATCGGCATCGCAACTCCTCCTCGCGGTAGGGAGGACCGCTGTCCGGAGACCGAGCGATCGCTCCGAGTGAACAGTCCCACCGGTACCGGTTTCGTGTCAAATGCCCTCGAAGACCGGCCTCGAACGCCGTCGACCGAGGTCGCCGGGTGTTCGGATATTCTGAACACATGGATGACCGGCCGACGCTGCCGCCGCACGAGGCGATCCGGGCCGCCCGCCGGGCCGCCGGGCTGTCGTTGCGCGAACTGGCCCGGCGCATCGAGGTCAGCCCGGCCACCCTCAGCGCCGTGGAGAACGGCCGCACCGGATTGTCGGTGGCCCGGTTGGCGCGGCTGGCCGAGGCGCTGGGGGTGTCCCCGGCCCGGCTGCTCGGCGGTCCACCCGCCGTCGCGCCGGGCCGGCCTGCGCCCGCCGAGCACGGCGCGTGGCGCGAATTCGGTCCGCTCGACGCCGACCCGGTGCTGACCGCCGCCATCGCCTCCTTCGTCGACATCGGCTACCACGGCACCACGGTGCGCGCGCTGGCCGATCGCGCGGGCACCAGCGTGCCCGGCCTCTACCACCGGTACCGCGACAAGCAGGACCTGCTGGTGCGCATCCTCGACCTCACCATGGGCGAACTGCACTGGCGGGTGCGCGCCGCCCGGGCCGAGGGGCGCGACGCGGTCGAGCGGGTGCGGCTGATCGTCGAAGCGCTGGCGCTGTTCCACAGTCACCGCAGGGAACTCGGCTTCATCGGCGCGAGCGAGATGCGCAGTCTGCTGCCCGCCGACCGCGCCCGCATCGCCCGCTCCCGCACCGAACTCCAACACCTGCTGGACGAGGAGATCGAGGCGGGCCGCGCCGCCGGGCTGATCACCACTCCGCATCCCAAGGCCGCCGGGCGCGCGATCGCGACCATGTGCACGGGCATCGCCCAGTGGTTCCGTGAGCGCGGCCCCGCCACCCCCGAGCAGATCGCCGCGCAATACGGCGAATTCGCGCTCGACCTGCTCGGCGCGCGGCCGCACTGACCGGACCGCCACGGACGGGCCGCCGCGGCCGCCGCTCCCCGATGGCCGGGACGCCCGCGGGAGGCGTCCACTCACCGGGACGAGCCGGGACCGCCCGGACCGGCGCGCCCCTAGCGTCACGGCGTGAGCAGTCGACAGACCGGGAGAACCCGATGAATCGCATGCAGGACAAGGTCGCGGTGGTGACCGGCGCGGCCGGGGGAATGGGCCGCGCGCACTGCCGCAGGCTGGCCGAGGAGGGCGCCGACATCATCGCCCTCGACGTCGCGGGCGCCGACCTCGACGGCACCGCCGCGGCGGTGACCGAACTGGGGCGGCGATGTGTCACCGCGGTCGCCGACGTCCGTGATCAGACCGCGCTCGACACCGCGATCGCCGCGGGCGTGCGCGCGCTGGGCACGCTGGACGTGGTTGTCGCCAATGCGGGCGTCTACACCGATCTCGGGCCCTCCTGGGAGCTGACCGACGCGGCCTGGCAGCGCACCCTCGACGTCAACCTGACCGGTGTGTGGCACACCGTCCGAGCCGCCGCGGCGCACCTGGCCGAGCGTGCGGCCATCGTGATCGTCGGCTCCACCAACGGTGTGCGCGGCGGTGCGAACGCGGCCCATTACGCGGCCAGCAAGCACGCCGTCGTCGGTCTGGCCCGCACCCTGGCCAACGAACTCGGCCCGCGGGGCATCCGGGTGAATCTCGTGCACCCGGGCTCGGTCGCCACGCCGATGATCCTCAACGAGACCGTGTACGCCAAGCTGCGCCCCGATCTCGCGCAGCCCACGATCGACGACGCCGCCGCCGTGCTGGCCCAGCGCACCCTGCTGCCGGTGCCCTGGGTGGACCCGGTCGATGTCGCCAATGCCGTGTTGTTTCTCGCATCCGACGAGGCCAGGACCGTCACCGGGACCGAGCTCGTCGTCGATGCCGGACTGACCCAGAAGGTGTGAGATGGGACGAGTTTCGGGCAAGGTCGCGCTGGTCACCGGCGCGGCGCGGGGCATAGGTCGGGCCCAGGCGGTGCGGCTGGCACAGGAGGGCGCCGACATCGTCGCCCTCGACCTGTGCGGACCCGTGGAGACGGTGATCATCCCACCGGCCACCCGGGCGGATCTGGACGAGACGGCGCGCGCGGTCGAGAAGACAGGCGCCCGGGTGGTCGCGGCGACCGTCGACGTGCGTGACGGCGCGGCCCTGCGCGCGGCCACCGACGCGGCGGTCGCCGAGCTCGGCGGTCTCGACATCGTCTGCGCGACAGCGGGCATCACCTCCAGCGCGCCCGCGCTCGAGCTGAGCGAGCAGGCCTGGCAGACCATGCTGGATGTCAACCTCACCGGCGTCTGGCAGACCTGTAAGGCCGCCACCCCGCACCTGATCGAGCGCGGCGGCGGTGCCATGATCCTCACCAGTTCCATCGCCGGCCTGCGCGGACTGGTCGGCGTGGCGCACTACACCGCCGCCAAACACGGCGTCGTCGGGCTGGCCCGTTCGCTGGCGAAAGAGCTCGCGCCGCACCATGTCCGGGTCAATTCCGTGCACCCCACCAACGTGGACACGCCGATGATCCAGAACGACATGGTGCGCAAGGTCTTCCGCCCCGACCGGGAGAACCCGACCCGCGCGGAGTTCGCCGAAGCCGCGGTGAGCATGAACATGCTGCCGATCCCCTGGGTCGATCCGCTCGACATCGCCAACGCGTCGCTGTTCCTGGCCTCCGACGAGGCCCGCTACATCACCGCGGTCGCCCTCCCCATCGACGCGGGCAGCACCCAGCGCTGAGCCGCCGCCGCACACGGGTATTCGGCTCCACGCTCCGCGTGCGTCCGGTGCGGTGCTTCGGCACCCCGCGATGGACCGACGCCGCGCCGAGGGCGCACTGTTCCCGATGCCGGGTGCAGGCGCCCTCGGCGGGCAGCCAGAACTCCTGGTCGCCGAGGTAGATGTACAGCGGCACGCCGATCGACGGCCCGGCAGCCCGGTCACCGCGGCGATCGGCGCGACCACCAGCGGCGCGGTGCGCGCGGTCCCGTCTCGGGTTGCGAGAACGGCGCCGGGCGGGTGGATATACCCCGCCGACACACCGACGGCTCCGCGGAGTGCGGTGCCGCCGAGGCGACGGCGGGGTTCAGCCGAGGCGACCCGGCACCGGTTCGTGGCGCAGTTCTCGGGTGGACAACACCCCGTCCAGCACCGCCCGGTCGATGGAATCGCGCAGCGCCCCGCAGGTCGGGATCCACTTGCTCGATTCGCCCAGCGCCGCCCGCCGGGCGAACTCCGGGCAGGCGGCTTCGGCCTCGTCGAGCCACTGGACGCTGGTGTGGCTCGGGCTGAACTTCTCGACGAGGACGCGGTTGGCGCAGGTGGCGCAGCGGATCTCATGCATGGCTTCTCCTTCGGTGGGGTGCTCAGCCCATCGTGATGTCGTCGGGGGACCAGTAGGCGCGCATGCTGGTGATGCGGGCCTGCTCGTCGAAGGTCATGACGTCGATGGGGTCGATGGTGATGCGCTGGTCACCGGTCTCGGTGACCACGCGGAAGGCGAAGGCGGCGCTGTCGCCGGCCACCCGCACGGTCAGCAGTTCGGTGCTGCGGCGGGTGGATTCGAGTGCGCTGTAGAACTTCTCGATGGCGGCGCGGCCGACGTGGGCGGGCGTGCCCGCCGGATCCTCGACCGTGGCGTCCTCGGCGTAGAGGGCGGCGATCTCAGCGGCGGTGCCGGTGGCGACGGTGTCGAGATAGCGGCGGACCGCGGCACGGATGTCGTCTGCGGATGCCATGGGTGGCTCCTTACTGGTCAAAGGTGGTCAGCGGCCGAGGATGTCGCGCACGGCCAGGTGGCTGAAGAGCATGGACGCGCCGATGGGGTTGCCACCGCCGGGATAGACGGTGCCGCTCACCGCGGCCATGGTGTTGCCGGCCGCGTACAGGCCGGGGATCGGGGTGCCGTCGCGGCCGAGCACCCGGGCGGCGGTGTCGGTGCGCAGGCCGCCCTTGGTGCCCAGATCCGAGAGGCCGAACGCGGCGGCGTGGAAGGGGCCCTTGTCGATGGCGACCAGCGGCGATTCGCCCTGGGAGAAGGCGCGGTCGTAGGCCTCGTCGCCGCGGCCGAACTCGGGGTCGACGCCCTCGGCGGCGAAACCGTTGAACCGCTCGACGGTGGCGACGAGGGCGTCGGCGGGCACGCCGATCTTCGCGGCGAGTTCGGGCAGGGTGTCGGCGGTGTGCCAGAGCCCCGCCTCGACGTACTTCGCGGTCTCCACCATCGACACGTTGGTGGCCTTGACCGGGGGCACCTCGCCCTCTTTGTCGTCGTAGATCATCCAGTAGGGCAGCGTCATCGCGCCGGACTCGATCCGCTCGATGATCGCCCGGCCGATCCGGTCGTAGGGCGCGGACTCGTTGACGAACCGTTCGCCGTGCTGGTCGACGAAGATGCCACCGGTGAACCACAGCGCGAACGCCGACCGTCCGTCCGGGTGGGTCAGGCCCGGCGACCACCACGCCTGGTCCATCAGATCGGTGTCGGCGCCCGCGGCGATACCCGCTTGATGGGCCTTGCCCAGGTTGCCCCACGGCCCCATCGTGTCGCGGGCCTGCCCGGGCACGCCGTACTGCGTGCGCAGTTCGTCGTTCTGCTCGAAGCCGCCCGCGGCCAGCACCACGCCCTTGCGGGCCCGGATCGCGAACCGCTCGCCGGCGCGTTCGGTGATCGCGCCGATCACCGCACCGTCCTCGACCACCAGCTCCACCAGCGGCGTCTCCCGGTAGAGCCGCACGTGCGGGAACGACGACAGCGCCAGCAGGAACCGCCCGATCAGCGCCTGGCCGCCGATCAGCAGATCCGGCAGCGGCGCGCCGAGCCGGTCGGTGTCCAGCGGGCCGCGCAGCTGCTCGCGCAGTTCGCCCAGCGCCGCGGCGGGCAGCGGCGTGGGCATGATGTGGCGCTGCCCGTCCAGCCGCGCCTTGGGCGCCTTGCCGAAGTAGTCCGGCCAGGGCAGCATCTGGAAGTCGAAATGCTCGTCCTGCTCGAGGTACTCGATGAGGTCGGCGCCCCGGCGGACATACGTTTCCTGCAGTTCGCGGGGTGTGCGGTCGCCCACCACCGCGTGGTAGTAGGTGAGCGCGTCCTCGATCGTGTCGTCGGTGCCCGCCCTGCGCAGCACCGGGTTGCACGGGAACCACACGCCGCCGCCACCGCTGTAGGCGGTCGTGCCGCCGAACTTGTCGGTCGCCTCGACGACCGCCACCGACAATCCCTCACGGGCCGCGGTATAGGCACCGGCCAGGCCGCCGCCCGAACCCGCGACCACCACGTCGACCTCGTCGTTCCAGTCCACCACTGTGTGTCCTCCCATGCGAATGCTCGACCGCGACGCTAAGCCGGGTACGGCCCCCGGCGGGGCGGTTCGTCCCGGTCACCGGGACGGGTGCCGTATCCCGGTGAGTGGCTGGGCTCGGACGGGTGAATTGCCTGATTGCTAGCATTTCCCGGTGCCGACGAGCGAACCGGAACCAGCCTTGGTCAACCTCCCCCCGACCAGTTGGGCCGTGCTCGCCATGCTCTCCTACGAGGAGGAGATCTCCGGCTACGACCTGAAGAAGTGGGCGGACTGGAGCCTGCGGTACTTCTACTGGAGCCCCTCGCACAGCCAGATCTACTCGGAGCTGAAGAAGCTCGAGCAGCACGGACTGGCCACCTCCCGCGTGGACGCCGACAACGCGATGCGCGGGCGGCGGCTCTACCGGATCACCGACGCCGGGCGCGAGGCCGTCACGGCCTGGCACAACACCACCCCGGTCGATCAGCCGGTGCTCAAGAACCACGTGATGCTGCGGATCATGTTCGGCCATCTCAGCTCCCCGGAGCGGCTGAAGGAGATTCTGCGGGAGCACATCGATTACGTGGACGCCATCGAGAAGCGCGCCGCCGTCGACGCCGAGGCCGCGAAGATGGAGGCGGGCTGGGCGTATTCGCAGATCGTGCTGGAGTGGGCCGAGCGGTACTGGGCCACCCAGCGCGAGCTCGCCCTGGACCTGATCGACCGCATCGACGCCGCCGACGCGGTGCTGCGCGGCGCCGAGCACGACGAGCGCCGCCGCTACGCCAGCCCGACCCCGGGCCGCTGGCGCGAGGTCGAGCAGCGTGTCAAGGAACAGGACGAGCGGCCCGGACGGGGCTGACGCCGGTCAGGCGTATTCGAGCGGACGCGCAGACGGCATCGCGGCGCGCGCCACCCCGCCGGGCAGTGGCCGCGCCTGCTGCAGCGTCGGATGCACCCGTGACATGCCGTCGTCGAGATTGCGCCAGATCGCCAGGGCGGTGGTGCGCACCGGCGCGGTGAGCCGGTGGTCGAAGGCCAGCCGGTCCACCGGTCCGCACACCGACACCGCGGCGACGGCCTCGCCGACCTCACCGATCGGCGCGGCCACGCAGCCGAAGCCGGGCAGCGACTCCTCGCGTTCGTGCGCGATGCCGTAGGAGCGGATCTTGTCGAGTTCGCTGCGCAGCCGGGCGGTGCTGGCGATGGAGTACTTGGTGCTGCGGCTGAGCTGATCGGTGCCGAGCGCCGCCAGCCGATCCTCGCCCGAGTACGCCAGCAGCGCCTTGCCGACGCCCGTACAGTGCGCGGGTCTGCGCCCGCCGATGCGGGTGGGTACGGCCGCGGAGAGGCGGCCGCCGATCTTCTCCAGGTACACCACGTCGGGTCCGTCGAGTACGGCCAGATGCACGAGGAACCCGGTCGCGCGATGGAGCTCGTGCAGATACGGCATGGCCGCGCGGTGCAGCCGGTCCTGGTGCACGGCCAGCGACCCCAGTTCGACCAGGCGGATGCCGAGGACGTAGTCGCGACCCTCGCGGCGCAGCCAGCGCAGCTGGACCAGCCGGTCCAGCATCCGGTGCGCCGAGGACCGGGGTAGTCCGGTGCGCCGCACGATCTGGGCGAGGGTGAGCCTGCCCGGCCCGTCGAAGGCGTCGAGCACGAGCGAGACGCGATCGAGCACGGCACTGGGGGCGGTGGTGTCGGCCTGGTGGTTCATGGGGCCCTCCCTGCGGGTCTGCGAGCTGATGCCCAACGCAATAGTCCTATTAGGCATATGACTATTCGTACCATGTTTCATGTGGTAACTGTCACAGAATCGAAGAAGCGTGACGAAAATCACAAAAAGACCCCGGGTTGCGCCGTTTCGGCGCGACCCGGGGTCTCGGGATGAAACTACTCGGTCAGATCATCGAGCGCAGGTGCTGGGGCGGCTCGATGCCCAGCGAGCTCAACGCCGAGGCGTGGTAGACGGTGCTCGGCACGTGAATCGCGTGGTTGAGGCCGGCGTGGGCATCCCGCCAGAACCGCTGGAGCGGCTTGTCCATGCGCAGCGCGTTGCCGCCGGAGCGGGCGAAGATCTGGTCCACCGCCATCACCGCCCGCCAGGCCGCCCGCACCTGCGTGCGCCGGCCCGCGGCCCGGTCGGCGAAGGACACCTCCTTGCCCGCGTCGACCAGATCCCACATCCGGTCGACGTTGGCCAGCAGTTCCTGGCGCGCGGCGTTGATGTCGGCCGCGGCCTCACCGACCGCGAACAGGACATAGGGGTCGTCCTTGATCGCGGTGCCCTGCGCGCCCACCCGGTCGCGCTGGTAGTCCAGATGTGCGGCCAGCGCACCCTCGGCGATGCCGATCACCGCGGAGGTGATGCCGAGCGGGAACATGTTGGACCACGGCATCTTGTAGAGCGTCTCGGTGACGCCGTACTGCCGCTGCGCCGTGCCGTCGATCACGTGATCGCCGTTCATCACCCGGTACGACGGCACGAAGGCGTCCTTGACGATGATGTCCTTGGACCCGGTGCCCTTGAGTCCCACCACGTTCCACGAGTCCTCGACGATCTCGTAGTCGCTGCGCGGCAGGATCATGTGCAGCATGGTCGGCGGGGTGGCGATGTTGCCCTCCGGATCACCGAGCATGGCGCCCAGGAAGATCCAGTCGCAGTGGTCGGTGCCCGAGCTGAACTGCCAGCGGCCGTTGAAGATATAGCCGCCCTCCACCGGGCGCGCGATGCCGGTGGGGGCGTACGGCGAGGCCATCCACGTGTCGTTGTCGGCGCCCCACACCTCCTCCTGCACCTTCGGATCGGCGAAGGCCAGCTGCCACGGGTGCACGCCGACGATGCCGCAGATCCAGCCGGTGGCCGGGTCGAGCGCGGCCGCGGCCATCACCGTCTCGGCGAATTCCCGCGGGTGCGCCTCGAACCCGCCGTACTTCTTCGGCTGGAGCAGGCGGATCGGACCGGCCGACTTGAGCAGCTTGGCGGTGTCGTCGGGCAGCCGGCCCAGGCGCTCGGCCTCCGGGGACTGCTCGCGCAGCCGGTCGGCGATGGCGGCGATGTTGTCGAGAACCTTGGTCATCGGGGTGTCGTTCCTGTCGTCGGAGGGTTCAGCGGGTGGTGTCCAGGACGGCGCCCCGGGCGATGTTGTCGGCGACCTCGGCTTCCCAGCTCGCCACCGCGCGCTCGGTGTCGATCTCGAACTCGAAGCGCTTGGTCATGTCCTCGGTGATGTCCTCGACGTCGACGTAGAACTGCTTGTACCAGCGGCGCAACTGGTAGACCGGCCCGTCCTCCTCCGACAGCAGCGGATTGTCGATGGGCGCCTTGTTCTTCCAGATCGCCACGTCCTGCTCGAAGCCCACCTCCACGCCGCGGGCGAACTGCGCGGCCATCGCGTCGGCGTCCTCGTCGGACATGCCCTGCGGCTTCTTCACCATCGCGCCGTACTGGAGCACGAAGGAGTTCTCGGTCACCGGGTAGTGGCAGTTGATCAGCACGGTCTCGATCGTCATGCCGTTCGCCTCGCTCCAGAGCCAGTCGATCATGTAGGACGGGCCGAAGTAGGAGGCGTCCGAGCGCAGGGTGGAGTTCGGGTCGTCGTAGTTGGTGCCCACCTCGACGTCGTGGCGCGGCGTCGAGCGCATGTACTGCGTGGCGACGTGGCCTTCGAAGACGTTCTTGAAGTAGCGCGGGAAGGCGTAGTGCACGTAGAAGAAGTGCGCCATGTCCACGACGTTGTCGACGATCTCGCGACAGTGCGAGCCCTCGATCAGCATCGAATTCCAGGTCCAGTCCGTCCATTCCGGGGTGCCGTAGCCCTCGATCTCGGGGATGGTCACCTCGTCGGTGGGCTTGCTGCCCTGCGGGTCGTGCCAGATGTAGAGCTGGCCGTTGCGCTCGAGCGTGGGCCAGGAGCGGGTCCTGGCCAGCGGCGGCACCCGGCGGGCGTAGGGGATACCGGTGCAGCGGCCGTTGCCGCCCCAGCGCCAGTCGTGGAAGGGGCAGGCGATCGAGTCGCCCTTGATGGTGCCGTCGGCGAGGTTGCCGCCCATGTGCCTGCAGTAGGCGTCGAGCACGTGCAGTGCGCCGTCGGTCTCGGACTGGAAGACCACCAGCGTGGTGCCGAACGCCTTGATCTCGTGCGGCTTGCCGTCCTGGAAGGACTTCAGCAGGCCGAGGCAGTGCCAGCCACGGGCGAACCGGGTCGGCGCGGGCGCGGCCTCGATCTGCCTGATTTCGTCCGCTTCGTGGGCTGTGCGGCCGTTCGGGGAGTGACCCGGCATCGAAACCTCCATGTTCCACCGGATTGTGCTGATGGATGCCGATGGTGGTCCCCGGGCGGTGTCGGTGCGTACTCCGCTGTCCCGGTCAGCGGACAGGTTTTCCGCCGGGTGCGCGGGGCTTCCCGATCAGCGGGAGGGGTGTGCGTCACGGCGCGCGAGCACACCTACCGTGGGTCGCATCCACGAGCGAAGGGATGGTGGCGATGGCGCACGTCGCGACGGCCGGGACGCACAGCGCACCGGTGGACCTGCATCCGGAGGCGACCGCCGTGCACGCGTTCGCCGCCGTCACCGGCACGGCCGTCGACCCGGAGCGTCCGGTGGTGCCGCCGACCTTCCTGCCCGCGGGCCTCGGACCGGCGCGCGAGTACGCCGAGCCCCAGCACTGGCCGGGCATCCCGCTCGAGCAGGACCACCGCTTCTTCGGTCCGCCGCCCCGCGCGGGTGAGCGCCTGCGGGCGCAGTCACGGGTGGAGCGCGTGCACCGGCTCCCCGACGCGCACGGCGAACTCGTCACCGTCGTCGAACTGCTGACCAGGTACTTCGACCGCACCGGCAGGCTGGTCGCCGAATCCTGGCTGCGCGGCGCCCGGCCGACCGGAGAGCCGTCGTGACCGCCCCCGCGCCGGTGTCGTTCGGCCCGCTCACCGAGTCCGATTTCCTCGGCCACCGCGCCGCCGCCCGGCACCCCGGCATGCTCGAATCCCGGGTCGCCACCGAGGAGTTCACGGTGGCCGCCGCGCCGCTCGCGGCCGGATTGCTGGCCTCCTTCGCCACCGGCTGGCTGGGCGCCGACACCGTGCGCCGCTTCCGCACCCGCTGCACCCGCGCGCTGTGGCCCGGTGACACCCTCACCTGCTCCGGGTACGTCGTGCAGCGCTACGTCGAGGACGGCGAGGACCGCGTCGACGTCGCGCTGACCGGTCTCGACCAGGAGGGCGAGGTGGTTATCAGGGCCTGGGCGAGCTTCGCGGCCCGCTGAGCGCGGCCCGGGGGACGTCACCCGGCGTGCCCGAAATGTCTTGGTGCACAATTGCGGGCATGCGCATCGTCATGGTCGGATCATCCGGCTTCTTGGGCAATCACCTGACGACCCGGCTCCGCGCCGACGGTCACGATGTCGTCCGCCTGGTCCGTCGCGAACCGGCGGCCCCCGGCGAGGTCCGCTGGGAGCCGGACACCGGCCGGCTCGACCCCGCGGTCCTGTCCGGCGCCGATGTCGCCGTCAACCTCTGCGGTGCCGCGATCGCCGGCGCGCGCTGGACGCCCGAATACCGCGCTCTGCTGCGGGACAGCCGCATCGGCACCACCCGGATCTTCGCAGGCGCCGTCGCGGCCGCGGGCGTGCCGGTGCTGCTCAACGCCTCGGCCGCGGGGTACTACGGCGACACCGGTGAGCGTGACGTCGTCGAATCCGATCCGCCCGCAGGCGATTTCCTCGGCACCATGTGCCGCGACTGGGAGGCCGCCACCGAACCGGCGCGCGCCGCGGGCACGCGGGTCGTGCTGCTGCGCACCTCCAACGTCCTCGCCACGGACTCCGACGTCATCGCCAAGCTGTCGCCGATCTTCAAGCTCGGCCTCGGCGGCCGCTTCGGCTCCGGCCGCCAGTACATGCCGTGGATCTCCCTGCCCGACTGGCTCGCCGCGGTGACCACCCTGATGACCGCCGACGTCAGCGGCCCGGTCAACCTCGTCGCCCCCGAAGCGGTGACGAACGCCCGGTTCGCCAAGGCGTTCGGCGCGGCGCTGGGCCGCCCCGCCGTGCTGGTCCTGCCCGGCGCGGTGCTGAAACTGATCGGCGGCGAAGCCGGAGCGGAACTGCTGCACGGGCACAAGATGCGGCCGAAGGTGCTCGAGAGCATCGGCTTCGACTTCCAGCACGAGACGCTGGCCGCGGCGCTGGGGTGGGCCCTGGGGCGGTGAGCCCTCACGCGGGGATCAGTCGGCACAGTGTCTTGCCGACGGTCTCGCCCGCCAGCATCGCGCACAGCGCGTCGGCGGCCCGCTCCAGCCCGTCGAACACCGTCTCCCGGTGTACCAGCCTGCCCGCGCGCAGGTGGGCGGCGACCTCGGCGCGCATGGCCGGTTCGAGGTCGGTGAACGAACCGGCCCGGAAGCCGCGCATTCGCAGCTGCTTGGACACCATCTGGAACAGGTTGCCCGGCCCGGCCGCCCCCGCGCCGTCGTACTCGGCGACCGCCCCGCACAGCGCGATCCGGCCCTCGGCGCGCATCGCGTCCAACGCCGCGGTGAGGTGCTCGCCGCCGACGTTGTCGAAGTAGGCGTCGAGGCCCGCGGGCGCGAGTTCGGCCAGCGCGGCGGCGGGCGGGCACGCGCGGTAGTCGAAGGCGGCGATGCCGAGCTCGTCGCGCAGGAACGCCACCTTCGCCGGGCCGCCGGCCGAACCGATCACGGTGGCGCCGCGCAGCCGGGCTAGCTGCGCGGCCAGACCGCCGACCGCGCCCGCGGCCGCGGAGACCCACAGGGTGTCGGCGGGTCGTAGTTCGAGAATCGCGGTCAGTCCGACGTAGGCGGTGAGCCCGGCGCTGCCGAGCGGGCCGAGGAACCACTGCGGTGGGAGGCCGTCGGTGTCGATCCTGGTCGGCGCCCCGTAGCCGCCGATGGTGGCGCTGTCCGCGCCGACCACCGCGTAGTCGCGGTAACCGAGGGTGTGTGAGACGAGATCGCCGACGGCGAACCCGGGGTGGCGGGAGGCCACCACCTCGCCGAGCGCCAGGCCGGCCAGCGGTTCGCCCTCGCGCAGCGGCGGCAGATAGCCGCGCGGTGTGGTGGCGGCGAAGCGGATCCGCACGGAGGGATCGATCGACAGCCACGTGTTGCGGACCAGGGCCTGCCCGGGTCCGGGTTCGGGCAGCGCGACGGTGCGCAGTTCGAGGTCGGTGGGCCGCACCCGGCCCTGGGGACGCCGGGCGAGGACGAGCCGGCGGTTGATGTCGGGCACGAATGGACCTCCGGATGGTCGAGCCGGTCACGCCGTTCGGCAGCGGCTGTGCCCCCGCGTCGGACGCGAGGGCACAGCGCTACGGCGTCACTTCGCGGGGAAGGGTGCGGTGATGGTGCTCTGGTACTGGATGAAGGCGGCGATGGCGACGGGACCGGTGACGCCGATGGAGCCGACCAGCGCGCCGATCGGCGCCAGCGCACCGGCGCCGATCAGGCATCCCGCCAGCGGGCCCGCGCCGAACAGGGTGGCCAGCGGGCCGGTGAGCGCGGTGCCGGCGACCCCGCCGAGCAGGCAGCCGATCGCACCGGCGCCGACGGCGCCGACGACGGCACCGACCGTCGCGGCCATGGAGACGGTGGAGGTCATCCGCGTCCACGCGGCGACTTCGCGCTCGTACGGGGTCTTCCAGGGGGCGCTGTCCTCGAACGGCAGGGCGACCGGGTTGTAGCGGGCGCGGTCCATGTCCAGGACCGGGGTGAGCCGGGCGGTGTTGCCCTCGATCTCGGCGTCGATGGGGAAGGCGATGTCGTCGTAGTTGAATTCCAGCGGCACTCCGGCCACGACCTGGCCGTCGGCGGAGCGGATCTGGAACTTGCCGTTCTCCACGATCAGCGAGCCGGAATCGATGCTGATGACGGCGGCGGCGCCGTCCTGGTAGGCGCGGTAGTTCACGCCGGGGGCCAGGTCGACGTCCAGGGAGGGGGCGGCCGTCGCGGTGGCGGCGCCTGCCGTGCCCGCGGCGAGGGCGAGCGCGAGTGCGGCGACGGACTTGCGGTACTTCATCTGGGATTTCCTCATCGTTGCAGGGACGAACCACCGGAAAGTGGTCCGGGACAGGAGGTTCGGTCGGTCAGGCGACCGCGGCGGGCACCGCGGCGTCGGCGGCCGCCAGGCCGAAGACCAGGGCGGGCGCGATACCGCCCGCGTAGGCGTGGTCGTAGAGGCCGCCGATGTCGGAACCCACGGCGAACAGGCCGGGCACGAGGCCGCCGGTCGCCGCGCGCACCCGGCCGGTGGCGTCGATGCGGATGCCGTGGAACGGGAAGGTCAGCGCCGGGCGGGTCTCGATCACGTAGTAGGGGCCGCGGTCCAGCGGTGCGGGGTCGTTGGCGCGGCCGGGCCGCACGGCCGCGCCCGCCGCGTTCACCGCACGGATCTGGGCGGCGATCTCGGCGCCGTCGTAGCCCCATTCGGCGGGCAGGTAGGCCAGTTCGTCCAGGTCCTCGGCCAGTCCGCAGCGACCGCCGCGGGTGCGGGTGAGGTCGAACTTGTCCACCGCGACGGCGCCGCGCACGTAGCTGCCGAGCACCCAGTCGCGGTGCACGCGTTCGTCGGCGATCAGCAGGCCGCGTGCCTCGGGCCGGTCCAGCAGCGCCATCGCGGTGAGGTGGTCGCCGCGGGTCTCGTCGGTGAAGCGGCGGTTGGTCAGGTCGAACAGCAGCGCGTGTTCGCTGTAGTAGAGCGAGAGGGCGACGAAATCGCCGGAGTCGCGGAAGTCGACGCCGGTGGGGACCAGGTGGCCGTAGAAGCCGGAGCCCGGGGTGCCGGTGGCCGCGCCGACCGATTCGGCCAGTCGCAGCCCGTCGCCCGCGCTGGTGGGATTCGACCGCAGCGGCATGGCGGCCGCGGCCGGATGGATGTGTGCGCGGACCAGCTCGGGGTCGGCCTGGAAGCCGCCGGTGGCGAGCACGGTGGCACCGGCCTCGATCTCCCGGGTGGCACCGTCGGGCAGCCGGACCGCCGCGCCGGTGACCGCGCCGTCGTGGGTACGCAGCGCGAGCGTCTCGGTACCGGTGAGCAGCGTGCCCGCCGCGCGGACGCGGCGGCGGCACTCCTCGACGTAGCGGTGGGTGTCGAAGCGGTGGCCGCGCCCGTAGCCGAGCACCGGCACCGCCTCGTCCACCTCGACGCCGAGCCCGCGGATCCAGTCGACGCCGTCGGCGAAACCGTCGACCAGCGCGCGGCGCAACTCGGGGTCGCCGCCGGGATTCACCCGGTCCATGACCGCGTGGTCGGGCGCCGTCCACGCGTACCCGGCGAAGAGGGCGGAGCCGCCGACGGTCTCGGCCTTCTCCACGACGACCACCCGCGCGCCGCGGTCCAGTGCCCTGGTCGCCGTGGTGAGTCCGGCCATGCCGGCGCCGATCACGAGGACGTCGGTGTCGATCCGCGACATGCGTGGTGCTCCTGTCTGCCGAAAGCTGTGCCGCGGATCACAGTAGACTTTAATTGAAGTCAGTTCAATACCGGGGCGGAAGAAATCCTCGCCGCGATCGCCGTCGCGGCGGCGCGGCCCTCGGCCACGGCATGCGCGACGCGGCGTGGCACCAGGGCATCGCCGATCACCTGGACGCCGCGGCCGGGCGCGGCGGCGGCCAGCTCGGTCCAGTCGTGCGACCGGCGCTCGCCCACCCGGGCCAGCCGGTCGCAGGTCAGTCGGGTCTCCTCGCCGGAGAGCAGGTTTCGCGTCACGACCACGGTGCGCCCGGCCTCGGTGCCGAACTCGGCGCAGGCCGTCTCCACGAGAATGCGCACCGGCCTGCCGGTCCACCGCGCCCGCAATTGCACGCGGCTCTCGGGCGGGATGCCCGCGACCGCCGCGGGCCCGGGCACCAGCAGCGTCACGCGTCCGGCGCCCGCGGCCAGCGCCGCCTCCACCGCGCCGACGCCCAGCCACCAGCCGAAGCCGTCGTCGACGACCACGACGTGGTCGCCGGGGCGGACGCGTTCGGGCGTGGTGATCAGCGCTGTCGCGCAGTCGGCGTCCCTGGCGGTGGTCTCGCTCGCGCCGACCGCGAGCACCACGTCGTCGAAGGCGGTCAACTCGGCCGCCGTCACCCGGTGGCCCAGTCGCAGCCGCACCCCGTCGAGGTTGCGCCGGTAGTACTCCAGCAGCCTGCCCCACCCGCCACGGTGCGGGGCGCGGGCGGCCGACCGCAGCTGTCCGCCGATCTCGCTGTCGGCCTCGAACAGCGTGACCTCGCCCAGGGGGCCGAGGCGATGGGCGGCCTCGAGTCCGGCCGGTCCCGCCCCGACGACGGCGATGCGGCGGGTCGGGAATGTCGGCAGGCCTAGTACCAGCGGCCGGGCGGGCCTGGCCGGTTCGCCGGGCGGGGCCAGCTCGGGGTTGACCGAGCAGAGCAGGACCGGGGTGAACGAGCGGCAGTCCTCGTTGCAGGACACGCACGGCCGGATGTGCCGGTCCTCGCCGCGCAGCAGCTTCGTCGCGATCGCGGGGTCGGCGATGAAGGGGCGCGCCATCCCGACCAGGTCGGCGCCGGCGGCGAGGGCGGCGGTGAGGTCGGCGCGGTCACGGAAGGCCTGCGAGACGAGCAGCGGCCGGGTGGTGGCCGCCCGCAGCACCGGCAGCGCCGACAGCAGCGGCGGCGCCGTGGTCGCCATGTCGCGGACGTAGGTGGTGCGCACGCCGACGGTCACGTTGACGTAGTCGAACCGGTCCAGCAGCGGCAGCAGCTCGGCGAGCCCGGCCAGATCCAGCCCGGCCTCGCCCGCGCCCTCGAGCGAGACCCGCACTCCGAGCGCGAGGCCGGGGCAGGCGGCGCTCAGGGCGGCGTGCAGGCGGTGCAGAATGCGTGCGCGACCGGCCGCGGTCTCGGCGCCGGCGCGGTGATTGGTGGCGGGGGAGAGGAACTGGGCCAGCAGGTAGCCGTGCGCGGCGTGCAGTTCCACCGCGGCGAAGCCGGCGTCGGCGGCGTGCCGCGCGCTCACGGTGAAGTCGTCCACCAGCCGGTCGATCTCGGGCTCGGTGAGGGTGCGGGCGCGCACCGGCTCGCGCGGGGAACGCACCGGCGAGGGCGCCACCGGGTGTTCCCACAGCTCGGCCCCCAGCGTCTCGCGGCCGAGGTGTACCAGCTGGCAGCAGGCGATCGCGCCTTCCCCGGCGATCGCGGCGGCGCGGCGGCGCAGGCCGGGGACCGCCTCGGGCCGCCACGCCTCGGTGATGTTGCCGGTGCGGTTGCCCGACTCCGGACTGACGACCGTGCCGCCCGCGACGACCATCGCCGCGCCGCCCGCCGCGCAGCGGCGCCAGTAGTCGTCGTCACCCGGCTGGGCGAGTCCGGCGGCCACCGCGCCCGAGCCGTGGGCGGTGGCGACGAGACGGTTGCGCAACCGGAGTGCGCCGAGGGGGAGCGGGCTGGAAAGATCGGGAACCATCGAGGCCTCCTTGAATCGGATTCAATTCACGCTAGTGGCGGGCAAGTGATTGACACCACAGGTCTCGCACCCTAGTTTCAAACTGACATCAGTTCAGTTTGGGTCCGGTTCGCCGCTCCGGGGGCGGGCCGGAGCCGGGCTCGCGGGAAAGACAGATCGCGTATGAAGACGCTCCGAAAGGCGGCTGCCGCCGTCGCCACCCTGGCCACCGTCGCCGTGCTCGCGGCCTGCGGCGGCTCGCCCTCCACCACCGCGCCCGTCGACGGCAGCTGGGACGACGTGGTCGCCGCCGCGCGGCAGGAGGGCAAGGTGCTGCTGTATTCGAGTCAGAAGCCCGCCAACCTCCAGGTGCTGGAGAAGGAGTTCGAGGCGGCCTATCCCGGCATCGATCTGGAATTCGTGCGCGGCACCGACGCCGACCTCAACCCCCGGGTGGAGACCGAGAACCGCACCGGCCGCGGCACCGCCGACGTGCACATGATCACCGACGCGACCTGGATCGCCGGGGCCGCCGAGTCCGGGCGGTACTCCACCGAGCTCATCGGTCCTTCGCTGAGCGCACCGGAATTCCGCACCGACACCACCGTGCTGAACAACCGGTTCGCGCTCACCAGCGCCGCGGTGTTCGCGCTCGGCTGGAACACCACCGCGGTGCCGCAGGGACTGTCCTCGCCGCGCGATCTGCTCGACCCGCGCTTCCAGGGCAAGATCGGCATCGTCAACCCGACCGGCATCGCCTCCTACGTGGACCTGTACCGCCACTACGCGCAGGCTTTCGGCCCCGAGTACTGGGAGCGCCTGGCCGCGCTCAAGCCGCGGATCTACCCGAGCGCACTGGGCGTCGCGCAGGCGCTGACCTCCGGCGAGATCATCGCCACCCCGTCGGTGCAGCCGCTGGTCACCGAGGTCGCGGCCGGCGCGCCGGTCGATTGGAAGCTGCCCGAATCGCCCTGGGGCACACCGTGGTACACCCACGCCCTGAGCGTCGCACCGCACCCCAACGCCGCCCAGGTGCTGGTCGACTTCATGGTCACCCGGGCGGGACAGACCGCACTCAACTCCGGATACGCCGCGGTGCTGCCCGACGTGCCGGGGGCGGTGGCCCGCGCCGAGGACATCAGCATGCCCGACACCGCGGATCTGTCGCCGCAGCTGGTCGGCGAGTACTCCCAGCAGTGGGCCCGGCTCTTCCAGAGCTGATCGCCGGACAGGAGAGGCAACCTCATGGACGAACTCGCCGAGCCGTTGCGCGGCGTGCACGCACTGGTGACCGGCGCCGCGGGCGGGATCGGCGGAGCGAGCGCCGATCTGCTGGTCGCCAAGGGCGCCACGGTGTATCTGACCGATGTCGACGACGCCGCGGGCCGCGACCGGGCCCGCCGCCTCGGTCCGGCCGCGCACTATCGCCACCTCGACGTCACCCTGGAAGCCGACTGGGACGCGGTCGTGTCGGAGATGGCGTGGGCGGGCAACCCGCTGACCGTCCTGGTGAACTGCGCGGGCAGCGCGCTCAAGGCGCCGTTGGCCCGGACCTCGCTCGACCAGTTCCGCCGGATGCTGGACCAGCACCTGGTCGGCACGTTCCTGGCGTTGCGCGCGGCGGCGGGCGGGATGAGCGACGGCGGTTCGGTGATCACCGTGTCATCGGTGCGCGGCGTGCTGGCCACCGCGGAACTCGGCGCCTACGGTGCGGCCAAGTTCGGCGTGCGCGCACTGACCAGGGTGGCGGCGCTCGAACTCGCCGAGCGGGGCATCCGGGTGAACTCGGTGTGCCCGGGCAGCATCGCGACCGACATCACCGAGGGCCCCGGATTCGCCGACGACGACGTGGCGGCGTACGTACGCACGATCCCGATGCTGCGGCGCGGCTCGCCCCGGGAGGTGGCGGCGGTGATCGCGTTCCTCGCCGGTGGCGACAGCGGCTACGTCACCGGCGCCGACATCCTCGTCGACGGCGGCCTCGCCGCCGGTGTCCGAACCCCCCGACTGCAGACTCAGAAGGCGTGAGATGACTTCGCAATTCACCGTTTCCGGGCTCACCAAGACCTACGGGTCCACCCTGGTGGTCGACCACCTCGATCTGGAGATCGCCGAGGGCGAGTTCCTGGTGCTGCTCGGCCCCAGCGGCTGTGGCAAGACCACCACGCTGCGCTGCCTGGCCGGGCTGGAGACCCCGCAGGGCGGGACCATGACGTTCCAGGACCGCACGGTGTTCGACGCGGCCGCGCGGCTGAACGTCCCCGCGCACAAGCGCAACATCGGGATGGTCTTCCAGTCCTATGCGCTGTGGCCGCACATGACGGTGCGGCAGAACATCGCCTACCCGTTGAAGGTGCGCAAGCTCAAGTCGGCGCTGGCGAGCGGCGCGGTCGAGCAGGCCGCGGACATGGTCGACTGCGGCGCGCTGCTCGACCGCTACCCGGCGCAGTTGTCGGGCGGTCAGCAGCAGCGCGTGGCCGTGGCCCGCGGTCTGGTGGCCCGGCCCGATCTGGTGCTGTTCGACGAGCCGCTGAGCAATCTGGACGCCCGCCTGCGCGATCAGGTGCGCACCCAGATCCACCGGCTGCACCGCGAACTCGGTTTCACGGCGGTGTTCGTCACCCACGACCAGGCCGAGGCGTTCGCGCTCGGCGACCGGTTGGCCATCATGAAGGCGGGCCGCATCGAGCAGTACGACACCCCCGAGCGGGTGTTCGAGAACCCGGTCTCGGAGTACGTCGCCGCGTTCATCGGCATGGGCAACCGGCTGGTGCTGCGCCGCGGACACGGCGGCTGGGAGACCGAAGCCGGCGACGCCGTCGATCTCACCCACGCGGTGGTGCGCGGCGCCGCCGACGAGGGCGAGGCGGCGGTGGCGCGGCTGCGCCCCGAGGACCTGATGTTGCACGCCACCGAGGCCGACGTCCCGCTGGGCAACGTGGCGCTGCACGCCAGGCTCACCGGCTACGAATACGGCGGCCGCCACTACGACGTGACCGTCGAGACCGCCGGTGCCGACCTGGCGCTGCGCGCCCCGGCCGCCGAACACGGTTCGGCATTGCGCAACAGCGAACCCGGCGCGCCCGTGCTGGTCAGCTTCTCACCGGCGAGCCTGCGGGTGTTCCCGGGCGACGCGCCGGCCGCCGCTCGTGCCACCGTCGCCGCGGGGGAGGTCCGATGACCGCCACCGTCGTGCGCCCCGAGGCCGCGCCCGCCGAGCCGGCGGGCAACCGCCGCACGTTCGCGCTGCCCGCGCACTGGCGTCCGCGACTGGGGTATGCGGTCCTGCTGGCGGTGCTGGCCTACCTGGTCGTGCTGCCGATGATCCGGTTGCAGTCGCTGGCCTTCGACGACGGCGGGCAGGGCTATCGCAGCCAGTACACCCGCTTCGACATCGGCGAGACGATCCGCACGACGGTCGCGCTGGCGCTGGGCTCCCTGGTGATCGCGATGGTGCTCGGCACCCTGTTGGCCTACGCGGCGAGCAGGTTGCCGGATCGGCTGGGTTTCCTGCGCATCGTGCCGATCCTGCCGATCGTGCTGCCCGCGGTCGCGAACGTGGTCGGCTGGGCCTTCCTGCTCTCGCCCGGACCCGGCTACCTGAACGTGCTGCTGCGCAAGCTGCCGTGGTGGAGCGGAACCGACAGCGGCCCGGTGGATGTGTACACCGTGCCGTGGATCATCGTGCTCACCGGCTTCGGGCTCACCTCGTTCGTGTACCTGTTCGTCAGCGCGGGCATGCAGAACATCGGCGCCGAGCATCTCGAGGCCGCCCAGATCAGCGGGTCCTCGACCACCGGCGTGTTCTTCCGGGTGGTGCTGCCGCTGTTGCGGCCCTCGCTGATCTACGGCGGCGGCATCGCCTTCCTGCTGGGCCTCGGCCAGTTCACCGGGCCGCTGCTGCTCGGCCAGAACTACGGCGTCCAGGTGCTCACCACCGAGATGTACCGCCGGGTCTCCGAATCGCCCGCCGATTTCGCCGCCGCGGCGGCCGCGGGCTCCCCGCTGGTCATCCTCGGCCTGGCCCTGGTCCTGGTGCAGAAGGCGTTGCTGGGCAACCAGACCCGCTTCGTCACCCACGGCGGCAAGGCCTTCGCGCCCGGTGGCGGCAGCTCCCCGTTGGCCGTGCTCGCCCTGGTGGCCTACGCGTTGCTGGCGCTGGTCGTGCCGTTGGTGGGTCTGGTGATCGTCGCGCTGACCCCGTACTGGTCGGGCTCGCTGTCCTGGGAGATCCTCACGCTGGACAACTTCCGCACCCTCGCCGCCGACGCGGCCATCGTGGAATCGGTGGTCACCAGCGTGACGACCTCGCTGGGCGCCGTGCTGATCTGCGTGCCGATCGGCTATCTCATGGCGACCCTGCTGGTCCGCGGCAGGCGCTACCGCGTGCTCGCGATGATCGGCGACCTGATCACCTCGCTGCCGCTGGGCATCCCGGCGGTGATCTTCGGCGTCGGGTTCCTGCTCACCTACACCGAGCCGCCGCTGATCCTCTACGGCACCAGGACGGTGATCATCCTGGTCTACGTGGTGCTGATGCTGCCGTTCGCCACCCGCATGCAGATGACGGCGATGCTCGCGCTCGGCGACACCTACGGCGAGGCCTCGGCGACCAGCGGCGCCTCCCCGGTCGTCACCACCGTCCGGGTGATGCTGCCACTGATGCGTCCGACCATCCTCAGCGCGGTGGCTCTGATGTTCATCCTGCTGACCCACGAGTTCGCCGCCTCGCTGCTGGTGCGGGCCTCAACCACCCAGGTGATGGGCACGCTGCTGTTCGACCTGTGGCAGAACGGCTCCTACCCGCTGGTGGCCGCGATGGCGCTGCTGATGACCGCGGTGACCACCGTGGGTGTCGCGGCGGCGATGGCGGTGGGTGGACGCAATGTGCTCAGCAAGCTCTGATCCGGCAAAACATCCTGGCGGAAAGGCGAATTCGATGGCACCGGGAGCGGACCGACTCCGGGACAAGACCGTGCTGGTGACCGGGGCGAGTGGCGGGATCGGGGTGGAGATCGTGCGCAGGCTCGCGGCCGAGGGCGCCGTGGTGATCGCCACCGACGCCACCGCCGCCACGACCGCGGCCTGCGCCGAGCTGCTGGCCGGGCTGACCGAGCCCGACCGGCACCTGGCCCTGCGGCTCGACGTGTCCGACGAACAGGACTGGCGCTCGGCGACCGAGACTGTCGAAGCCCGCTTCGGCGGGCTCGACGCCCTCGTCAACAACGGCGCGATCGGCAGCATCGCCACGGTGGTGGACGAGGAGCTGGACCGGTTCCAGCGCGTGGTCGAGGTCGGTCAGCTCGGCACCTGGCTGGGCATGAAGCACGCCGGTGCGCTCGTCGAGCGCAGCGGCGGTGGTTCGATCGTGAACATGTGCTCGATCCTGGGCACCATCGGCGGGATGGGCAACAGCGTGGCCTACGCGGCCGCCAAGGGCGCGGTGCGGACGATGACGAAGAACGCCGCGCTGCACTGGGCGCGGCGGGGCGTGCGGGTGAACTCCATCCATCCCGGTTTCATCGGCACCGCCCAGCTGTTGGAGCGCTACGCGGGCAGCGAGCGGCACGCGGCGATGCTGGCGGGCACCCCGATGGGCAGGCTGGGCAGGGCCGAGGAGGTCGCCGCCGCGGTGGCCTTCCTGGCCGGCGACGACGCCACCTACCTGACCGGCGCCGAACTGTACGTCGACGGCGGGTGGACCTGCGCCTGAACCGGCCGGAACAGCTCGACGCCGTCCCGTGGCTCGCGGCGGACCACGCCGCGGGCCACGAGCACGTCCAGGTGCGCCATGGTCTCGCAGACGGCGATCATGCGGTTGAAGGTGTCCAGTTCGGTGAAGCGGCGACCCCGCCTGGTCCAGGTGAGGCCGCGGGCGACCGCGAAACCAGTGGCGGGACCGAGATCGGCCAGCACCGCAGCGATCTCGGTGAAGCGCTGCTCGTGGTGGGCGAGCAGATCGGCCGCGCGAGCGCCCGCGCTCCCACCGGTCGGGCCGTGCGCGGGCAGCATGATCGCCGTGGCATCCGCGCACGCCCGCAGCGAGTCGAGAAAGCGGCCGAGGGGCAGGTCCCACTCGCCGAGTTCGAAGCCGATCGAGGGCGTGATGGTGGGCAGCAGATGGTCGCCGGTGTAGAGCAGGCCCCGGCGTCGATCGTGGAAGACCAGGTGGCCCTTGGTGTGTCCCGGGGTGGCCAGCACACGCAGGTCGTGACCGGCCAGCGGCAACGGTCCGGGCCGCAGCCAGTGGTCGGGCGCCGCCCAATCGGCACGATCGAAGGGCTCGGCGGCCGTGGCGGCGTACGCGGCGGCGGCCAGTTCCGGCGCTCCCGCGCGGCGCAGTTCGCGCAGCGAACTCTCCGGCACGTTGCTGCCCAGCGCCCGCACCGCGGCCAGCCCGGGTGCCTCGTCGGCGCCGAGATGGACGCGGGTGCCGTACCGCCGCCGCAGCTCCAGCGCGAAGGTGTAGTGGTCGCGGTGGATGTGGGTGACGAAGACGTCGTGGATCTCGGCAGGGCGGCGGCCGATCCGAGCCAACCCGGCGGCGAGTTCGGTGTGGGTGTGCGGGCGGTGCCAGCCGCCGTCGATCAAGGCCAGGCCCGCGTCGGTCTCCAGCACATAGACGTTCACCGCGCGCAGGCCGTCCTGCGGGAGGGTGAGCGGCACCCGATGCACCCCGTCGGCGACGGGGTGGCAACCGGGTTCGGTCCACTCGCCGCTCATGCGGGGCCACCGGCCAGGGGCACCATCGTGCGCTCCTCCCCGAACCAGATCATCCGGCGGCCCCGCATCGCGCCCACGTGCTCGACGGCCGCCCGCCACTGCGGGCTGGCCAGTGCCGCGTCGAGCGCCTCCCGGGACTCGAAACTCAGGACGGACAGGCCGTCCCACCCCGCCGAGCGTTCGTCGCCGCTGTCCAGGATCTCGGTGTGCTGCCAGCGCACCAGGCCGGGCAGCGGATAGGTCACCTCGGCGTGCTCGCCGCGCCACCAGTCGATGAACTGCTCGTGGGTCCAATCGCCGGGGCGGGCCGCCAGCACGATCAGGTTGTACATCGGAGTCTCCTAATTGAATTCTGTTCTGTTTGGCGGGGTGGAAGAAAGGCCGTCCCGCGGGACGGCCTCGGTGTTACTTCGCGGCGACGCGGACCGCCGCCTCGCGCACGGTCTCGATGATCTGGTCCAGGGTGAGCGGACCGTCCGGGCGATACCAGCGCCACACGCTGACGATCATGCCCAGCACCAACCGGCCGAGCGTGCGCGGATCGTCGTCGACGAACACGCCCGCCTCGATCCCGCGGGCGATCAGCGCGGTCCAGCGCGACTCGATCTCCTGCACCAGCTCGCGCGAGCGCAGCCGCTCGGCCTCCTCCTTCTCCGACTGGCGTTCCCCGGCCAGCAGATCCATGTGGTTCTGCAGGATCCGGCGCTGCAACGCGTCGCTCGGGGTGGCCGCCAGCGCGCCGCTCACCGCCGCGCGCAGTGCCTCGGCCGGATCCTCGATCTCGGCGGTGGTGGCGTCGAACCGGGCCACCGAGTCGGCCAGTTCGAGCCGCATGATGGTGAGCAGGCAGTGCGCCTTGGATTCGAAGTAGTGGTACAGGGCGGTCTGGCCGATGCCGACCTCGTCGGCGATCGAGGCCCACTTGGTGTGCTCGTAGCCGGTACGCCCGAACTGCTCGATCGCGACCGCGAGGATGGTGGCCCGCTTCGAACGCGGACTCTCACGGCGTTTCTCGGTGTCGACGGTCATCAGCCAATGCCCCCAGGCGCTTGTTGTCGTAAATGAAGGAACTCTACCGCACCTGAGATGAACTCGGGTCGAGTGTCGCCAGCTGCGTGGCCAGGCGCACGGCGTCCGGCCGGGACAGCTTGCCGACCCGATTCTGCGGCAGGTCGGGCACGGTGAAGACGTATTCCGGCCACTTCGCCTTGGGAACGCCCGCGACCGCCAGCCGCTCGGTCACCTCGGCCAGGGTCAGCGGCGCGCCGCCTGTCACGATCAGCGCGGCGGCGCGTTCACCCAACAGGTCGTCGGGCACCGGCACCACACACACCTGCACCACGCCCGGCAGCGCGGCCAGGGCCGCCTCCATCTCGTTGATGTCGATGTTGCGCCCGCCCCGGATGATGATCTGCTTCTGGCGGCCCATCACCCGGATCGATCCGTCCGCCGCCACCTCCACCAGGTCACCGGTCGGCAGGAAGCCGTCCGGGGTGAGCTCCGGCGGCACCGGAACGCCGTGGCGAGCATAGCCGACGAACAAGGACGGCCCCTTCACCTGGGCGTCGCCGATCTCGCCCGGCGGCAAGGGGTTTCCGTCCCCGCCGACGGCGCGCACCACCGTACCGGGAAAGGGGCGTCCGTCGCGGCCCAGCCGGATCGCGGGCGGGTCGTCGGGACGCGGGGTGGTGTGGCCGAGGCACTCCGACATGCCGAACACCCGCAGGAACGTGGTGCCCAGCACGGACTCCGCCTCGGCGAGGGCGCGCTCGTTCATCGGACCGCCGCCCACCGTCATGGCCCGCAGCGCGCCGAGCTTGCCCGCGGCGTCGTCGACCACCGACAGTTGCAGCGCCATCGTGGGCACCAGCATGGTCCAGGCGACCCGGAGCTCGTGCATGGCGGCCAACGCCGCGGCCGGCGACCAGCGCCCGACGCAGACCATGTGCCCGCCCAGATGCGCCGGCAGATACAGGCCGAAACAGAAGGCCGCGACGCTGGACAGCGGCACGAACGCGCCGACGCCCTCGCCCGCACGCAGGCCGACCGCCTCGATGGTGCGGTCGCAGGCATAGCGGATGGCCTCCTCGGACTGCACCACGCACTTCGGCCTGCCGGTGGACCCGGAGGTCATCGCGATCGCCGCGCCGCCGCGCCAGCGGGTCACGTCACCGAAGCCGGGCTTGGCGCGGACCGACACGGTGTCGAAACCGGGTGCCCCGACCGGGAACCCGGATTCCGGGACCGCCCAGTGCGCCAGCGTAGCCACGTCGCCCACGACGACGTCCGGGTCGATGTCCTCGACGGCCAACCGGAATTCGGCGGCGCTGGCGTGTGGGCTGAACACCGCGACGACACCGCCGCGCAGACCGACGGCCAGCGCCGCCGCCACGGTGCGCCAGGTGTTGTCCGCCTGCACCAGCACGGTCGGCGCGCGGGTGTCGATCTCGGCCAGCCGGGACGCCAGTTCCTCGGCGGCGGTGACGATCTCGGCGAGGGTGTGCGCACCGTGCTCGTCGACCACCGCGAGCGTGCCGGGCGCCTGCCTGCACCGCTCGATCAGTTCCTTCGCCAGTACCTTCATCGTCGGTTCCTCGTGCTCGATGGGGACAGTCCGGGTGGGATCAGCACCGCGCGCCCGGTGATCGTGCCCGCGCGCAACGCGCGATAGACCGCGGGCGCCTCGGCCAACGGGAAGGTGGCCGTGGTGCTGTGCAGCGCGCCGCGGCGGGCGGCGTCGAGCACCGCGGCCAGGTCGGCGCGGGTGGCCCAGAACGGTGCGGCCACCCGCCAGCCGGCGGCCAGCCCGAGATCCTTGCCGACCTCGACCCGCCCGCCCGCGCTGCCGACCTGCACCAGCCGTCCGCCGGGCGCGAGCGTGCGTGCGGCCGGGGCGACCGTGGCGGGCGCACCCGCGAAGTCCAGGACCAGGTCGGCACCGCCCGCCGCGGCGAGCTCGGCCGCCGCGGACTCGACGTCCGGGAGCGCGATGCGCGCGCCAAGCCGCACCGCGAGATCGCGCGCCTCGGCGCGTTCGTCGACCGCCACGATCGCGCGGACGCCGAGATCACGCAGCACCTGCACGGCGAGATGGCCGAGCCCGCCGATCCCGATCACCAGGACGACGGTGTCCGCATCGATCAGGTCGAGGTGTTCCCGGATCGCGTGGTAGGCGGTGGCCCCGGCGTCGGCCAGGGGCGCCGCCGCGACCGGATCGACTCCGTGCGCGCGGACCAGGAAGCGGGTGGACGGAACCAGCATGGCCTCGGCAAGGCCGCCGTGGTGTCCCAGGCCGTTGCCCAGCGGGGCCAGCCTGCCGTCCGGGCGGCGGCGGGTGGCCAGGCAGTAGTTCTCCCGCTCGCGCCGGCAGTTGCGGCAGTCCCCGCAGCTCCACACCCCGTGCACCACCACCGGTTCGCCGAGCCAGCCGGGGTCGGCTTCGGGGCCGACCTCCGCGACCGTGCCCGCCACCTCGTGGCCGAGGGTCAGCGGCAGCGGATAGTCGAACACACCGGCGGGGGAGTCCATGACGTGCAGGTCCGAGCGGCACAGCCCGGCCGCCGCGACCCGCACCAGCACCTGTTCGCCGCGCGGACGCGGCATCGGGACGTCCCGGACCTCCGGTTCGGCGCCCCACGCGGTGAGTTGCACGGCGAGCATCAGCGGGCCGTCCAGCCGCCGTCGACGACCAGGGTCTGGCCGGTCACGTACGAGGAGGCGTCCGAGGCCAGGAACAGCACCGCCCCGTCGACCTCGCCGGGTGCGCCGCCGCGGCCGAGCATGGTGTTGCGCCGTACCCAGCCCGCGGACTTCTCGTTGTCGAACAGTCCGTCGGTCATCTCGGTATCGAACCAGCCCGGCACGACGGCGTTCACCCGGATCCCCCGCCTGCCCCACTGACCGGCCAGCTCACGGGTCAGCCCGAGGGTGCCCGCCTTGGAGGCGGCGTAGCTGGCCCCGCCGATCGGCGCGGTGGAGACCAGCCCGACCACCGAGGCGATGTTGATGTAGGAGGCGCGCTCGCCCGCGGGCAGCCGGGTGGCGGCGTAGGTGGCCAGGTGGAAGCCGGCCAGCAGGTTCACCTCGAGGATGGCGGCGAACCCGGCGGCGGTCTCCTCCTCGGCGTGCGGCGGGCCGGGGCGGCCCGCGTTGTTGACCAGGACGTCGAGGCGGCCGTGCTCGGCATGGCAGCGATCGACCAGGGCCCGGCGGTCGGCGTCGGCGGTGACGTCGCAGCGCACCGGCACGATCCGCGGGTTCTCCGCGGCGAGCGCGTCGAGCCGGTCGAGGCGGCGGGCGGCGGCGTAGACGGTCGCGCCCGCGCCGGCGAGCGTGCGGGCGAAGCCGAGGCCGAGACCCGAGGAGGCGCCGGTGACCACCGCGACGCGCCCGTGCAGTCCGAACATGGTGTCCAGGAAGGCTGATTCGCTCATCGTCGCCCCACCTCAGTACACCGCGGTGCGGCCGCCGTCGACCGGGATGAGCGCGCCGGTGGTGTAGCCGGCGGCGTCGGAGGCCAGGTGCACCACGATGCCCGCGATCTCCTCGGGCCTGCCCAGCCTGCCCGCGGGAAGCCGGTCGACGATCTTGCCGACGAACTCCTCGTCCCAGTGCTCGGCCATGTCGGTGGCGAAACCACCGGGCATCACGCAGTTCACCCGCACCGTCGGCGCGTACTCCTGGGCGAAGGCGCGGGTCAAGGCGTTGAGCCCGTTCTTGGCCGCGGCATACATCGCCTCCGGCGGGCTGGGCCGCTCCGCGCCGATGCTGGAGATGTTGACGATCGACCCGCCGCCCGCGGCCGCCATCCGCGCGCCCGCCACCGCCATCAACCGGAACGGGCCCTTGAGGTTCACCTCGAGGGTCTTGTCCCACAGGCCCTCGCCGACCGCGGCCAGGTTCGGGGCGAGCGGGGCGATGCCCGCGTTGTTGACCACGATGTCGAGGCTGCCGAACTCGGCGATGATCGCGTCGACGGCGGGTTCGATGGTGTCCCACTGCCCGACGTGCAGCGCCAGCGGATGGGCCGCGCCGGTGGGGATGTCGGCCAGCGTGGC